>DASTCT010000106.1:0-2387 GCA_035710845.1 Candidatus Angelobacter sp.
AAGCCTGCTTGCGGCTCGTCGAGGCTTATCGCAGCTTGCCACGTCCTTCATCGCCATCTTCTGCCAAGGCATCCACCATGCGCCCTTAGTAACTTGACCATAAAATTTACTCAAAGCACGTCCGCGGCAAGCGGACGAGTACTTAGCTCTTAGTATTTAGCTTTTGGCTAAAGACTAATCACTAACTACCAATTGCTGAGTTCGTTTTATGACCTCATTGTGTCTGCTCATCGCGGGTTGTCCTGCGTTGTCCAAAACGCTGACAAGTTGCTGACCCGTTTGCATCCGGGCCCCACACCAGCAGACATCTAAGGTACTCATAAAAATTACTCTTCGCCTTTGTAGTTACATCAATCTATTCAGTTGTCAAATATCGTCTTCGTATCTGCCGCCTGGGCGGCTTTGAGTGCAGCATTCAGCACTCAGCAATTAGCATTCAGCCCTTATACATTGTCGATCTGACTGAACGCTGACAGCTGATTGCTGACAGCTTGATTTGGTGGAGCTGACCGGGATCGAACCGGTGACCTCCTGCTTGCAAAGCAGGCGCTCTCCCAATTGAGCTACAGCCCCATCGGAAATTGGTAAGTTGGTAATTTTGTAATTTGGTAATTTTGCCGAAATCTTCGTGAGCCTCAACTCAATTACCAACTTACCAAATTACTCAATTACCAATTGATACTGGTGGGCCTGGTTAGAATTGAACTAACGACCTCACCCTTATCAGGGGTGCGCTCTAGCCAACTGAGCTACAGGCCCGTCTGAGCCATTAGCAATTAGCAATTAGTACTTAGCCTGACTATCGTCAGACAAGCAGCACGAACCACTGAAGATCGCAGTGAGTAACGGCTGTACTGCCAAGGAGCTAGCGGCTAGAAGCTAGTAGCTGCAATATTTTTCGAGGACGGGTTGAACGTGCGCACCGGCTGGGCCGATGCTGACCATCGCTGTGTAAACGAAGGAAAGAGAGGTCCGAATTTAAGCTCCCTCTGGTCTCGATCAGGGTAAATGAGACTGGAGGGGTACATGACAACGTCCCACACAAACCTTTTCACGTCCTTGCGTACGCAAATGGCCGCTTCTACTGAAGCGTGAGTGTGAGTGCCATGACGTTCTCTCTTAGAAAGGAGGTGATCCAGCCGCAGGTTCTCCTACGGCTACCTTGTTACGACTTCACCCCAATCATGAGTTATACCTTGGACGGCTGCTTCCTTGCGGTTAGCCCACCGGCTTCTAGTACAGCCCACTTTCGTGATGTGACGGGCGGTGTGTACAAGGCCCGGGAACGTATTCACCGCGGCGTTCTGATCCGCGATTACTAGCGATTCCAGCTTCATGGAGTCGAGTTGCAGACTCCAATCCGAACTGAGGTCGGCTTTTTCCGATTAGCTCCCCCTCGCGGGTTTGCAGCGGTTTGTACCGGCCATTGTAGCACGTGTGTAGCCCTGGGCATAAGGGCCATGAGGACTTGACGTCATCTCCACCTTCCTCCGACTTGACGTCGGCAGTCTCGTTAGAGTGCCCCACTTAAGGCTGGCAACTAACGACAGAGGTTGCGCTCGTTGCGGGACTTAACCCAACATCTCACGACACGAGCTGACGACAGCCATGCAGCACCTGTGCAAATTGTCCCTTTCGGGACTCACGCGCTTTCACGCGCTTAGAGATGCATGTCAAGGCCAGGTAAGGTTCTTCGCGTTGCATCGAATTGAGCCACATACTCCACCGCTTGTGCGGGCCCCCGTCAATTTCTTTGAGTTTTAATCTTGCGACCGTACTCCCCAGGCGGCACGTTTAACGCGTTAGCTCCGGCGCAGAAGGGGTCGAATCCTCCCACACCAAACGTGCACCGTTTACTGCCAGGACTACCGGGGTATCTAATCCCGTTTGCTCCCCTGGCCTTCGTGTCTCAGTGTCAGGAACTGTCCAGAGACCCGCCTTCGCCACTGGTCTTCCTTACGATATCTACGCATTTCACCGCTACACCGTAAATTCCAGTCTCCTCTCCAGTCCTCAAGCACGGCAGTATCGAATGCAGTTTCGGAGTTAAGCCCCGAGATTTCACACCCGACTTACCGCGCCGCCTACGCACCCTTTACGCCCAATGAATCCGAACAACGCTTGAGACCTCTGTATTACCGCGGCTGCTGGCACAGAGTTAGCCGTCTCTTCCTCTTCGGGTACTATCAACACAAATACAGTTAATATCTGTGCATTGTTCCCCAATGACAGGAGTTTACAATCCGAAGACCTTCATCCTCCACGCGGCGTCGCTCCTTCAGGGTTTCCCCCATTGAGAAAAATTCTCGACTGCTGCCACCCGTAGGTGTCTGGGCCGTGTCTCAGTCCCAGTGTGGCTGGTCGTCCTCTCAGACCAGCTACCCGTC
>DASTCT010000107.1:0-32958 GCA_035710845.1 Candidatus Angelobacter sp.
CGACCGTTCTATGCAAGGCGAGGACAGGCGCGCTACCGGACCGGAAAGATTGCCACGTCTTGAGGTCTTCCACTCCGGTGATCAAAGTGTGTGGCAAGTGGTGGCCAAGCACAAGAGCGGTTCAGTTGAGGCGGCAGTGAGCGGTTTGCGACGGCGCAACCTGATGGCCAGCTTTGCTGTGTTGGTGCTGCTGGGCCTGACCATGGCGCTGATTATTATCGCAAGCCAGCGCGCACGCAGACTGGCCAGGCTGCAGATGGATTTTGTGACCGGCGTTTCTCATGAGTTGCGTACTCCGCTGGCGGTGATTTCATCAGCGGCAGAGAACATTGCTCACGGAGTTGTAGAAGACAAGCAGCAGTTGGTGCGCTACGGAAATTCCATCGTAAAGCAAACGCGGCAGCTCACGCAGTTGGTGGAGCAGGTGCTGTTGTTTGCAGCCACGCAGCAGGCGCCGCGAAACCACAACCTGGGTCCGGTCAATCTTTACGGCGCCGTGGAAGCTGCGCTGGAAGGGACGGCAACAACCGTTGCCGCAGCCGGGGTTACCGTTGAGCGTCGCATTGAATCTGGATTGCCTGCGGTGAGCGCCGATTTCAATGGGCTGGTTCAGTCGCTGCAAAATCTAATTGTCAATGCAGTGAAATACGGCGGTGATAACCGCTGGTTACGGATTGCCGCCGAAGCCATCAAAGAAAAAGGGCAAACGAAGGAGATCATTCTCTCCGTGGAAGACAAGGGCATCGGCATAAGCAAAGACGAGATCAAGCATATCTTTGAGCCGTTCTATCGCAGCCCTGCGATTGCTGAGTCTGGAATTCACGGTACCGGGCTGGGGCTGCCGCTGGCCCGCAAGATTGTAGAAGCCATGGGCGGCCAGCTTACCGCCGAGAGCGAAGTGGGAAAGGGAAGTTTGTTTAGCATCCATTTGCAGGTAGCCGGAGAACGCGCAACGCAAGAGCAACAACACGCAGCAGACCGCCATGCGGAGCCGGATTTCTCCTCATGACCGAACGCATTCTGCTGGTGGAAGACGAAGAAGATTTGCGCATGACGTTAAGCGATCGCCTGAAGGCAGAAGGCTACTCTGCCGATACAGCCGCCGATGGTGAAGAGGGATTGCGCAAGGCCGTCCAGAACGCACATGATCTCATCATCCTGGACGTAATGCTTCCCAAAAAAAACGGCTTTGATGTTTGCCGTGACATTCGCAACGCCGGAATTGTTGCTCCCATTATCATGCTCACCGCTCGCGGCCAACTGGTGGATAAGGTCCTGGGCCTGAAGATTGGCGCGGATGATTACCTGACCAAACCCTTTGAGCTGCTGGAATTGCTGGCCCGCATTGAGGCGCATATAAGGCGCTCTGCCGTGCCCACAGCGAAAGAAGCAGATGTCCTGCAGTTTGGCCCGATCCAGATCGACCTGCGCGGCACAACGGTGATGCGGCAAGGGAAACCTGTGCCGTTATCAGCGCGCGAATTCCGGCTGCTGCGTTACTTTGCCCAGAACCCGGGCACAACGCTCTCCCGCGAGGTGCTGCTGAAAGAGGTGTGGGGCTATAGTGAAGACACTTTCACACGTACTGTTGACGTACATGTCGGTAGCTTGCGGCAGAAGCTGGAGAAAGATCCCAAACAACCGGCATTGATCATCACCGTCCCCGGACTCGGCTACAAATTTGTGGCCTGAGCGCCACTGCAACCGCAGCCAGCCAAAAAGTAAATTTTGATTGCGGGCATGTAAAAACTCTGTAAAACCTATGGACTTTTGCGGTGTTGCGGCCAACAATCAACCATCCATCAAGGGGCTTGCCAAAATGTCTGTAAAGCTGTGTCCGCGCGGTGCTGAATTGTTTGCCATTGCAACCCAGGCCGATGAGACGTTCAAAACCAAGCTGGTCGAATTTTTTTCCAACAAATACAGAGACGATCAAGAGATGACGCAGATTGAAGTTCTCGGCGCGCAGCATCGTGAAGCCGATGAGGCGTTCCAACGCCACAAAAGATTTTGCGAGGTGTGCGTCAGTACTTCCTTGACGCCCTTGCGTTACGCCACGGCCGAGTGAGCCACAATTAGATAGGTTTCGTTCTGCTTGTAAGGTCTCTGCTGTAAGCTCAATTGACAACTGTTACCGATAATCGCATTACGTCAGTCACATTGCTGCTGCTGATCGTGATAGCGTATTCTTTTAAATCTCAACTGATTGTGGAACTAGCGCTTAATCTCGTGTGGACGGCCCTGGCCGGCGCCTTGCTGGTGTTTTGGTCTACCAAAGCATCTTCGTTTGAGTCCAGAAAGCGCTCCGCTCTGGCGTTGCTTGCGCTGGTGTGCGTGATCTGCATTATGTTCCCGGTTATCTCCATGACAGACGATCTGAGCGCCAGCCCGGCTGAGCCGGAAAACCGGAAATCATTGCTGGCGGTGCATGCAGATTTTCTTTTGGTGAGCGGGCCGTGGATTCTGGTTTATGACCCGAACGATACCTGCTTTTGCCATCAAGTAGAGGTGCAGCCAGATTACCGGCCTCCTCTCCATTCATATCTCTCATCCCTTCTTACGCAGCGACCTCCGCCGCAACTCGGCTAACAAAAACTTCAATTTCGTAAATCCACGCCCAGTTTGTTCGCTGCCGGGAACCCCGCCTGGCAGCAGGAGGGCTGATTGTTTTCACTTTTTATAAGCCGAGGCCAGACTTGATCTCTGGCAATGGAGGAAACATGTTTGAAGGAATTATGCAGCCTATGCACCTGCTGGTGATTTTGATTATCGCATTACTGTTTTTTGGGCCGTCAAAGCTGGGAGAACTTGGCAAAGGACTGGGCGATGGGATCAGGCATTTTAAGAAAGCCATGAAGGAAGATCCAAGCGCTCCTGCTCCCGCAGAAACCAGGCCAGCCGTGAATAGCGCGCCAGCGGCGGAAAATAAGACAGAAGTGCAGAAGTGATTTTAATGACCGGCACCGCAGAGTAAAAAACACCGGCCTGATTCGCAGTGAGGAAGCAGGCCGGTCTGGTGTTGTCAGAAACTCCCGTCAAATGCAGCAAACAGTCCTGTGCCGGTGGCTTGGCGAGCGATGGAGCCAATCGCGGTAAAAGAGTTTGGTGCTGAATTTACGCAAGCGCCGACGCAGCCATCAGCATAGCCGACCAGCACGCGCCCCTGTTTGTCTACGGTTGCATCCATAAAGTCCAGCAGGTTGCGGTCCGATCCGCACGAAGTCCCGGCAAGACAGATTGATCCCCGTTGTACCGGATCATTGGGAGTTGCATCCACCAGTGTCCAGGTTGCGCCGCCATCGTAAGTGTGTGCGATGTAGAGGTGCCATACGCCAGTGAAATTTGCCGTGTCCTGAGCATTGCCGCCGGTAGGGGTGCCCAGGAACGCGAGCGCAGCGCGATTGCCATCGCCCGCAACCATGGCCGGGAACGCTACATTCTGGATGCCAAGCGCAACTCCGACGTCGCTGATGTTGGTCCAGGTAGCTCCGTGATCATGCGAGACAGCGACCATGGGATGTCCATTACCGCCGTGCCAGCCCAGATAGACGGTGTTGTCCCTCGCTATTGCAACGGAAGGATCGCTATCGCCTGAAGTGCTGCCGGGCACGGGGTGAATGGTCCACGTTGTTCCGTTATCTCCTGAAGAAATTACGGCGGCGTTGCTGTTGCAATTCTTATTGGGAACATAGGCGGTACCATCCGGACCGACCTTGATATGGCCGTGTATGCCGCTACAATCGAGCAGCGTATAAATCGGGACCGCAGGACCATAGGTGAGCCCGCCATCCAGGCTGACGGCGCACGAAGCATCGACAATAGCCTGTGAACAATAGTAGATGGCATGCTTGTAGCCCACAGGAGGCGGCAGCTGCGGAATCAGGCTCGGGGCAAAGGGACCTCCGCCGATCGTCTGATGATCGACTCCGGCGGGTACGCCGCAACCTACCGCAGGCGTGTAGCTGGAGCCATCATTGTCACTGAAAGCAGAAAGACTGCAGGTGCCAGCAAGTTGGGAGACGAATGTGCGCCCTGTTGTGGAGTCGAGGAACAGGATCGGATCGAGAGTTACCACTGAGGTTGTTGTTCCGCTCACGTTTTCCCACGTGGCGGTAGCTGGATTGCCGCTGATGGTGACGCGATCGGTTTCCAGCCCGGCCTCGAAAAGTATCTTGCCGGTATTCCAGTTTACGCCGATGGATGGCTCGCCAGCGTCAGCGGCAACCCCGGTAGGCGGGACAAAGTTCTGGTATGTCGGCGCAACGGTTTGAGCGAAAACTGCGGATGCGGCAAATGATAGGACAAAAAGAAGCAGACAATACAGTGAGCGGATCTTGTACACAGAATGCCTCCTTGTGAAAACGGCAAAAAATCTCTTGAAGGAAGCGCCTTTTTTCACAAGGCACGTACTATCAAGTTGTAGTAACTCTGGATGCTGGAGTGGGGTGATAAGGATGGCGGAGCTGAAACTTTAATGTTTCCGGCAATGCCAAATCGGGAATTTTGTACTTTCCCATGCGTGAGGCCAACTGACAACATCCGGATTAACGGCAGGAAATCGCGGATCAAGGAGAGAATCGCCACGATTAATGACCGGTTAGGGCAGGATAAGCGCGCTGACCGTACAATAAGAGAGTAGCGGGAACCCTGATTATTCTGACTGGTTTGAAGCCGATTGGCTTGTTCGGTCATCTTTAGTTCCAATGGATTTGGAACGATTGGCAGGATCTTATGATCAGCGGTGAGGCCCATGTGGCGCCGAGCCGCTTGCTCCAGGAGCACGAACCATATCGAGTGGACCACAATCCAAGGCGGATTGGAGCGCAGCGACAGAATAGAAGGGTCTCGACTAAAAACTAATGAAATCTTTTCTTGAGACAGTTCGCGAACGTGTCGTCATCTATGACGGCGCGATGGGCACGCAGATACAGGAGCGGCATCCCTCGCTCGATGACTTCTGGGGCAAAGAGAATTGTTCTGAAGTTCTGGTGCTGAGCCGTCCCGATATTATTAAAGACATACACGCCACTTATTTTCAGGCTGGCGCTGATGTGGTGGAGACCAACACGTTCGGAGGCAGCCGAATCGTGCTGGGTGAATTTGACCTCACAGACAAAGTTCATGAGATCAACAAGCGCGCAGCAGAGCTGGCGCGTGAAGTAGCGCACGGCTTCTCCGGTAATGGTAAGCAGCGATTTGTGGCCGGCTCAATTGGGCCGGGAACCAAGCTGCCATCACTGGGGCAGATTGCTTATGACGACATGTTCAACGCGTATCTGGAGCAGTCATTGGGTCTGCTTGCTGGTGGCGTTGACATTCTGCTGATTGAAACCTGTCAGGACATTTTGCAGACAAAGATCGCAGTTGCTGCCGCATTCGAGGCGATGAAGCAGGCGGGCAAACGTATTCCTGTGCAGGCGCAGGTAACGCTGCAAGAATCGGGAACCATGCTGCTAGGTACAGAGATAGGCGCAGCGGAAACTTCTCTTGAACCTTTCGATTGCGAGATTGTGGGCCTGAACTGCGCCACTGGTCCAAAAGAGATGAACGATGCGGTGCGCTACTTGGCGCACAACGCGCCAAAGGAAGTGTCTGTCCTTCCCAACGCAGGTTTGCCGGAGAACGTGGGCGGGGTGGCGCATTATCGCTTGACGCCGCAGGATCTGGCAGATTGGCATAAAAAGTTCATTACTGAATACGGTGTGCGGATTGTGGGCGGATGCTGTGGCACGACGCCGCTTCACATCAAGACCGTGGCTGATCACTGCGCCAACCTGGAACCCGCGAAGCGCGAAGTGGAGATCACTCCTGCCGCTTCCAGCGCTTACAGCATGGTGCCTCTTGATCTTGATCCCAAGCCGCTGATTGTTGCGGAAGAGATGAACACCACCACGCGAGTGGAGCACTTTAAGAACATGGTGCGTGGCAGCAAGTATGACGACGTTTTGGCGCTGGCTAAAAAGCTGGTGACAGAAGGCTCGCACATGCTGGACCTGTGCTGCGCCATTGTGGGTGAGGACGAGAAAGGCTACATCAGCACAATTCTGGAGCGGGTGGCCACGCGCGTGCCTGCACCGATTCTTGTGGATTCAACCGAAGCTGACGTGGTTGAAGAGGCGCTAAAGCGCATTCCCGGAAAAGCCATCATCAACTCCATCAATTTAGAAGATGGCGAGAAGCGCACGGCCAAAGTATTGCCCATGGCCAAAAAGTACGGGGCTGCGGTGATCGCGCTGACCATTGATGAAGAGGGCATGGCGCTGACTGCCGAGAAGAAAGTCGCCATCGCCAAGAGGATCTTCAAATTGGCGACAGAAAAGTACGGCATCCGTCCGGTGGACCTGATCTTTGATGCGCTAACGCTCCCGATTTCTACGGGGCAGGAAGAATACCGCACAGCGGGAATTGAGACGCTCAATGCCATCAAGGGAATCAAGCGGGAACTGCCGGAGGTGAAGACGATCCTTGGCGTCAGCAACATTTCTTTTGGCCTGAATACTTATGCGAGGCGCGTGCTGAACAGCGTCTTTATGAAAGAAGCCGTGGACCACGGGCTGGATATGGCAATTGTGAACTACGCCAAAATCTATCCTTTATATAAGATCCCGGAAATTGAAGTCGATCTGGCGCGCAAGCTCATCTACTTTGACAAAACGGCGGGCGATCCTCTGCAGGTTTACATGCAGCATTTCAGCGGGCTGGATAAACAGCCGCAGGCTGAAGCCGCACCGCTGGAATCGCTCTCAGTGGAAGATAAGCTGAAGCGCTGCATCATCAACGGTGAGAAGTCGCTGGGCGAAGGTGCACAGAAGCAAACGCTGGAACAGATACTGGAAGACGCTCTCACAAAGTATTCACCGCTGGATGTGATCAATACCGTTTTGCTTGACGGCATGAAGACCGTGGGAGAGCTGTTTGGCGCGCGCAAGATGCAGCTGCCTTCGGTGCTGGATTCCGCAGGCGTCATGAAGCAGGCGGTCGCGTATCTTGAGCCGAAGATGGAGAAGAAAGAAGGCACGCAAAAAGGAACACTGGTGCTGGCCACGGTGAAGGGTGACGTCCACGATATCGGCAAGAACCTGGTGGATATTATTCTCACAAACAATGGTTACAAAGTAGTAAACCTTGGAATCAAGCAGCCGTCGGATTCGATTATCGCCGCAGCCAAGCAGCATAATGCTCACGCGATTGGATTGAGTGGACTTCTGGTGAAATCAACGCTTGAGATGAAGTATGTAATTCAGGATCTGCAGGCGCAATCGCTTGCGTATCCGGTGATCTGCGGCGGCGCGGCACTGACGCGCAAATATGTAGAAGACGATTTGCGGCGCGAATATTCCAATTCTGTCTTCTACGCTGATGATGCCTTCACCGGCTTGCACCTCATGGATGATCTGACCTCGACCAACGGCGCACGAGAGAAGAGGCTGCAAGAAGGACGAACGGTCAAGGAATTTGCCAAGACAACCATGGTAGCAGGCGCAGAAGCTTCCACCAGCACAGAGAGATCGGCGGTGGTCCAGCCGGCGCCGAATATTCCTGTTCCGCCTTTTTATGGCGTTCGCGTGCGTAAAGACTTCGACTTGAACGAAATTTTTCAGTATGTGAACCATACAGCTTTATTCAAGAATCAGTGGCAACTGAAAACAGCATCGCAGGCAGACTACTTGCGTCTGGTGGAAGAGAAATATATTCCTGTACTTTCAGAGTTACAGAAAGAAGTAATAGCTAAAAACTGGTTTGAGCCAAAAGTTGTCTATGGATATTTTGCCTGCCAATCGGAAGGCAATGATGTTCTGCTTTATGAACCAGAAAGCAGAAATGTGATTGCCAGCTTTGCCTTTCCGCGACAGCGCGAAGGTCGCAAGCTTTCTATCGCCGACTTTTTTGCTCCAAAGAGTTCCGGCCAGATGGATGTGATTGGATTGTCAGTAGTAACGATCGGTAGCCGCGCATCAGAGGAAACCAAGAAACTGTTTGATGCCGGCGAGTTCACCAAGTATCTCTATTTGCACGGTCTCAGCGTGGAAACTGCTGAAGCACTAGCTGAGTTGTTTCATAAACAGGTGCGCGAAGAGCTGGGTATCGCGGGCGATGACGCAACCCGGATCGGCGATCTGTTCCACCAAAAATATCGCGGTTCGCGCTATTCATTTGGTTATCCTGCTTGCCCGAACCTTGAGGACCAGACCAAACTCTTTGCCTTGCTGAAGCCGGAAGAGGCAATCGGCGTGCGTCTCACCAGCGGCTTTCATATGGAGCCGGAACAATCAACGTCAGCGATTATCGTGCATCATCTGCAAGCAAAATATTTTGTAGTCTGAAAGTCTCACGCCATCGTGTACACGTACGAATGCTATGCACGTGCAAAATGCTGAAAGATAAAGCTATGCGTCGTGACACTGGATCTTCTGTTATAAGATGAAGCTGCTTTTCATCACAGGGTTGTCTACAAAGGAGTAAAGGTCAGTTGCTTATGCAAGCTGTGAGACCAACTTCATCTCTGCCTACATAAACCTAAATCGCGCTTTTCTGCTTGTTTTTAAATATGGAAGACATTGCGCTAAGTTCTCTCAGAAAATTGGTGGCACGGAAACTGCAATCTGCTCATGCAAGTTAAAAGGCAGAGTTACGCCTTTATTGCTTCTTACGTTAGACCGATAGGAGAAGTAGGCTATGCATAGTAGAAAGGTTCATCTCTCAGCACTCATCGCCATTTTGGTTTTGGCAATCAGTGTTCCGTCGTTTGGCCAGGTGCTCAAGGGATCCATTTCCGGCACTGCGACCGATCCACAAGGGGCCGTTTTGCCGGGCGCCCAGATTAAGGCAACCAACAACTCCACGGGTGCGGTGCTCACCACCACCGCTGATAATTCAGGGCTGTTCCGCTTCAGCCTGATCCCGGTAGGACAATACAAAATAGAAGTTTCAGCTCCCAACTTTAATTCGACAGTGCAGAACAATGTAATGGTATCCGCCGGACGTGACACCGGGCTGGGAACCATCAAACTGGCTGTTGGACAAGCCAGCACTACGGTGGAAGTCACCGCAGGGGCACCACTGGTGGAAACAACGCAATCGCAAGTTACCAATACCTTTTCCGGCACTGAACTTAGCACTTTTTCCGGCGTTCAGGAAAATCAAGGCCTGGATAATCTTGCCTTGTTTGTTCCTGGTGTTGTGCCCACTCGCGACAATAATTTTTCCAATACTAATGGTGTAGGGTTTTCTTCCAATGGACTACGGGGAAGAAACAATGACCAACAAATAGATGGACAGAACAACAATGACAATAGTGTTGCCGGGCCGGCGATTTTTCTTAGCGACCCGAATTTTGTACAGCAATATGTACTAGTGACAAATCAATTCGGGCCGGAGTATGGCCGCAACTCTGGTTCGGTGGTTAACATCATCACCAAATCAGGCGGCAATGCCTGGCATGGTAACGTTTTTGGCACTATCAACAACTCAATCCTTAATTCAATGACAAACTTTGAGAAGCAATTTCAAAACCTCTCTGAACCGCCTCGCCTCAACGATGAGTTTGGCGGGTTTACGATTGGTGGTCCCATGGTGAAGAACAAACTGTTCTTCTTTGGTGGATTTGACCAGGAGATTATTTCTCAAAAAACAGTTTTCTCATCGCAAGATCTAACTCCCACCCCGGCCGGCCTGACAACATTGGCTGGCTGCTTCCCCGGCAGCGCCAGTTTGGCTGCGCTGGCTAGCGCTGGACCGTACGGAATATCGGGCGGGAACCCAACGCCGCTGGGACCGGTGCAGACCAACGTAGTTACTGCTTGTCCAGGGGCACAGTTTGCCGGTGTTTCGCGCGTGCTGCCCGCTCCAGCCCACATTTTTGACTGGATTGCCCGCACTGATCTTCAATTAGGGCAGGACACCATAACAGGCCGCTATCTTTTTAATAGGAATAACACATTCAACACAGAAGATAACGGAGCAGCAGGATATGTGGTCAGCGTTCCCGCCCTCAGCCAGGCCGTGATGCTGAGTTGGACACATAACATCAGTTCACGGATGGTAAATGAGCTGCGCGGTTCATTCGGCAGAACGAATGTGCAGTTTGGCGGCAACACCATCGGCAATACTGAACCTACAATTCAAAATCTTGACCAGGCTGTTACCAATGTAAGTTTTCAGTCGCCAGGTTTGCTTGGGTTCGGTCCCAACCCTGACTTCCCGCAGGGGCGCATTGTGAATACCTGGCAGGGGCAGGATAACTGGAATTACGTGCTAGGAAAACATCAGTTTAAGGCTGGAGTCAATTACACCTTCCAGCGCTCACCCAATACCTTCCTGCCATTCCTCAACGGCCAATTCCGCTTTGCGGATTGGAATGCATTCTTTGCCAATACACCCTCACTGGTCAACGTTGCTCAAGGGCCCAGTACGCTGGACTTCCGCGAGCATGATACTTTCCTCTACGTGGGCGATGACTGGAAGGTTATGCCCAGTTTGACGCTGAATCTTGGCGTGACCTGGTCATATTATGGACAGCCGGCAAATATATTCAATCAACTTACAACGGCCCGCGAGAGCAATCCCGCGACCGCATTCTGGAATCCGGCTCTGCCGCTTTCTGTACGCACTTTCCCCAAAATTCCTGCTCCCACGGATAGCATTGGGCCAAGCTTTGGTTTTGCTTATACCCCGCAAGGCGGCGGCATGCTCACAGGCAACGGCAAGACCACCATTCGTGGTGGATACCGTTTGCTCTATGATCCGCCCTTTTACAACATCTATCTCAACATAGCCACCTCAGCGCCAGAGGTTTTCCTGCAAACCTTCACGGCTCCTGGCTCAGTGCTGCCCGCCGCACAGTTCGGACTGCCGGCTGTACCCACTGGTCCTAATGTGCGCAACTTGCTTGCCTCTTCGATTACCCCCGGCGTGTTGGATCCGCGCAGCCAGGCGGAAACCACGGTCAGCCCTAATTTTGGACCTGATCGCGTACACAGCTGGAGCTTTGGTGTCCAGAGGGAGGTATCAAAGAACTCAGCTTTTGAGGCACGGTATGTCGGCAACGCCGCCCGCGGTTTGTTCCAGAGCATCAATGCAAACCCGTTTATTGCCGATCTGCAGGCCGCGTTCCCGAACTTGGTTCCAAATGGGACGCCGTGCGCCACACCTCAGATTCCACCGGCGCCCGGACACACCGTTAACCCTGATCTTGGCCGCCTGAATTGCGGTGAGGGCGTGCTACGCGAACGCATCAATTCAGGGTTCTCAAACTATAACGCCTTGCAACTGGAGTATCGCGCTAACAACCTGTTCAACCAGTTGACAATGCGCACGTCCTACACGTTTAGCAAAACGCTTGACAACGTGAGCGAAATCTTCAGCACCTTTGGCGGCGGAAACAGCGTTGCTTTTGCCCAAGACCCGCTTAACTTTACCAGCGGTGAATATTCTTTCTCCGGCTTGGACTATCCACATCAGTGGTCAATCCTTTTCACAGAGCAGTTGCCGTTCTTTAAAAACCAGCGCGGCTTCTTTGGACATATACTAGGTGGCTGGGCCATTTCAGCCGACTATCTCCTGGCTTCAGGCCAGCGTTATACGCCTTCACAACTTGTAACTGCACAGGCGACCGCTCCGGGCGATTTCTTTGATTCCGCCTTCCTCGGCGCTTTCAACAGCGGAATCGATTCAGCCCGTCCATTTTTGGGGAGCTCGCAAGCGCCTTCCACCAGCGTCGGCATTTTTGCCGGCGATGCCTGCAATCTCTTTGGGGCCTGTGTAACCAGCGCTACTAACCCAAATGCGTTACTCAGCTTGAACGCCATCAACCAGTCGCCTGTTGGCGCGGCGCCAACTGAAACTACGGTGACCAACAACCAGGTCCGGTTCATTGTGAACGGCGGAACGGCAGAATCGGTGTTTGGTACCCCGTTCGGCAACACCCCACGAAACATTAACCAGGATGCTATAAGCAACATTGGGAACCTTTCTGTTTACAAACAGATCAAGTTTTCTGAGCATGTCGGCTTTGAATTCCACGCGACTGCCATCAACGTCCTGAATCATCCCAACTTTGCCAGCGTAGATCCATTTGTTGAGGATGCTGGGCTGCAACTGCAATTCACCGGATTCGGCAACCCGGCACTTACCGATAGCACGCCGCGCCGGCTGATCTTTGGAGGCACGCTCACCTTCTGATTTTCAACATTTGCTCCTCTTGTACCTCTCGCAAGCCCGCTGTTCGCAGCGGGCTTTTTTCTCGATCGCGCTTCGGCTTGCGCTGACAGATGTGTCCAGGCTGACACGGCTGCGTCTCCGCTCTGACACGCGCAGCTTCATATATAAAGGTCGCAACTGCGCCATTTCCATGTTTCCTGAGTGGAATTTGCTTTGCAGAGCATCTGGCCGCAGAAGGACAGATGAGCAAGAGCGACAATCCGAAATCGAAAAATATTTTTGAGCCTGTCTTGCAGGACAGGTTGAGATGTATATTCTCTTCTTCAACCAAAATGAAAATTCTTCCAGTGAAGTGGCGCTACGTGGTTGCCATCGTTCTGCTTTTGGGGCTTGGCAGCGCAGGGCTAGTATTTTGGCGCGCCCAGCGAGCTCTGCGGATTGCCACATCGGAGGTGCAATCGCAGGAAAGCCTACCCTTTTCCGTGCGCAAGCTGGTTTCGCTCAACAGCAGTTTTGAGTGGATCAATGCTCCTGAAGCTTTCACCGGCGGCGTAATCTTTAAGGGCGATTTCTACCTCTGCGGCGCATCTGGACTCTTTCGGTATGACAATCATGGTTCGCTGGTCAAACACTATCGTCCTGGCCAGGAACTGCCTTCAACCCCGCTGCTGCGGATGACGACCGGCGTCTTAAGGGACGCCAGAAAGCCTGAACTGCTGATCGTCACGGGCACAGAAGGCGTTCTGGCATTCAATGGAGAAGAGTTTCGCCAGATTCTGCCGGACCATCCGGATGCGAGGTCGATCACTGCAATTTTGCCGCTTGGCTCCGGGCAGTTGCTCATCGGAACCCGTAAGCGCGGTGTGCTGGTCTATGACGGGCAAAAGCTTCAGTCTTTCCACCCGACATTGGCGGCTTTGCATGTAATCGAGCTGGCAGGTAATGAAGGAGATCTCTGGATCGGCACCCAGGACCAGGGAGTTGTCCACTGGCAGGCAGGACGCACAGAGGTTTTTGGAGAAGCCCAGGGTATGCCCGATCCGCAGGTTTTCTCCATAGCCTTGACCAATCAGAAAACCTATGTCGGGACAGCGGTCGGAGTGGCGGAGTTTGAAGGTGGTCGCTTTGCTCGGGTGCTAGCGCCCGGTTTCTTTGCGCGCGCGCTTTATGCCGATGGCGCAAAGCTGTTTGCTGGTGGAAACGAAGGCGGCATTGTTGAAGTCAACTCCCAGCCTCAACGTATGCAAGCGCTGTTGCACGCGACGGCTCGCGGCGTAACCGATGTGCGCCAGATCTTTGCTCAAGGCGAATCGCTGTACGCGGTCACCGGGAGCGCGCTGTATCAGAAAGAAGGCCAGCACGGAGGCTGGCGGCGTGTGTTGGCGCCGCAAGATGCCCTGCTGGCCGATCGCAATGTGTCATCGCTGGCGCTAGACAGCGCAAATCGACTCTGGGTCGGATATTTCGATCACGGTCTGGATGTGCTCGATCCCAAGCTCCACGGCGCGGCACATTACGAAGATGACAATATCTTCTGCATCAACCGCATTCTTCCCAATTCTGCCAATGGCATGATTGCAGTTGCCACGGCGAACGGGCTGGTGTTGTTTGATCAACTGGGCAGAAAAGAGCAGGTGCTGGGGCGGGCTGATGGCCTATTGGCCGATCACGTAACCGACGTAGCTCTCTATGGCAGCGGCATGGTCTTGGCGACTCCTGCCGGGTTGACCTTTCTTGATGACGCAGGCGCGCGCAGTCTCTATGCCTTCCAAGGGCTGGTCAATAACCACGTTTATGCCGTCGCCACATCAGGCAGGGAAGTAATTGCCGGAACACTGGGTGGAATCTCTGTCCTGGACAATGAGAACGTTGCTGCAAATTATACCGTCGCCACGCATGGCCTCTCGCACAACTGGATTTCAGCGATCGTTCGTACCGGCAATGACTGGATCATTGGCACCTATGGCGGCGGCATTGTGCGCTTGCGGGCTGACGGCCACTTTGAATCGTTTGACATTGCCACCGCTAAATTTGAGGTTTATCCCAATGCCATGCTGGCTACGGACCAGCACATCCTCGCCGGTACCTTGGGGAAGGGACTCTACGTGTACGACAAAAGCGCCAATCACTGGACTGTGATGACTGAAGGGCTGCCATCGTTGACCGTAACAGCGCTTGCTGCGGGCAACGGTTTCATTTACGTGGGCACTGACAACGGTCTGGTCCGAATTCCGGAGCAAAATCTGCCATGAAACGCCTGCTCACGCTGTTGGCTGTTCTTTTCTCTCTTGCATCGCTCACCTGGGGCGACGCGGGCGTGCTTATACCTCGCGATAAAGCCCAGCCTGATCCGGCCATCCTGTCTCTTGAAGAGATGGAAATAACGATTCGGATTGACAATTCCGATGCGCGCGTCTTTGTGAAGCAGATCTTTGCCAACCACACCAGTGGAATCCAGGAAGGGAACTATGTTTTTGCGCTCAACAGCCATGCGGTGGTCTCAGATTTTGCCACCTGGGACGGGCCCGTGCGTATTCCTGCAGTGATCCTTGAGCGCAAGCGCGCGGAAGAGATCTATAACGAGCTGAAGCAACAGTCCATTGATCCGGGATTGCTACAAATGGGCGAGCGTACCGCCAGCGAAGCCCGCCATACCTCTACCTTCAGCGCTCGCATTGTTCCCATTCCTGCTTACGGAACCAAGCGGCTGGAGTTTGAATATCACGAGAGCATTCCTGTAGAGAGCTACAAATCCTATTTCGGTATTGGATTGAAGCCTGAAGCTTACCACTCGCAGACTGCGCGCCACCTGACCATTCACTTCGAATTGCGCTCAGAGCATCCCATCCGCGACTTTAAGTTGGGTAGCACGATCTATCCATTAAAGATCACACAGCAAAATGCGCATGTTGTCAGTGGCGAGTTTACCGGTGAGAACGTCGACCTTACGCAAGACTTCAACGTGCAGTACGAACTAGATCAGGCTGCAGGCGATTCGCTGCATGTGCTTGCTTATCGCAATCCTGATTCCGGCCAGACTGATCCAACAGAGATGTCACCAGAGCGCAGCACGAACGAGCCAGGTTTTGCCGAAGTTGAAGCGCTTCTGGCCAACAAGAATGCTACCGGTACAAACGGAACCGCGGCTCGTCCTCCGCATAATGTGATTCTCCTGTTTGACAACTCGCTTTCTATGCAGTGGGACAAGCTGGAACGCAGTTATGAAGCCATGCAAAAAGTTCTGCATTCGCTGGCAGCGAACGACCAATTCAACCTGGTGATGTTCAACAGCAAGGTCACGCCTTTTCAGCCTAACTTAAGTGGCGTGACGCCAGTGAGCCTGGAGAAAGCCACCGGCTTTGTTCGCAATAGCAAACTGCGCGGCGGCACTGATCTTCAACGCGCTTTGGAAGCTGGGCTGGCGCAGTGCGCACCAGACTCTGCCAATAATTATCTGGTCTTGTTGACTGACGGCTCTGCTACCCGAGGCTCCATCCTGAGCGGAAAGCTCTCTGCCTGGTATCAGGAAAAATGGAAATCGTTGCCGGAGGCCAGTCGTCCCAAGCTATTTGTCTTTGCTGTGGGTGATGATGCCAACCTGCCTCTACTGCGCATGCTCACGCGTAATGATGGGCTGCTGGAAAATGTCCTCTCCACTGAACCAACAGAGTTCAAGCTCAACGCTTTTATCGCCAAGATGAATATGAACCCCATCGGCCAGCTTGGGCTTGCCATTACGCCACAGTCTTCGCTCGATCTGGTTTATCCGCTGCAAGACACTTCCTTTGCCGGTTCCATGGCCTCCTGGATTGGGCAATACAAGGCTGGTCAGAAGAGTGTTGCTTTTGACGTTCACGGTGTTCGTGAAGGTGAACCTTTCAACATTCGCGGCAGTGCTGATCTGCCAGAGAAATCTCTCGATCACGATCAGTTGCCGCGTCTCTGGGCTAAAGCGCGTGTGGATGCCTTGCTGGAAAAGATTGAACATGATGGAGAGGACAGGGCCAGCATTGAAGAAATCATCCGCCTGGCCCGGAAATATAAATTTGTAACTCCATACACCTCGTTTCTGGCTGTGCCGCGAGCGTTGCTGCGCCCACGCGTGATTCGCCCCGGCGATCCGGTGCTGCGCGTGCGTACGGATCCATCCATTGTTTCGGTGGTTGCGCTCTTTCCTTTTGGGTTGACCAAGCCATTGCGCCATTTGGAAAAAGAAGATATTTGGCAGACGCGCTTTTTGGCTCCGCTGGAGATGGAAGACGGAACCCACACCGTCCGCCTGATCATGCGCGACCACAACGGCGCTGTTTATCGTGAGTCAAAGACCTTCGTTATTGCCAGCAAACCGCCAACGCTCAAGATCATCCTGGCGCGCAAGCAGTTCAGGCCGGGTGGAGCCATTCATCTGAAGATTCAAGCCTCATCCAGCACGCGTACATTGCTTGCGCAGCTTGAGGGCGCTCCGCTGGTCAGCCTGCGTTGGAACCCTGACGAGGCTGCAAGCACCGGCGACATTGTTGTGCCAAACGAACTGGCGCCTGGAACCTATCGTCTGACCGTTACCGCTGAAGATATTGCGCACAATATAGGCGCGCAGGAGGTGCAAATTGAAGTCCTCCCGTAAAGTTCTTGTTAAAGCCTGCGTATTTGTTGGCTGTGTGGGCGGTGGTCTTCTGGCGGCGCGCGCTGCCATGCCTGAGTGGATCCAGAACATTGAAGTTCGCTCATTGGTTGAGGCAGCAATCTTTCGCACGGTCGCATTGCCCACAGGATCGGTAACTGTACGCCGTCCCCCGGCTGAAACTGTCCCGGCTCTGGGCGAACTGGTAAAGCAGCATCCGCAGCAGGCCGATCTTTATTCGCTGAAGGCACTTGAGGAAGAGCAGAAGCTGGACTTCACTGGCGCGGAGGCGGATTGGAAGCTGTATCTACAAAATGTTGCTGACAAAGCCGCGGGCCAAATGGCTCTGGCAGACTTTTATCACCTGCGGCATCGCCCTCAGGATGAGGTGAACGCGCTCTCCACCGCGGCGCGTATGCCTTCGCCCGCCACAGAAAAGCTCACGACGGTTACTGGCCAACAATCATGGCAGGCTTTTGAGCGCATCTTCCAGGTGATTGATGCGCAGGCTCTGGGAAAGAATGTTTCCATTGAGCAATACAATGCGTGGATCGCCTGCTATCCGCAGGAGCCGGGTTTGTATGGCCGCTATTTTGAATTCCTGCTCAACGATAAAGATTTCAAAGCTGCGTCTGACCTGATCGCAAAATATCACGCCAAGTTTCCCAATGATGAGGTTTTTACCACCAAGGCCCGCGCTTTGCTGGCGTACAACCAGGGATCGATTGCGGAAGGGTTGGCCATTTATGACAAAAACTTCCAGCCTCTGTGGCCGCCGGAGCTGATCAAGAATTACTTTGATCTTTTGCGCGAAACTCGTAGCCAGCGCAAGTTTCTCGACCAGGCACATGCGGCGCTGCTGCGCAATCCTGATGATCTGAACGCAGCCGTACGCATCTTTTATTACTACCAGCAGCAAGGAAACCTGCCGGCCGCTCAACAGGCCATTACCGATTACCGGTTGAAAAAAGATGCGCGCAAAGCGCCCTGGACGGCACAGGAGTTGTACACGTTTGCCCGGCTTCTTGATGCCGTGCATCTTTATCCTGAAGCTGCGCGTTATTACTTTGCGTTGTATAACGCGCCCGGCGCTGACTCACCCGAGAAAGGCTTGGCTGGTTTGACCAACATCTTGCTGGTGGCGCCGGAGCAACCGGTGCGCTTTGGAACCGGCGATATCTCCATGTACAAGGACATCGCCACCATGGATACCGGACCCGGCTATCTCAACGGCATTCTGTCATTGCTTCTCAACACCACGTCTCCATCATGGGCTTATTCGGAGGAACAGCAGCGTGCTGTGCCTTATTTCCATCGTTCGCGTGCCGCCGAACTTGTCGCGCTTTTTGATAAGCGCTTCCCCAACTCAGAGTTGCGTCCAGAGCTGCGTGCACGCTTGATAGAAGCGTATGCGAACTATGGTGAAGATGCTGCTGTCCTGAGCGCAGGCAGGGATTTTCTCAACGCGTTTCCTTCCGCTCCTCAGCGCGATCAGGTAGCGCTCCTCATGGCGGATGCATACGCTCGCGCCCGCAATACCCAAGGCGAGTTTGCTATCTATGACTCTCTACTGCAGGAGCTGGCGCGTAAAGCGGATGGCGTGCCACTGGGTGAGAGCTTTGATCAGGAGACGAGCAGCCAGATGCAGCCCGCAGAAACGTCTCAAGGGGAAGATGAAGGCGGGGAAGGCGGGGAAAGCGCTCCCGCACAGCGCACTCCGGGACCGGGGCATGCAGCTTTTGCTGTTCAGAAAATGGCCTCTGTATCGCAAGGTGTGCGCTCGCCCGAATATCAGCGCGTGCTTGATCGTTACATCTCGCGGCTGGTTTCATTGCGCCAAATACCCGCGGCGCTCGTTGTCTGGCGGCAGGAGTTGGACCGCAATCCAAACGATCCGGGACTGTATGAGAAGTTTGCCCAATTCCTTGAAGGCAACCGGCTGGGCACGGAAGAAGAAGCGGTGTACAAACGGGCCATCCAGCAATTCCCGAGCAGAAGCTGGTATCACAAGCTGGCTCGCTGGTATCTGAGCAAGAAGCGCGATCAAGACTTGCAAGCGCTCTCGCAGCAGGTGTTACAGATTTTTTCCGGCAGCGATCTGGAAGCATATCTACGCAATGTGCCTGGAATGCCACTGCAGCTCGACCTGCGTTTCAATCAGCTTGCCCATGAGCGTTTTCCTCACAACCTAGCGTTTGTCAACAATCTGCTTGCGCTCTACAACAGCAAGCCGTTTTATAACCAAGCCGCATGGGAAGAGCTGCTGCGCAACAATTGGTTTCAAGATGAGTCGCTGCGCAGCCAATTTTTTGAATATCTCTCAGAGAACAACCGGCTGGAAGCTGAGCTGCAAATGTTGCGCAGCACCGCAGCCGGGAACACTGATTGGCCTGCCCAGGCCAGCGCCAATCCCGCACGGGTTCGCTTTATTGCTGAAGCTGAGTTGTGGCGCTCGCACTTTGAAGACGGCGCGCCTGTGATTGCTGCAGTCGCCAGGCAATACCCGGCTGATCCTGATCTGGGGCAGCGCGCCTCTTCTGTATATCGCTCGCTTGCTTACTTCGATCCACGCGATACGGAACTGGCCGTTCAGATTGAAAACAATCTCCTTCAAGCCAATCCTACCGACCGCGACCGAATGGCGCGCATTGGCGATATCTATTCCGACCGCGAGCAGTTCTCCAAGGCTGCGCCGTATTGGAACAAAATGCCGGATACCGAGCCCGGCCACGCTCAGAGCTATGAAGACGCGGCAACAGTGTTTTGGGATTATTACTTTTTTGAGGATGCATTGCGCTTGCTCAACCTGGGACGCACCAGGCTCCACGATGACACGCTCTACAGTTACCAGGTAGGCGCAATCTATGAGAACAAGCAAGACTATGTACGCGCCGTGGATGAATATGTAAAGGGCGCGCTGGCGGAAAACGGCAATGCAGAAGCACGGGCGAGGCTGCTGCAACTTGCCACGCGTAAGTCCGCGCGCGATGCCGTTGATGCGGCCACAGACAAAGCCGTCATCGCCCGCAAATACGATCTAGCCGCCATTCAATTGCGGGTTGATGTGCTGGAGGCGCAGCAGCGCAAACAAGATGAATCTTCCTTCCTGATTTCCGCGATTGATCATACGGATGCAATCGAAACGCTGGAAAGCATTGAGACCATGGCCCGCGACAAATCTTTGGAAACGGTGCATCAGCACGCGCTGGAACGGCAAGCTGCGGTAAGCACAGATCCCACGCGCCGGCTGGAACTGCGTTACGCTCTTGTCAATTTCTATGAGCAAAAGAAAGATATGGCGACCGCTCAACAAAACGTGGAGGCGCTTTACCAGGAAAATCCCCGGATTATGGGCGTGGTTCGCTCCACGGTTGATTTCTATTGGCGCAATAAGCTACAGCAGCGTGCCATTGACGTTCTGATGCAGGCGGCAAAAGACTCCTACCCGGCTTTGAAAACGCAGTTCAGCTTTGAAGCTGCGCGCAAAATGACTGAAATGGGGGAATACGAGCCAGCGCGAAAGCTGTTACTGGCGCTTCTGGAGAACGATCCTTATAACGGAGACGACCTGGCTGCCGTTGCGGAAACCTACGCACGCGCAAACGACAATGCAGGTTTGCGTGACTTCTATCAGGAAAAGATCAAGCTGTTCCAGAAAGCGGCGCTTTCAGGAGATGAACGCAAGACCCGCATCGCAACGCTGCGGCGCGGCCTCATTCCTGCCCTTACCGCGCTCAAGGATTACGCAGGCGGCGTTGACCAATATATTGAAATCCTGAATGCCTATCCTGAGGATGCGGGGCTGGCCGGTGAAGCAGCGCACTACGCGCAACGCTACCAACGTAAGGACCAGTTGCTTAATTTTTATGTCAAGACGGTTGCAGCGTCGCCCAAAGATTCTCGCTGGGCGGTGGTATTGGCGCGGATACAAGCCAGCAACGAAGATTTTGATGCCGCGATTCGCACCTATGCTCAAGCTATTAAGATACGTCCTGATCGCACAGATCTTTTGACAGCAAAGGCGGCCATGGAAGAAAGGCTTTTGCGTTTTGACGAGGCTGCTGCTGACTATACCTCTTTGTATGAGCTTGCCTATCACGATGCTCAATGGATGGGGAAGGTGGCTGAAATCCGCGCCCGGCAAAATAAGCCAGAGCAGGCAGTGCAAGCGCTGAGGGTCGCGCTGATCGATGGCCGCCCAGAAGCGCCGGGGAAGTATTTCACGGTAGCGGAGCGGCTGGAAGGCTGGGGCATGCTTGGCCCAGCGCGTGAATATGCAGAGAAGGGCTTGGGCGTCGCGGGACAAGACCTGCTGGCGAACTCTGAAAATCACGCAGGCGCGCAGACCTATACACGAATCATGACGCGCTTGCGCCAGCAGGAAGCTGCATATCAAAAACTGCAAGCGGCGCTGGAAGCGGCAAAGCAGCTTCCGTCGCTGACGCAGCGCGTAGCAAAGAACGGCATTGAAGCCATCACCAACACTGAACTCAGCAAAAGTATGCAGGCTTCGCGTACTGGCAATGCCCGCAGCGGTATGACCACCTGCATGAAGGAGATGGGCGCAGCTGTCAACCAATACTTCACTCCAGAAGAGAAAGTGGAATTCGCAAAATCGCTGGAAGCGAAGAACGCGGCCATGAGTCGCAACGACGCTTATGATTACCTGCTCCCAGCGGCGGAAAAAGCGGCAATACCTGATTTCCAGGTAAAGCTGATGTATGAAGCTACGCTGGCCCGGCCCAACATTGCAACGTACTCATACAAGCTGGAGGATCTGCAGGAGCGCCGGTTGAAGTTGAAAGAGTTGGGGCAGCAGTTGGAGCGGATCGCGGCGGTCAGGGTTCCCAACCAGCATTACACCGGGGAAGGTTATTTAATCAAAGCGCAGGAAATTTACCAGTTAGCCGGAAGTGAAGACGATGAATTCCGCATCCTGGACAGCGTGCGCCACACGCGTCAATTACAAGATCGATATTACGAGCTTCTGTTGGCCCGCGATCCGCAGCGGCTGTTGCAGATGACCAACGATGTCAAGACCCTGGCTGACGACAAAACCAATTTTGTTGTTGCTCACGGCGATGGCAAACTAGCCCTGCAGGCTGTGCAAGCACGCGGCGCATCTGAGCCGCCTGTCTGGCGTTCGGCTTATACGGCGCTTGTTGGGATGTATTTGGGAGACGCAAACCCGCAAATCCAGAATGCGTTTACCACCGCGCTTGACGATACGACGATTGGGCAGCGGCTGTCACAGAATACAAACCGCAAGCAAACTCTGGCCGGCGATGTTTGGTTTTATTACGGGTCAAGATATGGAGAGTACCTGGCCACGACAAAGAAAGGTGATCCTGAAGATTTTTTGCCAGCGGAGATAGAACATACGCCTACGAACGCGGCCGCATACTTCAATGCCGCGCTTTACTATGAAGACGCCGGTGATCTCAACCGCGCCATCAGTGATTATCAGCATGTTGTGGATTTGAGTGCGGATCGAATTGACGTTCACAACCGGCTGGCCGGCATCTACTGGAAACAAAAACGACAGGACGAAGCTCTTGCAGAGTGGAAACACGCTCTTGAGCTTTTGAAGATCCAGACTACGACTGCCCGAACGCCAGAAACGTTCTGGGGCGATTTTGCTGCAACCGTCACCACCGTTGCCAGCCATAAACAACTGACGCAATTCCAGCCGGATGTAAATGAGGTCCTGCACAACTACGTTAAGCGCAATGGAAGCTATCGTCTGCTGCCGCTGTTGCAGGCCGCGCTGCCACGGCTGGAAAATCCCGGCGCTGCAAGCGCACTCTTGCTGGAACTTTCCGCTGACGCGCCGGAGAAGCTGGAGTTCCTGCGTCAATTCATCTCCAGCGAATCAAAGCTCAAGATTGATCAAGAGCCGATCTATCGGAAAGTCCTTGAGCTTGCTCAAGAGAAGGCCCAGAAATCAGAAGGCATAGCCAAAGAATATGCCCAGCAGGATTTTGAGAGTCTGCAAGTGCGGTGGCTGCAGTACTTACTGGAGACGAAACAGTATGATCGTCTCCGCAACGAGATTACTGCTCTGCCCAAGACCGTGTGGGAGCGGCGCGCTGAGCTGATTACGATCCAGCTCAAGCTGGCGGCGCAGGCGGGCGATCTGGACTCAATCATTGCAACCTATCGTGCCGATGCAGAACATGCTCCGTCAGCCGACGTGCTGCGCAAGACTGCTACTGAGCTGCAGCAGGCCGGGGACAAACAATCAGCGCAGAAAATTTTAGAGTTCGTTTTTACGAGGGAAATTGAAGGCGGGAACCTGAACGCCGCCAATATGCTCGGCTTGGCTGAGATTCGTATGCAGGCCGGTGATCTTGAGAGTGGCGTGGCTTTGCTGCGGCGCATGACGCTGGTGGTTGGGAATTCATTTGAAACTCAGAGCGCCGCTGCAGCGTTGCTGATGCGTACCGGACATCCGGCCCAGGCAGTAAGTTTTCTTGAAGAACTTGGGAAGGCCGTTCCCTGGAACCCTCAATACCGCGGGCGGCTGGCGCAAGCGGAAATTGCCGCAAACCAAAACGTGGTAGCAGCGCGCAAAGATCTGGCGGCAGTTGTTTCAGATCGCTATGTTGCTTATGAAGATAGGGTGTCCTTTGCTGATGGCTTGCAGGGAGCAGTTCCGAATACCCTGGGGAGCGCGGAACTGGATTACCTTGCCGGTGGTGGAACTGCAGGAAATGTTTCGCCGGACCAGCCGTACTTCTTTACAGCACGATTGAAGGCAGCAAAGAACCTTCCTGCCACGCAAAGCATACGGTTGTTGCGTGCTGCCTTGGAAGATGTACCTGCGGGAGACACTGCGCGTGTTCCATTGCTCAGGGCTGCCAGCGAAGCAGGCGACTATCACCTGGCTATCGCCGCTCTGCAGCCTTATCTCTCCGGAGCAAATCTGGAAAATGCGATTGATAATGGGACACAGCAAAACACGGAATCCGATGAGGACGCCGCAATCCCTGAATCGCAGGCTGGAGATAACGGGCGCATTTTGGCCAAATTGCCGGTGAAGGATCGTGCAGAGATATGCCGTTATCTGGGAAAGGACTTTGAGAAGACAAAATCGTTGAACCAGGCATTGGCCTATTTGCAGAGGGCCTATCGTCTGGAACCAGATGCCGGCTTGAAAGCGCAGATTAACCGGCAGGCAGAGCAGATTCGCCTTGTGCTGCGCAGGCAGGCTGCTAACCGTGCGCGGCAGCCCGAAATCCATTCGGAGCTTGAACAACAGCACACTGTCCGCCAGCGCTTGCCAGAACGGACATTGTCCATTCCGCCCGTGCCTCAAGGGCAGGTACAGAAAGGAGCTGGCCAATGAGCCTTGGCCGAAAATCAGCTGCGTTGGGCTTGCTGGGACTTTGCATCAGCGCGATCGCCGCCTGGAGTTTTTTCCAAGCTCAGGCGGCTCCTAAGCACCCTTTGGACCAGATCACACCGGAAGGGGCTCTGCTCTACATTGAGGCCAAGGATTTTTCTGCGCTGCTGAAGGATTGGACTGCATCCACTGAGTACGCGCAGTGGCTCAAAAGTGATGACTACCGCGTGTTCTCCAACTCGCGGCTCTTCCTTCGTCTGGGCCAGGCATCAGATCAGTTTGCTGCTGCCGCTGGTATTCCTCCTGACATGAAATTCCTGACCGGGGCGGCAGGCAGCGAAAGCTCCATTGCTGTGTACGACATTGGCAATCTTGAATTCCTCTATATTTCCCGGATTTCTTCGAGTAACTTTCTGCAGTCTCAGCTGTGGCAATCGCGCAGCAAGTTCCAGACGCGTACTGCCGCCGGCAAGACGTTTTTCGCGAGCAAAGACGAACAATCCGGCCGCGTTGTTGCTTTTGCCGTAGCTGATGATTACCTCATTCTAGGAACGCGCGAAGACCTGGTGGCCGGTGCACTGGAGTTAATCTCAGGAAGCCAGGGCCGCAACCTGAGCCAGGAAGGTTGGTACAAGCAGGCGCTGGCCGTAACTTCTCCCACTCCGGGCGATTTGCGAATGGTCATGAACCTGGAGAAGATATCCGTGACGCCGCATTTTCGCACTTATTGGGTGCAGCAAAACATTACGGAAATGCAGAGCTATGCCAGCGGGATTTCTGATTTGTACCACGAGGGAGCAATCTATCGGGAAGAGCGTGTGATCATCCCCAAAAAGCAAGCTGATGAGGTCGTGCTGGCGCAATCAACGCAAACTGTTTCCAGCCTGCTGCCATCTGTGCCTGCAGATTATGGTTTTTATCAGGCCGGCACAACCGATGCGCCGCGTAGCCTTGCCGCATTGCAGCAGAAGATCCTCTCGCCGCGCCTTAGCGCCGCAGCAGCGGAGATCCAAGCGCCACAAATCCATTTGACCAGCGGTGAAACCGGAGCAGCTACAGATCTGGAGACGCGCATTGACGTGGAACCGGCATCGCATACAAATGGCGCCAAGCCAGAAGATATTCTGTTGCATGAGCTAGAAAGAGCCAAGCCGCAGGCACTCTTAACTATCCAGGGTACGCGCAAGAATAGTGACGGCGTCTTGCTCAGCGTGCCAACAGTGGTGGCGATTTCCGCTGCTGGTGATTGGGACGTCCCTGCGTTGCAGACCGCAGCCCAGGGAATGATTGCGCCGGGTATGACCGCCTCAAATCTGGGCGTTGAGTGGCGCGAAGTGAAAGACAACGGCGGATACTTTGAACTGGATGGGCTTAACCCAGTGCAGTTGGCGATTCGTGGCAAGACGGCTTATTTCTCCAATGATGTTGCGCTGCTGGCCTCCGTTTTATCCGCTAAGAACCAACCATCGGCTCAGCCGGTGATTTATGCTGCCGGCTTTAGCCACTCCCGCGAACGCCAGAACTTTTACAAACTTTCTGCTCTCATTGACCAAAGCGCCCACGCGGTGGATAAGCAACCGCAATTCTTTTCGCAAAATATATCCAGCTTCAGCCGGAGTTTTGCAAAATTGGATTCAGAAGAAGTCATAGTTCACCAGACAAAGGATAAAATCCAACAGACGGTAACGTATCGTTGGATGCCCTGATAAAACAAAGGCTCATTGCAGCCGCCATTCTAGTGTTGCTTCTGCCAAAGGTACCGGCAACGCCACAAGCTGCGGCCCAGGATCTTTATGCTCAGTCGGCTAAGGCGGAATTAGAGCGTGACTTTAACGATCCTGATCTGTCCTATATCTTGCTGGATGAAAATGGCCAGATCATGGCTCAGCGTTGGGAGCAGCCGGATCTCGACATCCCTATTGGCTCACTGCTGAAGCCGTTCTTTGCCGTGGCCTATGGCCGGGCGCACCATTCGTTCCCAACATTTTATTGTGCGGGGAAGAAAACTTGCTGGCTTCCACGAGGACACGGCACGCTGCATATCCGTGAAGCTATTGCTTTCTCCTGCAATTCTTATTTTCACCAGCTTGTGGCAAACGCCGGCAGTGAATTCCGCCCGGCCATGGAGGGATTTAATCTTCACGCGCGCGGCGAACGCTCTCTCTCAACAGCAGCGCCTTTGGCGCTGGCGCGCGCTTATCTTGAGTTGACACGTCATGCGCAGGAAGCTGAGGTCAGTCCCGTGCTGGAAGGCATGGAGATCTCTGCCCAAAAAGGCACAGCCAAGGCCATTGCGAAAGAATTGTCGGCAATGACTGCCTTGGCCAAAACCGGTACGGCTCCGTGCACTCACGCAAAGAAAGCTCCCGGCGACGGATTCACGTTGGTAATGGCGCCGGCAGACCATCCGCGGGCTGTGCTGCTGGTTCGCTTGCATGGCAGGCCGGGGTTTATGGCTGCGGATGTGGCTGGCCGCATGATCGCGAAAATAGAAGGCAGCGGAGCGCCGGGCAAATGAAGAAGATCGAGATAATTGGTTTCTTGTTACTGATCGCCTGCGGCGCGCAAAGCCAGGAGAAAACGGTCCGCATAGGCGTGTTGGGGCTTTTTTATCCCCAGGAAATTGTTGTGTCTTCAGCGGGAGTAAGACCTCTTATCTGCACTACAGGTAAAGAACGTTGGAATGTCGGCAACCAGCTACGTGTGATCTTTGATCGAACGACGATGAGAATCGTGTATCGCGGCAGCACCGTCACAAAATCATTTACCTGCGATGACGGGTTGGCCGGCGCTACTGAATTTGTGGTGACCGTGCCTGGCAAGCTTACACGCCGCTATCGAGGCAAGCTGGAAATCACACCCCAAGCACGAGAATTGGTGGTGGTTGTTGCCATGGAACTGGAAACGGCGGTTGCTTCCATCGTAATGGCGGAAAGTCCGCCTGATGCTCCGATTGAGGCGCTCAAGGCGCAAGCTGTGGCTACGCGATCATTTCTGATCGCGGGCAAGGGCAGGCACAGCGGTTTTGATTTTTGTGACACAACGCACTGCCAGTTCCTGCGTCAGGCGCCGGAACCAGGCAGCAGGGCATCCCAGGCCGCGGCGGCAACTCGAGGGCTGGTGCTGGCGTACAAAGGCGAGACTTTTGCCGCAATGTACAGCGCCAGCTGCGGTGGTCGAACCCATTCTCTTGAGGAACTTGGAATTTCTGTGCGTGGCTATCCTTATTATGCCGTGGACTGCAACTATTGCCGCCGTCATCCGGAAAAATGGGTTGCGAAGATCAGCCAGGCTGATGCCGCAGGACTCGCAGGGACTGAAAGCTCACGCCTGAAGCTGGCGCGCAAATTGGGATGGAAAACTATCCCCGGTAACTTCTATTCATCGCATGAAGAAGGTGGCGCAGTGGTGCTGGAAGGAAGCGGCAAAGGACACGGCATCGGGTTGTGCCAGCGTGGTGGCGCGGATATGGCGCGGCACGGCGCAACATTCCAGCAGATTCTTGAACATTACTATCCCAACACTGAAATCAAGCAGTATTGATAAGAGTGGAGTGAAGAGCTGAGGCAGAAGACTGAGCGCTCTTGTTATAATCCATGAACTCTGACTTCAACTCAAAGCCAAGGATGCGAGAATGGACGCTCTAAAGAAGTTTGAACCGTACGCCTATGCGGCGCTACGTATTGTTTTTGGATTTCTTTTTGCCTGCCACGGGGCAAGCAAGATATTTAGAGTTCTGGGCGGGCACAGGCCAGAACATGTATTGGATTGGACCGGTGCCGGAATTGAACTAGTGGGCGGCGTACTTATTTTAATCGGTCTTCTCACACACTTAGCTGCGTTTATCGTCAGCGGTGAAATGGCTGTGGCTTACTTTATGGTCCACCAGCCGCTCGGTTTTTTCCCACTCGTAAATCACGGCGAGCTTGCAGTGATTTACTGCTTTGTCGCGCTGTTTATCGCTTGCCGCGGAGCAGGGAAGTGGGGCGTCGACAAAAACTGATTCGCTAAGTTCTCTTAACCGTCGCAGCTTACACGTTAACGTGAACAAATTCCTGGTAGCGGTCCAGCCCACGGCTGAACTGCTGCAAGGCATCACGTACCTGCTCGGTGGGTGTTCCCACTCCCATGCGGAAACGGTCGGGGTTTTCAAAGAACCTGCCGGGAACAATGGACGTCTCAAACTCTTCCCGCAGCAGCTTGCACAGCTCTTCCACGCGGCCATTTTTCAGGCGCGGGAAAACCACTGTGCCATATTCCGGCCAGAAGCATTCAAGATCATTGCGCGAGAGCAGGAAGCTGTGCAGCAGTTGCCGGTTCGTATCCAGAAGCGTCTTCATGCGCGCCGCGATCTGGGCCAGCTTGGCGAACGCCACAACACTCAACAGTTCTGCAGGATGAGCGAAGGTTGCGCCATGCAGGTCATTGATGCGAGACATGCGCTGGGCCAGATTAGGCTGGGCCAGCACCCATCCGCAGCGTAGCCCGCTCAGGCCGTATCCTTTCGTCAAGCTGTTGGTGACAATGAATCGTTCCGGATCGATATGGAATGAGCTTTGCGGCTCAGACTCAAACAGCATTTCCCGGTAAACCTCATCCACCATGACGTAAGCGCTAACTTTCCGCGCCAACGTACCAATCTCGCGGAGGATTGAGTCGGGCACCAACGCGCCGCTTGGGTTGTGCAGATTGCAGATGGCAATCACGCGAGTGCGCGGCGTGAGGTTGCGTTCAATATCGGCGGGATCAATGGCAAAGTTATTTTCCGCCCGGCGGGGAAAACGCTTGACCTCCAGACCAAGATAGCGCGCTGTACTCACAATCAATTCATACGTTGGCTGTTCAACCAGGATTTCATCGCCTGGTTCCGTGGTTGCTGATAAGGCCAGATAGTTCGCCAGCGATGTTCCAACCGCACTAACGACTGATTCCTGCGGCACGCGATAGCGGCGGGCAATCGCCTGCAGCAGCGGCTCATAGCCATAGATTGAGGGGCCATTAATTTCCAGTTGGTCAATGGTCACGCCGAGCTCTGCCAGCGGCAGATTAACCATGCCGCTGGTGGCCAAATTGAAGCGGGCAGCCGAATGCAGCTTGGCCCATTCCATATAAGGAGAAACTGCTGTGCTTCGTGAATAAGTCATCGATGTGAGATCCACTTCCAAATGTAATACACGGGGACGCCCGCCACCAGAATGGCCACGCCAATCAGCGTATTGCCGGGAAACTTGTAAACCGTGTTGGCCACTATTCCCGCGCAAGCCAGGCAGAAAAACGCGGTGGTGAAAGGATGGCCCGGCATGCGGAAGGAGGGTGGCGCACCTGTTCGTCGGCGAAAAACGAAGAGGCAGCCGGCTGTGAGTACCCAAAAAGTGGCATCCATTGAGGCGACGTAATCAAGGATTTTTTCGTAGCTGCCGAGAAGAAGTATCACCATGGTCCACACGCTCTGCACAACGATAGCGACCACAGGAACGCGCGTGCGTGGATGCACCCACGCCAGTTGCCGAAAGAAAACGCGGTCCTCGCCCATGGCGAAGTAGACGCGTGGCGCGGTGAGCACGCTTTGGCTGAGAAATCCCAGCGTTGAAAAAGCAATGCCCAAAGCGATGATGGTTGCACCCTTTGGGCCGAGAACAGCGTTCATCACAGCCGATGCTGGAGTTTTGGTCGCAGCCAGCCCGGCAACGCCCAGTGTGCGCACGTACGCATAGTTCACCAGCGCATATAGCAACGCTACACCGGCAACGCCCAACACCAGCGCTCGTGGAAGATCACGCCTGGGCTGTTTCATCTCACCGGCTACAAAGCTCGCAGTTTGCCAACCTCCATAAGCGAATACCACCGGAACCATGGCTGTGCCAAAAGCGGATATGAGGCCAGATGAAACCGGCTGTTCTGATATTGGCTTCCACGCAATATGCGCCCCGCGGACAAGAATTGCTCCAGCGGCAACAAGAGCGCCAATCGCCACTATCTTTACCACCATCAGCGTGCTCTGCAGCGTGCCACCGGCGCGGACGCCCAGGCAATTCACTATGGTAAGCACCAACAGCGTAATACCGGAAACCAGCCATTCAGCGACGTGAAGGCCAGTGAGCTCAAGAAAGTAATGTGAGAACGTGACTGTAACGGCCGCCATGCCGCCCGTCTGAATCACCAACAGCAAAACCCAGCCATAAAGAAACGCGACAAGCGGATGGTAAGCTTCACGCAAGTAGGCATATTGCCCGCCCACCTGAGGCATGCGATCTGCCAACTCAGCCCAGATGAATGCCGCAATCAGTGCCAGCAATCCTCCGCCAAGCCAAGCTCCCAGCACCAGTGCCGGTGTGTGCACGCGTTGGGCGACAACGTAAGAATTAATGAAAATGCCGGAGCCAACAATGCCGCCCATGACCAGCATGGTGGCGTCAAACAGCCCGAGCCTACGCGCTAAAGGCTGAGAGGAATTGGGTTCGGTTTGCGGAGTGGGTGAATTCAAAATGTTGTTAGCACGCTGGCGGCATTGGAGATCAGCCGCACGCCGGCTTCAGCGGACGATATCAAAGAAAATGCTAACGCACCATGACGATTTTTTACTAAGCCGATTGGCTCCGAACTTTTTGGGCTTTTCGTGCATTGGACATGCGCGCCAGCAGCTTTTGTCCCAGACAGCCGCATAGGAAAGCGACGGCCAAAACGCCGCTGATGTGATGGTCGCCGCTTGAACCGAAGGTGAGAAATGCCATGTACTCGTAAATGGCATATCCAGCAAGGCTTGCAATTGCGCCGAAAAAAACTGGCGTGAGAGTGACAAACAGGTTGGGAATTCTGGACTCAGTGCGTCCCAGGATCAGCGATTGTGCTGAACAAAACGTAGCGCCCAACAAGCCAAAGAACAGCACGGCTGCGATCATGGGAATTCGTCCATGCAGGAACAAGAATGGCGCTGCCGCCGCAGCAGCCAGTCCGCAAACCATGATAAGGACGCGTAGCTGGTCCCCGGTAACGCGCGTTTTGTAATACTGGTTGGTAGAGTCTTCATTGCGCAGGGCCATGGCGTCTGCCACGCATTCAGCGGTGAGTTGGCCCTGACCAACCGCGAGCAGGTTATCAATGGCTTCGCCTCGCCATGATGAGATTTTCATGGCTTCTTCGCGCAGAACATACGCACGGTTTGCGAGCTCTGTCTGATTCATGCCAAAGACAGCGTAGCGCTGAGCGGCGTGCAGGCAGAACCATCCGCCTTCAATGTCATTACTTTCCAGGCAGCGCTGCACGTTATTGAGCTGTTCATGCGCCGCCGGCGCCCAGGGATTGTCTGCGCCAACATTGCGCCGTTCAAGAAAGCCCAGCTCCACACGGAAAGCCTCAGCTTCCCGCAGCAGGCGAGTATGCGCGCGATTATCTTCAGAAGATGATCGGGGCGTTTGGGGTGCCGGTGGGGGTGCGGGTTCCTGCGCCTTTGGTACGGCTTCGGCGGGCGCATGCCTTTGAATAATGCCCATGCGAGAGAGCAGGGCTTTTTCCTGCGGATGGGTCAGGCGCTCAATCGCGGCAGGGATCTGTAACCAAACGGCCTCGCCAATTTCATCCTGGTTCCGAGCTCCCTTGTCATCAACAACCGTCATCTTCCAGAACAGCACAACCTTAGGCACGCCTTTATCGGAATAGCTAATGGTGCCAAGATAATTGCCGATGCTGCAGGAGCAGCCGGTTTCTTCCAGAACTTCACGCACTGCCGCTTCCTGGAAGGACTCTCCATCTTTCACTTTGCCGCGAGGTAGCGTCCAATCCTGATGGCGTTTGCGGTAAACCACCATTACTTCGTCACCACGAGAGGTCGTGCGTTGCAAAATCCCACCAGCGGCTTTGATCACCGGGGGATCTGCCGGAGCGATCGGAGCAATTGAAGTTGCCATATTTATTTGGATTGTACCTGCACTAGAGGTTAGGTCAACTCATTTTTAGGAGAAGGGCCACTTCTATTCCCGCCTCATGGGCGATTGGAGGTGTGCGCCTTCAACGCTGAGGCAAGATCGTATTCTTCGTAACCACGCAGAATCTTTCCTGGAGGCGCAGGACGGAGCAGGTAAACATACACACGCGGCGGAGTACCTTGTTCCTCGCCCTCAACCTCAAACCACTGTCCCTGAATCCCGATTGTGATGCTTGCGTTCCAGTTGCTTTTGGCATTGGCAGACGCAATGCGGACGCGACCATCTGGAAGGTTCTCCACGGTGTCCGGAACCAGATTTATCTTTGGCTGGTGCCCACTCAGCCGTCTGGAGAAATTTCCGGCTTTGATGGCCAAAACTACCAGAAAGGTGGGGAGCACCTCTCCGCTAACCAAACCCGCCATAAATCGGAGCAAACCTTCAAGCGCCAGATAGAGTGAAAGTAAAGCAAGTGGATGGAGTAAATACTCCAGCGTGACGAGGATGACGGTTCCGGTCTGTACGACTTCGCTTTTTCCAGCGATATAAGGTGCTAACTCATGAGAACGCCGTACAAAATAAACCTTCAACTGGACAATAAAAGCCAGAGCAGCCAGGAAAAACTGAGCCAGGCCGCCCCAGGTTGCGGCGTGGAGTGTCCGTTGCGGAGACTCAGGCCGAACGGCTTGCCTGAAGACCGCCGGACAGAACGAGAGCAAGAAATCGCGCAGTATGCCTGGCATGGAGCTGGCAGGAGATTACACCGGGATTTAATACAAAGAAAGGTTTGGTTCGCCTTGCTTAGTTCGATGGGTTTAAGGTGAAAGGGAATCTTTACTGTTTAAAAACCGTTAAATCTTAAGCCAACTTATGCAAGGCGAAGTCTCTCAAACACCTAATGAGGTGTGAAAACC
>DASTCT010000108.1:0-11624 GCA_035710845.1 Candidatus Angelobacter sp.
CAGCAACTTCCTCCACACCGGCACTCCCCAAAACACCAGCGAGTATTCACAGATGGAGTACAACTTCTCCATGTTCTGGGGTCTCGCCATTCAGATGTATGAATCCACTCTGGTCTCAGACAATTCGCGTTTTGACCAGTATATGGAAGGCAATCGCGGCGCGCTCAGCTCTCTGGAAGTCATGGGGCTCGATCGTTTCCAGGGCAAGGGCCATTGCACCAGCTGCCATAATGGCGCTGAGTTTACTGATGCTTCGGTTTCCAACATTGCGGCCCACAACGGCGTGGTAGTTGAGCAGCAGGCTGGCGGACGCTGGCGCGATATTGGCTTCCACAACATCGGCGTGCGCCCAACCAATGACGATCTGGGTATTGCCGCTGCCGATCCTTCAGGCCTCGCCTCGCTCTCCGTGGCGGAGCTTGCTTCGCTCGGCCAGGTTAGCGGCACTCCTGTTCCTGCCGGCGCGCCCGTTTCAGTTGGCGGAACAGTCAAGACCCCCGATCTGCGCAATATCGAGCTGACCGCTCCTTATTTCCTCAATGGCGGCCAGGCGACTCTGCAGCAGGTGGTGGATTTCTACAGCCGTGGCGGTGACTTCCCCTCGGCGGATGTTGATCCTCGCCTGGAACGCGTCAGCTTCAGCACGCTCGATCGCGTTTCTGTCGTGGCTTTCCTCAAATCTCTTACTGATGAACGGGTCCGCAGTCAGAGCGCGCCCTTTGATCATCCATCGCTCATCGTTCCCAACGGCGCAGTCGTAACAGACGGCGCGGTGACGGAACAAACCATCACCATCCCCGCCATTGGCGCGGGTGGCGGTGCGCCAATGCCAAAGTTCTGCGACTCTTTAGACGGAGGCTCGCCCCAGGCCTGTGACTGATCCAGTGGATCAGGCCTGTAGCCGAAGTCATGAACCATGTTGCATTACGGGAAGAAGAAGGAATGTTCATTAAGTTATAAACAATAAAAAAATGAAGACAATGAACATGCAAGTCGTGCAAGCACTGAAAGCGTTGAAAGGGGCCGCAAAAACAGGCGGCCTCTTTTTTTCTCTCATGCTCTGGATGACCTGGCTCCTCCTCACCCGCCAGCGCCGCCTGGTTTAGAGCAAGCTCCAATAGAGAATTGATAGAAATTGTGGACGCAGAGCTTGCCCTGAGTTTGTCGAAGGGCGCCCTCGCCTGACCCGCCAACACCGCAGTTGGATCTGCGTTCCTCTGCGCTAATCAGCGGCTGACCCTGCTTTCCTCCGCGTCTCCGCGCCTCCGCGTTGAGATTCGCCTTTCCGATCAGTGCCATCTGTGTTATCCGTGGTAAGGTTGCTTTCCCGAATTTCCCAATTCCCACAAGCCTACTTTTTCCAGCGGCTCAATAAGATTCCCGATCTGCGTTCATCTGCGTAATCAGCGGCTGGCCTTGTTTTTCTGCGCGTCTCCGCGCCTCCGCGTTGAAATCGCTTTTCCCGATCAGTGTAATCAGTGTTGATCAGTGGTAAGGTTTAGCCTCTTCAGCACCTCGCTCAACTCAATCACCTCCAGCGGACAATCCTTCCAGTTGTGTTTCCAGCAGACAATCAAGTCGCACCCATCGCGTCTGTGCCTGTGCTTGGCAAAGTTCCGGCTCTCAAATTCAAATTCAATCCACACGAGTTGGCATCGGCCTGGTGCTGTCTCGCGCATTGCCTCGCAATCTGGAAAGCCCATCTGCAGCCTCTGCACCACAAAACCAAGGCGTCGTGCCATGACTGCAAACGCAAACATCACTCCCATTTCGTTCGTCGGTGCATAAGCAAGCTCAGGCAGTCCCAGCGGTGCTCCATACACCGGACGGCCCGGCAGCAGGCCTCTTCTTCCTGTGCGGCGTCTGCTCTTCGCACTGCCGTTGCTGCACACTGAGAGTGCGCTCTTTGGCGGCTGCGCTCCATTGGCTGCGATCATCTTCAGCACGTCCTGCCAACTCCGCTCCAGCTTTCTCTTCCGCGCAAAGCTCCGGAAGGCCTGCGGTACCTGCGCCCAGCTTCCATAGCGTTTGTGAAACGGCGTGCCGCTAAATCGCCCCGCCCTCTGGTACTCCATCACGCTCGGGATCTTCTTCAGCTTCTTTGCCACCGCCGCCCAATCCAGCAGCAGCCGCTCTTCTGTCTCCGCAAACCCGGAGCCGGATGCCTGCAACCCCGCTGCTTCCAGGGCTTCGCGCAGACTGCCGATCCGTGTGTATAAGGCTCTCTCTGAAATGCCGGCCATCGCCCGCAGTTCGCTCTTGTTCGGGTTGCGCTTCAGCTTTCGTGCGCACGCACGAATCGCTTTGAGGATCTCTTCTTTCGTCATGTTGGCTCCAATGGGTTCTCATTCACACCTGGTCTGGCGTGAATGGAAGAAATAGAAAACGTGGGAATTGGGGAAAATAAAAAAGCCACCCGGTCAGGTGGCTAGCTTCTGTAAATTGAAATCGCTTCTGGGTGCCCAGTGCGATCTTGGATCCTTGCCCTTTGGGGCAGAAACACTCTTGAAGGGTTTAGGTTTTGCTGATTGCTGATTGCTGGCGTTTAGGTTTGGCTAATGGCTGGTTTGGGCGGTTTTCTGCGATTACCTGGTAGTAACGCGCTTCTAGCCAGGCTGGGGTTGGTTGGCAGGCGATGTCATTTCGCGGACCAACCAAAAGTTGCAGGCCGTTGGGAATTTGATCAAGCCGGCGCCGCTCCCGGCATAAAACCAAGGTTGACTATAGCAAATATAAGGCGAATCTGTCAAGAAAAATCTGCTGCAGAAAGGGTCAATTTTAGATTTCCGCAGTCGAAAACGACCTTGCTGCATAAGAGTTGAAAGAAGTCCAGGAGTCGAATCTTGTCCTGCCTCAGTTGCTACGTAAGAGTTGCCGCCAGCAAGCTGCGTGAAGAACGAAGCGGCTAGCTGCCGGGATGTCGCTAGCATAATTGATGGAGCAGCTGCTGCAGCGAGCGCCAGTAAAAACTTGATGACTTCTCTGGACACAGAAGCATAAGATTTTGGCGTTTACTTCATAAAACAAGGAGCGTCTGAATGGGCGGCTCAACGACCCAGCAACAACCACCCACTGTCACTTCTGTCCTCAAGATGCTCTATGGCGTTGTCGAGCAGGAAGTCGTTTCCGCTGCCGAAGCTATGCCCGAAGGCAAGTATTCCTTCGCGCCTGCCAATGGCGAGTTTGAAGGCGTTCGCACTTTCGCTGAACAAGTGAAACATATCGCCTTCGCCAACCACCTTTATTTTGGCCCGCTCATGGGCGAGACTATCGACGCTAAGTCCTTCGAAGAAAATACCAACGGCCCCGCGGCGCTGAAAACCAAGGCCGAAATTGTCCAGTATCTTAAAGATTCCTTTGCGCTCGGCCATCGGGTCATTTCCGGGATCACCTCCGAAAACGAGGTCACGCCACTGCCCAAGCCCGTATCTCCATTCCTCTCAACGCGTCTCGCAATCGCCATTATCGGCTCCTTCCATCCGAAGGATCACTACGGTCAGATGGTCGAGTACCTGCGGATGAACGGTATCGTCCCGCCTGCAAGCCGCCCGCGGCCACAACAACAACAGTCCTCGCACCCCAAACCTCAAAAGTGATCGTTTTGCGGAACAAACAATCCACGAAAAATACACAATACTGCAAGAGATGTTCGCCACGAGTCCAACTGCTGCACCTCCCAAAGAGAAAGCAAACGAGGCGGCAGCCCCCAATCCATAGGCAGCCCTCTTCTTTGGATTTCTCGTGCTACCGTTCGATGATCTACTGCGTTCATCTGCGTAAATCTGCGCCTAAACTTGGTTTTCCCCGTGTCTCCGTGGTGAGATTTGCCTTTTTTGATCAGTGCAATCAGTGTAATCAGTGTTGATCAGTGGTAGGTTTCCCGTTCCACAAAAGATACTTTCCCTCTCCTTATCTCTGCGCTACAACATAACCATGACCCATGCAGTCCTCGTCCGCCTTGCCGAGCAATGGCTTCGTACCCGATATCGTTGCGGCATCGTCCTCTCAGAGCAATCCTGCGCCAGCGGCGAGACGCCGGATGTCATCGGCTGGAAAGGTGCCTGCCGCTCCGTGGTGGTGGAGTGCAAAATCTCCCGCGCTGACTTTTTTGCCGATCGGGAAAAGCCCTTCCGCAAAAATCCCGAGCTCGCCATGGGCTGTGAGCGTTTTTATCTCGCGCCGCAAGGCCTGATCGCCGCAACTGAGCTTCCACCCAAGTGGGGACTGCTGGAATGCAAGGGCCGTGAAGTCCGCATCGCTGTCAAGGCCTGCCGCCAGAGCCAGCGCAGCCAGACCGGCCTTATGTGGGAGATGAATCTCCTGCTCGCCAGCCTGCGCCGCGTGGAAGTGCGGATTGAGCCGCAGACCATCACAGATTTTCTCAAGTGGAAGAACCGCCTCATTGAATACAACGGCGGCCGCCTGCCGGAAGGAATCGCGGCCCAGGAATCCGAGCCGAACGTTCATCTGGCCTGATTGCTTGATTCCATCTCGAGCGGAGCAAGATCTCATGCTTGCCAAAAAATTGCATTTACCACTGATTTACAGTGATACCACTGATCAAAACAATGCTTCGCATAGGATGCGCTGACAAATTGAGCTTTTCTTATCAGTGTGCTCAGTGTTCATCAGTGGTGAGAGTTGTTTTTCACGCAAAGCCAGGTCCTTACGATCCGCTGCTCTTCTTGCGCGCGGCTCGGGCCTTGCCATGCACCGGCCTGCTTGTGCTGTGCATGAGCAGGCGGAAGCGCACACTCGCGCCACAATGCTTGCAGGGCGGAAATATGTCCTTGGCTGAAACTATTACTCTATGCGGCTGGCGATGATCCAGATGAATCACCTCATACAGGCCGCTTTGCGCACAGATATCGCCCGGCTGCAGTTCCGCTCCGGGACTGTGGCCTTTCATGGAACCCCCTCGACCATGACGGTCCGCCGCCAGGGGAAAGGGAGCATACGGCGGTCACTACCGTGCCTTAGATTTAACCCCCATAGGCGAGGTTGTCCCCACCGCTCATTTGTCTCAGAGCATCAGCCGCTTAGATTCAGTTCTGTTTCGGACTGCTGCTTCGCTGCACTGGATTTTAGACCTGTCGCCATGCAGCCGCTCTGTTCTGATCACTCAATATCTCTCGTGTAAACTAATTTCACAATCGCGGAAGCGCATGGGGTCCGGTGACCCTTCTGGTCTTCAAAACCAGCGAGAGTTGGTAAACCCGGCTCTGGTCGGTTCGACTCCGACACGCTTCCGCCAAAACCTAGAGTTCCTTCGATCTGCAAAACTTATGCGAAGTACTCTACTTCCTTCCTGATCTCCTCGCCCACCGAATTCACTCCGTTACTAATATCGATCCAGATGATACCTGAGAGGTCCGATGGAATTTCAACAGGACCTTTGTGAAGGAGAAGGACTCTCCCTGACTGCCGACCGAATGCGCTGTAAAAAAAACCCAACTCGAAAATGACGTTTTGGCGAGAGCGCCTTTTTTGATCGTTTGTTGCCATGGTTATAGCAATGTCGTCAGGAGTAAGTAGTACAAAAACACAATCAACCCGGCCTGATAAATCTTCAAACTTCTCGATTATCGATTTGCCCAAACTCGGTTGCTCTCTAAGAACAATGGGTTCATTCCATTTCAAGGAATTTTGAATAAAGTTTTTCAGTTCTAAGACAGTCTTGTCATCGTGGCCATGCACTATGAAAGCTCGTGGGCTTCTCTTCTTACTAAAAAGATTCAATTTACTCAGCGCCTGGAGCAAAGCGCCTCTGCCATCGCTTTTACTTATAAAAGGAATCATTCGTTGCGAGGCCCAAATCTCGCTCTCATCGCCTGTCAACCCAGACGACAAAAAAACAATTCGGAGTTTGTCGTTCTTTTGTAACAATCGCCTCGCGACACTCACCCCTGTCATAAAACCGGCGCGGCTTTCTTCTTCTGTTATTCCAGACGCAGCAGGATCGTTTGGAAGCATGACATCAATGATTGCCGCATCATAGGACGTCGGATCGCTGGAAATGGCTTCTTCTGCTGTTGAGACGCTGAGAGTGTCTAAGCCTTCGTCTTGTAGAATTTCCTTTATGCGTTGAGAGTAAAACTGGTCATCTTCCACAATTAGAACTCGCATCTTTGGTTCCTTAGATTCTGACCTTTCGTCCGAGCGCAACCGCTGTAATGACTTCTACAGCAGTTGAAAGAGGGGTCTCTCCCTTCCGCAAGTAACGGATTCCTTTTCGGGTAAGTAGGTGAATTTTGGCGTGGTCGCCTATGACAGACAAGCAAACAATCGGCAGACCGCGCCAATGCTTTTGCACATAATCGATAAAATGAAACCCAACTTCATTGGCATTTACGTGAGGAAACTGACTGCCGGGTGGCATCATTATGTCTGTAACGAGCGCCGCAACGGAGTTTTCCTCAAGCGCCTTGATTCCCGCTGTCATGTCTGTAGCGAAAACACAGGAAAATCCTTTGGACTCAAGTGTGGCTGCGAGCGCCTCACTCAGCCACGGCTCATCATCCACCAAAAGTATTATGCCATTGCTTTTTGTCATTGAACTCTCGATTGGGGAAAGCAGAGAAGGACAATGGTCTCATTTCCATTTGTTCTCACCAGAACAAGACCTTCATGGAGATCCATAATTCGCTTGGCGATATAAAGGCCAATGCCTGTTCCCGCCGGAATCTTTTGCTTCGCTGTGCTCCCTCGAAATCCTCTATTATGAAGCTTTTTAATCTCATGAGATGAGATTGCTATACCTATACTTCGGACAGAGATTGCAAGGAATAGCTCATTGTCCTCGGGCAACTTAACTTCTTGTGCTTCGATATAGATTGCCGTGCGGAGATTAGAATATTTGACGGCATTTTCTAAAAGGTTGGAGAGTGCCTGTGCGATCAGATTTTTTACCACCAAGATTGACGTACCGTCAAAAATCTCTTTGAATGAATTTTCATTCACATAGATTTTTTTACCACCTTCCGCGGCTTGAGGTTGGAAATCATTTGCAAGGTTTATGGCTAGCCGAAGCGGATCTACTCGCTCTGGTTTATCACGAAATTGGCCTAGCTCGTGATCGGCTTCCAAGTTGGACATCAGACTAAAATTCTTTATCAAATGAACAAGGATTGTTCCCTGTGAGTATATAGAACTGAGTAGCTTACCTTTTCGTTGGATGGGGACTGCTTCATCCTTTAAAGCTTCGATAGACCATTTGATTGCTCCCAGCGGTGCCGTTAGTTGATGTGCTACATTCTGCAAGTATTGCGTTGTGCTTCTTCTGCTCTCTTCCAACTCCTCTTTAAGAGCAGCGTTTTCGGCTTCTAACGCGTCGATTTGTCGTTTTGTGCCGTCTTCAATCACGGGTAATTGATCTCCCGCCACAAATTGTAATCTGAACCAGCAGAGGCAATGTCAAAAAAATTCTCTCTTGCTGAAGTTTGGCGGAACAACCCGGTACTTAAAAGGATGAACAGCTGTTGATTTTGAAAGGATGAAAGTTATTGTCCTGGTAAGCCCAACTGCTCCAAATGCAGCAGCATGTCCATGGGATCGGCGTAGATTCGGAAGGCTCCTGCGCGTTGCAGCTCTTCATCGCCGTAGCCGCCTGATAACATGCCGACTCCCAGCGCGCCTTTGCGGCCGGCGGCCAGCAGGTCCCAGACGCTATCGCCCACCACAATGCAGTCGCTCAGCGCGATTTTAAGGCTTTGGGCTGCGGCAACAAATATGTCAGGCGAGGGCTTGGCTTTCTTTACATCGTCGCCGGTCAGAATTGCTGTTCTGGGCGGTACATTGAGCTTCTTCAGCAGGAGCGACGTTTGCTTGCGATTACCGGTGGTCGCAATGGCAATTCGGACCTTTGAACTATGAAGGTGCCGGAACAGATCGTCGGCGCCGCGCAAGGGGGCAATTTCAGGGACTGACTTGGCAAACTTTCGATCATGCTCTTCTTCCAGACTTTCAATATCAACCTTCTTCCCGGGCGCAAACTCTCGTAGCAGCTCAGTGACAAAGGACTTTCCACTCATCCCGATGCGACGGTGGATCTTCCACTTGGGGACCAGAATGCCCGCTTCATTCAGCGTGCTCCACCACGCTTCCACGTGTTCATAAACACTATCAATGAGCGTTCCATCGAGGTCGAAGAGAACAGCAGGTGTTTCCGTCTTTGTCTTAGCCATGGAAAGTCAACTGGAGAGTTAGATGCATTGCAAATTGCCAGAGAGCGACAATTGAAAAGCCGCCGGTGCAGTTTAGGGCATCGTGGCCTCCATGGCTTTAGCATCTTTTTGGATCAGCTTTTCTGATGCGCGCGAGGCCGCTTCGGTCGCAATCCATTACTGCGGCGTTATGCGCAGAATATCGAACCGCACCTCTACGCCTCGTCCCGGAAACTCCGCTTCAATTCGGCGCTTCAGCTCTTCCACCGTTGGCGCGCCGTTCTGGCCGTTGAGGCCGCGGGCATCGTCCATGAGGATCACATGGCGGAAGCGCGAGTCGCGCAGAATGGCTTCCAGTTCCACGGTGAGGCGCTGCTTGTCACCGTGCAGTCCGGCCCAACCATAATAACCGGCATCCAGCCAGAAGAGCGCCGGTTGTTTCAGCGACGGCAACAGTCCGGGCACGGCAATCTGACTGTCGCCTTCAAGAATATGAATATGCGGCAAGCGGGCAAACTTTTTTGCGGCGCGCTGTGCCAGAGCTGAATCGAATTCCACGGAGTAGATTTCCGCAAAATGGTTTTTCATGGCCGCCACCATCTCGCCATAGTAGGTGCCGGTTTCCACGAGCACGCGCAGCCCGTAGCGCTCCGCGTATTCGCGAACGGTGCGCTGCTTGAGCAGATGCGGTGAGCGTATGGGCCGGCCACGCAACTGCCAGTACCAGTAGTCAGGATAATGGCCCAGCGCTTTGTAAGCGCCGTAAAAGGGAGTGCGACGGAGCAAGTTGCGGAAAGCTTTCATTAGGTGCACGCCATAAAAATCGTTCAACTTGCTAGACTGAGCTTTTGAGCATACGGGTGCGGAGAAAATCATGTCAAACCAGAAACGCAGTTTGCCGTTGGTACAGGTTGATGTCTTCACCTCAGTCCCGCTGCAAGGCAACCAGCTTGCCGTCTTTACTGATGCCCGCGGCCTGAGCGACGCTGAGATGCAGGCGCTGGCCAGGGAGATGAATCTTTCTGAGACCACCTTCATCCTGCCCCGCGATGCTGCCACGGAGCGCGAGCGCGGCGTGCGTGTCCGCATCTTCACGGTGAATGAAGAGCTGCCGTTTGCCGGTCACCCGACATTGGGGACGGCCATGGTTTTACGAAATGACGGCTTGCGCGATGACGGCAAGCATGGACAGGACGAGATTGCGCTCGATCTCAACATCGGTAAGATTCCGGTCCGCTTTTCCACCCGTGACAACCTGCCTTTTGGCGTGATGACCCAGCGCGATCCTGAATTTGGCCAGACTCATGCGCGTGAAGACGTGGCCCGCGCCGTTGGCCTAGCTGTCGACGATATTGCCGCTGACGTCCCAATCCAGACCGTAAGCACCGGCAATGCATTCATTATGGTGCCGTTGCGCTCGCTCTCGGTTTTGCAGGGACTCTCACCGACGTGGGGCAACATGCAAAGCTTTCTGGAAAAGAGTGATGGGAAATTCTTTTACTTTATCGCCCGCGAGGCGGTGAACCCTGATGCTCGCTTGCAGACGCGGATGATCTTTTACAACGGAGAAGATCCTGCCACCGGCTCCGCGGCTGGCCCCTGCGCAGCTTGGGCGGTGAAGCACGGCGTGGTTCCCGCTGACCAGCAGTTTTTGCTGGAGCAAGGCGTGGAGATGAAGCGGCGCAGCCGGATTTTCTTTAGCGCGTCACGCCAGGGTAACAAGATTGTTAACGTTCGCGTAGGCGGACATGCTGTAGAAGTGGTACGCGGAGAAGTTTTTTTATAATTCGCGCGATCCAGTAAGCAATTGATTTTGCGCCTCTTCCCGGCAGTGAATTTGCGTTCAACAAAATCTTCCACAGAGTTTTCCACTTATTGGCGTTTTGGATACTTTACATCTGCGCTGTCAAGCGCCTAAGATTCCTTCACGTTTTCGAACCAAAGAGATTTATCAACCCAGCTAAAAATTCAAAACAGGCGGTCTGCGGCGGTCCGCCATGCGCAAAAGTTCTCCGGGGGGAGACCAGATGAGACCAAAAAGAACGATTCTGTGTGTCGACGACAATGAGCAGGCCCTTTCCATTCGCAAGCTGATGCTGGAGACGCGCGGATATCGCGTGCTGACTTGCACCAATGGAAGCCATGCCCTGGAAGTATTTAAACAAGGCGGAGTGGACCTTGTCCTGAGCGATCTGCAAATGCCCGGTCTTGATGGCGCAACGCTGGTGCAGAAAATCAAAGAGATCTCCGCCACCACGCCCGCGATTCTCTTTTCCGGCAAAATCAGGGTCTATGACAAAGACCTGCACGCCGATGTTTTTCTACCTAAAGGAATGCATGCTCCCATTGAGCTGCTGGAGCGTATCCGCATTATGCTGGTGAAAAAGCGTGGCCCCAAGCGAGCACAAGCGCCGGAGGCGGTACGGATGCCGGTGGCCAGCTAATCATTTGTCTGCGCCGCGAGCTTAGATTCCAATCGCAGAAAAATCGTCGAGCTTGCGATAATTTGGAAAGTGAGACGAGATTCTGAAGACCAGGTTAACCACTGGCGTTCGGAGTGTTGAAAGCCGTTGAGCGTCAGGTTTTGACCGTCACAAAATCGACTACAGCCTCTCGGTGTTAGACGCGGCTCAATTCGGCCATCTCCCTAATTTCAAGCACTTGCTGCATCGCCCTACGCGGTAGACCACCTGGTTTGCACCAGTGGTACCATCGCAAGATAGCGCGTTTTTCAGAGCCTGCTTGTTCAGCAGCTCGCCAGGAGTTAGTCCCATGGTTTTCATCTGCGCATCTCACGGGAATCTTTTGAATTTAATAGCTCAAAACTTTGTGGGTGTTGAAAGCTGGTGAAACGCGAAGCTTTCGCAACCACAAATTCGAAATCCAACTCTACGTCTGTTTTTTGTCGGAACGAAACGAGCTCCCCTGAATTCTTCTGCCAAGTCAACAATTGTGACGTGAGGATTTCCTGGTAAATCATTGATAATCACACATAGATATTTTCATTGTGCGATCTGCTTTGACGCGTTAGGGTCGTACGTCTGGCCGCCACTAACGGTCTGCGCACTCGAAGACGGTCGGGGGCTGTTCACTTCAAATATGTCTGATAGCGGAGGCTTGCCGTGGTGGGAGAGCAATTCCGCTAACGCCGTTAACAGCTCTTCCTCACGTCACATGCACGAACGGCCGCTGCTTCGAATCAGAGATGTTCTTGCGCAGTATCTCGTGTGTGACCGGCGCAACATCACCTTCCCCAAAGAAAAGAAAGCGGAACATATTCATGACCGGATTCCCTTCGATCCACTTGAAGTATGCATGCGGTAAAGTTCCGGTTAGGTCTCTGAAGTGGATCAGGAGTGCCGCCACCGCATTCGGTACAGAAGGACTGGAGGCGCGGAAGATCTTGTGTCTGCCGACGCACACGCCGTGTACCTGTAACGAAGCTTCAAATTCGGAGGAATC
>DASTCT010000109.1:0-1269 GCA_035710845.1 Candidatus Angelobacter sp.
GTGCGCAGCGAACGGTTGCTGATGGAAGAGATCGACTACAGCATTCTGTTTCGCTGGTTTATCGGTCTGAATCTGGATGAAGAGGTATGGGACGCAACCACCTTCACCAAGAACCGGGACCGGCTGCTGGAGGCGGATGTGGCCAAGCAGTTTTTGGCTGAGGTGGTGGAGTTGGCGCGGACCCAGGGGCTGGTTTCCGACGAACACTTCAGCGTGGACGGCACGCTGCTGGAAGCCTGGGCCAGCCTGAAGAGTTATCAGAGGAAAGAAGGCAAGCAGGGGCCTCCGGATGATCCTGGCAATCCGACGGTGAACTTTCACGGAGAGAAGCGGAGCCAGCAGACGCACGCATCGAAGACCGATGCGGAGGCCAGGTTGGCGCGCAAGGGCGATGGCAAAGAAGCCAAGCTGAGTTATAGCGGCAATCTGCTGATAGAGAATCGCAACGGGTTGATTGTGGATGCCCTGGCCTGGGAGGCCAACGGCAGAGCGGAGCGGGACACGGCCTTGCTGATGCTGGAGCAGATTCCTGGCAATCATCCGGTCACCGTGGGCGGAGACAAAGGATTTGATACCCGGGAATTTGTGAGTGAATGTCGTCACATGCGGGTCACACCGCATGTGACGCAAAATGACGGGCGTCGGGGCGGCAGCGCGATTGACCAGCGAACGACGCGGCATGAGGGCTACCGCATCAGCCAGCGGAAACGAAAGCGGATTGAAGAATGCTTTGGCTGGCTGAAAACCATCGCTCTGCTGCGCAAGGTGCGGCATCGCGGACTAGCCAAAGTGGATTGGATCTTTGTTTTCGCCTGCGCTGCCTACAATCTGGTGCGGCTACGAAATCTGGCAGTTCAGCCGTCGTAAGTTGAGGCAGTAGTCTGTCCGCTGGGGCGCAAAAGATGTTTAGAAGCCGGCGGATAGACAGAACCAGCAGACCTCCTCTCCAATTACTCAATACGAGCGGGAGAGAGGTCAACGAAAACAGTTATTTTTCAGCAGCCTGCTAGGTAATTTGGCGCGGCGGAATGATTTGGTAGGCTGGGTTCGGCCAACCATTCAAGCCAATTTGCCTGCGTTAGCTGACGAAGTAGCGAGGCTCAGCAAGGAGAATTCAGAGCTACGCGAACAGGCATCGCGTCAACACTCGCAAGCAGAGCCAACCTACAAAGGTCTGACTTTTTCAGAAGTAAAACGTCTTTTACAAGCCGATGGAGTATGGAACTGGATTGAAACAAATCATCAATTACTTTCGAATGGTATCGTGCT
>DASTCT010000110.1:0-40593 GCA_035710845.1 Candidatus Angelobacter sp.
CTTGTCGCTGTCACTGCAAATTTTGAATTTGAGATCAAGGGTTGAACCCATCAACCTGCTCACAGCATCTCTATCGCCTCTCCAAATGGCAACCATCAGCGGTGTGTTGACTGGGCCAACAAGATCCGGGTAGCTGCAATAGGCATGGGCGCGAAGAGCGGGAGTAAGTGCCAGAAAGACCATGATCCAATAGCTGGCTATACGCATCTTATTTACTCCCACCTGCTTAGGTGCAGCAATTCACGCCGGAGTTGCGGAAGCGCGCTCTTGAAAAAACAACGTTTTCTATTGCTTAGAACGTCATCAGTTCTTTTTCCTTGGACTTGCAAAGCTCTTCCATCTTCTTGATCTCATCATCGGTCAGCTTCTGGATCTCTTCCAGTGCGCGGCGCTCTTCATCCTCGCTGATTTTTTTGTCTTTCATGGTTTTTTTGATGGCGTCATTGCCGTCACGGCGGACGTTGCGAATCGCTGTGCGATGGTCTTCAAGGATTTTATTGAGGTGCTTTACCATCTCCCGGCGGCGTTCTTCCGTGAGCGGCGGCACGGGAATACGGACCATTTTGCCGTCATTCTGGGGGTTGAGCCCCAGGCCGGCGGAGCGGATGGCTTTTTCAATTTCACCCATGAGGCTGGGATCGTAAGGCTGCACCGTAAGCATTTGCGGCTCTGGCGCGTGCACGGTAGCAAGCTGGTTCAGCGGCATCTCTGAGCCATAAGCTGGAACACGGACTGGGTCCAGCATGTGCACCGTCGCCCGGCCGGTGCGGGCAGCCGCCAGGTTAGTGCGGAAGTCTTCCACCGCTTTATCCATGCGGCCCTTAAGCTGCGAATAAACTTCTTTCAGTGCGGGTATGCTTGCTATTGCTGATGGCGACATAACAAAGCCTCTGCTTGGATTTCAGAACGCTCGATTATACAGCCAAGGCATGGCAGCCGACGTTGTGCACGCCGCCTCAGGATTTTTTTGTCGCGCCGATCCTGACTTGCCCGTAATTGAGTAGGCTCACGATCGCTACTCCGCCCACGATGTTCCCGAGCGTCGCCGGAAGCAGCCATTGAAAATAATTGCTGAATTGGAGATGGCCGGAGAGGACGGCGCCAAAGATTTCAGCGCTGCTGGCGATGCAATGAGAAAAGTGTCCCGCGCCCACAATGAATGTCAACATCCAGATGACCGCGATTTGCCCGATTGTCCAGTGGCTTGCGCTTACCATCCAGGCGACCAGAGCAATCAGCCATCCCCCGATAACTGCCTTGGCGAAGATCAGCGTAAAGTGTCCTGCGGCGGCTTTCAGGCCCAGCCCGGCAAACGCATCAGCGAAGTTATGGGGCAGCGCTCCGGTCTTCATTATCAACCAGCCAAAGAAGACCGCGCCAGCGACATTGGAGACAAAGACTGCGGCCCATAGTCGCAGAGTCTTGAGCACGTGGCCGCGCTCATCCAGCGCCAGGACCACGGGAAACAACGTGTTCTCAGTGAAGAGCTGCGCCCTGCCGATGATCACTACGATGAACCCGATGGGATAAAAAAAGAAGGAGAAAAACTCCTGGATAGGCCCATCGCCCAGGTAGCTGATGGCCAAAGCCACGCCCAGACCGGTGAGGCCCATGCTGATGCCGCCGGCAAAGCCGGAGAAGAGAAGTCCGGCTATAGAACGAGCCAGTTCCTCCCTTCCGTTCTCCAGTACTTGCTCCAGGATTTGTTCGGCGTTTCGCCGCTTGCTCTCTTCCATCGCAAGGTGAGATGCATTTGCGGGGATGGCCGTTCGCACGCTGCGCATCTCGGCGTGGCGTTTGAAAGTTAGCCAGAGCTTTGCACAACAACCTTAAACCACGGATAACACTGATTTACACGGATAAGAAAATTGCCAGAAATGCCAAAAGTGCCAAAGATCGCCGGAAGTGATCGTCCTAACCGCGATAAATTTAGAGTGCTCAGCTTTTCAATTTAGATTTTTTGGCAATTTCGGCGATTTTGACAATGCCTAGTCCGTGGTGAGTTTTTGCTTTTTGTGCAAAGCAGTTAGCCAGGACAATTCACACAAAGGCAGGAAGAAATCGGAAAGGCAATAGCTTCAGAAAATGCACGCCTGCCGATACTTTTAAAATCAGCTGCGGCCTAAATCTTCAGCCAGTGTTACTTTATTTGTCGCAGCTTTGCGCTGCAGCAGCCAGGCGTGCCAGAGGATGCGGAGCGTCGCCAGCACTGGAATCGAAAGAAATACGCCAATCACGCCGGCCACTTCGCCTCCAGCCAGCACGCCAAAGAGAACGGTGAGAGGATGGAGTTCCAGCGTGGTGCCCATGATTCGTGGTGAAGTTACATAGTCCTGAATGCCGCGCCAGATCAGCAGAAATATCAGCAGCCAAAGCAGATGGTTATAGCCTGCAAGCAGCGCGACCGCCAGCACAAGCAGCCCGCCCACAGCAGGACCCACGACCGGAATGAACTCCAAAGCTCCTGCGGCGGGACCCAGCGCAAAAGAGTAAGGAACGCGCATGATCCAGAGCACAAACGTGATTACCACTATCGCAATGCCTGCCAGGGTAATTTGGACGCGGATGTAGTGGCCCACCATTAGGTTCATCTTGCCTAATATTTCAGCCACCAGACTACGCACACGCACATCTTCAACGGAGTTGATCAATCTCTGGCCTAATTGCTGCCCGTCTTTCAAAAAGAAGATGGCCAGGATAGGCACTAGCGGAAGCCACCACATGCTCTGGATGCTGCGCACCGCATGGAAAATAAGGTTTTGCGCTGCCGTTGCCAGGTCACCGCGATGGGCCTCAAAGAAAGAAGAAAAACGTTCAATTGTGGCCTTGCTCCAGCCGTGCTTTACCCCGAGCTGCTGGATGATGTCACCGGAGTTGAGCCGTTGCGCCCACGCTGGAGCTTGCTCCATGAGTTTCTGCCCTTGCTGTATCACCTGCTCACCCACCAGGGCGAAAGCCACTCCTAAGCCGATGATCAAAGCCAGATACACTACGGCGATCGCCGCCGGACGCGAGCCTTTCAGCAACACCTGTAACCGCGTAACCGGCGCTTCCAACAAATAAGCGAAGAAGATAGCGAAGAGGAAGGTGATGATCGCGCGCCAGGCCGAATAGAGAAACAACAGAGCCAGGGCAAACACCAGGGCCGTGAGCAGCGCCTGCGCCGTTTTTTTATCGAAAAGCTTCAATTGGTTTCTTGCACCAACATGTCTGGCCTAAAGACAGAAATAACCTGAACTGATTCTATTCAAGCAACTACCGGCTGTCAGACGTAATCGAGATAGCCCAGGTTAATGCTCTGAATACTCCGTCCAACGCGGCGAAAAACACCGATGCCTTCACGCGATCCGCTCAGGTTGGTGTTGCCTTCTATGGTAGTGAAGATTTCTCCTTCAATCTTTTCAATGAGTCCCATGTGGCCGGTGGCTGCGCCCGTCTTCAATAAGAAAACCATTCCTGGTTTTACCAAAACCGGCGCGTGCGTAGCCTCAGAGGCAGCAATCCGGTGCACTGATGTTTTCCCGGCTTTGTTCCAGCAATCGAGCACCCCAGCATCTTTGATGGCTGGATTCGCCACGTTAAGCTGGGCCGCAGACTGCTGAAAGCAAAAATAAACAAAAGCTGCGCACCACGCAAAGCTGCCCGCTGACGGATCAAGGCCCACACTTCGCAGATACTGATCAACTTGCGGGCCTCGATTGGATCCAAGAGGAACCTCCATAACACCTATCTGACTCGATGCTTCCTGAAGGACCTGTTGCTGCAATGCAGTCCCGGCCTGGGTTGAGGTGATTGGATCAGTTGAAAAAAGCGCCGCCCAGGTCATTGGGCCAATGCGTCCATCTACCGACAAAGGAGCGCCAGATGAGCTGACGGACCGCGCCTGGAAGAGTTGAACTGCTTCTTCCGTCTGTGCTCCATAAACGCCATCTTCAGCCACTGGGCCGCAGCCGAGCTGGTTTAGCCGGTGCTGGATTGCACGCACCAAATCAGCGGGAGAGTTGCCGGTATCGATAACTTGTCCTGGGAATATTGGGGCCAAGGTTGTGCCTGACATAGGCCCTCCTTTCTTGCGGGGCTCCTACTTTACTAGAACTGATGATGATCTGTGTACCTTTTGTCTTTATGAGATGATCGACAACAGATGCCAGAACTGCCAGAAGTCGAAACCGTTGCGAACGGCCTGAACAAACGCGTGGCCGGCGACCGCATTGAATCCGTGTGGGTTGGCAGCAAGCCAGAGCCGCTGAAATCTCCGGCGAAGGAGATTGCAAGCACGCTTGAGGGCGCTCAGGTGGCCGGGGTGCGCCGCGTGGGCAAGCACATTGTTTTTGATCTGCAATCAGATAAACATCCCAGCAGCCAATGGATCGTGCATCTGGGCATGACAGGTAGAATGCTGGTGGTAAGCCCGGAAACGGAGATGCCTGCACACACGCACCTGGTGGCGAAGTTGCAGTCGGGCCGAGAGCTGAGATTTGTTGATCCGCGACGCTTCGGGCGGTTGGAAGTGCGGCAAGGCGGCTTTAGCGGCCCTGGCGCTGAGCCGCTCCAGATTTCGAGCGATGATTTTGCCAAGCTGTTTCATCGCAGCAAAGCGCCCATTAAAGCTGCTCTCCTCAACCAGAAGCTGCTGCACGGCGTGGGAAATATTTATGCCGATGAAGCTTTGATCCGCGCCGGAATCAGGCCGCGCCGCCGGGCGAACTCGCTGACGCAGACGGAACTCAACAAGCTCCATGCGGCGTTGCAGAAGGTGCTCAAGGCGGCCATCGCCGCAGGCGGATCGTCAATTTCCGACTATGTTGACGCCGACGGTGAAGCAGGCTTCTTCCAGATTCAGCATCGCGCCTACGGCCGTGAAGGCAAGCCTTGCCTGAAATGCAAAACCCCAATCAAGAAGATCGTGGTGGCAGGAAGAGGGACGCATTATTGTCCTAAATGTCAGAAGTGATTTCCTTGTTCCGAGCGAAGCGAGGAAACTCTATGGCTGCGATGAACTTGAGATTCAGCGGAGAAAGCAGCCCAGCGCGTTTTTTGGGCGGAATCCTATGCGACATGGTTGCGAAATGGATCTCTCCGCTTCGACAAGCTCAGGGTCGAGATTGCAGAAAAAAGCTGAATGCTCGCTACTGAGTTTTCATCGGCTGGGAATTCCGCATCAGCTTGCGCATGCCGCGAATCCATCGTTCATAGTCGTTGGCTTTGTTCTGGAAATACTTGGCTGTCTCAGGATGAGGAAGGATCAGGAATTTTTCTTCAGCTATAGCTTTCATAACATCGTCAGCCGCCTGCTCCGGCTCTAAAGCGCCTTCCAGCAAGAAAGCTCCTCCGGCAAACTGTGCTTTGAGCAACATGTCAGTCTTTACGCCCTGCGGGCAAAGAGCGGAGACTCGAATTCCCTGGTCGCCATAGGTAACGGCAAGCCATTCAGCAAAGCCGAGAGCTGCATGTTTGGTAACGGAATATGGCGCTGATCCAATCTGCGTGAGCAGGCCGGCAGCAGAGACTGTCTGGAGCAAATAACCTTCCTTGCGGGACAGCATCTGCGGCAGAACAGTGCGCGCCGCATAAATGTGAGCCATTACATTGATCTCCCAACTACGTTCCCATTCGCGATTGGGCGCTTCAGGTCCGCCAGCCGCTCCAATCCCGGCATTGGAGCAGAAGATATCGACACGGCCAAACTTTTCTGTTGCCATCGCTACCAGGGACTGGATTTCAGGTTCTTTGCTCACATCGCATTTTGCGGCTAGGCCGTTGATCTCATCCGCAACGCGAGTAGTTCCCTGCAGGTCGATATCGGCAACAATCACCGCCTGCGCGCCTTCTTTGGCAAAACGGTGGCATAGCGCCCGGCCAATCCCATTGGCGCCGCCAGTCACAATCACAACTTTGCCCTGGATTTGCATGGAAAATAAAGATAGTCTCCCGAACGGGATTGTTCAAATCAGAGCAGCGCTTTATTGCAGCCGTATTAACCTAAGGCAGGCATCATTCCTCATGCTCAGGAGAGTCAAACCTTCCATGACCATGTTTGCGATTGGCGTTGATTTGGGAGGTACAAATTTGCGGATTGCCGCCGTGGATGGCAACGGCAAAGTCCTGGAGAAAACCACTACCGGCACTGAGGTTGCGCGCGGGCGTGACCAAGTGATTGATGCAATGTGCGCGGCCATCCAGCAGACTGTAACCAAACTGCGGGCCAGCGGAGATCTGGCAGGAATTGGAATTGGCGTCCCGGGAATTATTGAGTTGCAATCAGGCATGTTGCGCGAGTCGCCGAATCTTCCCGGTTGGGAGGATTATCCTGTGCGCGACGAGATTGAACGGCGCTTGCGAACGACCGTGGTGCTGGAAAACGATGCGAATGCAGCCGCTCTGGGTGAAAAATGGCTGGGCGCAGCCGCAAGCGTGGATGATATGTGCATGCTCACGCTGGGCACAGGTGTTGGAGGAGGCATTGTACTCAATGGCCGCGTATGGCACGGCATGACGGGAATGGCCGGTGAGATCGGGCACATCAACGTTGAGCCTGACGGCCCGCCTTGCATGTGCGGAAGCAAAGGGTGCCTGGAGCAGCTTGCTTCCGCGACCGCAGTGAAGCGCATGGCAGTGGAAGCCGTAGCCACCGGCAAAGCGCCTGAGCTGGCGCGCGCCATGAATGAAGAGCCGGAGTTCAGTTCCAAGGTGGTTCACCAAATGGCCATGCAGGGAGATGAGCCGGCGCGGGAAATCTTCCGTCGCGTAGGCGACGCACTGGGAATTGTGCTGGCAGACTTGATCAATATTTTCAACCTGCCTATGTATGTGATTGGCGGAGGCGTCTCCAGCGCCTGGGATGCGTTTGCTCCGCCCATGATGGAAAGGATACGCAAGAATTCTTTTGTTTATCGCGCAACTGCTCCAGCCGAGCCTGCGCGCGGCGTGCAGGGAAACACCGTTCCAGATGATGTCTTACCTGCACGGCGGACCACCATTGTCACTCGCGCTTTACTAGGTAGCGATGCCGGCTTGATTGGCGCAGCCAGGCTGCCCATGATCATCGGCGAAAAGAGAGTGCTGGAAACAGAATTAAAAGGCTCAATAAATTGATAGGGCGCAACTGTGCCGGGTTCCACATCGAGATGTCACCTAGCTAAGTTATAGTTGCAACGTGGACCCGCAACCGCACAGTCCTGCCCACATGACTCCTGATCCCGTGCCGGAACCTTCTCCTGTGCCGGAATCTTCTTCTGATACGTCGCAAGGGCTCCTGCGCGCACTTGCCGTTGACTTGACGCCTCTTAAAGTCTCACGTGATTACCGCCTGCTCTTTGCCAGCCAGTCCATCTCATTTTTCGGCTCGATGATGAGCTTTGTTGTGCTCCCGTGGCAGATGTTCCAGCTCACCCATTCGTCGCTGGTGGTGGGAATGCTTGGGGTGGTGGAATTTGCTCCAACCATCACCACGGCATTTGTAGGCGGCGCGCTGGCAGATTACGTTGACCGGCGGCGGATGGTGCTGACAACAGAGTTCCTCATGGCGCCGGGCTGGTGGTGAATTCTCTCTTGCCGCATCCACAAGCGTGGATGCTTTTTCTCTGCGCAGCAGCATTCACGGGAACGAATGGACTGCAACGCCCATCTCTGGAAGCGATTACACCAAAGCTGGTGCCCCCGGAACTTATACCGTCTGTTGCGGCACTGCGAGCGATGGGCAGCACTATGGCAGGCGTACTGGGGCCGGCCCTGGGCGGATTGCTGGCCACAACCGTCGGCCCGGCCAAAGCTTATTCCATCACGTTCTGCACTTTTGCTATTTCTCTTGCCTCCTTGTGGATGATGCGGGCCACGCCGCCTCCGCTGAATGCTAACCGGCCCAGCCTGCGCTCTTTGGGAGAAGGCTTGCTCTATGCGCGAAGCCGCCCGGAATTGATGGGAACATATCTGATCGATATCAACGCCATGTTTTTTGGAATGCCCATGGCGTTGTTCCCTGCCATCGCCACCAGATTTGGTGGGGCTTCTGTGGGCTTGCTCTATGCAGCGCCTTCTGCAGGAGCATTTGTGGCCTCGCTGGCTTCAGGCTGGTCAAAGCACATCAATCGTCATGGTTTGGCCGTGACATTGGCTGCGGGCATTTGGGGCGTGGCGATTGTAGCTTTCGGATTTGCCAATCGCCTGTGGTTGGCGTTGCTGTGTCTGGCGGCGGCAGGCGCTGCCGATATGGTAAGCGGCCTATTTCGCATGACCATCTGGAACCAGACCATTCCCGACCATCTGCGAGGACGGCTCGCCGGGATTGAGATGGTCAGCTATATGTCCGGGCCAATGCTGGGCAATGCGGAAGCAGGGATCGTCGCCAGCTTATTCACCATTCGTACATCGGTGGTCTCAGGCGGAGTTCTTTGTGTGTTGGGCACGGCAGCACTGGCGCTGGTCTTTCCCGCATTCTGGCGCTATGACGGACGCCAGGGGCTGCTTCGCAAACAAAGAGAAGAAACAGAGCGGGCATCTGCCGCTGGTCCCAGCGTTAGTGCCTGATTGCTTCCCGGCTAGAGTATCAATAGCTTGACCTCAGAACGCTTACCGACATCCGGCGGCGGAGCAACGTTTTATTCGTGCCTGGTTGGAGGTTGGGCCGATACGGGACGTGAGCGATAGCGGGGAGCCGCAGGCCACAATCCTGAGCAGAGCGGAGTCATTGGATCGCGGGCTATGCTTACAGCGAAGGCATCCTGAGCGCATTGCCATTCATATCAACAAAAATCTCAACATAGTCCCCGGCAGCACCGTTTTCATTGACCCACCAGAAATGCCAGCCTGGAATGCGTTTCTCATACGGGGTCTTCTCGTCGCTCTGGATGACAAATAGAGCACGATAGAGCCAATACGGACGTATATCGATATGTTCTTTGCCGATATAGGCCTCTGCGATTTTCAGCGCATCCTGCAGTGCAATCCTGGGTCTGAAACCCGCCTTTCTCGATGGCAAGGAACCAGGCTGCAGATTTCTGGCTTCTCTAGTTTGCTCGAAGCGGCTTGAGATGGTTGCCCTGGGGAACAGAGGCTCGCAAATGTAAACAGCAGCAACAGCATGAAAGCTCTTCTCATGTGGCACTTCCTTCTGGCCCACAATCGTTCAACCGGATGAGAGAACGAAAAATCCAGCTTATCGCAAAAAAAGATCGCAAGTTCCCGCCTCTTCGGCGTTCCATGTTCTGGGAGTAGACCGTCCAGACGGGCAGGCGGCTGAATTCGGGCTTCCTTCATTCAACACGAACATGGGAATTTAGGGATTAGGCATGTCCAAGTGGCACTTCAGCGATAACTCCCGTATAATCTGGCTTTTCCCACCTTGTGCTGAGGGTAGTCATATAGCTTCGTCGTTTTTTGAGGAATCCAGTCCTAAGCATGTCGCGCGGATCGGGCCCTTGGCGCTGATCCTTGGCTTTTGCGTTTGTGCCTTGCTTCCGCGGGTCGCTCATGCTGCTCCCCAAAGTGGGCAAATCATTGAACAAATTGATGTCATTGGGAACCGTCGCATTCCCACTGAGACGGTAAAATCCCGCATCTATACCCGTCCCGGCGATGTTTATGACGAAGCTGCCCTGGAACGCGATCTGCGATCCGTCTGGAACAGCGGTTATTTTGAAGATGTTCGCATGGAGCGCGAGCAATCGGCCAAAGGCTGGATCATTCATATTTACGTCCGTGAAAAACCCACGATCCGCGCCATTGAATACAAAGGGCTGAACTCGGTTTCGCAAAGCGATGTGCTGGAGCGATATAAGAAAGCCAAAGTGCCATTCACAGTGGATAGCCCCTACGATCCAACCAAAGTCATCAAGGCCAAGGTAACGCTGCTGGAATTGCTGGCAGAACACGGACGCCAGTTTGCCAATATCACAGTACAGGTACAGGAAGTGCCGCCCGCCTCAGTGGCAGTGACCTTCAACATCAAAGAAGGCCCCAAGATCAAGGTTGGCAAGATCACCTTTAAGGGCAATAAACACGTAAGCAGCCGGGTACTGCGGGCCGCAATGAAGAACTTGCATCCCATTGGCATTCCCAACTCCATCTTTCTTGAAGGCCTGTTTGCCAAAACGTTTGACGCCTCAAAGCTGGAAGAAGACGCGGAGCGCGTGCGTGATGCAATGCAGTCCCATGGCTACTACAAAGCCGTGGTTGACGATCCAAAAACCCAGTTGCGCGATGTGCACTCAAAATTGCATATCCCCTTCATTCAGAGCGGCAATGGCAAGGTAATGGATATTGGCATTTCCGTGGAAGAAGGCGACAGGTACAAGCTGAAGGCGATCAACTTCACGAATACGAAGGCCATTCGTAACACGCAGCTTTTACGCGGCCTGTTTCCCATTAAAGATGGCGCCACTTTTGACAATCATGCAATCGGCAAAGGGCTGGATAACCTTCGCAAAGCTTACGGCGAGCTGGGCTACATTAACTTCACGTCTGAACCGCACACGGATATTGACGATGACAAAAAGCTAATCACACTGAATATAGAGGTGGAAGAAGGCAAGCCTTTCTTTGTCCGGCGCATTGAATTCCAAGGCAACACAACCACTCGCGACCGTGTAATCCGCCGTGAGTTGCTGGTACAGGAAGGCCAGGTCTTCAATAGCCGCCTTTGGGAGCTTAGCGTTCTTCGTTTGAACCAGTTGAATTACTTTGACACCCTGAAAGCGGAAGACGACACCGAACGCAAGCTGAATGAGAAGGACGGAACAGTTGATCTCACGGTGAAGGTCAAAGAGAAGGGGAAAAACAGCATTGGGCTTACCGGCGGCGTAAGCGGGCTGGAAGGGTCTTTCATCGGCCTGAATTATGAGACCAATAACTTCTTGGGATTGGGAGAAACGCTTCAGATACAGGGTAATGTAGGCAGTTTGTCACGCGTGCTGCTGTTCGGTTTTACCGAACCTTACATGTTTGATCGTCCGCTGACGCTTGGCTTCACCGTTTACAGCCGCAGGTTTTCTTTTGACCAGGCGCGCGAGGAATCAATCCTTGCCGGACAGAACCTGAACCTGCCGACAAGCGTGCTTAATCAACTATTGAACTATAACCAATCCAGCACGGGCTTTACGGCGTCCTCAAGTTATCTGCTAGGCCATTCCTTTAAGCGCGTAGGACTCACTTATTCGCTGGACAATACCTCAATCAATACTTTCAGCGACGCTTCGCGCAATCTTTTCCAGACCCTGAATTTCCGCAGCATTTCCGGCCCGGACGCTTTAAAAGGGATCATTACCAGCTCGATCACTCCCTCGTTCGGCTTCAGCACCATTGACAGCCCTATCCGCCCGCATCGTGGAAGAAGCTTTTTCCTTTCCACTGAAGTTGCAGGGCTTGGAGGCAACGTCAAGTTTTACCGTCCGCTGGTTACGTTTACGCAATGGAAGCCGCTCTATGGCCAGAACACCCTGGGCGTGCACTTCCAGGCCAGCTTTATTAATGGATTTGGCGGTACGGAAGCCCCGCCGTACCAGCGCTTCTATATGGGTGGTGAAAACGACCTGCGCGGCTTTGACATCCGCACGGTTTCACCCTACGTGTTCGTAAACACGGTACAGAATTTTCAGTTGACCAATCCCGATGGCAGCCCGGTTCCGGTTGATCCAACCAATCCACGCCGCGGCAATGTAACCGTTCCGTTGCCGGTCAATAACATCACTTTGCCTGGTGGCGATACGTCGTTCTTTGGCAATGTTGAATATCGCATTCACATCGTGGGGCCAGTAACGCTTGCTCCGTTTGCCGACTTTGGCATGGATTTCGTCTCTCTTGATTCACAGCTCAAAATCAGCAGTGATTCGCTGACCCAGTTGAACAGCTCTATTTTCGGCTGCCCGGCCATCATCAATTTCCAGTGTTCCGGCGGCTTCCCCATACCGACCAGCGGAGATCTGAAGCCGGTTGCCGGCACTAATTATGTGCCTCGCATGTCCACCGGACTGGAGCTTCAAGTGCTTTTGCCGATTGTGCAGCAGCCGTTCCGTATTTACTACGCATACAATCCACTGACTTTGGATACGCTTGTGACTTCGCCCAGCCCGATTACGCGCAGCATGTTCCCGCCGGGCTCTGCAGGCGATTTCAGCTTCCAATCGGCAATTGCCTCGCTTGCGCCTAATTTTAAGCTGCAGGAGCCGAAAAAGACGTTTCGCTTCACCATTAGTACTACTTTCTAAGGAGAAACCCTCGTTTGACGCTGCCGGAGGCCACAACCTATAATTTCAGCATATATCGTCCCTCCGCAGATTTTCACTGCATTCATTGCGCGGCCCAGAAACGTGCATCGCGACGAATTTGTGACGTAACAACCGTTTAAGGAGTCCAACATTTCATGTCGAATCATCTGAAAAGCCGCGTCCTGGCTTTTGCTCTGTCCCTGGCGCTGAGCGCCCCCGCGATCTCCATGGCCCAGACGGCTGCTGGATCGCCTGCAGGAGATAAGGTTGCCGTTGTCAATATTCAGCAGGCGATTGCGAATACCAATGAAGGTAAAAAAGAGCTGGATGCCCTGCAGCAAAAGTTTGCTCCCCGGCAAACTGCTTTACAAACACAGAATGACGAAGTGGAAAATCTGAAAAAGCAGCTTGAAGCCCAGGGATCCAAGCTAAGTGACGAAGAGCGCAATAATCGCGTCAAAACCGCCACTGACAAGCAAAAAGCGTTACAGCGCGACTATGAAGATTTCCAAAATGATGTCCAGCAGTCAGAGCAGGAAATTCTGAACCGGCTAGGGAAAAAAATGCTTGACGTAATGGAAAAGTACGCCAAAGAGAACGGCTACGCGATGGTACTGGACGTTTCCAATCCGCAATCGCCGGTGTTATATGCAAGCTCAGCCACCAACATCACAAAACAGCTGATTGATGCTTACAACACTGCGTCACCGGTTACGGCGCCGGCGGCCAAGCCTGCGGCACATAATCCGGCTCCGCGGACAAACACCGGAGGCACAGCGCGGCCCGCAGCTTCAGCTACACCTAAAAAATAATAACCGTCTGCTCCTGCGCGGCGCGGACAATAGAATGAAATTTTAAGGAGCAAGCAAATCCCATGAGTATCTCAAAAATTCAAATTCTAGCCCTCAGTCTCAGCCTGAGCGCAGCCTTCTCACCCGCCGCTTTTGCGCAAGCCGCATCTGCGCCGGCGTCCGCACCCGCGCCGGCTGCAAGCGCGCCCGCTGGGACACCGGCCACACGCATTGGCGTTCTCAATATTCAGGAAGCCATTCTGGCCACTGAGGAAGGTAAGAAAGAATTTGATGCGCTACAGCAAAAGTTCAGCCCCAAACAGTCAGAGCTTAAGACCGAGAACGATGAAGTGGAAAACTTGAAAAAACAGTTGGACACACAAGGGTCTAAGCTGAATGACGATGAAAAGGCTTCACGCGCGCGCGCCATTGAAACCAAGCAGAAGGCCCTGCAGCGCAACTTTGAAGATGCGCAGTCAGAGTACCAGCAGGCTGAGCAGGAGCTGGCGAACCGCATTGGGACAAAGATGTTGACGGTGCTGCAAAAGTACGCTGAGTCCCACGGTTACGCTGTAGTTTTGGATGTCTCTAATCCACAGACTTCCCCGGTGCTCTGGGCGACGCAGACAACTGTGATCACAAAAGATCTGGTGGATGCTTACAATGCGGAAAATCCTGTCGTCGGCGCGCCTGCAACAAAACCCGCAGGAGCCGCTGCAACCCGGCCGTCCGCTCCAAGCCCCAAACCTGCCGCTCCTTCTGCGACACCAAAGAAACCGTAATTGTTCCTGCAATCATCACTGGCCGCCTGCATTGGCGGCCTTTTTATTTTTGCAGGCTACGGAACATTGCATTGCATCTCCGGTGTCAAATCTTTCCATCGGAGGTAAGAAAGCATGTTCGGAGAAACCCTGCTTGAATCTTCATCCACTGCGCGCAAGCGCAAACGCTGGCCCATGGCTGCCGCTTTTGCTGTGCAAGCGATGCTTGCTGCCATTGCAGTGATAGTGCCGCTGCTCTCCACTGGCGTAATTCCTCTTTCAGCGCGGGTACAGCCTCCCGTAACATTGACGTCGGTTCCAGTTGAACGCGTGAGACCCACAAACACCAACCACTCGCCAAAATCCGGGACAGCGACCTCGGCTCCACGAGCAATGGAGGTCGTGCTGATTAGCAACACCCGGGATCCACTTACTTTTGGTCCTGCGAAAAACACGACCACAGAAGCACCAGATGCACGACCTGGTGATGCGAACATCGGCTCAAACGACCGGATACCAAATCTTAGCAACGGCACTGGCAACGGTTCCGACGTAAAGCTGGATCGCAAGCCATTACGCCTATCAGAGCTGTCCCTAGCCCAGTTGCTGCGCCGCGTGGACCCGGTTTATCCCAAAATCGCGCTGCTATCAGGCGTTCAGGGTGAAGTAAAGCTGCACGCCATCATCGCCCGCGATGGCCGGATTATGAGCCTCAGCGTGATCAACGGACACCCTCTGTTGGTTCGTGCTGCGGAAGACGCAGTAAGCCAATGGCGCTATCGTCCTTATTACCTGAACGGTGAGCCGGTTGAGGTGGAGACTTTCATTACGGTGCATTTCACAAAGGGACAGCTCTGAACGGCCTAAAACGTTTTAAGCGCCGGTAAGTTGTGGAAAAGATTGTGCAAATTTGCAGCGGTGGATCGCCTGGGACAAGTGAATTTTCAATGACTTACCTCATTTGCCCAACTACCGCTGCAAATTGCAAATAGCTTAATTTCATACACTTACAAGGTTCGCTCTGGCGTGGCAAGGGATTGCACAAGAAACGAGCAGGTTCTCATCACCGAAATTAAGGATTTGCACATTATGCGCTTGCAACTTTTTCTTTACTTAGAACATCACGCGTTTTCGCCAACCTTAAGTACTGCCAGAAAGGCCTCTTGGGGGATGTCCACTTTGCCAATACGCTTCATGCGCTTTTTCCCTTCCTTCTGCTTTTCCAGCAACTTACGTTTGCGCGTGATGTCGCCGCCGTAGCACTTGGCCAGTACATTTTTCCGGATCGCGGCCACCGTTTCCCGGGCAATAATCTTGGCCCCGATGGAGGCCTGTATAGCAACTTCAAACATCTGTCGCGGGATCAACTCGCGCATCTTTGAAACCAGCGCTCGTCCGCGGTCGTAAGCAAAATCCCGATGCACGATGATGGAAAGCGCATCCACCGGATCGCCCGCTACCAGAATGTCGAGCTTCACCATGGGCGACTCCCAGTTTCCGGCCAGGTGATAATCCAGTGACGCATAGCCGCGTGAGATGGTCTTCAGCTTGTCATAAAAATCGAGCACGATCTCATTCAGCGGCAATTCATAGGTCAGCATCACGCGGCTTGAACTCACATATTCAAACCCTTTTTGCTTGCCGCGCTTTTCTTCCACCAGCTTGAGGATTCCGCCCACATATTCTTCATTGGTAAGTATGGTAGCCAGGATCACCGGCTCTTCAATCTTGGCAATCTCACTCTGGTTGGGCCAGCGTGAAGGATTATCGACCTCGATTTTTTCGCCGTCGGTCTTTGTTATCTGGTAACGCACGCCAGGCGCTGTTGTAATCAGGTCCAGACCGAACTCGCGCTCCAGACGCTCCTGGATGATTTCCATGTGCAGCAGCCCAAGGAACCCGCAACGAAAACCAAAGCCCAGCGCCGCAGAACTCTCAGGCTCAAAGAAGAAAGAAGAATCATTCAGCCGTAATTTTTCCAGGGCTTCACGCAAAGCCGTGTGCTCATGCGCGTCAACCGTGTAAAGCCCGGCAAAGACCATGGGCTTGAGCTCTTCAAAACCGGGAAGCGGCTCAATGGCAGGACGCGCGTCGTCGGTGATGGTGTCACCGATTTTAGTATCGGAAACAGTTTTGTTGTTGGCGACAATGAAGCCAACTTCGCCTGCAACCAGCTCATCGATTTCCACTGACTTGGGCGTAAGCACACCAAGGGTTTCCACGTCGAGCGTTTTGCCGTTCCACCACAGCCGGACTTTCATGCCCTTGCGCAATGTTCCCTGAAAAAGCCTGGCCAGCACGATCACGCCGCGATAAGGATCAAACCATGAATCGAAGATGAGCGCTTGCAGCGGATTTTCCGGGTCGCCTTTGGGTGGAGGCAGACGCTTGACGATAGCTTCCAGCAGTTCCGGCACGCCAAGCCCACTCTTGGCGCTTACTAGCATGGCATCTTTAGTATCGAGCCCAACGGTTTGCTCGATCATCTCTTTCACGCGCTCAATATCAGCGCTAGGCAGATCAATCTTGTTGATGACCGGGATAATTTCGAGCCCGTGATTGATGGCCAGATATGCGTTGGCCAAAGTCTGCGCTTCTACTCCCTGTGAAGCGTCCACTACCAGCAACGCGCCTTCACACGATGCCAGTGAGCGCGAAACTTCATACGAAAAATCCACATGGCCGGGCGTATCGATCAGGTTGAGCTGGTATTCCTGCCCGTCTTTGGCCGTGTATTTCATGCGCACGGCATGGGCCTTGATGGTGATGCCCCGCTCCCGCTCCAGGTCCATCGCGTCCAGAACCTGTGCCTGCATCTCGCGCGTAGACAGGGCTCCCGTCAGCTCCAGCAGGCGGTCTGAAAGCGTGGATTTGCCATGGTCAATGTGCGCGATGATGGCAAAGTTGCGGATGTATGCGCGGTCCATGCGGATGGGCTTTAGTCTTTAGTTTAACATTGCGTGCAGATATGGGCCTAAAAGCTGGTTGCCGCGGATTTACGCTGATGAACGCTGATCGGCTTGCGGGTATTCGTCGATTTTTTGAAGCGCTTGAGAGCAACAATTTCCTGTAGAGCCTTGTGCACTGCATCAGCGCGAGATTTAGCACCAAGGAGTTCCACTGCTTCATCAACTAGTTGAACATCGAGTCTAATTGAGGATGTTGGCTGTCATACCTATCTCACAAGCTCTACATTACAGAGCTACCCATCTTGCGCGGGATCAATTCAGCAATTATGCTGCATGGTTCCTGAGATCATCGGAGGCCGCTTATGATGCGCCGTTCTCTCATCGCTTTTGTTATGTTTTGCCCTGTCGCTTGTTTTGCTCAACCCCAGGCTGCGCCATCCACCAAAGACTTCATTCGCGTCCAGTCTCCGGTGATCGCTCTTGAGCACGTACGCGTGATTGACGGCACCGGAGCGCCTGCCCAGGCTGACCAGACCATTGTGATCTCCGGTGGCAAGATTACGGCTATTGGCAAAGCAGGCGCTGTGCCGGTTCCCGCCAATGCAAGTCGCATGGATTTCACCGGCTACTCCGCGCTTCCCGGACTGGTTGGAATGCACGACCATCTTTTTTATCCCGCAGGCAGCGGTCTCTACCATGATATGCCGTTCAGCTTTCCCCGGCTCTATCTTGCTCTTGGCGTCACCAGCATCCGCACTACCGGCAGCTTTGAGCCTTACACCGATCTTGAAATCAAGAGAGCGATTGATGAAGGCAAAATCCCTGGCCCCAAGACGAATGCCACTGGGCCTTATCTGGAAGGCGAAGGCATTCCGCTGTTGCAGTTGCACCAGCTTACTGGGCCTGATGATGCTGTACTGACAGTGGAATACTGGATCGCTGAAGGGGCGCGCTCCTTTAAGGCTTACAACTTCATCACACGGGCTGAGCTGAAAGCCGCGATTGACACCGCGCACAAGCACGGCATCAAGGTGACTGGGCACCTGTGCTCTATTGGCTTCCGTGAAGCCGCCGAGCTCGGCATTGACGATCTGGAGCACGGCCTTACGGTGGACACAGAGTTTTCTCCTGATAAGAAGCCCGACGTCTGCCCTAATCCCAATCAGGCTGCGGCTGCAGCAGCCAAGCTTGAAATTTCAAGCGAGCCAATCCAGACCACGATCAAAACACTTGTTGATAAACACGTGGCCTTAACTTCCACTCTGCCGGTCTTTGAGCAAATTGTTCCTTCCCGGCCAGACGTTCCCCAGAAGGTGCTCAATCTGCTCAGTGACGATGCGCGCAAGGCTTATCTGGCGACCCGCAAGCGCATTGCGGAGAGCAAGCAGCCAAGTCCATGGCCGACGATGTTCCAAAAAGAGATGGAATTTGAACGCGCTTTTGCAAAGACAGGAGGAACACTGCTGGCCGGCCTGGATCCTACGGGGATTGGCGGCGTCATTGCCGGGTTTGGCGATCTCCGTGAAGTTGAGCTGTTGGTTGAGGCCGGCTTCACGCCGCTTGAGGCCGTGAAGATTGCGACCCTGAACGGCGCCCAGTTCCTTGGCGAAGCTGACCACATCGGCTCGCTTACACCCGGGAAACAGGCGGACATTATGCTGGTGAAAGGCGATCCCTCAACAAAAATTTCTGACATTGAAAATGTGGAGCTTGTCTTTAAAGATGGCGTAGGCTGGGATTCACAGAAGCTGATTGATTCGGTCAAGGGACAGGTGGGAATACACTAATAGGAAAAAATTCTGGGATGTAATTTTTATTGCAGCTGTTTTCTTTCTGGCTGGCTGCAGTCAAACTGGAAAAAAAATTGAGAACCATCCTCTGCTGTAGCCACGCCCAATCCTACGCAGGCCGAATAAGATGAAAATTGCCTTGTCGTTGGCTATCGTCCTCTGTATAGCTTCTTCCATGAACCACAAGCCGATAATATCGGCGAAGATGGACTCTGTTAGCACGGCGCAGTGCCATCAAGGAAGTGCACGATACGATTTGCATATCGGTGGAACAATCGAATTTACGAATATGTCGAATCGTACCCTTCTCTTGCCCAAAAAAATTGATGTGGTGCGTACGTTCCTTGCGGCTTCATCCATTGAGGAAGCACTCCAGAAGAAATATGTCTTCGTTATGAATCAGGAGTTTGGGGGTTCGGTGGACGTAAGCGTTCATTTGGAAGACTTTGTCGCCTTGAAATCCGGAGCAAATGCTCAAGCTGAGGTCGAGCCGGTCGTTGTTACCGTGACAGCCGATTCCAACAGCAATCATTCAAAGGGATTTGGGTCAGGGACTTACTGGGTACAACTTGAGTTTGCGACCATTCCCGCGGCCTTTGTTTTCCATGCAAAAGAACTGGCGGTCAAAAAGAAGGCGTGGCGCTCTAGTGGCACACTTGAAGACTCTTATGTGGTAACCGAGCCATTTCGCCTGGATGTGGCGCCTGATCCAAAAGCGCCGGCATGCGACCGTTAACAGACAGAACATTTGGTCGTAACTAAGGAACAGTCTCAAAAGATCACCCAACACAATGATGTAATCTTGCTGGAGCTGCCTCAATCAACATTACCTAGCGTCAGGACCTTCCGCCCACACGCTCACAGCAAAGCTATCAGCCTCTTCTGCCAGCATCTTTTCCCAGCCGCCATGAAGCTCGGGAAGTTTCGTTTTGCCTTCAATACGCGCAAAGATTTTTAGCACAGGCTCTTCCGCAGGGACCTGCATGTGAATGGTCCCATCAACCAATTCAGATTTACAGGTCCTTCCCGAGCTAACGACATATTTTTCCCGCAACGCCAGCAAAGCTCCATACCAATCCAGCATTGGGTTTTCGCCTTGAGTAAGCTGCCACTTAAGTTTTGAGTGAGTAAAGGTCGCGGGATCCTGCGGATCAGGAACTTCAACGTGAGCAAAATCAAAATCTTTGAATTCCTGCCGGCGTCCTTCGCTCACGGCTTTCTGCAAAGCTGGATCGCCATAATCGGTGAAGAATAAAAAAGGATTGGTCTCATCAAATTCCTGGCCCATAAACAGTAGCGGCGTCCCAGGAGACAACAGAAGCAATGCAGCAGCCAGCATTCGTGCGCCGCGTGGAATGAGCGCCGTAAGCCTCTCACCACGCGCGCGATTGCCAACCTGATCGTGATTTTGCAGGCAGATCACGTGAGCAGGAGCGCTCATGCCTGCGCTGCTGGCGCCGCGCGGCCGTCCCCCCCAAAATTGAAATGGCTCGCCCTGATAGACAAAGCCCTCCTGCAAGGCGCGGACAATCTGCTCAGGACGACCAAAATCCTGGTAATAACCTTTGCGCTCGCCGGTGAAAAAAGCATGGATGGCATGATGAAAATCGTCGCTCCAGACGGCATCCAGTCCGTAACCGCCGGATTGGATCGGTTTCACCAGTTTGGCATCATTCTCGTCGGTCTCCGCAATCACGCAGACCATGCGGCCAAGCTCCTGCGCAAGCGCAGAGACGTTTTCTGCAATCTCAGCCAGAATGTGGCGCGGCGAGCTGTCATAAATCGTCTGTACGGCATCCAGGCGCAGGCCGTCAAAGTGGTATTCGCGAATCCAGTAAAGCGCGTTCTCTACAAAATAGCGGCGCACGCCCTCACTGCCCGGCTGATCGTAGTTGATGGCCTCGCCCCACGGAGTTTTGTGCTTGCTGGTGAAGTACGGCCCAAAGAGGCGCAGATAATTGCCTTCATTGCCCAGGTGGTTGTAAACCACGTCAAGAATCACGCCCAGGCCAACTTCATGCGCCGCATTGACCAGCCGCTTAAGGCCGTCCGGGCCGCCATAGCTCGCCTGCACTGCGTAAGGAGACACGCCGTCATAGCCCCAGTTGCGCGTGCCGGGAAAAGCCGCAACGGGCATGATCTCAATCACAGTTATTCCAAGCTTCTTCAAATAAGGCAGCTTCGCGATTGCGGCGTCAAACGTTCCTTCAGCAGTAAATGTGCCTGTGTGCAATTCATAGATCACGTAATCGCGCAGCGGCAATCCGCGCCAGTCTTGATCGGTCCAGGTGAAATTTTCCGGATCAACAATTTCCGTCCGGCCGTGCACGCCTTCAGGCAGCAACCGTGAAACCGGATCAGGCACTGGCTTGTTTTGATTGACGATGTATGAATACCTGTCACCAGCGCGGGCAAAGGCCTGCAAAGCATAGTAGCCATCGTCAAGGTATGCCATGGGCCAATCGCGAGTGCCATGCTCATTGGTGAGTTGCAAAGTCACAGAGTGTGCAGCGGGCGCCCAGACGCGGAAATCACAGCTATCGCCTGCCAAATTGGCGCCAGACATGGCCGTAACTGTTTTGCTTAACATAGCGCTATTCACGTATCTTGAGAGTGACGCCCGCACACCTGAGGATGCTTCAGCCGGAAAAACCAGTTTTGATTTTAGCTTCATCGTCGCCGCGACGGCAGGAATTGCTGCGCGAAGCAAAAATTGCGTTTGAGGTGCATCCTGCTCACATCAATGAAGACCAACGTCCGGACGAGCCGCCACTGGACTACGCTTGCCGCCTGGCACGCGAGAAAGCTGAAGCTGTGGCTCAGCGCTTTCCACAAAGAAGCGTTTTAGGCGCAGATACAATCGTGATTGTCGATCAGGAAGTTCTGGGCAAGCCGCACGACCCTGCAGATGCTGCGCGTATGCTTCGCCGTCTTTCCGGACGAAGCCACAACGTCACTACCGCAGTATGCGTGATCTCGCCCAGCGGGAAAACAGAAACTCAGTCCTGCACTACACAAGTATTTTTCCGCCAGATAACCGAGAACGAAATTCAGCAGTATGTCTCCGGCGGTGAACCTATGGACAAAGCCGGAGCATACGCCATCCAAGGCGGTGCATCGCGCTGGACCAACCGCATCGAGGGGGAATATTCGAACGTGGTGGGATTGCCTTTATCTCTGGTGACAGAAATGTTGCGAAAGAACGGACTTTTAAAGTGACCGGCTTGGTTACTTCTTTTCCGCTGGCTGGGCCGGAGCTTGCTCGCCCTCTTTCATTGCGCCTTTGAAATTCTTGATCGCGTCGCCCAGGCCTTTGCCCAGATCGCCCAGCTTGCTGGGACCAAAGAAAATCAATGCGATGACCAGTATGATAAGAAGTTCCGGAACTCCAAGTTTTCCACCAAACATATTTTGCTCCAGTGAAGGAAGCGGCGCAGTAAGCGAAGCTTTCCGTCGGGCTTATTGTGTACTTTCAGTCAGATTGTAGGTCAACTCCATTGGCGAGTCAAAGGATCACCGTAAGTTATTGAAAGATAAAGCCTCTATCCGTACCACTCTTAAGGTCTTTAATAATCATTAGAAAGTTCATAGTGTTTGCAGCAGGCCCGCCAGCAAGGCCGTTCGCCGGGGAAGTTCCGCCACCACAATCGATTCATTGATCGCGTGCGCCCCCTCGCCCAGTGCTCCAAGTCCATCAAGTGTCGGTATGCCTAAGACGGATGTGAAGTTGCCGTCTGAGCCGCCGCCGGTAGAAGATTCCTCCACGCTCATACCGATGGCCTGGCCCAGTTCCTGCGCGATCTGAAACAGGCGCACTGTCCCTTCTGTCCGCTCCATCGGCGGGCGATTGATGCCGCCGCTGATCTCAATAGAGCAGGCAGGATCAAATGGTTTGAGTGCAGCAAACTTCTGTTCCAGCATAGCGGCATCCGCAGCGTGGGCGATGCGCAAATCGACACCCGCTGAGGCTTCCGCCGCAACAACGTTCGTCCGCGTTCCGCCTTGAATCACTCCGGGATTTACAGTGATGCCTCGGCTAATGTCATTAAATTTCACCACCTCAAGAAGCTGGCGTGATAGTTCCACAATCGCGCTATGCCCCTTTTCAAAGTCCACGCCGGAGTGTGACGCCACACCGCGCACGCGGATCGTGATATCACCTACGCCTTTGCGTGATGTCTTTAGCTTGCCCTGCGGCCCCGTGGAGGGTTCCAAAACCAGCACAGCTTCGCAATTCTTAGCCGTGGCCTCTACCAGCGGACGCCCTGTCTTGCTGCCAACTTCCTCGTCTGTATCCAGCAGCACGGTCACAGGCCGGTGCTCATTCTGCCCTGCCGCCGCAAGCGCCCTGACAGCAAAGAGCATCATGGTAATTCCGGCCTTCATGTCATAAACGCCGGGGCCGTAAGCACGGCCTGAATCGATGCGGAAAGGCATATTGGCCAGCGTGCCCATGGACCACACCGTATCGAAGTGGCCCAGCAGCAAAATCGGCTTGCTCGCGCTGCCCGCAAATTCAACCTTAAGATGATTGCCGGCCTGCTTCTCCTCATAGAACGTCGTCTTGCCGCCCCAGTGCTGAAATACATGCGCCAGGAATTCACCCATATGATCGAGGGCTGTCTTGTTGTCACTGGGAGATTCAATCTCCACCATGCGCTGCAAGAGAGCAAGCATCTCCGCCTGATGCTGCTGGCAGAAATCAAGATGGGCGAGGACAGATTGGCTGGCGGCTTTGTCGATCATCACAAACATATGATATATGCGGATTGCTTTGCGACAAATGTGCTAAAGCCGAGTAGCCTAATCCTTTCACATTCTTTGCCAGTGAGATTTTTTGATCCGCGAGCATCCGCGCAAATCCGCGGTAAAGCCTTCCGATCACCCGATCTCCCGATCACGCGGGGTCCCCGCAAAGCCCGGTTTTGGCTTTGTGGGGTGGGGTCACGCGCGATCATCCGATCTTCAATCTTCCTCTTCCGGCTCAAAATCTAACTTGCCAACATTGCTCATTGCTACTTGCAGAACGTAGGCAAGCCTTGTTGCCACTTTTTCTTCCAGTGTGCCATCCACCAGCCCTTGCGCTGTTTTGGTAAGTGCCACCTGGATTGAGTTCGCGTCCTCCAGCGCCGGCAGGTTGAACTTTGTCGGACGCGCCGCCTCCATCGCCAGGTGCATGCAGCAATACTTCTGTCCGCGCATCTTCGGCGCACGGCAGGGCTTCCCGCCGCTTCTCGGATACTCGCACCTCGGCGCCTGATTCGCCTTCTCCAGGTTGTCTCGCAGCATCGTGTACAGGTCATGCCGCTCGCCGTCGGCCACTTTCGCTGCTTGTAATATTCCCGGCTGTTGTTCCAGCAGCTTTTGGCAAGTCAAACGTCTCTGCCAACTGCGTGAACAGGCGTGCCGCCTCGGTTGCGGGCCATTGTTCTTTCAGCTCTTCTTCATCTTCCCGCCTGCGACGCTCGTCTCGCATCTTGAATATCCGGTCCATGTCATCGCCGGTGTGTACCGTCGTCTCCCATAGCTCCTGTTCTTCCTCAGTAAAACCATCCTCATTCTCTTCCGCTCTAGCCATGCATCCTCCAATTTTGGCAATTCCCCGATCTTGGCAATTCTGGCAATTCTTCGCGCCCCCACCCGGCCTTTTTCATCTTCTGTTGAAAACAAAGCGCTTTTTCCATTCGACGCTCGCATCACCCTTGCATGACCCAGGCGTGACCCTTGGGTGACGCTTGGGTCTCCCTTGGGTCTCCCAAGGATCATCCAACCCAACCCACAGTTCCAATCATTCCTTCATTTCCTTCAGCCCATTCCGGTGGAATTACCTCCGATCACGGCGATGACGCGCGATCTCGGCGATTCCGGCGATCCCACGACCCATCTGCCATCGGCTGATGTGTCACAGCCCAAAAACACGAACACCCGGCTCAAAAGCCGGGTGTCAGAAAATTACTGACTCAACGTATCACGGTTCTTCGCATCTTGCAAGCGCACTAAAACAAAATTCCGATCTCATCCTAAAATAGCGGGATGAGATCGGAGGTAGAGCATAGTCTAGGGACGTTGATCGTGTGGGACGGTCACAATTATGTTCTTTGTGACTGAGTTTCCTGCGTCATCGGTGCACTGAACCACAATGGTATATATTCTTCCGGTTCCGCTTCCTAAGCGTTCAGCGCGAAGAGTGAGTGTGAGATTTCCTGTAATGACCCAATCACCGTCTGGATTAACTGGTTCGTTGCTGGTAACGGAGATGATCTTGCAGGAAACTGAGCCACAGCCATTAGAAGTGCTGGTGCTTACAGTCACAGGAATCATCTTGTGATCAGGCGGCCAGAGCGATGATGGTGTAGCCGACGCCGAATTGATCGATGGTGGTGAACATATCGGGGCCAGAGAGGTAACGATTGCTTCACCACTGTCCTGAATTTTCGGGCTGCTGACGCTAGTTGCTTTTAGACTAAAGCTACCTGCTGTTCCTACCGGTGTATTTACCGGCACATTTGCATGGATTGTAATCGGCGCGCTTGCGCCTGCGTCCAATGAGACGCTCGCAGGCAAAGTGGCTAGGTTTGCCCATGCCACGTTTGATTTGGCCGTTAAGTCATATTTGTCGCCTTGAGTTCCACTATTACTGACTGTGAACACCAAGTCAACGCTGCTGCCGGCCGGCCGTTGCGTAATGCCCGGGCTCGCCACGGTTACCTTCAGAGGTTTGCTTGTTTGTGCATCAATTGAAGGTGTAACCTCATCCTGTCCGGGTGTCTGTGTTGGTAACTGTGAAGCTAGTCCGAGTTCGCCGATTGCGCCGCCATTGAATACAAGATGAGGCCAGTCATTGAAGCTGGACAGCACGGTCAAGCCTCCTTCGTGGTTCACGTCGGCGGCGATATCATTTTCGATACTGCCGTTACAGTTCCAATCAATGGCATTGTTCGCATTAGTTATAAACGAGCTCGAACCTGCCCCGGGGCAGAAGTACATTGTTCCGTAAGTTGCGATGGGCGCTCCGCCATTTAAGCCAATGTTTTCATTGAGATGATTTTCGTCCATATTGGGCAGCAGGAACCTTGAGTAATCCAGCGTCCCCTGCGTGCCATTGATAATTACTCCACCGGTCTGGAAAAAGTAATTCATTACGCTCAAGTAGTTTGGCTTGTGGTTTACATCGTCTGCGCCACCATGGCGAAGTGAAAGGTTATGACCCAACTCATGCATCAGAGTACCGCCCTGTTGCAGTATCGTGCCAATCTGGTTATCCCATGACCCCAGACTCACGATGAAGTCGCTGGCCGTGATGCCGCGTGAAATGCCGCTGGTTCCATCTAGCCCGCCAAGGTTGTGGGCAAAAATCACATAGTGAAACACCGGCTGTCGGGCAGGTAAAAAATTTTGTGTTTTGAGTTGATCGAATGCTGTCCAATCATAGTTGGAACCAACCGTCGTGCCGAGGTCAGTTTGGTGGGCGAGCGCATTGGCCAGAGACAGGGTACCCCATGTCTCCCCCGTTTTTGGGTTCATGATGCAGTCAGGCCCGCAATCGATATGAACAGTGATACCCGTAGTGCCATCGGGATTATCAACCGGAGCATTAGCAAATGCTTGTGTAACAAGCGCCATGGCGTCAAGCTTGGGCTTATGCGAGTGCCCGAAGAAACATCCAAGCAGCGGCAGGCAGAGGCCGGGATCGACCATGTAATCCGTTTGAATAAAGATATCTTTGTGCTTGGGATCAGCACCCATTGCGGGTAAATCAATAAAAACAGGATTCCCGTTGATGTTCACAGTGAGGCCGTTTTTTTCCCAGTCATCGCAGAGCCCGTCTCCATCGGAGTCGCCTCCTGCGTTCGCGCATGGTGGATTAAAGACAACCAATTCATCTGGCGACTGCACTCCTGGAAATTGCTGCCGCAACGTTCCATCATTGTTGTAGATACTGACTCGGTTCGCAGTGAACTCGCTGATTGTAAAACTGCCGTCTGGTCCAATGGAGAGCCCATTGTCAGGATTGCTGAGGCCGCTAATGAACGTCGACTGCACATAGCCGCCTCCCGGCTGTGGAGTGAACTGTACCACCCTGTCATTCAAAAAATCGTTAACAAAAATGTTTCCCGCGATGTCAATCGCCGGCGCGTATGTATTCTCAGGGGCAATTATTCCGATATTCGTGAATGCTGTTCCAGTCGTCGTGCCAACGTACACTCCACCCGTGCCAAAATCTGTAATCACAAGCGTGCCGGAACGTGCTGTTACACCAAGCACGTCGGTTGTGCCTGGAATACTCATGGTGCGCACCAGGACACCATTTAAATTCACCACCTCAATCAGGTTGGATCCGAACGAAATACTGAAAAGCAGGCCGCTGTCCCGGTCGAATGCAAGCCCTTCCCGCTGTCCATTGCCGGTGAAGAATGGAGCAAGAGTTCCGGTGGTGGGATCGAATTTCTCAATTCCATCATTCACATTGATGTAGAGCTTGCCATTCGTATCAAGTGCTAATCCAATCGGCGTTCCTGGTACTGTGACTAGGCTGGTGATCGATCCTGTGCTGGGCCGCAGCAGTTGAACATTGTTTCCTGTGTGATTTGAGATCAGTACATCTCCTGGTTGAATCAGTTGGGCATTTCCGGCAACTGAAGCGGCCAGCAGCACTGCGAAAATCGTGCTTCGTAAATGGCGCAGCATACAAATTCCTCCTGGAGGAGCAGACTATTCAGAACTCTGTGCAACAACATGGCTGATGGGAACAGTCCGCGCTGGCTGTCGACGTATGCTGATGAAGGAGGTGCAGAGCCGCCGTGCTTAGCTCGGTTGTGCCTATCTGGGTACCGAATGGGCCGAAGGGAATCCTAATTTAGTAGTGACAAGTTGCGGCTAAGCGTTTCATCCTCTCGGTAATTTTTTATGGTGCTTTCGTAATACCGGCGTTGAAATATAGGCTCAGTCTGTCCCAAAAAACAAAAACGGCAGCCCTTTCAAGCTGCCGTTTTCCGACGAAGGAGCGCCCTCAGAGCGCCTTGGAGAAAATCCAATCTACTGTACGTTCACGTTCTCTGTAAGCCGGTAGAGCTTGCCTGCCGTGTCCCACGCCTGGATCACCAGAATGTGCGTGCCTTTCACGGCGCTGACCGGCTGGTCCAAAACAGGTCCTGACGAACTCCCGGCCTCTCTCCCGTCCACATAAACTTTCATCGCCGTGATGGAGGCTGTATTGAACTGGACTGCGGCAGAGACCCTGAAGGGGCTCGTCACATCGTCACCATCATTGGGAGTGCTGGGGTAGATGCCGGGGTTGCATGTGCTTCCTTTGGGCGGGCAATCGCCTTCATAGTAGGCCTTAAAGCTGACGCTGCTTTTATAAGCAACATTGTTGGTGTCCCAGGCCACCACATTCAGGGTGTGCGTTCCTGCCGTGGTCCCGGCTCCGCTGCCCAGCACCTGTGTCTGTCCGGGCGTCACCGGAAAATCAAAAATCGGCGTGCTGCCCACGTAAGCCGTAATGCGCTTAATGGGAGCATTGCCCTTGAATCCGAGAGAAAGCGCCAAATTCTGAGAAACTGCCTGCCCGGAGCCGGGAGCGCAAATGCGTACCCCAACGCTGGTAGGCGGGCAAGCAGGAAGATTGCCCGTGACAGCAAAGGTCTGCTCCGCGTGATAGAGACGGCCAAAATCGTCCCAGGCATTCACTGAGAGGTGATGCGTTCCGTTGGCCACCCCGCCCTCAAACAGGTCGATCACCGGACCGCTGCTGGTGAAAACGGGCTTGCTATCGATATAAACCTTCATGGTGGTAATGGTGCCGGAAGTAGGATCTGCCAGCGCTTCAATGTGTGGGGTCTGCCAGACGGTTGAGTTGGCGCTAGGCTGGCAGATCACCAGTTTGCCGCTGCCGGGCGCGGGACATGCTGCGGAAGCTGGCAGCGACATGCACAACACGGCTGCTGCCAGGATGAGTTGAGTCTTGAAATTTTGCAGGGACTTGTACTTCATGGGTGAGTGGCCTCGGGGAACCGGAAATTTTCTTGCAACGTTTGATTACTGAAATAGCAATTTGAAAGCCAAGCTGCTGCTCTCTGAAGCCACCATGGTGGCGGCAACAAAGTGCAGGAAATTGTCCAAAGATGAGAACGTGAATACCCAAGGAGAGTAGAAGCAGGGCTAAGGTCTTGCAGATTTGAGAGTTTTTCTTTTTGATCGTGACTTGCTTTGCGCAAAAAAGCAAATCTCGCCACGGACAACACTGATTTATACGGATCAAAAAGTTCAATAGAACCATTTTGAATTTATAAATCCGTATGATCCGTGTGCATCCGTGGTAGGGTTCTGGGTTTTTGGCAAAGCCGGCAGTGACTATCGCTTGCGCAGTTTCAGGCCTTCTTCCTTCAGGCCGATAAACCAGAGATAAATTTCGTCAACGCGCTTAATGTCGTCGTCCAGCATTCTCTGGTCGGCGTATTCCCGTATCGCCATCTCAGGATGGCGGCGCTTGAGAACGGAAACAACCTGGAACAGTTCGTTGATCTTGGAGTGCATGATGCGCAGGTCGGCAATGACCCTGATTTCTTCGATTCGCAGGAAACGTTCGTCTGCAGACGGTTTCTTCATTAGATTTTCTCCGGACCACGCCATCTCACATCACCAGAAGTCTATATCACAATTTCTTTTGGATCTGTCGCGCAAATAGAGCAAAAAGCCTCATAAAAACGGTTTAGTATTCACACGTACTCTTTAGACGCCGCTCTCTCTGGCGGAGGTTGACCTCTCTCTTATCGATAAGATAACTCCAGTGATAACTTTGCCGGCCCTTGGTGTTTCCACCCAGCGCCAAATCTTCTATAATTCGCGCTTCAGAATGAGCGAGACAGCAATCACCAATCCGTCTGAAACCATGGAAAGCAGCGCCAAGTCCGGGCCGCTCGATATCAACCAAATCCAGGCCATTCTGCCTCACCGCTACCCTTTTCTTTTGATAGACCGGGTGCTGGAGATTGAGCGCAAGAAAAAGATCGTCGCCATCAAAAATGTGACCATCAACGAGCCTTTTTTTGCCGGCCACTTTCCCGGCTTTCCCATCATGCCCGGCGTGTTGATCGTTGAGGCCATGGCCCAGGCCGGCGGAGCGCTGCTGCTTACGGAAGTGGAAGACCGCAGCGGCAAGCTGATCGTCTTCACGGGAATTGAGAAAGCGCGTTTTCGCCGGCCGGTGGTGCCAGGCGACCAGCTCCGCCTGGAAGTGGAGATGCTTAGCTGGAAGGCGATTTCATCGCGCATCGCTGTGCGCATTGGCGGCAAGGGATTTGTGAACGGCAAGCTGGTCTGTGAAGCCACGCTGAGTTGCCAGCTCGTCAATCGTCCCAGCAACAACCCGGCAGCAGAGGAAGCCGGCCCCGAACCAACGGAATGATTCACCCCACAGCAATCATTGATCCCACCGCGCGAGTTCCCGGCTCATGCTCCGTTGGCCCCTATTGCATTGTCGGTGCAGAGGTAGAGCTGGGTGAAAACTGTGAGCTGATGTCGCACGTGGTGATTCATGGTCCGGCAAAGATTGGCGCTCACAACAGGTTCTTCCCGTTTTGCGCCATCGGCATTGAACCTCAGGATCTTACTTATAAAGGCGAAAAAACTGGGGTTGAAATTGGCGATCACAACGTGGTTCGCGAGTACGTCACCATCAATCGCGGAACCGTCAAGGGCGGAGGCACCACCAAAGTTGGCAGCAATACTCTGCTCATGGCTTATTCGCACATTGGGCATGATTCCGTCATTGGAGACCGGGCCATGCTGATCAATGGCGCCACGCTGGCCGGGCATGTAACCGTGGAAGAGTGGGCGGTAGTGGGAGCATTGTGTCCGGTGCACCAGTTTGTGCGGATTGGAGCACACTCTTATATCGGCGGCGGGACGGTTATCACCAAAGATGTTTTGCCCTTCTCCAAATGCGTGACCCCGCGCCATACCCAAAACTACGGATTAAACGCTATCGGGCTGGAGCGGCGAGGTTTCAGCAAGGAGCGCATTCAGAAGATCCACCATGCTTTTCGCGTTTTGCTCAATTCCAAGCTCAACACTACGCAAGCCGTGGAGAAGCTCCGGTCTGAAGGTGATCAGGGAGAAGACGTGGCCATGCTGTTGCGCTTTATTGCAGAGGCAGAGCGCGGCATCATCAAGTGACGGTTCACGCAGGATAAAAGCTTTTGCTTTTCGGCTGGTAGTTATGCCGCGTGGTTCTTGGGCCCGTTTCTGTTGGGACAGGGTATCTCGGTCACGTTATCGCGATCAGTAGTTGTTAGTGCGGGGCCAGAATTGTTTACGTTGTCGCCTAATAACTCATCGTCCTCTACTGCATTTTTTAGCAACACGTCCGCGTAGGCAAGAAAGTGCCGCACGTAACCTTGTTCCTCAGGGCGCAATTCCGGATCGACTTCATCAATGACCTGCTCCTCTTCTTCCTTGGCCAAGCCGGGCAGGTGATATCCGTTTTTGCGCCTCTTTTTAAAAGGTATTAGCTTCGTGCTGTCCAGATGATCTGGCATGTTCCCCCACTGTTTACCTTCTGGTTAAGATGCGTGAAGGGCTTATTAGATGCCTCAATTTGGCATAAATTGGCGTACTGGTAAAATTTGGAAGTGGCAGAAAACAAAAAACTTGGCTTGATCGCCGGAAACGGCAGCTTCCCTTTTTTATTGCTGGATGCAGCACGGGCGCAAGGTGCTCAGGTAGTAGTAGCTGCTATTAAAGAAGAGACCTCTCCGGCAATTGAAAACCGCGGCGCAGCAGCCGTGCACTGGCTCTCTCTGGGAGAGTTAGGAAAGCTGATTGATACCTTCAAGCGTGAAGGCGTAAGCACCGCAATCATGGCCGGTCAGGTTAAGCATAAGCAGATTTTCTCCGCCATTCGCCCTGACTGGCGCTTGGCCAAAGTACTGTTCTCGCTGGGCACACGGAACACTGATTCGCTGATTGGCGCCGTGGCCAAAGTGCTGGAAGATGAAGGCATTCACCTGATCAGCTCCACTTCTTATCTTGAGCCTCTGCTGGCCAAGCCCGGTGTGCTTACCCGCCGCGCACCCTCTGATGCTGAACAAAAAAACATTGACTACGGGCGGCAGGTAGCGCGCCATCTTGCGCAGTACGATATCGGCCAGACCGTGGTGATTGCAGAATCTGCGTGCGTGGCTGTTGAGGCGATGGAAGGCACAGATGCCACGATCCTGCGCGCTGGTGAAATCATGAAGAGCACGGCGCAGGAAGGCGAATCAGTGCTCAGCCGCGCATTGACCGTGGTGAAAGTTGCCAAGCCTAATCAGGACATGCGCTTTGACGTTCCAGTGATCGGCTTAAAGACCATTGAGACCATGCAGCACGCAGGCGCAACCTGCCTGGCGGTGGATGCCGGCAAATGCCTCTTTCTTGACGGAGAAAAAATCATTACCGCCGCAGATCAGGCCAATATCGCAGTTGTAGCTGGAGCTTAAAAGCCGGTCGTCCCATTTGCGCTGGCAGTCTGCTTGGCAGGAATCTTCAGCGTGATCTCTGATCGCTCACTGCTCACTTCCACCTCGCCGCCAATGGAATAAACCAGCTCCTCCACATATGTAAGTTCCTTGGCAAGAATGCTTTTGGCATTATGCGCTGCAGTCTGGACATCATCGTTTGGCTTCCATTTGAATTGCAGCGTGCAGCGACCCTCTCCGCATTGCGCTGCCAACGTAAGCAGAAGCGGCCTGGTATTTCGCCCAACCAGCTTGCTTAGAAAAAGCACAATCAACTGCCGCAACACTGGGCTGCTGGTAACCTGCATTGATGTGTCCCATTGGCGCTCAAGAGTCAACAAGCCGGAATGAATGAGCACCGGAAAGTCATTGAAAATATCGTCGAGCAAAGCGTCAAGTGATGTCCACGGTCCCACGGGCGCCGGCGCTTCTCTTACCAGCGCGGAGATCCCCTTGGTAAGCGATATGGCGCGATCCGCCTGCTGCTCAATATTTTTGAGATCGCTGGGCTGAAGCGATGCTGCACCGTCATGCATGTCCATCATTTCCAGGAAACACCGCACGCTGGTGAGGGGCTGTGCCAGATCGTGGGCCAGCGAGTGGACCAAAGCGCGCAAGGGCATTTGCTGCGCGGTCATCTCTCCTTTGGAAGCTGCCAGCGTCAGGGAATGACCTTGCCCGTTTCCCAGATTCACGGCATCAGGATGGGTTTTCGCCTGAGTCCCTCCAAGCTGTAGGGACACTGGTTTTCCAATCCTGTACCCCATTCCGCGGACCGTATGAATGAGCTTGTTTTCATTGGGGAGATCGACCTTTTTGCGGAGATAGTTCACGTACACATCCACCAGGTTGCTCTCGGTCTCCAGTTCAAGTCCCCAGGATTCACGCAGCAATTCCTGCCGGCTTACCGTTTCTCCAGCGTGGCGCATAAGCAGAAAAAGCAGCTCAAATTCCTTGGGGCTAAGTTTGATTTCACGCCGGTCACGGCGGACCTTGCGTGAAGCCGGATCAAGCTGCAGATTTTCCACGCGCAGCACGCTGAGTTGCGGATCAATCTTGCGGCGAAGCAAAGCATTGGCCCGCGCCGCCAGCTCCTGGAACGAAAACGGCTTGGTAATGTAATCATCAGCGCCCAGGTTCAGCGACTGAATGCGATCAGCCACGCGATTGCGCGCGCTCAGCACCATCACCGGCGTCTCCACGCCTTCCAGGCGCAGCTTTTCCAGCAGCTTCAGCCCGTCCGTCACCCCAAAATTCAGATCAAGAATAATCAGCTTGTAATTCTGCCGCTGCAGCTCTGTCAGGAGCGTGTCTTCATTGAGGGCCGTGTGGACGGAGTAGCCTTCCGACTCGAGCGATTTGGAGAGAAATGTAGCTAGTTGAACATCATCGTCAGCAAGGAGTATGGACATGGCAAACCCACCTTCCTGAGCGCAGGGCCGCAAGGGGGACGAACCTAGCCATCAGTAGATCAAAAAGTTTTTACGCAACCCCGGAAGAGGTCTTAACAGTTGACGTGTGAATTTTAAAACAGAAATGCTGTTTCCGCACAGATTAGAAGAATTTTATAGAACAATTAGGGTGGACAAGGTGCTCACGTCCAGCACTTTAGAGGTCCTTGAGATGGTTGCTCTCAGAATTCTTAGATACTGCCCCTTGCTGGAGTCGTGCCAAGAAACCATTTTTTGCTGTCCTTGGAAATCTTGATACGATAGAGAGTTTGATCCTCAGAAAGGCAGCCACTGTCTTAAATGCCGGCAAAAACTTTCAAGAACTTCATCGGCGGCGAGTGGGTTGAATCTCGCAGCGGCCAGACTTACGAAAACCTTAATCCAGCGGATACGCGGGACGTAATCGGCGTGTTCCAGCGCTCAGACAAACGGGACATTGACGACGCCGTCTCTGCCGCGAAACAAGCGTTCCAACGCTGGCGGCTGGTTCCTGCGCCCAAGCGCGCGGAAATCATTTATCGCGCCGGGGAGATCCTGCAGGAGCGCAAGGACGAATACGCCCGTCTCATGACGCGTGAAATGGGCAAGGTGCTGAAAGAGACGCGCGGGGATGTTCAGGAAGCCATTGATACTGCCTATTACATGGCGGGTGAAGGCCGTCGCCTGTTTGGCGCTACCGTGCCTTCTGAACTGCCCAGCAAGTTTGCCATGGCGGTGCGAATGCCCATCGGCGTTTGCGGAATGATTGCGCCCTGGAACTTCCCGATGGCCATTCCGTCATGGAAGCTTCTGCCTGCGCTGGTTTGCGGCAATACCTGCGTGATCAAGCCTGCCGAAGATACGCCGCTTTCAACCATGAATCTGCTCAAAGCCCTTACTGACGCCGGTCTGCCCAAAGGCGTAGTGAACGTGGTGACAGGCTTTGGCCCTGAGGCTGGAGCGCCGATCACTGAGCATCCTAATGTTCAGGCAATTTCATTTACCGGTTCCAGCGAAGTTGGACGCATGGTGGGTGAAACTGCTGCACGCAGCTTCAAGCCTTGCTCGCTGGAGATGGGCGGCAAGAACGCGATTATCGTCCTGGATGACGCCAATCTCGACCTGGCGCTGGAAGGCGTTGTTTGGGGCGCATTTGGCACCACCGGCCAGCGCTGCACCGCGGCCAGTCGCGTGATCGTGCAAAAAGGCGTTTACCGGCAATTTGCTGACCGGCTGGTCTATCGCGCACAAAAGCTGAAGGTGGGCAACGGCCTGGATGAATCCGTGGATATGGGGCCGCAGATCAATGAACAGCAGGTAGCCACCACCGAGAAGTACGTACAAATTGGGAAGAATGAAGGCGCAAAGATTGAATCCGGCGGCAAGGCGCTCAACACTCCCGACCATGCTTATGGCTGGTTCTTTGAGCCGACCATCTTTACCGACGTAAACGAAAAGATGCGCATTGCCCAGGAAGAAATTTTTGGTCCCGTGCTCAGCTTAATTCCCGTGGACACGTTCGACCAGGCAATTGAGATCGCCAATAACGTGCCTTACGGGCTTTCCTCCTCGCTTTACACGCGCGACGTCAACAAGGCATTCCGCGCCATGCGCGATATCTACGCCGGTATTACCTACGTGAACGCGCCGACCATCGGAGCCGAGGTGCATCTGCCCTTTGGCGGCACCAAGTCCACCGGCAATGGCCATCGCGAAGGCGGACTGGGGGCAATTGATTTCTACACGCAGTGGAAGTCGATCTACATCGATTATTCAGACAAGCTGCAAAGGGCGCAGATCGATACTGGAGAGTAGTTTTTTCTGTAATCCCGAATCCCGCGATCTATATTCTGCGAATCGCTATATACGATTCAGGTCGCGGGTGAGGGAGCTCTATTTCCGCGATTCTCCTGAGGAAGGGCCATTACTCATCTCGGGATTCTTTAAGCCGTATGGATTTCTCGCTCCGCTCGAGATTTCAGAAAAAAGCAGCTAAGAGCTAACTTATAATGTTCCCAGGACTCCGCGGATAAATATAAAACGCGCGAGCAGTACCTGTGTCCGCACAGAAAACGGATAAGAGCAAACGTTCGCTTCCGCTTACGCAGCGGCGTGCCCTGCTGATACCGCTGGCCTTGGGCATTGTCTTGCTGTTTGGCGTTGTCTTCTCTCAGCAGGCTTTCAACCTGAAGCAGCTACGCCCTGACTCGGCTGAGCAGACCCTTGGCCTCGTCGCTCTCTCCGCGCTTGTATTTCTCCTGCTGGTGGTTCTCACCTTTGTCCTGTTTCGCAACCTGCTCAAGCTCTATGCTGAACGCCGGTTGGGTGTGCTGGGATCGCGCTTCCGCACGCGCATGGTGATTGCCGCGCTCGTTCTATCATTTGCTCCGGCGCTGGTGATGTTCATGTTTTCTTACGGGCTGATGAACCGCTCGATTGATAAATGGTTTTCCAGCCCGGTTACGGCGCTGCAACAGGATTCAGGCAAAGTCGCGGCGTTGCTTTCTGCTTATGCCGGCGACAATGCTTTGCAGGAAGCAGTGGAGATATCACAATCTCCAGACGTTCAAAACGCCTTTGCAACCGCGAACTACACTGGTGTGCTGCATGAGTTTCGCCGCCACCAACCAACGCTGCAGGGTGGGTTTGCCTTGGCGCTCAGTGACGGGGATGCCGTGGCCAGTTGGAACGCCCCAAGTCCATGGGCCACACTGCGGGGAAAACTGCCTGATCTGCAGGCAATCCAGAAGTCGCCGCAAAAATGGACGTTTTTAGATAGTGAATATCTTCTTGCTTCGGCCACAGCAGGCAAGACAGGAAAAATCCTGGTCGGGCTTCCGCTCCCCAAGAACTTTTCTTCCACGCTGGAGCAGATCAACCAGAACCAGCGCGACTACCAGACTCTGAGCCGCGAAGCCAAGCGAATCCGCGGCCTTTACATGCTGTTGCTCACCATGTTGACTGTGCTGGTGCTGTTTGTTGCCACGTGGTTTTCACTGTTCGTAGCCAAGCTGGTAACGCGCCCGGTGGAAGCCCTAGCGGAAGCGACAAAGGAAATTTCTGTCGGCCATCTAGGCCATCGCGTGGCAGTTCCGGCAGCCGATGAGTTGGGCGAGCTGGTCGCGTCTTTCAACAATATGGCGGCTGAGCTGGAGTCGAGCCGCACAAAGATTGATGAATCCGCCCGCGCCTTGACGCACACCAACACTGAACTAGAGCAGCAGCGGCGAAACATTGCGACCATTCTGGAAAATATTCCCACCGGCGTGCTCTCGCTGGGCCCTGATCGGCGCGTGACCCACAGCAACGTGGCCTTTGGCCGCATGTTCTGGCCCAATGGCGGCGCACCCATGGTCGGCTCTACCCTGCGAGAGGTTTTTAACGCGGAAACTGCTTCTGATCTGGACCACCTCCTGCGGCGCGCAGACCGCATGTCAGTCACAGCCGCACAATTTGAAATTCCCATTGAGAAAGACAAGCTCAACGTGAGCGTGACAGTTTCTTCCGTGCAGCATGGCAAGCAACGGCTGGGCTATGTGATCGTCTTTGAAGATTATAGTGAGCTGCTAAAAGCGCAGCGTGAAGCGGCCTGGCGTGAGGTGGCGCGTCGCGTGGCGCATGAAATTAAAAACCCGCTCACGCCCATTGCGTTATCAGCAGAGCGTATCCGCCGCCATCTTGAACGTGGCGCGCTGCCTGATCAGGCTTCGCTGGCGGTGATCCATGGCTGCACGGAAACGATTACTGAAGCTGTGCAGACGGTGCGTTCTCTGGTGGATGAGTTCTCTTCCCTTGCTCGTTTTCCTGCTGCCCAGCCGCGCCCTTCGGACATCAATGAAATCGTGGAAGCAACTTTGGCCATGTTCAACGGCAGGCTGGATGGAATCCACGTGGAAAAGCAGCTTGACTCCCATCTGCCGCCGGCCATGGCAGACCCGGAAGCCATTAAGCGCGCGCTGGCCAACCTGATTGATAATGCTGCTGAAGCCATGCAGGATTCTCGCGTGCGTGAGATTCATATCAGCACCGCATTGCTGGAAAGCCGCGACGGCCTGGAGGTCGTGATTGCTGACACTGGCCACGGCATCGATCGTGAAGTGAAAGAAAAACTTTTCTTGCCATATTTCTCCACCAAGAAACGCGGCACAGGCCTGGGCCTGGCGATTGTGCGCCGGATTATTGAAGATCATCATGGCGCGATTCGCGTGGAAGAAAACCGTCCCGCCGGCGCAAAGTTTTTGGTGGAGCTGCCATTGGCAAATGAACTGACAGCGGAGTCGCAGAGTGCATAACATCCTGGTGGTGGACGATGAACGCGATATCCGCGAATCTCTGCGGGGCGTTCTGGAAGACGAAGGCTACACCGTTACTTTGGCGGAGAGCGGCGAGGCCTGCCTGGAACAGTTGAAAAAGCGCGCAACGGAGATTGTGCTGCTTGATATATGGCTCCCCGGCATGGACGGCCTTGATACCCTGGAGCGGATACGCCAGCTTGAAGATCCGCCGGAAGTAGTGATGATTTCCGGCCACGGGACCATTGAGACCGCCGTCCGCGCCACCAAGCTCGGCGCTTTTGACTTCCTGGAAAAACCTCTTTCTATCGATAGGACACTCATTGTCCTCAAGAATGCGCTGGAAGCGCACCGCCTGCGTCTGGAGAACGCAGAGCTCAAAAAGCAGTTCCAATCCAAGAGCGTAATCGTGGGTGAAAGCATACCCATGAAAGCGCTGCGCCAGCAGATTGGCATCATGGCGCCCACCAATGGCCGGGTGCTCATCTATGGTGAATCGGGCACGGGGAAAGAGCTGGTGGCCCATGCCATCCATGCCAACAGCCTGCGCAAAGACAATCTGTTTGTGGAAGTAAACTGCGCCGCTATTCCGGAAGATTGGATTGAGAGCGAACTCTTTGGCCATCGTAAAGGCGCGCTGCCCGGCGCCGCCGGCGATAAAGAAGGCAAGTTTGAAAAAGCCAATGACGGAACGCTGTTCCTGGATGAAGTCGGCGACATGAGTTTGAAGACGCAGTCCAAGGTGCTGCGCACGCTGGACGAACAGCGCTTTACCCGCGTGGGCGATGATGAATCCATTAAGGTTGATGTGCGTGTAATTGCTGCAACGAACAAGGACTTGGAAGAAGAGACCTCGCGCGGCAATTTTCGCGAGGACTTGTTTTATCGGTTGAACGTGATTCCGTTTTATGTGCCGCCGCTGCGCGAACGCAAGGAAGATATTCCGCTTCTTTCAAAACATTTTCTCAAGGAGTTCTCCGCTGCCTATAGCCGCCGCCAGCGCGAGATTACCGACGACGCCATTGAGACGCTATCGCGTTATTCCTGGCCAGGCAACGTGCGGGAATTGCGCAACGTGATTGAACGGCTGGTGATTATGAATCCCACCGTGCATAAAATTGAACGCAAGCATTTGCCGCCGCTGGTCCATCGGGAAGGCGGCCGCACTGCCGCAGGATTCTCAACGCTGCACCAGGCCCGCGCAGCCTATGAGCGCGATTACATTTTGAAAAAGCTGGATGAGAACCACGGCAACGTCACCCGTGCTGCAGAAGTCCTGGGTCTGGAACGCAGTCATCTTTATCGCAAAATGAAGACGCTGGGAATCGCGGTAAAGGAATAGCTTTTCTCCGCCTTGCCGTTATGAAGCAAATACAGCTGACCACCACAATCCTGCATCACACTCTTTACAATAAAAATCCACTAGGTTAGAGGTGCAAGTGCATAAATTCAGAGTTTGCTGGATATTGCTGTTGGCCTCTCTGTGTGTGGCGCAATCAAGCAACGTTGGCGCGGCCAAGTCTCAGCAATCTGCTATCACCATCAAAGTTTCCAAGTCAGGCTTGTTTTCCGGTTTCGCACACGATCATATTGTGGTTGCGCCCATCGCTCACGCTGACGTTGATCCTCAACGTCTCTCCGCAGAGATCACTGTGATCACCAAAGAAATGAAGGTGACAGACCCTGAAGTCTCAGATAAAGACCGCGCGGAAATTCAGAGCACCATGCTTGGCCCCAAGGTGCTGGACCAGGAAAAGTATCCGGAAATTCATTTCAAATCGACACGCATTGAGCAAACCAGCCCACAGCATTATCGCGTGACCGGGGTTCTGGAGTTGCATGGAACAAAACAGGAGATGGCGTTTGATGTAGTCTTGACGGGCGACCACTATCATGGCGTCACCAAGTTGAAGCAGTCTGATTTCGGCATCAAGCCGATCTCGCTTTTTGGCGGATCAGTGAAAGTCAAAGACCAACTGGAGCTGGAATTTGACGTTTATGCAACGCCGCCAAAGGCCAGCCGCTAACGGATTTTGTAACGAAACAGAGAACCGATGAATCTAACCGGCATGGTACGTCTCTCAATTGTGCTGGCAGTCCTGGCAGGCGCGGTTTTCTATCTTTCTGCTTCCATGGTCAAAACCACCGATTTCACGCCCAAGAGGGCTGTAGTGGTGGAGTTGTTTACCTCTGAAGGCTGCTCCAGTTGTCCACCGGCGGATGAACTGCTGGGCCACTTACGCCAGGATTTGGCGGCGAAGAACGTTCAGGTGATTCCGATGGGCTTCCATGTGGATTACTGGAATTCTCTGGGCTGGAAGGACCGCTTTTCATCGGCAGAGTTCAGCCGGCGGCAAGAAGAGTACACGCGCAGCCTCGGCGTCGATGGTCCTTATACGCCGCAGATGATTGTGGACGGTACCGTAGAGTTTGTTGGCAGCAGCGCCAGCCAGGCAGACCGGGAGATTGCCAGGGCCGCAAGCGAGCCGGCTATCGCTGAAGTAAACGTTTCTCCCAATGCCCCAGACAGCCTCAGCGTTCACGTAAAAGCGCCTGCAGCGGACAGCGGCAACGTAATGCTGGCCATTACAGAAGACAATTTAACCACTCATGTTGGTTCGGGTGAAAACAATGGCCACACCCTGCATCACGCGGCTGTTGTGCGCGAATTCCGGCAGCTTGGCCAGCTCCATGATGGAAGCTTTGATTCAAGCGTACCCGTCAAATTGCAAACGGGCTGGAAGCGCGCAGACCTGCACGCAGTTGTGTTCGTACAGGAAGGCCCTATGGGAAAGATACAGGGCGCAGCTTCAGTTTCCCTGGCGAGTCAAGCGCGCTGACGTGTGGTCAAGCTTCCCTAGTTCTTCTTGAAACAGAGGATTGTTGGGGAATTGCTGGTGCAGCTCTTCAAGCTTATGGAG
>DASTCT010000111.1:0-1568 GCA_035710845.1 Candidatus Angelobacter sp.
TGGGAGCTTCAGTTGGTGACATCTCGAATGTTAACTAAAGTATATACTGTGGGGCAGTGCTGAGGGAAATCCGCCCGATAGATTTCACAACTCAAGTTTTTTGCCCTGCATCTTAGGCAAAATGCGCGGTTGGTTTTGTGAATCTAAGAGATTGAATGGGACCACTTCATAAAAAACCTGAAATTCCCAAAAAAGGCAGTAAGACTAGTGCTGCTGTGGGGCCTTCCCCTCTGGATTACGAAAGCATTTTTCATCTCCTGGTAGACAGCGTCACCGATTACGCAATTTTTCTCCTTTCCACTGAAGGCGTGGTGGTTTCCTGGAGCCCCGGAGCCGAGCGAATCAAGGGCTATAAAGCCGCTGAGATTATCGGCAAGAATTTCACGGTTTTTTATCCTGAAGCAGATTTGCAGGCTGGGAAGCCTGCCATGGAACTTCGTGTTGCCGGTGAGGTTGGGCGCTTTGAGGATGAGGGCTGGCGCATCCGCAAGGACGGCAGCCGTTTTTGGGCCAGCGTGATCATTACGGCCTTGCGCGACGAGACTGGGACCCTCATTGGTTTCGGCAAAATCACGCGCGATCTCACGGACCGCCGTGAGGCAGAGCTGCGGCATCGCCTGCTGATTGAAGGCGTCACCGACTATGCCATCTACTCGTTGGATGTGAACGGCACTATAACCAGTTGGAACGCAGGAGCACAGCGAATCAAGGGCTACTCAGCCGAGGAGATCATCGGCAAAAACTTTTCAAATTTTTATACCCGGGAAGATGCTGAGGGCGGGCTTCCGGCAAAAGTGCTGGTTGAGGCGGCACGGCATGGCCACTTTGAAGGCGAAGGCTGGCGCGTCCGGAAAGACGGCACCAGGTTCTGGTCAAACGTTGTAGTCACTCCCATGCGGGATGAAAGCGGCGACCTGATCGGCTTCACCAAGATTACCCGCGACATGACAGACAGAATGCAGCTGCTGGAAAGAATTCAGCAGCATGCGCATGAGCTGGAGCATCGCATTGCTGAAACCGAGCGTGCGAATGCCGAGCTTGAGGCCTTTGGCTATTCCGTATCCCACGATCTCCGCGCCCCGTTACGCGCCATTGAAGGCTTCTCTGACATCATTCTTACCGACTTTGGCGAGCAACTGCCCGGACGAGTTGCTGAGCTTCTGCAAAACGTCCTGAAAGCCGTTGCGCGCATGAACCATCTGGTCCAGGACCTTCTCAGCTACAGTCGCCTGGGCCGGATCGATATTGATGCTGCCGCTGTGAACGTGTTGCGGGTTGCGCGGGAAGCGCAGGAACAAATTCCCGAAAACCTGCGCGATAAAGTCACCATCTCAATCGATCCCGCTTTAACGGTTGCCGCACACCACGCCACATTGATTCAGGTCCTGGTCAATCTCATCGATAATGGACTTAAATTCCATTCTCAGGGCCAATCGCCACGCGTTGACGTGACTGCCCACAGAGATAAGCAAAACGTCATCATCACTGTTTGCGATGAAGGTATTGGAATAGCCGAGCAGCATCAGCAACGGATATTTCAGGTTTTTGAACGATTACATGCGACTGAG
>DASTCT010000112.1:0-1376 GCA_035710845.1 Candidatus Angelobacter sp.
GCTCGCGTGGAAAAAATGCTGAAACAGATGGACGCGATGGTGGCTGAAGGCTGATGCCGGCCGTCGCCCAGCATATGACCACCACGCAGTTTGAGCTGCATGGGTATGATGTGGTGCGCACGCTGGGCGTGGTTCGCGGCATTATCGTGCGCTCACGCTCTATTTTCGGCACCATTGGCGCAGGCCTGGAGACACTGGTTGGCGGCAAGATCCACCTGTTTACCGAGCTTTGCGAAAAGACGCGCCAGGAAGCGCTGGACCTGCTGTTGCAACATGCAGGCGAGCTGGGCGGCAACGCGGTGGTCGGCATCCGCTATGACGCCACTGAGGTCATGCAGGGCGTAACTGAGGTGCTGGCTTACGGAACCGCGTTGGTAGTGCAGCCGAAAAAGGCCTAAGAAACCCCAGCCACCGAAAAAATTCGCTTGACCCGGCCAAAAGTGGAACGATAATCAATTCAGCACTAAAACATTAGCTAAGGAGAATCCACTTGGTTACACAACCGACAGCAGCGCCGCCCATCCGCGTGGAAATTTATGACCAGGTCTATAACCTCCGCGGCGTGGATGCGGAGTATGTCACCAAGCTGGCGCAGTTTGTCGATGGCAAAATGCGTACCGTGGCCGAGCAGACCTCCACGGTGGATTCGCTCCGGCTGGCCGTGCTGGCAGCGCTGAATATCGCCGATGAATTTCACATTCTCAAGAAGAAATACGATCTGCTGGCTGGAGAATATAATCGCCGCGCCGGCCAATTGGCAGGAGCGCTGGATGAAGCGCTGCGCGATGAGCGCCGCGCCGGCTAATAAGTTTCGATCGCACTTTTGAAAGCGATGAGAGTTATTTCACTCGATCAGCGAATCGCGAGACGCTGATACTGCTAGTTAGTTCAGTTTTTCAGACTAAACCACTACCGATCAGCGCCATGCCGGAGTCTGTTTTCTTTTGTGATTCATCCGTGAAGCGCGCCGCCACTGGATCCATCCGCTAACCGAGATAAAAACCACAGCCATCGCCGCCAGCAGGTCGCTCCAGGGGGAATCCGTCAAGCGAAGGAAATCTGGCACGATCCACGCAATCACTGCCAACACCACTGCAAAAGCCACGGCCCCAACCAGCACGCCCAGAAGCACTGAAACCATCCGCGGAAGTTTTTTATCCTGACTGCTTTCCATGGCCAAAGTTTAAGCGCTCTGGGACGAAATGAAGCTCTAGACTTGTTAAGTTTTGATTGCGGGACTTGCCATCTACTCTGCTTTTCTTTAGCATCATGCCAGACAACGGCCTGCAACGCAGGTGCGAACGGTAACCGTTCATGAACCAACATTCAATGAACAGGGGGCCTGACTCGTATAATAACGGCTCGGTGTGCAAGGT
>DASTCT010000113.1:0-9243 GCA_035710845.1 Candidatus Angelobacter sp.
ATCGGATTTATGCCATGGCTGTCGGTTCGTTCTACCCTGGTTGAGTCACGACAGCAGGCATGCGAACCTGCTGCCGAAATCCTGTCGTCGCGAAGGACCTGCTCCTGCTGCCAAATTGTTAGATTTTGTGGAACACCACAACATCGTCAAACGCGCCTTCTTTGGTGGTGTAGTGCTGTTTGACAGTGAGGGTTTTGCCATCTTTGGCGAGCGTTACGGTTTCAGTAAATGTTGAGCCATCAGCCACTGTTCCTTTGCCGGTGGAGTTGTGATCATTGTTGCGGTGGTAGCTGATCTTGGCTACTTCCTGGCCGTTGCGTGTAAGCGGATATTCCTTGCCATCCGGCTTGCCGTCGTACGCTTCAGTGTAGGCTGATCCGTCTGCCGCGGTGCCTTTGGTGGAGTACTTCACCGCGCTCTTGCTGGCGGCATCCACGGTCAATGTCTCTTCTTTGGGCGCAGGACCATGGAATTTTGACTGAGCAACGTCCAGCTTCCACTGGCCCACCCATGGATCAGACTGCGGGGCCTTTGCGGCTTGCGCGAGCATGAGTGAGCAACCCAACAACAAAACTGCCGGAACCAATTTCCTGACCATAACTTTTTTCTCCCTCTCGCAGTATTCAGTGTTCAAGCCCCTACACGTTAGTAGCGGCTCCTGCGTATGTCAAGGAAGATTGGTCCCGGCTGATTCTCACTGCCATTCGCTGCACTTTGCACCCCGGAAGCTGCTAAAGCTGGCTACTGCTCCAGGCTTGCCGTCAGCCGGACCTCGGAGTCGGGCATCACCGTGATCTCGCGCGTGAAGCCCTGATAACCCTTGGCGGAAACCACGATCGTATGCTTGCCGGGCGCGAGCTTGAGGTTGACTGGAGCATTGCCGACAAAGCTGCCATCAACCGTTACGTCTGCATTTTCCGGCGTTGCGGAGAGCACGACTGTGCCGCGAGCATTGTCAGCAGGCGCGGTCAATGCGGGCTCTGGAGGGACCGCTTTTGGCGGTGCCACAGGGATAGCGGCTTCTTCCGGCTTCAATGCGGATTTCTGCTTTACCGCTCCGGCCAGCTCTTCTTTTACCTGATCAAAAAATTTATCGGCCATGCGATCGCCCGCTCCCCACGCTGCCTCGCCATCTTTGCTCTGCACATTGATCACAAGAGTGGCGCTGCTGTTACTTTGCGGCTCAATGGAAGCATTGGCGATGAACCCCTTGGCGAAGAACGAACGCCCGGTCTCAAAGGTGAACATCAGCATCTTTTCGTCAACATAGGTCACAACGTGGCGCTCGCGTGCTGTGCGGAGCGCGGCGGTGAACAGATCTGTTGCGGCATTGTCATAAACTTTCTTTTTGGGTTTGGCCAGAACGGGCAGGCACGTGGCGAGGAGCAGAAAAAAAACGAGTGAACGCTTGAGCATGGTAGTCAGACCTCGGGTGAAATACGTGCAACCTTAATACACCCTTAGTTTGAAGCTGCTCGCATTCTCCAGCCAGTTCGGATTTGTTAAGTTGTGTTCAGTTACATTGACAATCGCCAGGCCTTCAGGCGCTTGTCCCGCTCACCACGCTGGTACAGAAAGCGCACCGGCGCGCAGCAATCGGAATTTCGCTCAGGCACTCCGGGCATTTCTTGCTGGTTGGATCGGCGGGAACGGCGTTGCGCGCCGCGCGCGCCTTCCACGCATTCATCGGCGCGACCATAAAGAAATAGACCGCTGCCGAGATCAGCAGAAACGAGATCAGCGCGTTCAGAAAGATGCCATAAGAAATGACCCCGCCGTTGATGGTCGCGTTGAACGCTGAAAAATCAGGTTTGCCCACAATCGCAGAGATCAGTGGAGTAAGAATATTGGTGACGAATGAGGCCACAACCGCGCCAAACGCAGCGCCAATCACGACCGCTACAGCCAGGTCAATCACATTGCCACGCATGATGAACTGCCGGAACCCTTTGAACATATTCCCTCCTATACGTCCGAGTGATGATAGATGATACAGGATTAGCGCGCTATGGCGGCAAGACCGCATGAGCGCATCTCTCATTTATAATCAATAGTTTACCCACGAGGTCAGGCGAAACAGTGTCATTCGAAGAGAGTGTTTACCAGTTGCGGCAGCAGAAGCTGCGCGAAATTGAAGCCCTGGGACAGCAGGCGTATCCGCACAAATTCGCCGCTACCCACACCGTCCCGCAAATCCTGGGTGAGTACAACCAGAGTACGGCTGAGCAACTGGAGAACCCGCGCGTAGCGGTGAAGGTTGCCGGGCGCATCATTTCTCTGCGTTTGCAGGGCAAGGCCGGCTTCGCGCACTTGCAGCAGGGCGGCCAGCGGCTGCAGATTTATGTAAAGCTCGACTTCGTCGGCGAAAAAGGTTTTGCTCTGTATAAATTGCTCGATCTTGGCGACCACATCGGCGTGGGCGGTTATCTTTTCCGCACGCGCACTGGCGAGCTGACCATCCATGTGGAAGAGATCACTTTTCTGGCCAAAGATTTTCTGCCGCTTCCAGAGAAGTGGCACGGCCTGAGCGATGTGGAGCTGCGTTATCGCCAGCGCTACGTTGACCTGGTAATGAACCAGGAGGTGCGCGAGGTTTTCGTAAAGCGTAGCAAGGTCGTGCAGGTCATTCGGCGCTTTCTGGATGCGCGCGGTTATGTAGAGGTGGAAACGCCGATGATGCAGCCTATCGCCGGCGGCGCCACGGCGCGCCCATTTGTTACGCACCACAACACGCTCGATGTCGATCTCTACCTGCGCATTGCGCCGGAACTTTATCTCAAGCGGCTGGTGGTGGGCGGGCTGGAACGCGTCTATGAGATCAATCGCAATTTCCGCAATGAGGGCATCTCCACGCAGCACAACCCTGAGTTCACCATGCTGGAGTTTTACCAGGCTTATGCCGACTACCACGACATGATGCAGCTTACAGAAGACATGCTGGCGCAGGTGGCGCGCGAGGTGAACGGCACAACCAAGGCCAGCTTTGATGGCAAGGAATTTGACTTTGCCGACTGGCAGCGGCTCTCCATGCGCGAAGCCATCATTAAGTACTGGCCGGATGCAGCGGCCCCCAAGCCGGAGATTTCAGATTTTGCTACGCACGAATCAGTCGGCAAACTGGTGGCGCGGCTGAATGCCCAGCACACGCCGCACATGCCTTACGATCCAAAGGAACCGGCAGGTAAAACCATTGCCGCAATGTTTGAACACGTGGCGGAGAATCACCTGATCCAGCCGACGATCCTGTATGACTTCCCGGTTGCGATCTCGCCGCTCTCCAAGAACAAACGCGACGAGCCGGATTGGGTGGAGCGCTTTGAGGTCTTTGTCGGCGGGCTGGAGATTGGCAATGCCTTCAGCGAATTGAACGATCCGGAAGAGCAGCGCCGCCGCTTTGAGCAGCAGCTAAAAGAAAAAGAGCGTGGCGATGAAGAAGCTCACGCCATGGATGAGGACTACATCCGCGCGCTCTCTTACGGCCTGCCGCCGACGGGCGGCGAAGGTATTGGCATTGATCGGCTGACTATGCTGCTCACGGATTCACGATCGATTCGCGATGTGATACTGTTCCCGCTGTTGCGGCCGCATGCGCCACAGGAACTGGTGGAGGAAGGGCCTTCTGACGGGAAGAAGTAACCGGTCCTTGGTTGCCTGTTGGTCAGACTGAGGAGGAATCATGCGCAAATGGGGCGCGTTGGTCACTCTGTTTTATGCTCTGGTGGTCTTGCTGCTGATCGTGCCTGGAGCCGTATGGATCGCCAAGGGCGAGGTGCTGGTCATCTACAAGCAATGGATCACGTGGTTCCCGATTGTGATTGTCATTGCCGGCCAGGCGCTTTTGCTGTTTCTCTCCGTGGACACGTCTTTCCAGCGGCTCAAGCCTCGAGCCCACATTCTGGTCTCCGGCCTGGTCGCCGGGACCTTGTGGGCGCTGCTCTCGGGCGCTGCCATTTTCGCTTTGGGGTTTGGAATCTATGGCGATCGCTTTGGTGGCAGGTTTCTTGACCAATATGCCCTGGCTTGTTGGGGCGCGCTCTGGGCCATTTGGCTGGTAATTTTTTACGCCTACTTCCGCAATTCCAGCGCCGCCATTACCCGGATGACTTCATGGCTATTGAAGGGCAGCGTGCTGGAGCTTCTTATCGCCGTGCCGGCACATGTGGCGGCGCGACGGCGGCATGATTGTTCAGCCCCGGCGGTCACCAGCTTCGGCATTGCCAGCGGGATTGCCATCATGCTCCTCTGTTTCGGCCCCAGCGTTCTGCTGCTGTACAAGAAGCGCATGAATGAATACACCAAAACCAAGGCAGCGGGCCGGTAGAGCGGGCCGGTCGAACTACCAGAAACGAAATTGAAAGATCGCGATCATCTTTTTGCCTCGTCCTTTGCGATCTTTGCGATAACCCCGGCGAAAAAGCCGATCACGTTACAATAGAGTGATGCCTACAGGCTCTGAAATTCGCGAGAAATTCCTGCGCTTTTTTGAAAGCAAAGGACACAAGCGCGTGCACTCATCGTCACTGGTGCCCGCCAACGATCCCACGCTGCTCTTTACCAACGCAGGTATGAACCAGTTTAAAGACACGTTCCTGGGCGTGGAAAAGCGCGATTACAACAAGGCCACCACGTCGCAAAAGTGCGTACGCGCCGGCGGCAAGCACAATGATCTGGAGAACGTAGGCTTCACTAAGCGCCACCATACGTTCTTTGAGATGTTGGGCAATTTCAGCTTTGGCAGTTATTTCAAGGCTGAAGCGATCTCTTACGCATGGGAGTTGGTGACCGCTTCAGAATGGTTCGGCATTCCTCGCGACAAGCTCTATGCAACTATTTTTATGGGCGAGCAGGGAATCCCGCGCGATGACGAAGCGGAAAAGCACTGGCTAGAAGTGGGCGTTCCAAAAGAGCGCATCTTCGCCATGGATATGAAAGACAATTTCTGGTCCATGGGCGATACCGGCCCGTGCGGTCCATGCAGCGAGATTCACTATGACATGGGCCCGGCGGCATCTGACGAAGGCCATGCCGATTGCAAGTTTCCCTGCGATTGCGGTCGCTACGTGGAGATCTGGAACCTGGTCTTCATGCAGTTTGATCGCGATAACACAGGTACGCTCAACCCGCTGCCCAAGCCATCGATTGACACCGGCATGGGCCTGGAGCGCGTTGCCGCGGTGCTGCAAGGCAAAATTTCCAATTACGATACTGATCTTTTCACGCCTTTGCTTCATGCTGCTGCCAAGCTCATCGGCGTTGATCTGAATAAAGAGTTGGCGGCGGAGAAAGGCTCACGCTCAGCGGCAAGCTTGCGCGTAATCGCCGACCATGCTCGCGCAACCACGTTCCTGATCTCTGATGGCGTTTTGCCCGCGAATGAAGGCCGCGGCTACGTGCTGCGCAAGATCCTGCGCCGAGGCATTCGCCACGGACGCCTGCTAGGCGCGACCAAGCCGTTCATGCATGAGATGGTGTTTGCCGTTCGCGATCTGATGAAAGGGGCTTACCCGGAGCTGGCGGAAAGCGCTGAGCGCGTATCAAAAATCGTCTTTGAAGAAGAGCGCCGCTTTGCCCACACGCTGGATGCAGGACTGGCGCGCCTGGAAGATGATCTTACGGCGCTACGCAAGGAGCGTGCAGCCAGCCAGAAGATTGCCATGTCGCGCGACCCGGTCGGCGAACAGGGCCTGTCGCCGGCGGAGTTGCGGCAGCACCAGTATCAGAGCGCGCGCGAGCTGCGCTATCGTGGTGAAGATGCGTTCAAGTTGTACGACACTTTTGGCTTGCCCTTTGATTTCATCATGGATACCTGCCGTGATGCTGGCATCAGCGTGGACGTGGAAGGCTTTGAGCGAGCGATGCAGGCACAGCGCGAACGCGCCCGTGCTTCCTGGAAGGGTGGCGCCAAACAGAGCGCGTCGCCGGTCTATCGTGACCTGAATAAGACGGTGTTTGAGGGCTATCGCCAGACCGAGTCGCGCGGCTGTGAAGTTCTGGCGATCGTGAAAGACGGGCAAGGAGTAAAAGAGCTCAAATCGGGCGAAGAAGGCGAGGTCGTGCTGGACCACACGCCGTTCTATGCCGATTCAGGCGGGCAGGTGGGCGACATCGGCGTCTTCTATGACTCAAGCCATACAACCGTTGTCGCCGAGGTCAATGGCTGTTATATGCCGGTGCAGGGCGTGCGCGCGCACAAGGTCAAGTCGCGTCAGCCGATTCATCTGGGGATGAAGGTTGATGCCGTTGTGCATACTGAAGTGCGCGAGTCCACCATGCGCAACCATACGGCTACGCACCTACTCCACGCAGGGCTGCGAGAAGTCCTGGGCGGACACGTAAAGCAGGCCGGCTCGCTGGTTGATCCCAGCCATCTGCGCTTTGACTTCTCGCATTTTGCCGCTGTGGCGGATGAAGATTTGCAGGACATTGAAGACCTGATCAACAAAGAAGTCCTGCGTAACACGAGAGTAGAGACGATTGAAGATGTGCCAATCGACGTGGCGATTAACGAATACAAAGCCATGGCGCTCTTTGGTGAAAAATATGGCGAGCGCGTCAGGGTAATCAAAATCGGCGACTTCTCCACCGAGCTTTGCGGCGGCACGCATACTGCGGCCACTGGCGAGATCGGCCTGATCAAGGTCTTGAGTGAAGGAAGCGTTTCGTCAGGCGTGCGCCGGGTTGAAGCCATCAGCGGTGAAGGCTCGCTCAAGCACTTCCGCCTGGACCACAAATTGGAAAACGTGGTATCCACGCTGGTGCCCGGCAGTCATAAATCCGCCTCACCCGCTGAAGCCCTGCGCCAGGAGTTGGAGAAAAAAGAAGCCGAGATCAAGAAGCTGCACAAAGAACTGGAGCACCTGCGGATGAAGTCAGCCGCTTCCAACGTGGCTGCCGTGGGTGAAAAGGCGCGCGACATTCAAGGCGTAAAGGTAGTTACCGAACGGGTAGACAATCTGGACCGTGGCCAGATGCGAACGCTGGTTGACAACATGCGCAATAAGCTCGGCTCCGGCGTGGTGGTGCTGGGATCAGTGCAGGATGGCAAGGTTGCGCTGATCGTCGGCGTCACCGCAGATCTTACCTCGCGCGTTCAGGCGGGAAAAATTATTAAGCCTGTCGCAGAGAAGGTCGGCGGCTCAGGCGGCGGACGTCCTGATATGGCCGAGGCAGGCGGCAAAGATCCCGCTCAGCTTGATGCGGCGTTGAATGCGGCCTATGCGGCAGTGGAAGGGCTGCTGAAGTAAGGCGCGCGCAGATTTACGCAGGTCAGCTCTTTCTGAAATCTCGAGCATAATTTTTTCTTTCGTCACAATTTGCGCGAATGATAAGAAAGAAAGTGAGTTTATAGAGTGGCTGACATAAAGCATCTGAATCGCCTTTTGAAAGGAATAGAGGGGTTGGAACAAGTGGAGAAAGAAAAATTATAAGATTGAACCGGATCTCAGCGACGCAAACCTTGCTTCTAGAAATCTGCGTGGTGCAAACCTCAGCCGGACAGATCTTAGTAGGGCGAATTTGGCAGGCACAAATTCTGTAAAGGCAAATTTCAGCAGAGCAACTCTTACCAAGGCAAACCTAATGGAGGCTGATTGTGCCGGAGCTAACCTTTCGCGAGCCGATCTCACTAATGCTAGCCTAATCGGCACATATTTAAATGCTGCTGATCTCACGGGCGCAACAATGCGAAGAGCAAGTTTGGATGGATCCATTATGGCAAGAACCAAACTTATAGATATTGACCTAAGTGCGGTTTCAGGATTAGAGAAAGTCTCGCACAAAACCCCATCCAGCATAGGAATCGATACGATATATCGATCAAAAGGAAAAATTCCGCCGGAATTCCTTCGTGGGGCAGGCGTTCCTGACAATTTTATTGAGTATATGGGTTCGCTAACTGGCAACGCATTTGAGTACTACTCCTGTTTTATTAGCTACTCGACTAAGGATCAGAATTTTGCAGAACGTCTGTTCTCTGACTTGCAAACCAACGGGGTACGTTGCTGGTTTGCGCCACATCACATTCAAGGTGGAAAGAAGTTGCACGAACAGATTGATTATGCAATTAGGGTTCATGAACGGCTACTGTTGATTCTTTCACAGGAGAGCATCGACAGCGAATGGGTAAAAACAGAAATTGCGGCAGCTCGCCAACGCGAGATTAAAGAAAAAAAGCGTGTACTATTCCCAGTGCGAGTCGGAATAAGTTTTGAACAATTAAAAAATTGGGAGTATTTTGACGCCGATATCGGAAAGAGTTCAGCACGTGAAATTCGCGAATATTACATTCCTGATTTCAGCAACTGGAAGTCGCACGATTCTTATCGAGAAGAATTTACCAAATTGCTTCGCGACCTGAAGAAAGCCGATGGCGTAGCAGCGGGCGCATAAAGTTTTGGTTAGAACTCCCTGCATCAGCATGGGAAAGCGCACATCCTCGGGGTCCTTCGACGCGCCCTTTCTCGCTACGCTCGTTCGGCCTTGCTCAGGATGACAAGCTATAAAAAGCGTCTATCCAAATGAAATGATTGGCAAGGAAACGGACCTTCATCGCGATTCTTCCAGAGCTGCTATGGCGGCTTCACGCGTAACTGTTGGAAAATCAGACAAAAAATCGTCCAGGTTCTGGCCGCCTTCAAGGTAGTCAATCAAGGCTTGAAAGGGGACGCGAGTATTGCGGAATACCGGTGTACCGCCCAAGATATTCGGGTCTTTGACAATGATGCTGGCGGAGCCGGACATTGCTTTTATCCCCTCGAGGATAGTGTAACGTGAGGACCATCCTGCCAGAAAGCATTTCCGCTCTTAGTGGTGCAACCCTGCGTGTCCCCAGGCATAGATCGCCGAAAGCAGCATCAGTTCCACTGTCGCCAGCCCGTAAAAGAGCAGACGAAGCTTCTTGGTTATGGTTGTCATATCCAGGGAACGCCGGAAGCCCTGGTCTTTGCAGACGCAATTACTTAAGTTTTGTAAAATCGGCTTGCGCTGGTGCCGATCAACGGGGATTGCTGGTTTTCTAAGAGTTTTGCCGGTGTTTCCTCTCTGTTCACCCCCTAGATTCGTCTGGTTTTAGCCGATTGCCGCCGGGTATAGGGCAGCATATAATCCGAATACTCTGGACATTCTCTAGGATCAGATCGAGGGTAAAAGGTGTTGGCCTTCAGTGAGGTAGCGAAAGCCGCCGGGAACTGGTATCTAGAGCATAACCCGATGAAAAAGCACCTATTTACCATCCTGATCGGCGCC
>DASTCT010000114.1:0-67245 GCA_035710845.1 Candidatus Angelobacter sp.
CTTGCGCTCCAGCGTCTCCAGCCCCTGGGCAGTGATGCCGAGAGGATCAGAGACGGCAAGGCCCATGCGGCGGGTACCGTAGTCGATGGCCAGAATGCGTCCGGAGAGGCTCACGCGGCGATTATACGAGGAAAATGCATCTTATCTTGAGCATGGCCACCAACCGCATCATTCCGCCTGCGCCAGAGCAGCTCAATCCTGAAGAGAAGCCAGATAACCATCTGGCGGAAAAAGAGCTGCAAGCCCGACAAGAGCGCAAGTTAAACGCAGTGCTTCATGCGGGCGCGATTGCCCAGATCGTGATTGGCGCGGTAATTGTGCTGGCCGTTTGTTACCTGGCCAAGCTGGTGCTGATCACGCTGATGGTCTCCATTCTTATTACGTTTATGCTGGAGCCGCTGGTGAAACTGCTGGAGCGGGTGCGCCTGCCGCGTTCCCTAGGTTCAATCGTGGCGATTCTGTTGCTGCTGGGCGTGATTTATGGCGCCAGTTATTTCTTTTACAACCGCGCCGTCAGCTTTGCCCATGAATTGCCCAAATACTCTGACAAGATTCGCGGCCTGCTCTCCCACGTCCGCCAGCAGACCAGCGACATTGAAAAGACGGCAGAGCAAGTGATCCCGCCGGAGAAAAACGGCAAAAAGCCCATACCGGTCACAGTGCAAAGCTCGCCTATTGCACAGAATATCGGTACCGTAACAGAGGTAGCGCTTACGCTGGTTTTTATTCCGTTCCTGGTTTATTTCATGTTGAGCTGGCAGGAGCATGCGCGAACAAAATCCGTACAGCTCTTTCCCCAGGAGCATCGCACCACTGCCTATGTCACGCTGGGGCAAATCTCACTCATGATGAGAAGCTTTATTGACGGAAACCTGGTGATTGGCCTCTTTATGAGCATTGTGAGCCTGGTGGTGTTTGGCGCGCTGGGGCTGCCTTATTTCTATTTTCTTGGCTTCATCAGCGGCTTTCTCAGCCTCATGCCCTATCTTGGCATTGCGCTGGCCATGATTCCGCCTCTGGCTGCTGGAATGGGCGTGCTGAACGATACGCGCCTGCTGATTGTGGCAGCCACCATACTGGTGCTGCATCTCTTTTCCATGAATGTGCTCTATCCCAAGATTCTGGGTAAGCGCCTGCAACTGAACCCGCTGGTAGTGACCGTCGCATTGCTGATCTGGGGATTTATCTGGGGCGCTATGGGACTGATTTTGGCCGTCCCTATCGTGGGCGCTATCAAGATCATCTGCGACCACGTAACCTCACTCAGGCCGATTGGGGAGTGGATGGGGGATTGAACTCTCAGCCATCAGCTAGCAGCAATTAGCAATCAGCAGAAAAGATTAAAGCCGCAACGCACAGAGATCGTTCGGTCGCAATCTTTGCAGTAAGAAATTGCATTTAGCTGTTAGCTGATCGCTGATGGCTGAACACTTCTTCCGCTTTCATCCTGCATCTCTCCAGCGTCTCCTGCATCTGCTGATGCAGGGCTGACATCTGCTCTTCGCTGGCGTCCGGCGGAACTGACATGGGGCTGCTGCCATAAACTGCGGCGCGTGAGAATGGCTTGGGGATGATCATCAGGTCCCATGAATTTAAGATCCATGCGTGCTCAACGGCAATGTAGAAACATGAGATGGGGACCCCGGTCTTCTTGGCCAACAAGACTGGGCCAGGTTTAGCCACGTAGCGCGGACCGCGTGGGCCATCGATGGTAAAGACTGCTTGATGGCCCTGTTCCAACTGATCGCGCATTCCAAACAATGCTCCTACAGCTCCGCGAGAACTCGATCCTCGCACGGCGATGAATCCCAGCTTCTGAATAATGCGGGCGATATATTCACCATCAAAGCTGCGGCTGGTCATTACTGCCATACGGTTTCCGCGGAATCGATAAGCGGCAGGAATCACACAGCGATGCCAGAAACACCAGATGGAAGCCGGTGCGCGGCCATGCTCGTCGGCAAGGCAGCCCGGCTCTCTGATGACCTCATAGCGCAGCGTTGGGCCAATGGCGCGAATGAGAAGAAATCCCGCCCAGGAGATAAACCAGAGCTTGACGCGATCACTGAGAGAAAAAAAGCGGGCCGCCGGCGCGCTCTCGCTCTTGATTTCAGTTTGTGCGGACAGGTTCACTCAGTCGATTTTACCTGTCCGCAATCTGGTTTACGCGTACTTGATCCATTTTACGATCTCTGGAAGGGTCGGCTTCTTGCCATACATCAGGATGCCGACGCGGTAGATGCGCCCGCAGAGCCAGACCATGCCGTAGATGGTGGCCACCATCAGCGCGATGGAAAGGCCGATTTGCCAAACAGGAGTATCCGGTTGCATGGCAATCCGGCTGAACATTACCAGGGGCGCGGTGAACGGAAAGAGAGAGCCAAACACTGCGATCGAAGAGTTTGGATGCGTGAAGATATTTGTGATGAAGACGATCGCGAGAATCATCGGCATCATTACCAGGAACTGCATCTGCTGGGCTTCTTGTTCAGAGTTCACCATGGAGCCGACGGCGGCACAAAGCGTGCTGTACAAAACGTAGCCGAGCAGGAAAAACACGATGAAATAAATCAGCAGCGTGGGATTCATGGCAGCTTTGATTTGCTTGATCATGCCGGATGTGGCCACAGCGTAACCGGCCAAGGCAGCCGCAGTTGCCGCCCAAATTCCAACCTGCGTCAGCCCCACCGCTCCAACCCCGAGAATTTTACCGGCCATCATCTCTTTGGAAGTGGCAGTAGAGAGCATGACCTCCATGATGCGTGAGGTTTTCTCCTCCAGAATGGACCGCATTACGTTAATTCCGTAAAGCAGCACGGTCATATACATGACCATGACAATGCCTAGTGTGGCGATAAACATGGCCTGGGGATTGGGCGCGTTTTTTCCCAGCGGGCTTACAGGATCAACTTCCACCGGCTGAAGCGCTGCTTCAATATCGTTTTCAGCCAATCCCCTGCTTTTGAGTGATTGCCGCCGAAGAGCATCGGTCACGATCTGGCCGAGAACGCCGTTTTCAATAAAGCTGGAAGTGTCACGCGTAACAAAGTCGAGTTTATGGGCAGTGATAGCATCCGGCGTGGCCCAGAGAAAGCCGTCCAGTTGCTTGTCGTTGACTTTCTTGGTCAACGCGGCGCGATCTTCCGGCGTGGCCTTCGTGCTTACCTCCACGCTAAAGTGAGTCTGAGGCAAGTCTCGTTTCTTCCCCGATTCGTTCTCTGGCTTAGTGGATGACTGGTCCTGCTGCTGCTCAATCTGGCTGCGGATCGACTCCGCTGTATCGCGATCGGCGGCCACCACCACCATGCTCTTGGTCTCGTTTCCACCTTTATTCAGCAGGAGTGTCGGCAGCACAGTGACTCCAAACATCAATGCAGGAATAAACACAGTCATGATGATGAACGAGCGTGAGCGCACGCGCTCAAGATATTCACGCTTCGCGATAATAAAAATATTACGCATTGGTTTTGCCCACCGTATTGATAAAAATTTCTTCCAGCGAAGGCTCCATCAGCTCAAACTTGTTTACGCGCGAGCGGCCGGCCACCATGTGCAGCAGTTGCTGCGCGTCGGCGCCGGGCGCCAGGCGGACTTCAACGTAATTGCCGTAATTGTTGTAGGTGCTGACGAGAGGATTTTTATCCAGAAAGTCGCCATTGCCCTCGTACTCGATCTGTACGTTGTTCTTACCATATTGGCCTTTGATGGTTTTCAGATCGCCCTGCAACACCGCCGTGCCTCTGTTGATGAGGCAAATGCTGTCACACAGCTTCTCTACCTGGTCCATGCGATGAGTGGAAAACAGGATGGTCTTGCCCTGCTTCTTCAGATCGAGCATTACGTCCTTAAGCAGCGTAGCGTTGACTGGATCGAGGCCGAAAAACGGCTCGTCCATGATGATGAAGTCGGGATCGTGCAGCAATGAAGCGATGAACTGGATCTTTTGCTGCATTCCCTTGGAAAGCTCTTCCACTTTTTTCTCAATCCAGGCATCAATCTCCAGTCGCTTTGTCCATTCCAGCGCTTTTTGCCGTGCGACCGAGTTTGAAAGCCCATGCAACTCGCCCAGAAAGATGAGCTGATCGATGATTTTCATCTTCTTGTACAAGCCGCGTTCTTCTGGCAGATAGCCGATCTTGTGCAGTGCCTTCCGTTCAAACGGCTTGCCAAAGATATTGATCTGTCCGGAATCGGGCGCGGTAATGCCGATCATCATGCGGATGGTGCTGGTTTTACCGGCCCCGTTTGGGCCAAGCAGCCCAAAAACACTGCCTTGTTCAATGCCGAAAGAAAGGTCGTTGACGGCCACAAACTGGTCATAACACTTGCGAACTTTATTGAGTTCAATGGTTAGCATGAAAACAGATTCCTGCCTCAGATGTAATACGCGGGGGTAGCTTCAAAGTTACACGATTTCCAAATATTGGTCGATCCAGGCACGGACCTTGAGGCGGCGCTCATCTTTGGCATCAAAGCGCAGGCCGTACACCTTGTCACTTTCGCGGTACCAGCAGACAGAGGCGCGGACGCTCGTCTTTTCCAGTCCCGGCAGGTTCAGGAGCAGGCGGAAGGTATCAGATTTTGGCAGCGGCGTGGTGGAGCGGACAGACATACCGCCGGAGCTGACCTCTACGGTAGTTATTTTGGCCCTGGCTTGCGAGTCAGTTTCAATCTCAGCCTGGGAAACTACGGGTATCCGTACGTAACGCCGTAACTCGTGGATTACAAGCAGATGCGTTGCGCGCACGATCCTCAGCACGTTCTGGCGGTCCAGCGGCTCATCCAGGACGGCGTTAATGCCATAGTTCGCGTAACGGAGCGCTTCCTGGGCGTTTCGGGCGATCCCATAGAGCACCATGCGGCGGTTGGAAGGCGAGTTGCGCGCGGCCTTCAATATCCTGTCTGCATCCGGATCATAAAGGCGAAGCACGCAAGCCTCAAACTTCTGCCGGTGGAAAACCAAGGCGGGGTCGCTATCCAGCGGGACAATGCTGATGCCGAATTGCCGGAAGCAGTCACCCAGGAATGAATTACACGCCGGGTCAATATGGACGCTGGCAGTCCTGGCTGTGATCTTTCCTGGTATGGCCGCTACTGAGGTGCTGCTCATGGTCTGTTAAGGCTAGAAGTTTATCTGGTAGTGGAAAACTCTTTTTTCATGCTGGCTGAAGCTACCCGGTTTCGGCCTGCTTGCTTGGCAAGGTAAAGCGCTGCGTCCGCCGCAGCTACTACTTCATCACGTGTAACGCCGTGCGCAGGATAATCCGCTACGCCGCAACTAATGGTCACTGGGCGCGGAACGCCGGGGAAGAAGTGCGTTTCCACCTGGCGGCGCAACTTTTCTGCTACCCGCATGGCGCTTTCACCCGTGGTCTCCGGCACTACGATAGCGAATTCATCGCCTCCGTAGCGGCAAACCATATCCATCTTGCGCAGTTGTTGCTTAAGAATGGATGATACAGCACGCAGCATTTCATCGCCCAGCAGGTGCCCAAATTCATCATTCATTCTTTTAAAATTGTCGATATCCAGCATGATCAGTGACATGCGTCCCTGGAAGCGGCCGGCACGCTCAAGCTCTTCAACAATACGCATTTCAAAATAGCGGCGATTGTGAATGCCCGTAAGACCGTCAACATAGGCAAGCTGCTTCATGCGGTCAAAGTTGTGCGCGTTCTGGATGGCAGCAGCACAAATGTCCGCCACTGATTCCAGCGGCTGAATGTCTTCAGGCACAAAGGCGTTGCTGCGTGCGCTATCCAGCGCCAGCACGCCCAGCTTTTCACCAAAGATAATCAACGGCACGCACATTTCAGATTGCGTTTCGGCGAAGCCGGCAATATAACCTTCCACGCTGTTTACATCATTTTCAATCACGCTTTTGCTGGTGGCCAGTGCGCGCGCTGCCAACCCAGCGCCGGCGCTAAGGATCGATCCCATGGCCAGGTTCGGAGTCAGGCGGCCTTCATAAGCGCGAACGCGCAAGGTATCACCTTCCGCCAGCAGTACGGCTACGTGATCAACGCGGAACCAATCCAGCAGCAGGCGGCACACCACGGTGAGCAGCTCATCAAGGTCAAGAACGAGCGTTGTTTTTTTGGCGACGGCGTTAATGGCCTCAAGCTGCTCGGCACGCCGGCGCTCCATGGAATACAGACGCGCATTTTCCAGCGCCAGTGAAGCCTGCGTGGAAAAGAGCGTGAGCAGATCGACCATCTCTGAATCGAAGAAATTCAGTTGCTCGCTCTGGAAATCCAGCACGCCAACCACCTCATCACGCACCAGCAGCGGAATGGCGACTTCAGACTTTGTCTCAGCTACTTTCTGGAGATATCGCGGGTCTTTGATGACGTCAGGCGAGTAAACCGGTCTTTTAATTTCCACTGAAGCCCAGGTCAGGCCGGTGCCTTTGGGGATGCGATAGCCAATATCAAGATTGCTCCGCCCCAGATGCGCTCGGACAAGGAGATCCTGCCCGTTTCTATCCAAAAGCAGGACAGCGCCATTCTGTAATTGAAAGAAATCACGGATGATGGTGAGAATGCGGTTCAGCACCTCATCCAGGTCAAAAGTGGAGAGAATCGCCTGGCTGGCGTCATATAAGATAGCGATCTTTTGCATCGATTCGAGCAAAGCGAATCAATCTCCAGTGGAAAATGGACCATGCAGCTCCCGGCTGGATGAACGGCAACTAGCTGCCGGAGGGGGATGAGCTCGTACCTGGCTTCTTAATTACCCTGATTCTACAGCGGAAAGCCCGGCGGGCCAATGTGATTTTAGTCACCATGAGAGAATCTTTAGTTATCTCTGCGAGTCCAGAAATGGTGAAACGGTATGTTCCTTTTGAGCACTATTACCTAATAAAATGCTTACTTTCAGCGGCGAATAAATCCATTTTCTGAGCACACGCGGATCGCAAATCGTATTTTTTCGTTATGCCGTTCTCAATCATTCTTAACGTTTGAGCAGGTCAACAGGCTCGCTGATATCGGAGACACGAAAGTAATGTGCCAAGGCCGGGTGCTTGCGGGCGACTTCCTGGTACATGGCATAAGCCACGTTGCGGTAGGAAAAATGTCCTGCTGCGCCGCTGCGGAGTTCAGCAATGTAAAGCGCTTCAGCAAAATCCATTTTGAACAGCGTACGCTTGCGGAAAGCCAGGGGCAGCAGATACAAAGCTGCCTGCGGGCTGGCCAGCGATGTTTTCTCGTACGCCTGAATGAATTTTTCCATCGCCGACGTGTAGCGTCCTTCCAGCCCGGCGTCCTTAATGTCTGGTGGAGTATCGTAGCTGTGCTGATGCGTGAATCCCTGCTCAATTTGCGTGCAACGGCGATGGCGGTGCATATCGCGGAAGCCGCCAATGTCCATAAGGATGTCAAATTTGAACTGCTGCCCGGCATGGAATGAACGCAACAGCTCATCGTAGCGACCGCGATGTTTCATGCCGAGGTCGATGATTTCACCACGCTGGGCCGCCGTTAGCCCTTGCACCCGCTCCTGAATCTGGCGATACGAATAATGACTGGCCGAATAGATGAGGGTTGTGGCCATTTCAACTTCCAGCGGGCCATCTTCTACCAAATCAACCGGCGGAGCGTGATCGATGGGGGCGCCAGCCATCAACTCTTGGGCGGCATGCGCTAATTCAGTGCGTGTCTGGATTTCATACTCGCTGGGATTGGCGTACTTGACCAGTGTGGGCGCAACGCGGGTGGGCCGTAAGAGTTGCTGCGCCGCTTTTGCTCCAAGCTCAGGATTGGCGGCTTTGATCTCTTCCACCAGCGCGCGCAAGGATTCCGTCTGAACGTTATAGGCCGCATCGCTTGCGGCGTCTTTGAGCAGCGTGCCCAGATGGCGGACTTCATCATATGGACTAGAGAGCAGGCGGGCGATCTGTGTCTCAAGGGTGCGCGCGTTAACGATCTGTCCCAGCGAGGTGTTGGTGGCCAGCGGAAGCAGATAGCGCGAATTATCAAAGGCCCGGGCGCGCAAGGTGCGCGTGTACTGGTCTTCCGCCATGCCCTCTGGACGCGGCACCTGCGTGGTGTAATAGCGCAGCATCTCCTGCGTGAAAGCGTTGTATTCAAAGAAGAGAAAGTCGATGGTCGAGCAGTAATCGGCCTTAAGCGCGTCATTACCGGCGAAATCGGGAATAAAATAGCCGCTCTTCTTAAAGTTCTGGTAGCGCGTGGAGCGCTCCTGCCCGTCCCAGCGCTGCTCATCGACTAGAACAATGGCGGCGAGGATCGACAACTTTTCAATCGCAAAGGCCAGATGCGCCAGATCGGCGATGGACCGATGGCCATACTGGAAATAAAAAGTATTGAGAAATTGCTCGGCCTTTTGCTCGCTGATCTCCTTGAGCGATTCTTTCATTGACAGCGCCGAGCGCGAATACTTGGCCATGGCATAAGCCTGTACTTCTGGATCGACGCCGTGCACGGCAAAAACGTTGACCTGCGGGCCGGAACTGCCCCCGTTCTTTTCTGGCGTGAGCGGCTTGGAGGTGAGAGGATCAGGCATGGAAGTTTTGATTTTAGTCCATGAAATGATGAGAGGCGGCTGTGAATTTCGGGGATTATCACGTGATCAATCTTTGCCGGAGTTAGTTATCCGTTTGCCAGAGGAGAGTCGATGATGTTTGCCGTTCGCTTATTGCTCTGTCTGTCTCTGCTTGGTGTCGTGGCTCAAGCTCAACATCAAGCAAATTCCTACAGCATCGGTGTAAAGCAGACCGGCTCGGACGTTGTAGGGAAGCTTCTCCGGCAAGCGATGGAAGAAAAGCTAAAGCAAAAAAATGGCGCTAATGGCAAAGTCAAAGCCGGAACCTCTGATGAGATAGAGTTGGTTACCCTCGATGATCCTTCGTACCCCGGAGAAGCATCATTTGTCTCAATTGTTGTTAGCACGATGATTCCAGGCACGTGGGATGTTCCGAACCAGTGGTATCACAAGGTATTGTTAGTAAAAAAATCCGATGTTGATGCCGTAGCCTCTTTATTTCTAGATGACCTCTCTGCCAGTTGGTGCAATGTCCTCAAAAGTTCGCTAAGCCCTTGCCCTGCGGAAGCCCCTTGGATCGGAGTTCCGCAATCGGTTCCAGAACGTCCGGTGGCTAAACCTCAAAGATCCAAAGCACTGCCACAGGCTTATTTGAAAGGACCACTTTGAGCAAGAAAAAGTTTGTTGCCTATGATCGCAGTGTTGAGCCACCCGGCTTTTGGGCTTATGACGTAAGCCTAAATATTTTCCTCAAGCACCTCATCGATGCCGCCGAGGCAAGCGAACAGGTGGATACAGCGTGGCTTTCCAGTGGCCATCTCAGATTGGCGCGTGGCATGCGTTCCGGATTATGGACTCACTCTAGATCCGACGTGGTCGCTGGCCCAGCAACAAACATTTCTCGCACTGGCGGAAGAAGCTTGCGCTAAACTCGCAGCGCGAGAGTCAATACCTGCCGAAGAAATCGTCTCTTGGCCGATCCTTGAGGATATCCGCATTTTTACTCGTGGGGCAACGGAAGTGTTCACAGCACCAATTGTCGAACTAGGTCACGCGATCATTGCGTTAGTGCGCGGGGAGTTGCCAGAAGCGCCAGAAGGACAGATTTGGCTCTATGGCGCGCCCAAGGGCCGGATAACCATCGGATGGGAGGGTGGCAAGACTGCGAAGCCTGCAAACACCTTCTCTTTGGATGATCGTAAGGATCGAGATAATTTTTCCCTCTTATCCACAGTTCGCGCGTTTTTCCGGAGACTCAGAAGGTGATAAAATCTATAAAATCCACTCTTCGGAGTTCCGATGCAGGCAATCCTTGCGCTGGAAGATGGACGAATCTTCAGCGGCAGAGGTCACGGCGCAAAAGGCGAATGCTACGGCGAAGTCGTTTTTAATACCTCCATCACCGGTTACCAGGAAATTTTTACCGACCCTTCTTACGCTGGACAGATTGTTGTCCTGACCAATCCCCAGATCGGCAATTACGGCACGAATCCAGACGATAACGAATCCACCCATCCTTATATTGAAGGGTTAGTGGTGCGCGAGTTTTCGCCTATCAGCTCCAACTGGCGATCGCAGCAGGTGACCGACGAATACCTGGAAAAATTCAGGATCCCGGTGATTGCCGATATCGATACGCGCGCGCTGGTGCGCCACCTGCGCACGCACGGCGTGATGCGCGGGGTGATCTCCTCGATTGAGAGCGATCCGGAAAAGCTGGTGATGAAGGCACGCTCCATCCCCAAGATGGATGGCACCGATCTGGCCAAGGTAGTCACTACCAAACAGCGCTACCAGTGGCAAACGGGCACGCGGTCGCACGAGCCGACTGAAGTTGTCGGCGTGAAAGATCTGGCGCCCAGCAAGCACGTGGTGGCGTACGATTTCGGCATCAAGCAGAACATTCTGCGCATGCTGGTGGACCAGGGCTGCCGCGTGACCGTGGTCCCGGCTATGACCAGCGCAGAAGACGTGATGGCCCTGCAGCCTGACGGCGTGTTTTTGTCGAATGGGCCCGGCGATCCTGAGCCATGCAACTACGCTGCAGAGAATATCCGCCGCTTGATGGGGAAGACGCCGATTTTCGGAATTTGCCTGGGACATCAGTTGGTTGGGCTGGCGCTGGGCGGCAGGACTTACAAGCTGAAGTTCGGTCACCATGGCGGAAATCATCCGGTAAAGCAGTTAGAAACCGGCAAGATTGAGATCACGGCCCACAATCATAATTTCGCTGTCGATCCGGATTCGCTGAAAGAATCCGAGATCATCAAGACCCACATTGACCTGAATGACAATACGCTGGAAGGTCTGCGGCACCGGTCGCTTCCGCTCTTCAGCGTGCAGTATCACCCAGAGGCTTCGCCGGGGCCGCATGATTCGCATTATCTGTTCAAGGATTTCATGGGACTGATGGAGGAGTGGAAGAAATAGATGCGCAAAGGAGAAGCTGTGGGCGAGTGTTCATAACATAAATGAAAACAGAACGTACATTGCGGATGCCCTCAGTGACCATAAGTTTGGAAACTGCTGACAAAATCATCGCAGAACTTCATGCATTGGCAGAAGAGAAATTGTTGCCACAGGTGGAACAAAGGTTGCGTAATGCTTTCAAAGGAAGTCCTGCAGAAGCATTGAGAACTGATCCCGGTGCAACTGATGAAAATACGTTTGTCACAAGAAATTTAAACAACCAAACAATCCGGGCTGCTATGAATTTAGAATCGTCCGAAAAATATGTATTTCTCTCGCCTAATTCGAACGTCCAATTCGACGATCCTAACTTTGATGCCAAGAATTTGCCCAAAGACATTTTTTTCGTTATTTGCAGAGCTGATGGAATAAACCGATTTATAGAAATTAAACTCAAAAGCCAGTTTAATGATTTCAATGATCTAAATAATTGGCAGTCAAATCAGATCCTCATTCAGGGCAATGATGCAGAGTGGGTTAACGCAACCCATCAAAAATTCGAACACTGGATACAGGCTGAAAAAGGAAAAATAAGAACATTTGTATATAGAAATTCAAGACCATTGTTTTGGATATCAATGGTGTTAGTTTGTTTTGCAGAGTACACAATTGCAAAGTTTATAAATCCAACGTTCAACCTTCAATCACCTTTATCAGGAACAGGTGCTCTGTTGATGTTTGGAGTGCTGCTGGGAACGCTGTTAATAGGAGCAAACGGGGTTATCCGACTCTATACCTACTGGTTCCCATTTTTTGAGATCGAGAAAAATCTTTCTCGAGCGCGAACAGAATCCAGAACCCTAGTCAAAACTTTTCTCGTGGCGGTTTATACATTCGCTATTCTCAATGCAGGCAAGCTAGTTCTGGCGGCAGCTTTTACAAGGTGGATTAATAAATAATGCCACGCCGTAATGACATCTCGAAGATCCTGATTATCGGCTCTGGGCCGATTGTGATTGGCCAATCGGCGGAGTTTGATTACTCCGGCACGCAGGCCTGCAAAGCGCTCAAGCAGGAAGGCTATGAGGTGGTGCTGGCCAACTCCAACCCGGCCACCATCATGACCGATCCTGAGATGGCGGACCGCACTTATATTGAGCCGCTTACAAAAACTTATCTTGAAGAGATCATCCGGCAGGAAGCAGAGATGATGACCGAGGACGGCGTGCGTCGCGGCAAGTTCGCGCTGCTGCCGACGGTTGGCGGCCAGACAGCTTTGAATCTTGCTGTGGAACTGGCCGACTCTGGAATCCTTGAGAAGTACAACGTTGAGCTGATTGGCGCGCAGCTTCGCGCGATCAAGATGGCGGAAGACCGGTTGCTGTTTAAAGACGCCATGACGCGCATTGGGCTGGACGTTCCCAAGTCAGCGCTGGTCAACAATCTCAAAGACGGATTGGACTTCTCCGGCAAGATCGGCTTTCCGCTGATTATCCGGCCTTCATTCACGCTGGGCGGCAGTGGTGGCGGCATTGCCTACAACCGCGAAGAACTGCTCGACATCCTGGCGCGCGGACTCGATCTTTCCCCCGTGCACGAAGTGCTGATTGAAGAATCCGTGCTCGGCTGGAAAGAATACGAGCTTGAAGTGATGCGCGACCTCAGGGACAACGTGATCATTGTTTGCTCAATTGAAAACTTTGATCCCATGGGCGTACACACCGGAGACTCCATCACCGTGGCTCCGGCACAGACGCTGACTGATCGCGAATATCAGCACATGCGCGACGCCTCCATCAAAGTGATCCGCGAGATTGGCGTGGAGACCGGCGGCTCCAACATTCAGTACGCGGTGAACCCGGCGAACGGGCGCATGGTGGTGATTGAGATGAACCCGCGCGTCTCGCGCTCGTCGGCGCTGGCGTCAAAAGCGACGGGCTTTCCGATAGCCAAGATTGCCGCAAAATTAGCCGTGGGCTACACGCTGGACGAGATTCCCAACGACATCACAAAGAAAACGCCTGCCTGCTTTGAACCGACCATTGACTACGTAGTCGCGAAAATCCCCAAGTGGCAATTTGAAAAGTTTCCCGGCGCCGACGAAGGTTTGGGGCCGCAGATGAAATCCGTAGGCGAAGCCATGGCCATTGGCCGCACCTTTAAAGAAGCGCTGATGAAGGGCATTCGCTCACTGGAGACGGGGAAGAAAGTCGGGGCAGAGAAGATTGAGCCGCGCATTCTGACGCAGCGGCTGGTTACTCCACATCCGGAGCGCCTTACCTACGTTCGCTATGCGCTGCACCAGGGCATGACGGTGAAAGAGCTGCACAAGATGACCAGCATCGATCCCTGGTTTCTCTATCAGCTCAAAGAAATCGCCGCCATGGAAACGGAGATCGCGCAGCATTCTTCGGCGGAGACGCTTTGCAAAGAGTTGCTGCGCGAGGTGAAGCGGCTGGGAATCTCAGACGACCGAATTGCTCTTTCCACCAAAACAGGCGTGCAGACGGTGCGGCGTATCCGTGAAGGCCTGGGCGTGACGCCGGTGTACAAACTTGTGGACACCTGCGCGGCCGAGTTCGAAAGTTATACGCCTTATCTCTACTCCACATACGAAGAAGAAGACGAAGCGCCGCCGACGAACAAGAAGAAAATCATCATCCTGGGCAGCGGGCCGAACCGCATTGGGCAGGGAATTGAGTTTGATTACTGCTGCTGCCACGCGGCTTTCGCGCTGCGCGATGACGGTTATGAAACCATCATGGTCAACTGCAACCCGGAGACGGTCTCCACTGACTATGACACCAGTGACCGCCTCTACTTTGAGCCACTGACTTTCGAAGACGTGCTGGCTGTGTACCAGCATGAGGCAAAGGGCGGCGCTCCAGTTGGCGTAATCGTGCAGTTCGGCGGACAGACGCCGCTGAATCTTGCGTTGCCGCTCAAAGGCGCAGGAGTTTCGATCATTGGGACTTCACCGGAGTCGATCGACCTAGCAGAAGACCGCAAGCGCTTTGGCAAATTGCTGGAAGAGTTGGATATCCCGCAACCTCCGGGGGCGATTGCCACCAGCGTTGAAGAAGCCGTGGAAGGAGCGCGCAAAGCCGGATATCCGGTGCTGGTGCGGCCTTCCTACGTGCTGGGCGGGCGCGCCATGGTGATTGCCTATGACGACGAGAGCGTTGTCCGCTATATGAAAGAGGCGGTTGAGTACTCGCAGCAGCGACCGGTGCTGGTGGACCATTTCCTGGAAGATGCGATTGAAGTTGACGTGGACGCGCTTTCCGATGGCGCAGACGTGGTCATCGGCGGGATCATGCAGCATATTGAAGAAGCCGGAATTCACTCCGGCGATTCTTCCTGCGTGCTGCCATCAGTGAATCTCTCTGAACGCGTGCTGAATACAATCCGCGAGTACACCTTCAAGCTGGCCCGAGCGTTGAAAGTGGTCGGGCTGATGAATATTCAATTTGCCATCCAGAACGAAAAAGTTTTTGTGATTGAAGTGAACCCGCGCGCTTCACGCACCGTGCCTTACGTTTCCAAGGCGACAGGCGTGCCGCTGGCCAAGATTGCCGCGCGACTCATGACCGGACGCAAGCTGCGCGAATTTCTGCCAGTGAACGTCGAGCAAAGCACAGACCTGGCAACAGGCGCGGGATATTTTGTGAAGTCACCGGTATTCCCTTGGAACAAGTTCCCCGGCGTGGATACGGTGCTGGGGCCGGAGATGAAATCCACCGGCGAAGTGATGGGCTCGGCCGACACATTCGGCGAGGCCTTTGCCAAAGCGCAGCTTTCTGCCGGACAGGCGTTGCCCACGCGCGGCACAGTCTTCATCAGCGTAATCGATCGCTACAAGCAGGAATCAATTGAGCTGGCGCGGCGATTTGTGGAGCTTGGATTCACCCTGGTAGCCACGCATGGAACCGCTGATCGACTGGAGAAGGCCGGGTTGAACGTGGATCGGGTTTACAAGGTAAAAGAAGGCCGGCCGAACGTGGTGGACCTGATCAAGGGTGAGCGAGTGCAGCTTGTGGTGAATACGCCGCACGGCGCTGAACCCTGGTTTGATGAGAAGGCCATCCGCCGCGCCGCCGTTACCGGCCGCATTCCTACCATTACCACGATGGCTGCGGCCTGGGCCGCCGCTGAAGGCATTGCAGCGCTGCAGCGGAACGAAGTAAACGTGCGTTCGATGCAACATTGGCATGAAGAAAGCGCTCAGCAGTCAGCTATCAGCACTCAGTAAATTCCTTTTTAACTCTGCGATTGGCGTCCTGCGCATTCTGCTCAATGGTATAGATTAGACTCCGTTTCGCTACTCTAGTCGGGAGATCGGCAAATGATACGCCGCACGCATTTCTTAGTTGTCATAACTTTGTTATTAGCAGTAATCGTTACGGCTCATGCTCAGGAGCGGTCGCTTCGTCCGGTGCACACTTTCTCCATTGTTGCGTTTGATCCCGCGACTGGAGAGATGGGTGTGGCAGTGCAGTCGCACTGGTTTGCTGTGGGCGAAGAAGTACCGTGGGCTGAAGCCGGCGTTGGCGCTGTGGCGACGCAATCATTTATCGATCCCAGCTATGGGCCGCTGGGCTTGGACTTGATGCGCGCGGGCAAGAGCGCTCCGGATGCACTGCATGGTCTTCTGACTGCTGACGGCGCGTGCAACGTGCGCCAGGTTGCGATGGTTGACACGCAGGGTCGCGTGGCCACATTTACCGGGGCCAAAGATATTCAGTTTGCAGGCGGGATTGCGGGATCGGCGCAGAACCGGCCACTGACGATCCAATGCGGCGGACAGACCGGCGGTTGGATGGTGACAGGAAAGAATTATGCCGTCCAAGCCAATCTAATGAGCAATGAAAAGATCTGGCCCGCCATGGCAGAGGCATACGAATCAAACCACGGCGACTTGGCGGACCGTATGTTGGCTGCGCTGGACGCTGCGCAAGCTGCAGGCGGCGATGTGCGGGGAAGGCAGTCTGCGGCAATTGTGATTGTGCCTGCCAAAGGCACCGGCAAGCCCTGGCAGGATTACATCTTCAATTTGCGAGTGGATGACAGCCCGGAGCCGCTCAAAGAATTACGCCGGCTGGTGACACTGCAGCGCGCTTACAACCACATGAATGCCGGCGATAAAGCCGTTGAGTTGCATGACAATGCTGGAGCACTGCGGGAGTACAGCGCGGCAGAGCAACTGGCGCCGGACAACGCTGAGATGATCTACTGGCATGCCGTGGCGCTGGCCAACATGGGCCGCGTGGATGACAGCCTTCCGCTATTCAAAAAAGTATTTGCCATGGACCATAACTGGGTCGAAGTTACGCCGCGCCTGCAGAGGGCCGGACTGCTGCCGGATGACCCAAAGTTGATACAGAAGATCTTGAGCCAGGCAAAGTAAAGGCGGCCGGTGATCTGGCTGACCTAGTGATCTGGCTGACCTTAGCGAACCTCCCTTTAGGTCATTGCATCTCTATACGGGCAGCAGCTCTGGATTTGAAAAAGGGGCCCTACGGAAATGAAAGCCAGCCATCTCGTTTTTTCCATTCTTGCCTGTACCTTAATGATCGTCTCTACCGGATGTGGCAGCGTGAGCGCAGTCAACAACCCAACGATCACGCCAAGCCCTACTCCGATTCCCGCCTCCGCGACTGCCGCCAGCCGTTTCATCTTCGGGATCACCGTTTTTGAGACTGACACTGGCTATGAAGGAGGAATCATTGACCACAGCGGTCTGGTCACACCGATTACACCGTTCAATGACGCAGGCCTGGGACAGAATACAGTGCCACAAGTGATTGCCGATCCTAAAGGCAGGTTCTTATACGCGTTAAACGTCGGGACCCAGCATGGCTTCAGCTTCAACAGCCCCGGCATTGTTCAACTGCAAATTAATCAACAAACCGGCGTGCTTACGCGCATCCAAGGCAGTCCGCTCGTTTTTTCGCAAATCCATGATGGCTCTCTTGTGATTGACCCTGCGGGGCTTTTTCTCTACCAGGCAAACCAAGGTGTTTTCGATGTTTATCCTATTGACCAGACCAGCGGTCTGCTTGGACCGACGTCGAGCTCAACTGCAGCATCACTGGGGAATTTGAGTGCGATTGGCTCTGATGGTCGTTTTCTGTTCAATGCCAATGAAACCAGCGTTGAAGCGCTTGCGATCGGGGCTGGCGGCACCCTTACCCTGATTCAGTCGCCCATTCCGACTGGCAACTCAGTGGCCGGTCAGGCGGAGCAGCTTACGGTCAGCTCTGATAATAAGTTTCTGTACCTTCTCAATCGGGACAACATTGCCATCTTCAATATCAGTGCCACAGGCACGCTCAGTCCAGTTACGGGCTCTCCTTTTGCCCTTGAACAAGGTGCAACCGGAATGGGAGTAACTCCCGATGGAAGACATTTGTATATTGGGTTCATCAATCCCAGCGGAATTTCAGTAAAGGGATTCACCTTTGACTCGGCAGCCAGTACAGTGAGCCCAATACCGAATGCGATACTTACAGACAACGCATTTTCCGCAACGATCGATGCCTCTGGAGAGATTGCTTATATCTCTGAAAACAAGGCACTCTCCACTTATCGCATCGATTCCGCCACCGGGTCTTTGAACAAGCTTTCTCAGGCTGCACAACCAATCAGCGAGGCTTCACAAAGCATGGTTGTAGTGCCTTGACGGAATAGGTTGATGGGTGTGGAGAAAGGTACAAGTGGAAGAAAATCCTTGAGCGGCTTGCCGCGAAGCGACACAATGAAACCGTGTTTGCCTATAAGGGCATTGACCATATTGCGCTGGTAACCAAGAAGCTCTCCGCCATGAAGAGCTTTTATGCTGAAGGGCTAGGCCTGACCGTTGAACAGGAAGGGAAGGCCAAAGCCGGATATAGCGTTATTACTCTGCGCGCCGGCGAATCTTTGATCGATCTGTTTGAAGCCTCGCCCATCAATCCCGCTCCTCCGGCCAACCTGAGCGAAGGGCACATTTGTCTATCTGCCACTGGCTCAAGCATTTACGATGTCATCGCCACGCTCAAGCGCAAAGGACTTGATCCTACCCAGGCAGAGGTGAACAACGGCTCCAAGGGCAAAGGCCTCTCCATTTTTGTTCGCGACCCTGACGGAAACAAGGTGGAGATAAAAGTCGATTGAGCATTGCATGGGTGCAAGAGATTGCACACAGTCATCGGAGCGATGTTGCAATCCAGCCGCTGAAAATGCGGCTGTGGCGATGGCAGAGCTCTTCAAACATCGAACGTGCATGGACTTTTCACTAGGTACATGTCCTAATTCCATCTTGCGCTTGTACTAAGTAAAAGCTTCTAATCACACCTGCCCGAGTAAGTCATCAGGTACAAGCAAAAATTTAAAATGTTTGGCGAACCCTCACTCCCCCGAGTCGCCGAAGCTAGAGCTTTCTCCAGGAGACCTTATGCAGATCGGCGTCTATGGTTGCGGATATCTGGGAACAGTGGTGGCTGCGTGTCTTGCCGATTTTGGCGTTCCCGTTACCGCGTATGGCAGCGATTCCGTCAATACCACCCTGCTGGCCAGCGGCATTTTGCCCTTCCATGAAAAGAATTTGAGTGACATTGTGCGCCGCGGCGTTCGCTCCGGGCGGCTGATGTATTCCACCCATCTGCAATCCATGGTGCAGCGCGCGGAGATCATCTATCTGGCGGAAGACGCCAACCGCGATATGGAAGCCATCTCTATGGAGATTGCCAATTACTGCGATCATGGGCAAATTCTGGTCCTGGTAACGCCTGTGCCAGTAGGCACGGCGCGCCGGATAGAAGAACGGCTCAAGGCTTCCGGGCGGCAGATCACGGTAGTGTCCCATCCGATCTTTCTTTCTGAAGGCTGCGCGGTGGAAGACTTCAACTGGCCTGACCGCATTGTTCTGGGCACCAATTCAAATACCGCTGTTTCTGCGCTGAAGGCTTTGTATCGTCCGCTGGTGATGCGCGGCGTGCCGGTGATTGTGACCACGCATGAGACGGCAGAGCTGGTGCGCGAAGCCTCAACGGCCTTCCTGGCGACCAAGGTTTCCTTCATCAATGAACTTTCAAGTTTGTGCGAACGCATCAGCGCGGACGCGGTTGATCTGGCGCTGGCGCTCGGCCTGGATAAGCGCATTGCTCCACGCTGCCTGCAACCGGGATCGCTGGGCGGAAGCTTTACTGAATCCGATATGGATGCCTTGGCCAATCTGGCCGCTGGTTCCGGTGTCTCGCTCAAGATCCTTACCGCAGCGCGCGAGGTAAACCAGGAGTTCTGCGGACGCATCATGCAGAAGATCTCCGGGGCGCTGCAGTCGCTGGATGGCAAGCAGGTTGGCTTGCTGGGGCTGGCGTTCAAACCCAATACCAATTCCGTGGTCAGCTCAGGTTCCATCCGTCTGGCTCGCCGGTTGATGGAGAGTGGCGCGCATGTAAAAGCTTATGATCCTATTGCCATGCCGGATGCGCAGCAGGAACTTACCGGCAACGTCCGCTATTGCGACTCAGCGTACTCGGTGGCGGAGGGCGCGGACGCGCTGGTGCTGGGCACGGGCTGGCCGGAGTTCCGCACGCTGGATTTCGACCGCATCCGCCGCATCATTCGCAACCCAGTAGTTGTGGATACCAAGAACCTGCTTGATGGTCCACGAATGAAGGCGCTGGGCTTTGAATATTTGGGTGTAGGCAGGGCGTAAATCTCTCCTTCTGAAGACCAAGGCCCTCGGCGCGATCCGGGGGTTTTATTTTGTTCTTTCCAGTACTCGCGAACGGCGATCTTGTTCCTACGATCTGCTTTCTCAATTGTCCTTAAAGCGATCTCCCACGATCTTGTTACTTTAGTTTGGCTGCGAGAACCATAAAAGCCATGATTCCCAGTTTTTTCCCTGATTGGTCTGCGATTGTTAATTGCTACAATAGCGACATTTTCCGGGAGAATTATGAAACGTTATGCGATGGTTCTCGTCGCCCTGCTTCTTTTTGCGTCCATTCTTACTGCTCAAACCAGCAACAGTAAACAGAGCGCCTCTACCAGCACACTCTCTGGCGGAATTAACCTGCGCTCCATTGCGGGCGTGCCTTTTTCCGCGGATGTAGTGAGGCAGTCAACCCAACTCCAACCGGACGGCAGCCGCGCTCTGGTGGAAACCCACGGCAAGATGTTTCGCGACAGCCAGGGGCGTACACGCACTGAAACAGAGTTAGCGTCCGGCGCAGGTTCTGTCACTCGGCATTTCACAACCATTTTTGATCCTGTGCAGCGGACCAGCATTGTGTTGAATGTGGAAGCCAAAACAGCGACGGTCTTTTATTTGCATTTGCCTCCGGCTTCTGCTCCTTCAGCAAAACAGCTGAAGCTGGTGGCTGCCGCACAAGCGGCTCAGGCTCGTAAGAACAGCCTTGCACGCTCAACGTCAGATGGTCCTGAAGACCTCGGCACAATGACGCTGGAAGGCTTCAGCGTAATCGGCACTCGCAGCGCACATCCCTTGAAGGCCGGCACTGCCGCAGACAAAGCTCAAACAGCGTTCACGGAATCATGGTTCTCTCCTGAACTAAACATAGAGTTGCTGTCCATCACGCAACTACCACAGGCGTTAACCGAGACCACCAGGCTTATCAACATCGCGCCCGGCGAACCCGATTCAAATTTATTTCAAGCGCCCGTCGACTACACAGTGCAAGACCATTCCCAGTCAAAGTGAGTAACGCAATCATGCCACTGATAAAAACCAAACAATTTGTTCTATCGTTGTGCCTGTTGATGTTTGCCTGTGCTGGACCCGCGCTGGCGCAATCTCCGCCCACCATCGTCAAGTCATTCAGCGCGCCAACCGTCGGCATCAATGAAAGCGTTACGCTCACTTTTACTATTACCAATCCAAATCCTGCCACTGATCTCACCGGCGTGGCTTTTAATGACAACATGCCCGCGGGATTGATCATCGCCAACCCCGACAGCCTGGTTGGCTCCTGCGATCCGGGGGTGATTACTACATCGCCCGGCAACATCAATATGGTTGGCGGGACTCTTCTTGCCAACACCAGTTGCACGTTCTCGATTGACGTGCTTGCTATCGCCACCGGCGACCAGGTGAACACGACTGATCCCGTAACGTCCAACGAAGGCGGAACCGGCGGCACAGCAACAGCCACCGTGACCGTTGTGGAGCCTGACCTGACCGTTACGCTCTCGCATACGGGCAACTTCCTGAGCCCACAAACCGGCGACACCTACACCATCACGGTTTCTAATTCCGGCCAGGCCGATACAACAGCTCTGATCACGGTGAACGACAATCTGCCTGCCGGCATGACAGCCACTGACATGAGCGGCCCCAACTGGAACTGCACTCTTTCTCCTTTGCAATGCACCCGCGGCGATACGCTGTTTGCAGGAACAAGTTTTGAGCCGATTACAGTCACCGTGAACGTTGCAAACAATGCCGCAGGAAACGTAACCAATACTGCTACGGTCTCTGGCGGAGGCGAATCAAACACAGCGAACGATACTGCCAGTGATCCAACCGAGATTGATGCTGCGCTGGCGCTTACTGCCCAGACAACCAGCGCAAGCGTTACTGCAGGCGGCTCCGCAACCAGCGTGCTGAATGTCACGGCAAACGGCGCCGGTCTTGGGGCGATCACGTTTGCCTGCAGCGGATTGCCTTCATTAGCTAGTTGCAGTTTCAGTCCTTCTTCCGTGACTGCCACGGGGCAAGTCACTTTGACCATCACCACAACGGCAAGCTCAACCGTTGGAGCGCGTCAAGGTCCCGGCCCAGTTCCACCTGCTTTCTATTTCGGGCTGCTTGGCTTCCTGGGCCTGGTTGCCGCAAGCATACAAAGCAACAAAAAACTCAGATTGCGGCTCGCAGCAGGCTTTGCCTGTCTTGCCTTGGTCGCGCTTGCCGGATGCGGAAGCAATACCAAAGCAGTCAACACTCCGGGCACGCCAACAGGCACGTTTGCCGTTGTAGTCACAGCCAGCAGCGCCAGCGGCGGAGCAACAGCCGCAAGCACTGTGAACCTTACGGTGCACTAAACCATTTTGGCCGCGAATGAACGCGAACGACACGAATTTCAAATTCGATTCGTGTTCATTCGCGCAATTCGCGGCTCATCACCTACTTAATCGTGGCGCAGCGTAATGTTGCGCCACAAAGTTCCATCGGGCAGATTCATGGTGCCGGTCAGGCTTTTGCCGTTCAGCGTCAACTGAACGGTAAACTTGGGCGTGGAGCAGCTCACGGCGTGTTTTTCCGGCGCAAAGCTGCATTCAATGGTTCCCATCTGTACGGCCTCGCCATTCACGATCTTGTCCGCCTCTACAGAAAAATGATTGGGCCGATCACCGAGTTTCGTGAAGCGGTAAAGCGCCTTTTCGTCCTTACAGGCACTGGGGTGGACCTGACAGATGGAGTCGCCGCGCCAGTCGCCAACTAAAGACGTGCTCTCATCTTGAGCTGATTTCCCCGTCTGCGCCGCTAAGGCAGCAGTCGCGGCCAGAATGACCAACAAGGCCAGAGGCCTATTCCTGCTGAGAAACATTTGATTCATAAATGCGCTACTCGCTTTAGAACACTCCTGCCTGAAAAAGAGTGAGCACCGCTCAAAGCAAGAGGGCGCTCAAAAACTCGAGTGACCGATTACGCCGTCCTAGCCACTTCATACAGATATTCCACATATGACATCACCGCGCCATCCATCCCTTGAACTTTCGGATTGCTCGATTCAATCACGTAATATTCGTTTGGTGCATGTGCGCCGTTGCCGTGGCCAAGGCCAAAGTGTCCAGCGGGAAGGTGCAACGGATCGCCTGTAAACACATAGCCAGGCCATGAGCCGGCCAGCCGCGGCAGCACAATAGGATCGATTCCTGCTCGCTTGTACACCGCATGCTCGGCGCGGACCAACGCCGCATCAGCCGGCGTCGTTGTGGGATCGTAGCCGCCAGTCATGTTGACCTCAATATCGCCAAAGCCGTTCTTTGCCAGATGCGCTTTGAGCGCGGCCAGCGCTTCAGCGGCAGTCATGTCCGGCACCAGGCGCATATCAATCTTGGCCACCGCGCGATGAGGCAAAATGGTCTTTCCTCCCGGTCCGGTGTATCCGCCCACCAAGCCTTCAATATTCACCGTTGGCCGAGACACCAACAGCTCCAGCGATTGCTCAAAACTCACGTCATGCACCCAGTGTTCCACGCCCATCTGCTTCATCAACGCTTTTTCGTCGAGCCGCCGCGCCGCTTCAGCCACCATTGCTTTCTCTTGCGCTGAAATCGGCCGAGCCTTATCGGCAAAGCCCGCAATCGCCGGATCATTGCCATCGGCGGAGACCAGCGTGTGCAGCGCCTGCACCAGATGCCACGCCGGTGAATCCAGCCGCGCTTTGTTGCTGGAATGGATATCAGCCCTGGGGCCGCGTCCCCATTTTTCACCGCTTGAGACCATCTCAAGCTCAACTACACCCTTGGCGCCCAGAAAAGTTGTCACCTGTCCGTCCAGGTCCTGCGACGCAAAAGGCATAAAGATGCCCATCGTCTTCTTCAGCGCGGCCAGCACCTCTGGCCGGCGCACCACCTGCGGAAAATGCGGCGAGCCAATTTCTTCCTCGCCTTCCGCTACAAAAACAAGGTTCACCGGAAGCTTGCGCCCTGCACCGCGAATCGCGTGCAACGCCGCCAGAAATGCCGATTCCGGCCCTTTCTGGTTCACCGCGCCGCGGCCCACCACTACCTTGCCAAAGCCGGGCTTGTCCACCAGCCGCGCCTCCCACGGCGGTGACGACCACTCACTGGGATCAGCCTGCTTTACGTCATACATAAAGTAAAGACCAAGAGTTTTGGGCGCGCCTGCATCCAGCGTGGCAAAAATTCCCGGCTGGCCGTCCGTGGGGACCTTGGTTACCTGCTGAAAGCCGGCATCACGCAGCATTTGCATCGTCAGCTCGCAGCCTTCATTCACGCCGCGGTTCTCCGCCGCAATCGATGGCTGCTTGATCCACGTCTGCATGCGCTGCACGCTCTCGTCATGCCGTTTGGCGATCTCGGCTTTGATGGCGGCAAAGTCGTCTTCCAGTCCGGAGAATCCTGCCACTCCTGCACCAGCCGATCCTGAACTGGCCGGTCCTGCGCCTGCCATTCCCGCGCCCGCTGTGAAACCGCTCTCAGCCGCGTGCGCCCAGCGAGGCATGGCAAGCGTTACTGCTCCTGCGGTCGCGCCAGCAAGGAAGGTCCGGCGATCCACTGCACTCGCTTGCGCTGGATTCTCGGATTCTTTTTTCTCGACCTCTGGTTTGTTAGCCATTTGCATTTCTCCCCATGGTAGTTTTGGTGCGCTGGATTATAAGGCAAGGGCGTTTCGGTTCCCGATCACCTGCAATGCTTTGATCTTCTCATCGCTTTTCAATTGTCAATTTTGGCAATTTCGGCGATTCCGGCGATCAGCCAAATGTACTCTTAAGTTAACAGTCAACGCTCCCCCCACCCCTCCCCATTCATCCCGGACCATCCCAGTTTGGCGTGGGTTTGTCCCATGTCCTGAAGCAGACGAATCCCCACTCAATCGCCTCTAGTCTTCATCATGATTTTTACTATTTAAGCAACAGTGGATGTAGCATCCTAGCGCACACCTTCATGCGAGTCCAGCGAGAAGTAGTACATCTAGACAACGCCTCGCCGTAGCGCTGCTAGTTTTCGCACGCTGTTGGCTTGAATATGGAAACGAACTCAATGGGAATGGAAATGAATCAACGGCAACGAAGAATGAAACTCACCAAAAATGGCAAAGGGTGTACTGTGACTTCTAAGCCGCTCGTTGTCAATATTAAACCAGAGCGGCTACTTGGAGACGAAAGATGACTCTCTGTATTGCCGCTGAAGGCACTCTTCAGAACAAACGATATGTTGTTGTTGCATCCGATTTCCGAACAGAAACTCCCACGTCGAGCGCGCAAATTGAAGACAAACTGGGAACTCTAATTGGAGACCATCCGGTTCTAATGGCTGGCACCCTAAGCAGGGGAATGGAATTAGTTGGTGTCTTCAATAGCGTCTTCAAGGATTATCCACCCAAGGTGGGGTGTCCTCTTTCAGACATTATTAGAATGCCTATTCAGATACAGAAAAGAAGATTAGCTCATGAATATGTATCAGCCCGTTTGGGAATGACATACGAAGAATTTTTAGAGCGGGGGGATATCATCTATTCCGCCTGACATCCACCGTGAGATGGTGTACGACATTAGCAGAATCACATTAGACTGCTCGCTTCTAATTGTGCTCTTTTTTGGGGAGAATCCCCACATTTTCAGAGTGCATGGTGATGGCATGGTCGAATCGTGCATGCACTTTGCTGCTATCGGTAGTGGCCTCACCCTAGCTGAAGCATCTTTGTTTCATAGAGAACACGACTGCGATACGCCATTAGGCATAGGAATTTACCATGTTTATGAGGCAATGAGGTTAGGATCTAAAGCACCTGGAGTAGGAGAGCGATTTGCAATTTCGGTTTTTCATCAAGAGAAAGATAAGATCATTTGGCAGCGAATAGATCAAAACTACGCTAATTATTTGGATGTTCAATTCCAAACTTTCGCCATGCATCCAGTTCAAAAGATAACAATACAGAACAAATATTTACATACTTTTTCGGGCAAGCCAGAGATGAGGAAACCATGACTCATCATGAAGCATGATGGAAAACCTAAGGAGTGGAACTTTATGAGAATGGAAGATGAAGGAGTCTTGCGAATCCAGTCCCGCCAGGGACGGCAGAGAATAGCCCAAGAATAGCCCGGCACCGGTCCTGAAGCGAGCTTGCGAGCTGAAGGCAAGTGCCGGGTAGCAAAAGAAAAATCCCTTCCTCTCTGCCGTAGGCCCGCACGCAGCGGAGCGGAGCGCACATAAAAAATTCTGTGCCGCACCTATGGCGCTCCCTCTCTTCAGCGTTGAGCTGATCTCTCAACCAAGGGCAACCCACGATCAGCAACTCCTCTCTTAGTGAATAAGCCGTTCCCCCTTTCAGCAGCGTAAAACCCAGTTCCGAGGGAGGCCTACGTGCGCAAAGCCATTCTTGTTTTGCTTTCTGGATTGTTGATTCTCCTTGTTGGCTGCGGCTCCGTTTCAAGCAACACACCGGGCACGCCAACCCCAACTCCAAGTCCGACTCCGGTCCCATCACCAACTCCGACTCCAGTTCCCAGTCCTGTTCCTTCGCCCAGCCCAACTCCCGCTGCAGCATCCGACGTATTCCTGGCGACGTGGTTTTTCATTAGTCCTGGCAAAAATGCACCGCCGCCTGCAGGTACAATCACGCTGGACACCACCACGAACAATGGCGCTGGCAGCTCGCAATTGCAGGGTCTGGACGCAAACTCCACCCTATTCCTCCAGTTCTGCCCCTATCCGCAGGGCTTTGGCGGATGCTCTACCGTCACCTCCTTTACCGCCAACTCAAGCGGCGCCGCCAATTTTGGTTTTATCTTTCCGTTCAAGGGGACGTTTTCCGGCAGCTTCGAGATTACTGGTGCTGATGGAACCCCAACCGCTGTTACAGCCACTTCTTCCACCGGGATCAACTTCAAATCGGCGCTGCTGCCCGCCGCCACCGTGACCGGCGGCATCCAGCAGACAACGGGGAACTCGCCAGGGATTGGCACTGCTGCTGTAACCGGCACCACCGCGCATATCACACTGACCGGCGCGTTTCCGAACCATACATTTAACACCGCCGTATGCAGCCTGTTTCCGGGGCCATGTGCTGCGCTGGCCACTATCACCACTGACGCGCATGGCAACGCCAGCGCCGACGTGGGCACAATCCCGCCTGCGGCATCGAGCATCTTCAGCGTGAGCGATGCTTCGGGAGTGCAGTTCATAACCGCATTCCGCGTGCAATAACCAGCCGGGGCTAATTAAGAAAAGGTCATGCCGATGCGTGGCCTTTTTTGCGCAATCCCTTCATACCGGCTCCACGCGGTTCAATTGATAATCGATCCACCACCATGAAAGCCGACGTCACCGTCACGCTCAAGACCACCGTCCTTGATCCTCAAAGCAAGACCATTCACGGCACGCTTAAAAAGGTGGGTTACTAGGGCGTGGGCAGCATCCGTCAGGCAAGTTCTTGAGTAGCTCAATGTCCGGTTAGATAAAACGGGTGTGTTCTTAAAATCTTGACATGTCTCTGGAATGCGGGTAGCGTCAAGAAAGAGCGAGAATTTCGCCTCACTTTTCCGGTTCTCTGAACCTAAGATCAGAAGATCAGATCATCTGAGTTGTTTCATACTTAGTCTCACCGAACAAAGAAAGACTATGTGCTTGTGCGGAAAAATTTCCATCCGTCTCAGGCATGACCGGATTGTGGAAATCACCGAGAAACTATCTCAAGAAATGCGAGAGCGGACAGGCATGCGAATAAGCGTTCTCGACTTTGATCTGCGAATTGATATGCAAGCCAGAAAAAGATAGGAGCTAACCATGCGGTCGGAATATGTTTTTGCTGCGGCAAAAGAAGTCAGCAACCGGTTCCTGCTTTGCAGGCTGGCCTCTGTCTCTGCCAGGCGTTTGCAGATAGGTTCCAAACAGGCATCTGAAAGCATTAACCGGTCTCTCCAGTTGATTGCAACCGCCGAACTTATAGATCAGGACCGCAAAGACACAAGTCTTGAGCAAAGTCCGACCGAGGCTCTCACGATAGAAACTGGATCAATCTAATGAACTTCTAAGATTGTTGGAGCTCGCTCGCAGAAAACGGAGCAGGCGTCACCATTTGCGCAAGGGCCAATACTGTTTCCTTATCAGCATTTGGTAAGAGCGCTGCCATACCGCATGACATATAATAGGAACCAGGCGGGGTTGGGTTGGTTCTCTCGTCAATTTCCATAAGGAGTACTGATGTCGGGGAACTCTCGCACTACTTTTGCCAAACGACAAAAAGAGCGTGCGCGCCAGGAGAAACAGGCTGAAAAAGCGCAACGCCGGGCCGAACGCAAACTGCAACAGAAAGAAGAAGGCGATTCTTCGCCCGCGGCTGCCTCTGATCCGGTTATCACATACGATGAAGAAGGCAATCCGGAAGGCCTGAACTTTCATGATTTCTGATGCTCTTCAGCGGGAATCTCGCTTCAGGGTGTAGTATTACCGGGTAGCTAGTTGTTTTCGACTCAGATAGACACAATTACCGCTTTAGACCTGCCTATTTCTGCTGAGAACAGCCCATCTTAAAACCACGACAAAAGGAGTCGCGCGTGAAAAAGATTTACGTCGGCAATTTCTCTTTCCACATGACAGAACAGGAACTTCGGGCGCTGTTCGAGCCTTATGGAGCAATCGAGAGCGTAAGCCTCGCAACAGACCGTGATACAGGACGTTCTCGCGGATTCGGTTTTGTCTCCATGACAAACGACGAGGAAGCTGAAAAAGCAATGGCAGCGTTAAATGGCAAAGAGGCAGGCGGCCGTGCTCTCACTGTGAATGAAGCCAGACCGCAAGCCCCGCGCGGCGGCGGATTCCGTGATGGTGGACGCGGCGGGCATGGCGGACAGGGCGGGCGTGGTGGACAAGGTGGACGTGGCGGAAACCGTGGCCAGCGCCGGGAGCCTCGCTGGTGAAAACCAGCATTGTTGCCAGGCGTCTGCGCAATGCCGTGGACTTTGGCGCAACAAATCCAATTGAAACCGTTGTCTGCACCAACTGCGGGCAACGGTTTGCCATTCAGCTTGACTCAAGCACTCCCGACACGAAACTCATAGAAAAGCAGACAGCCTGGGTACAAGATCAACTGGTATGGGACCACATTCAGGAACGCAAGCACCACGGGACAATTGAGCTGCCAGATTTTTGAGTGAAACCGGCGATTACCAAGCGAAAGAGACCAAGTCTACGCCAATATCAACCATCCCTCGCAATGAGTATCCAGGCTTATGCGCATGGACTAAATTCTTCCGCCCTTTATAATCAACTTACACTATGAAGGCCTACGTCACCGTCATGCTCAAGACCACCGTCCTTGATCCTCAGGGCAAGACCATTCACGGCGCGCTCAAAAAAATGGGTTACCAGGGCGTGGGCAGCGTCCGCCAAGGCAAGTTCTTTGAGATCGCCCTGAATGGCGGTCTCGACAAAGCAGCCGCCCAGGCCGAAGTTGAGCGTATCGCTAAAGAGGTGCTCACCAACCCGGTGATTGAAGAATTCACGTATCGAATTGAGGAGTAGTTTTTCCGAAGTCCCGAACCCGCGCGTTTTGCGGGTGAGGGATCCCTACCCGCACGAAAATCTTGGGCCGCGAATACACGCGAATGAACGATCAATCCAGGATCGTGTCACCTTCAGTGATTATAAGAATAGGATCACTGTCCGCTGATAGATTCCGGGATTGCCGGAAGATATCAAAGATTTTGTCCTCACCAGCGCAAACATTTCCACTCCCACTGAATACACTCAGGTAACGTGCGTTTAAGCCATTCGGAAGTAGAATAATCAGCATCGCCAACAACATGCCCTGAGTCCAATGGTTATTCCCCCAAGTGGCGATTGGTTTGCTTATTTGCAGCGCGAAGCCAGGGTAGGAGCCAGCTGCTTCAGGAGCAGAGAGATCTAAGATCGAAAGCTTTGTTAGAGTTTTAAGCGAAGCGACATATTTTTAGGGCGAGGCCCACTTGGGCGCCGAGCCCCGCTGCAAAAGAGCAGGAGAACTCCAATTTCGAGACACATGTATAGCGGTTTTTGGAGCGAAGCGACAAATTTAAGGGCGAGCGACAGAAATTTATGTGCGGAATCGTAGGTTACGTAGGTAAAAAACGCGTGGTGCCCGTGATTATTGACGGGCTTAAAAAGCTGGAGTATCGCGGATATGACTCAGCTGGAATCGCCGTGGCGGGCAATGGCAACAACGGTGAACTGCAGGTGCGCCGCGCTGAGGGAAAGCTCCGCAACCTGGAAGAGGTGATCCGCCTCAAGCCTCTTGAAGGCACTTACGGTATTGGCCACACACGCTGGGCCACGCATGGCCGTCCTACGGAAGAGAATGCGCACCCGCATCGCGATTGTACCGGCAAAATTGTGGTGGTGCACAATGGAATCGTCGAGAACTATCTCGCGCTCAAGAAGAAGTTGATTGAAGAAGGGCACAAATTTTCTACCGAAACCGATACTGAGGTCATTGCCCACCTGATTGAGAAAAACATTTATTCCAAGGCCAACGGGCACCGCCCCAGCCTGGAAGACGCGGTTCGCAAGACCGTAAAGCAGCTTACCGGCGTCTTTGCTCTGGCGGTGATCTCTGAAGAAGAGCCAAACAAGATTGTCGCAGCGCGCAATGGCCCGCCGGCGGTGATTGGCCTGGGCGATGACGAATACTTTGTCGCCTCTGACGTGCCTGCTGTGCTCAACCATACTCGCGATCTCTTCTTTCTGCATGATGGCGATCTGGCTGTGATTACGCCCGCTGGCGTCCAGCTTACTGATTTTGACGGCAAGCCGGTAAAGCGCGAGGTGCAGCGCGTGACCTGGGACCCGATCATGGCGGAAAAAGGCGGCTACAAGCACTTTATGCTCAAAGAGATTTATGAGCAGCCGCGCGCCGTCCGTGACACCACGCTGGGCCGCGTTTCGCTCGATTCCGGCAAGGTCTTTCTGGAAGAGATGGACATCACCGAAGCCGAGCTGCGCAACGCGCAGAAGATCAACATTGCCGCCTGCGGCACCAGTTGGCATGCCGCGCTTGCCGGCAAATTCATGATTGAGCGGCTGGCGCGCATTCCTGTGGAAGTGGACTACGCCAGCGAGTGGCGTTATCGCGATCCCATTACCTCCAGCAAGGAAATCACGCTGCTGATTACGCAATCCGGCGAAACAGCCGATACGATTGCCGCACAGCGTGAAGCCAAGGCTAAAGGTTCCAAGACGCTGGCCATCTGCAACGTGGTGGGCGCAATGATTGCCCGCGAAGCTTCCGGCACCGTTTATACACATGCAGGGCCGGAGATCGGCGTGGCCTCTACCAAGGCTTTCACCGCGCAACTGACCGCGCTCTTTTTGCTGGCGCTCTACCTGGGCGAACTGCGCGGTGCGACCCCAACGGAAGAAGCTAAAAAATACATTGATGAGCTGCTGAAGATCCCGCACAAGTTGGAGACACTGCTCTCGCACGATATCGCTTGCGAAGACCTGGCCAAACAGTATTACAAGGTGCAGGATTTTCTCTTCCTTGGCCGCGGCATTCACTATCCCATCGCGCTCGAAGGTGCGCTCAAGCTGAAAGAGATCTCATACATTCACGCCGAAGGCTATCCGGCAGGCGAGATGAAGCATGGCCCGAATGCGCTGATCGACGAAAACCTGCCCGTAGTGATGGTGGCCACGCAGGACAAAAACGATCCTAATTCTGTGCTGCGCTATGAAAAGACCATGTCAAACGTGAAAGAGGTCACTGCGCGCGGCGGCAAGGTGATTGCCGTAGCCACAGAAGGCGATGAAGAGATCAAGGAATCAGTGGACCACGTTCTGCACGTTCCCCATGCGCCGGAACTGCTGCTGCCTATTCTTGAGGTTGTTCCGCTGCAACTGCTGGCCTACCACATTGCCGTACGCCGCGGATGCGATGTGGACCAGCCGCGCAACCTGGCCAAATCCGTTACCGTGGAGTAAGCGCGATTCCGGTTCTGTCTTTTCCATCAACACCTGGATGGCCATCCGCCTCGGGCGCTTCTGCGCCCGGCCTGAAATTACAGTGATCGATATTGCGCCTGCCCAGCCCGCCTGTGATTATTTTGAGTTCAAATCAAAGTTTGGTTAAGAATTGCTCGCCCAGCGATGAGCAGGGCGCCATTGTTTTAAAATAATAAAGCTGTGAAAAATGACAATGGAATAGCGCGGGACCCTCTTTTGTCGCGGGGAGGGTGGTGGGTTTTTGCTGTGATAGCGCTGGTGGTTTCAGCGATGGGAATTTTCTTTGACATCATGATCGTCAAAGAGGGTTTGCCGCGGACCGCCATGCTCATCATCAGCAACACAATCACAGGATTGTTTGCGGCTGGGCTCTTTCATCAGATGGCCCGGGAAGAGCGGGCCAACCGGGAGCTGCTTCGCGAGCGGATGAAGACAATTGCCGAGCTGAATCACCACATCAGAAACGCCTTGCAAGTCATCAAATTCTGGGGCGCACAGCAGCGCCCGTCCCTGGACGCCATGCAACTTCAGCTGATTAACGACTCCGTGGATCGGATTGAGTGGGCGTTGCGGGAAGTGCTGCCCAGATATCAGATTGATGCGCCACCAATCTCTGTGGAGAATCCGCAGAATCCGCAGGTTAAAACGGTGGGTCCTACAGCCTGAAATTTATCGTGGACTAAAAGCAGGTCACGATAGGCAGAGTTTCTGTGTTCGAAGCCTGTCTTTATCCGTAGCTATGACTCGCCTGCTTGGATCCCAAGCTATCACAGAAACTGCGTTGTCTGTTTTACGGCACTCACCTCGGATATCTACACTTTTAAACCTTGAATTTGCTGCAACTTGTTGTGGCTGAAGGCCATCTAATAATTTGACAATAACTCACTCACATATGATAATAATCCAGCTTGCATATGTTAGTAGATTGATTTAAAAGCACTTATAAAGCCAGGGAGGCAGTTAGTATGGGCAAAATTATCGGAATTGACCTCGGCACCACAAATTCCGTGGTGGCGGTGATGGAAGGCGGCGAGCCAAAAGTCATCGCCAATGAAGAAGGCGGGCGCACCACACCCTCAGTCGTCGGATTCACCAAATCAGGAGAGCGGTTGGTTGGCCAGGTAGCCAAGCGGCAGGCCATCACCAATCCGGAGAACACGGTTTATTCCATCAAGCGGTTTATGGGACGCCGCTTTGATGAAGTGAACGAAGAAATGAAAATGGTCCCTTATAAGGTGGTTCGCCAAGGCGACCACGTCGCCGTCGTTGCGCAGGGGCATGAATATACCCCGCCGCAGGTCTCGGCGATGATCTTACAGAAGCTCAAGAAGGCGGCAGAAGATTATCTCGGCCAGTCGGTCACGGAAGCCGTGATCACGGTTCCGGCATATTTTAATGACGCGCAGCGTCAGGCGACCAAAGATGCGGGGAAGATCGCCGGTCTTGACGTGAAGCGCATCGTCAACGAGCCCACCGCGGCCGCATTGGCCTACGGTCTGGACAAGAAGAAAGACGAAACCATCGCCGTTTACGATTTCGGCGGCGGAACTTTTGATATTTCAATTCTTGAAGTCGGCGAAGGCGTGATTGAGGTGAAGTCCACCAATGGTGATACGCACCTGGGCGGTGACAACATCGATCAGCGCATCGTGGATTGGCTCGTGGAAGAGTTCAAGAAAGATGAAGGCCTTGATCTGCGCTCCAAGGGCAATGAGATGGCGCTGCAGCGTCTGCGTGACGCCGCGGAAAAAGCCAAGATTGAGCTTTCCACCACTATGGAGAGCGAGATTAATCTGCCCTTTATCACGGCAGATGCCACTGGGCCAAAGCACCTGGTAAAGAAGCTGACGCGCACCAAATTGGAGCAGATGGTAGATGACATCATTCAGCGCTCCGTTGCGCCGTGCAGGCAGGCGATGAAAGACGCAGGCGTTGATGCCAGCAAGATTGATGAAGTGGTCCTGGTCGGCGGACAGACGCGCATGCCTCGGATTCAGGCGCTGGTGAAAGAGCTGTTCGGCAAAGAGCCGCACAAGGGCGTGAACCCGGACGAAGTCGTGGCAATTGGCGCTGCGGTGCAGGCGGGCGTGCTGGCAGGCGATGTGAAAGACCTGTTGCTGCTCGACGTAACGCCGCTGACGCTCTCGATTGAAACGCTGGGCGGTGTGGCAACGAATATGATCCCACGCAACACCACGATCCCGACCAAGAAGACGGAGACTTTTTCGACGGCGGCGGACAGCCAGCCTTCGGTTGAAGTCCATGTGCTGCAGGGCGAGCGCCCCATGGCCAAGGACAACCGCACTCTAGGCAAGTTCCACCTCACCGGTATTCCACCGGCGCCGCGTGGCGTGCCCCAGATTGAGGTGACCTTCGATATCGACGCCAACGGAATCCTGAACGTGACCGCGAAAGACAAGGCTACGAACAAGGAGCAGAAGATCCAGATCACTTCTTCTTCCGGCTTGAGCAAAGAAGAGGTCGATCGCATGGCCAAGGAAGCCGAAGCGCACGCTTCAGAAGACAAAACCAAGCGCGAGGAGATCGAGGCGCGCAACCAGCTTGACGGCATGGTCTATCAGGTGGAAAAGACCCTGAAGGAGCATGGCGACAAGATCTCCGGGGATGAGAAAGGGCAGGTTGAGTCGGCCCTGGCGGATGCCAAGAAAGCGCTGGAAGGCACGGACGCAGCAGCCATGAACTCCGCTCGTGAGAAGCTGACGCAGGCTTCACACAAGCTGGCTGAAGTCATGTATAAAGCAACGCAGACACCGCCGGCAGGTGGTCCAGAGGCGGGTCCGCAGGCTGGTGCACCGCAGGATGGCGGCCAGAAAGAAAAGAAAGATGAAGGCGTGATCGACGCGGAGTACGTGGATGTGGAGGACAGGAAATAAACGCGATCAGCGGGCGTGAGCGTAGCCGGGGTCCCCATGACGCGCGGTTTTTGCGTCTTGGGGTGGGTAGCGGGGGTCCGCTGCGCTTATCCTGAGGAGCGAAGCGACGAAGGATCTGTTTCTCCGAGGAGTGTTGAGTTGAAGGCGGCGGCAAGCCGCCTTCAGCCACATGAAGCATAGAGGAGCCCAAGTTGAAAAAGTATCTTGTAGTAAAAATGGCAGAAGGATTTTCCCAGGTAGTCAACTGGATCGTGATGCCTGGGCTCTACACGCTGGAAGCAGCGCAGGCATTCGTTGCCGACGCAATAGCCAGCGATCCCGGCGCCAATTTCATGATTCAAGAGATTGGCGCAGCGTGAACAAGCAATTGGCAAATAGCAAATGGCAATTGGCCGGTCTTTATCGGGTTTACTAATTGCTAATTGCCAACTGCTAATTGCTTATTTGGAGAATAAATGCGATACATGAGACGTCGGGGCCTGAGGATGTTTGCGGTTGCGGCCCTTTTACCGATGATGGCTATGGCCCAGGCAGCCAAGCCTGCGGCTTCGCAAGACCCGGCTGTCCAGCAAGTCACGCAGCGCGTGCGCGATTTCCTGGCGAACGTTCCTAAAAATGATCCTAAGGTCTTCCAGGATTTCTTTGCCGACGATGTGATCTATACCCGCTCTGCAGGCGTCACGGTCAACAAGGCGGATATCCTCAAGAACATCGACGTGCGCGCGGCCAGTGATCCGCAGGCAACGTATGACGCCGACGATTTTACCGTGCATCCTTACGGCGAGATGGCCGTGGTGAACTTTCGCTTGATCATGCACAACACGGAAAGCGGCAAGACCACAACCAGCTACTTTCGCAATACGGGAATGTTTTTGAAGCGCGATGGCAAGTGGCAAGCGGTGGCATGGCAGGCGACGAAGGTGCCGGAGGTGAGCAAATAGAATTAGCCATTGGCAATTAGCCTTTGTCATCCGGGAGCAACATGTTCGGATGGAGGCTAAGAGCTAATGGCTAATGACTAATGGCTAGACATGGCGACTACCCAACAAAAAGACTATTACGGAACCCTGGGCGTGAAGAAGTCCGCCTCGGTGGATGATATCCGCAAGGCGTTCCGCAAGCTCGCCAGAAAATACCATCCTGACGTTAATCCCGGAGACAAGAAGGCGGAAGAGAAGTTCAAGGAAATCTCTGAAGCCAATGATGTCCTGAGCGATCCCAAGAAGCGCAAAATCTACGACCAACTCGGCTTCTACTCAGACAATATCGATCCTGCAGCCGCAGAGGCCTATGCGCGTGGCGGAGGCTTTGGCGCAGGCGGGTTCGGCGCGGGGCCTTCCGGAAAAGGCGGCGCGCAGGGTTTTGACTTCAGCGGCTTTGACTTCTCTGATATTGGCGGCGGTGGACGTCAGGGCGGCGGAGGCGGCTTCCGTGATATTTTTTCCAGCATCTTTGGCGGGCGCGGCGGCCCAGGCGCAGCCGTGCAGGATGAACCTGAGCGCGGCTCTGATCTCGAATACCAGGTCAACGTCGGCTTCTGGGACGCGATTCGCGGCGCAGTGATGCGCCTGAACGTCACGCGGCTTGATACCTGCTCCAACTGCCACGGCAGCGGCGCTGTGGGCACGCCAACCACTTGTCCGCAATGCCACGGCAGCGGTTACATAACGCAGTCTGGCGGCGGCATGAAGTTCAATGTGACCTGCCCGCGCTGCCACGGCACCGGCAAAGCGCAGGACATCTGCCCTGTGTGCCACGGTGAAGGCGTTGTGGAGCACACTGAGCCAATGGAGGTGCGCGTAAAAGCGGGGACGCGCGACGGCCAGCGCATACGCATTGCCAGCAAGGGCAATGCCGGAACGCACGGCGGCGGCGCAGGCGATCTTTACATCATTATTCGCGTGGGTGAGCACCCGATTTTTCGCCGCGAAGGCGACGACATCTATGTCACCGTTCCGGTGGAAGCGTGGGAAGCCGCGCTAGGTGCAAAAATCGAGGTGCCGACCATTGACGGCCGGTCGCAACTGAAGATCCCGCCGGGAACGCAGAGCGGACAGAAGCTCCGCCTGCGCGAGAAAGGCGTCTCTTCCGCCACCCGTGAAGGCGCGCGCGGCGATGAAATTGTGGAGATCAAGCTTGCTGTGCCGGCGGCGCATGACATGCGCGCGCGCGAGCTATGGCAGGAGTTGCAGAAGCTGCATCCGGAAGACCCGCGAGCGGAACTGTGGACCAAAGTTTAAGCTTTGTCCTGGAGACAGAGCGATTGCGGCTACGCGAGTTTGCGCCGATGGATGCTGACGCGCTCGAACGGGTGATTGGCGATCCGCTGGCCATGCGTTATTATGCCTCGCCGTTTGATCGCAAAGGTGTGGAAGCATGGATCGCGCGCAACCGAGAGCGATATGCGCGTGAGGGCCATGGGCTGTGGGCGATGGCGCTCAAAGAATCGAACGAAATGATCGGCGATTGCGGCTGCGTGCTCCAGCAGGTGGAAGAGCGCCCGGAGATTGAGATCGCCTATCATGTGCGGCGCGATCTCTGGGGCAAAGGCTATGCAACGGAAGCTGCGCGAGCTTGCATGGAGTATGCTTTCGCAAAGATTGGGGCCAGGCGACTGATCTCTATGATCCGGCCAGAGAACGTGCAGTCACGGCGTGTCGCGGAGAAGAACGGGCTGGTGTGTGAAAAGATCGTGTTCTGGCATGGGTATGATCATTGCATCTACGTGAGAAGCAAGAATTGATTTAATGGCAGCTAAACGCAAATCCCGGGGCGCTTACATGATCTCAGCGGTGGCGGAGATGTACGGCATCCATCCGCAGACCCTGCGCTTATATGAACGTGAAGGGCTGCTTAAGCCTTCCCGCACCGAGGGCAACACGCGCCTTTATACTGAAGACGATTTGCAACGGCTGGAATTTATCCTGAATTTGGCGCGCGATCTGGGCGTGAACATCGCGGGCATCGCCATCATCTTGCAAATGCGCGAGCGCATGGAAGAGATGAACCGCAAGATGCAGGATTTTGTCCGGTTTGTGCAGGAAGAAGTTGCTTATCGCGCGGGCCACGCGCAGGCCGACGCTAGCCAGGGCGCAATTATTCCTTTGCGCAAATCCGGATTCAACGTAGCAGTCAAAGATAAACGGAGATAAAGGCCCGGTTCTGGAAACCTGCTTACTGGGCTAATGCTGCATTAACCCAGTATCGGAAGTTCCTCTTTAATCCTCTTTGAGGTCGTGGCCATAGACAGAAACAATCGGCTTGCGGTCTGTATCCTGTTCATTATTGCTGGTTGCAGTTTCATCAATGTTCGCGGGCGTTGATCCCGGCACAGCCGCGGCCATGGCCCTGGATTTTTGCGGATAAACGCGCATGCGCTGACGTAATTTTCTTTCAACATCTGACCATTCTTCCCGAGCACGGTCCACTCCCCGGTGAATGGCCAAGGCGCCTTTCTGCTCTGCTTTGCGGAAATTCTCTATCAAGCTCATTTCCCGTTTCCCCCTGGGTCCTGAGAAGCACGTGAAAGACACAAGACCCATATTATGAGATGCAGTCGAATCTGCATCGGAAGCTGCTGGATATAGCCTGAACGGCTGCTGAGAAACTCTGCTCTACGCTCTGCCTTGAACTGCAGAGAGACAAAATCTTCGCACAGAGTGCACGCGCTTGTAAAACACAGGGTTAAGATCGTGTTAAGGCTTGTGCTGGGTTTGGCTGGGAACTCTGCTTTGCCAATTGCTCCAGCAGCGCGGTCTCGGGGCGCAGCCAGCTTCACTGCTTCTATCCAACTTGCTGGGAACTCTGCTTGGCCAGCCAATCCAGGAAGAGTTGCTCAATTGGTTTGTCTTTGGCGCGGATAACGTGACGCATGGTGTGGCCGGTGGCAAGGTGGCAAAGTTCTTCAGCCATGTTCTTGATGTGATCGCCGGCGCGCTCCAGCGCATTGGCCATGGCCAGGACGTGCAAGCTTTCCGGGCCTCTGAACCCCTCAGTGTTCTCTGTATGGCGAATGACAATCAAGTTGCGCAGACGGTCGATTTCAAAATCCGTACGTAGAACGTGGATGGCCTGCTCCACATCGCGAGCAACAAAGGCCCGGGACATGGTAGCCAGCATATTTTCCAGCAGACAGCCCATGCGTGTAAGCTGCTCAATATCGTCCATATCAATACGGTTGCGCACAATGGCACAGCGCTCCGCAAAGCTGAGCACCAGGTCGCCTACACGCTCCAGATCCAGCATCAGTTTCATGCAGGCCAACAACTCGCGAGCTTGCGGCGGCGTTACTTGCGTGATGACAATGGCCAGCCGCTCATCCATTTCACGGTCCATGCTGTCGAGTTGTTCTTCAGATTTGCGCACGGCTGCCAGCGCCTGCTGAGAGCCATTGATGAGCGCGTCAATGGAATGCGACACAGCTTCATGCGCCGCGCGAGTGGCGCGCATGGCCAGATCAACCAGATGCGTCTGTTCGGAAAACTCTTGCGGAAGGAGTACGGCTTGGGAATTCATGGCGGCTGCTGACCTTCCGCCGTGTTTCAGCCAAAGCAGAAAAACACGGCTTGCGATCACCTTTCACTTTTCCACGGTAAGGCCGGAATGTGAAAGGAGGATTAAAACGCCATGAATCCTGCAACAAATCGCTGAGAAGGTGTGCGCGGCAGCGTTATCAACAAGCTAGCTGCTGGCGAGCCATGCTCCCGCTGCTCTGCGGCGCGGGAGTGCAATCAAGAAAAGCCACCAGATTTTCTGCCAGGTCAACGGCGTGGTCGGCAATCTGCTCAAGGCAGCGGGAAGCAAAAATCAGATGGATATTTTGTTCGTTATCAGCCGACTGCGTGTTGCTGCCCAAGCCGCGAAGAACGTAAGCACGGTAAGCGTCAACGGACGATCCGCCTGTGGCAGCGCTGCGCGCCAACACCGGATCCAAATGAATGAGCGAGCGCAAGGTCTGGCGGCACAAATGGGAAACAGCAATGGCCATCGGCTGCAGGCGCGAGAAATCTTCATGATCGTGATGCTCGCCCACTTGGCTGACTCTGCGGCCAAGGTTTGCTGCCAACTTGCTCAGCCGCGCCAGATCTTTGCTGATGTTAATGACCGAAGTTGCCAGCCGGATTTCTGAGGGCAGCATGTCACCGCTCTCCAGGGCTGAGAAAACAGCCTGATCTATGGAGGACTCGAGTTCCTGAACAGCAACCGCATTCTCCATTAATCCGGCTACAGCATGGGTTTGGGAGTGGAGCAGGCCCGTGATGGCCTGGTCGACAGCCTTATCGACCCTAATGCCCATGGCCAACAGCAAGCTGGTGATTTTTCTACGAGGACTTTGCATTTGTACTGCCTGGATCGTCATTGAAACACCTTTTACAGATACTTGTTAGACGAAACGTACCATGTCCCGGTTAACGCTAGATGGCTGAAAAATTAAAATCGAATAAAATCGTTAGTGGACTGTTTCAGAGTAGTAGATGACACCGGTGCAGAGAGGGATTCACTTTTTTGGTGCTTCGAAACGATAGCCTGCGCCGCGCACGGTCTTGAGATAACGTGGATGTTCAGGATCAACTTCAATCTTGGCCCGCAGCTTTCTTACGTAGACATCGACCGACCGCGGGCTGACAAAAGTGGTCTCGCGCCAGACAGCGTCAAGAATCTGGTCACGCGTAAAAACACGGCCGGCGTGCTGGGCCAGATAGTGCAGCAGGCGAAACTCAGTGGCTGTGGCTGTCATGGCAGCGCCACGGACGGTCAAGGTCATGGCCAGTGAATCGATTTCAATTTCGCCGGCGGAAATCACAGAGGGCGCCAGAGGCGCTTCACAGCGGCGCAAAACCGCACGCAAGCGCGCTACCAGTTCGCGCGGGCTGAAAGGTTTGGTGATGTAATCATCTGCACCGGTTTCCAGTCCGCGTATGCGGTCGGCTTCACTGGTCTTGGCCGTGAGAAACACGATTGGAATTCCTGACAATGCTTTCCCTGACTGGCGTACCTGGCGGCAGAGTTCCAGCCCATCACCGCCGGGAAGCATGATGTCAAGCAGCAGAAGAGATGGGCGGTCTTTCAGCGCGTCCGCAACCACAGCATGAGTGCTGGAATACGTGCGCACGCGATAACCCGCTGCTTCAAGATTATGACGAATAAGACGCGAAATGTCCGCGTCATCTTCCACCACAAAGATCTTTTGTTTATCGCCCGCGCTGGCGGATACGGCTGTTTTTTGCAGCTTTGAGTCGTCTGGTTCCGGCAACGTTCTGGTAAGCGTGCCCATGCCAGAACCATACAGAGGCAATGTTAAAGGAAGGTAAAAATGCCGACTCAAATACATGAGCGATTAACGTGCTTTTAACAATCCGGTGGCTTTGGGGCGGTGAGCGAATATAGCGACCTTAAACGCGAAGATTGCGAAGTGCAATTTGGTCTTGGCCAGCGCAGAAGGCAAATGTCGATTAAGATAGACCGGTTTATGCCGCCAACACTTCGACCCGCTTCTGCTGATGATCAGGAATTTCTCTATCGACTCTATGCCAGCACGCGAATGCATGAGATCGCCGCGTTTGGTTGGCCGGAAGCCCAACAACAGGCCTTTTTGAGGATGCAGTTTATGGCGCAACAGCGCTGGTACCAAATGAGCTATAGCGCAGCCGAACATCAGATCATCGAAGTTGATGGCTCTCCGATTGGCCGGATCATGGTGTTCCGCCAGCCTGCGTCGGCTCTGCTGGTTGATATTGCATTATTGCCGGAATTTCGCGGGCAGGGAATCGGCGGAGACCTGATCGGCAAACTGATCCAGGAATGTGATCAGGCGAAGATTCCGCTTCGTTTGCAAGTACAAAGGACCAATCCTGCGCAACGGCTCTACGAGCGTTTAGGCTTTAAAAAAACAGGTGAAGACCAGCTCTATATCCAGATGGAAAAGCAGCCCGCTTAGCTCGCGCAATTATTTCTGGCCAACTGTTAGCAAACCCAGCGGTGTATATAAGGTTTCGGGAGTTCGAGATACCCGCCTTTGCTGCAGCTTATTCGCTGGAGTGCAAGTGGAGACGCCGGTAAGCATCGGAGCCTGGCCATCCTGGCGTTCAAAATGATAACTGCGAACGGTGTAGCAGGTGTTTTTAGCCTGCAATTCTTCGGGCGAGACTCTGCGCACCTGCAAAGGATGACCGCTAAAACTTTTCGTTTGAGGAACTGTTCCGAGCAAACTTTTTATCTGTGGAATCTTGCCGATGTAAGCTCCGTCAGAATTGGATGGGCTCTGCTGGGGCGCTGCTGTCGCAAAGAGAAGAACGATCATAAGAGGCCACATAAAGGAGTCCTCCTCAGAGGAATTATAGTCCAGATTCGCGGCCCGAAAACGACTACTTGATTAGGTAGTGGGCTAATCCTGCGTTGCTGATAATTTCCTTCGGTAGCAGTGGAGAAAAAGACGACCTGTTTTGCAGACGTCAACTAGGGCAGCATTAACCAGCACCCAATCACACAAAATCCACTTGCGGCTTATGCGGAATAATGCCCGCGCGATAGCCCATATCCAGCAGCTTGGCGACTCCTTCTTTGCCATCGGGGCCGTAGTCAAGCGTGCGGTCATTCACGTACATGCCGACGAAGCGATCGGCCATTTGCGTGTCCAAATCGCGGGCAAACTGCATGGCGTAGGCCAGCGCCGGCTCACGATGATCAAGAGCATACTTAATGCTATCCCGCAGTGCGCGGGTGACTGAAGCAATCAGCTCAGGCCCCAGTTCGCGACGAATGGCATTGCCGCCCAGAGGCAGCGGCAGGCCGGTAAGCTCATGCCACCACTTACCAAGATCCAGAATGCGCTTCAGCCCAGACCGCTCATACGTGAGCTGGCCTTCATGGATAATCAATCCCGCCTCATACTTGCCAGCCAGCACTTGGGGAATAATCTGATCAAACGGCACCACGGCTGTTTCAATCTTTGGAGCAAACAGCTTCAACGCCAGATAAGCCGTGGTCATAGTGCCTGGCACGGCAACTTTCATGCGCTTGAGCTCTTCCAGGCCAAACATGCGCGGCGCAACCACCATGGGCCCGTATTGCTCGCCCACGCTGCCGCCGCAGGGCATGAGCGCGTATTTATCCTGAACGTAAGGATAGGCATGGAAGGAGATGGCGCTCACGTCATAAAAGCCTTCCATGGCCTTGCGATTCAGCGTTTCAATGTCAGTGAGCGTGTGCGTGAACTTCAGCCCGGGAACGCGGACCTTGTTTGTGGCCAGCGCGTAGAACATGAACGCGTCATCGGAATCAGGGCTATGCGCAACTGTGATTTCACGGACGGCGGCAGAGACAGACGAAGATGGCATATAAAAATCCTACAATACCTTAACTTCAAATGCGTGATCGCGAACAGTGTAGTTTCAGAAATTCCCTTGATTGTCCAAGGGTGAGAGCTGCCAGCGCTGGTTTCGATTCTTACGCTTTCTCCACCGGCTCTTGCTGCGGGACTTCCAATGTTGGAGCAGGCGGCGTCACATCAGCACGTCGCATGTGCCCGCGCAAGCGCCATCGCATGATGATCACAATCGCCACAATGGCTCCTACGGAAAGCGCTAATAAAACAAAGGCAGCCTTTACCAGCATTTGCGATTCAGGATACCAGAGCTGCTCCGTACTAAAGTCGGAAAATGCTCTTAGACTCCAACGGGGAAAGGCTTAGTACGGGGTTCAGGCGAAGTTTTCGCGTGCCGTTCAAACCTGCCTTGCAGTAATGACATCAATCCCGTGTACCAGTATCCCAGCACAAACAGCAGCAGGAACGGGATTGTCCAATAATTGCCGCTGGTGTAAGCGTAAACGCATGTCAGCACAAAGTAAGCGCCCACCAGCAGCTCAAGCCACGGAACCAGGCCCAAACGTCGGCGATATTTCTGTCCCAGTACCTTGTCTGCCTTGGACTGCACGCGATACTTGGGTGTTCTCTTAAACGATGATTTAATCCCAAACAGCGCTTCCATCACGGCGCGTGTGTTTGTCAGCGTAAGACCTATGCCCAGCGACATGAGAAATGGCAGGAAAATAAAAGTTCGCAGCCAGCGCCGCGGAAACAGTTCTTTTTGCGAAACCAGATAAAAGCTGGAGATGGAAAATGTAGAGGCCAAAAAGAGTGGCAGGTCAATCACCAGCATCTGGAACCAGCCGCCAAATGACCGGATAATCATGGCCGGCATCAGCAGCGTGGAGAGCACAATCATCAGCGGATAGCTCAGATTGGCGCTCAGGTGATAAAACGCCTCTACCTTCACGCGGAAAGGCACATCGCTGCTAAAGACCTTGGGCAGAATTTTTTTGCCCGTCTGGATCAGCCCTTTGGCCCAGCGCGCCTGCTGCGTCTTGAACGCGGTCATCTCAATCGGCAGCTCAGCCGGACATTCAACGTCCTGCAGATATTTAAACTTCCAGCCCTTCAGCTGTGCGCGATAAGAGAGGTCCGTATCTTCCGTCAGCGTGTCATGCTGCCAGCCGCCGGCTTCGCCAATCACCTTGGTGCGCCACATGCCGGCCGTGCCATTAAAATTAAAGAAGACGTGGCTGCGTGAGCGTCCGCCATGCTCCAGCACAAAATGGCCGTCCAGCAGGATGGCCTCCACTTCAGTCAAAAATGAATAATTGCGGTTCAGGTGCGTCCAGCGCGTCTGCACCATGCCAATCTCAGGATCGGAGAAGTGGTGCACCACCCGCATCAGCCAATCTTCCGGCGGAACAAAGTCAGCATCAAAAATCGCCACAAACTCGCCCTTGGCCGTGAGCAGGCCATTCTGCAGAGCGCCCGCTTTAAATCCTTCACGGTTGGTGCGGTGAATATAGGTGATGGGATGTCCAAGAGCCGCGTACCGTTCCACCACACCCTGGGCAACGGCCACGGTTTCGTCAGTGGAATCGTCCAGCACCTGGATATCCAGCTTGTCTTTCGGATAATCCATCTTGCAGATCGCTTCCACCAGCCGGTCAATCACGTATTGCTCGTTGTAAATCGGCAACTGGATCGTAAGGCGGGGAAGCTCCGCAAACTTTCCTGGCGGCTCTGTGGTGCGGTTCTTCCTGTGGCGATAGTACGTGTAAACCAGCGCATACCGGTGCATGCCATATCCGGCCAGAATGATCATCACGATGAAGTAGGGGATCAGCAGCGCCAGGTCAAAAGCGTTGGGCGAATAGAGGCCGCGAAAAGTCTTATCCAGGAACTGGCTTTTAAAATAGTGGACAAGGCCCCTTTGTGCCATAAAGGCGGCCGAAGCGTACAGATTGGTAATGAGGGCGCTCAGGTGAGTACTCCACACCAACATCAGAATTCAGGACTAAGTATTGTAAATCAAATGGACTAATGGTGCTTAGCGCCAACTTATGCTGGATTTTTCTTTTTATCGCCGCGAATCCTTGGCGATCTTGTACCTTTCAGCTCATTGTCCAATCCGTTGCAGCCATTCGCGATTATTCGCGTAAATTCGCGGCTAAAAGTCAATTCAAAAACAACTGCCGATACAGCGTGTCTCTTCTCTTGGGCACAAACCCGGCATCGCGAATCATCTGGCGCAGTTCTTCTTCTGTGGTGCAGTTGGTCACGCCGGCGGAGCGCACGACGTTCTCTTCCAGCATCACCGATCCCACGTCATTGCCGCCGAAGCGCAAGCCGAGCTGGCAGACCTTCAATCCCTGCGTAACCCAGCTTGACTGCACATTCTCAAAGTTTGAGAGAAACAGCCGCGAGATCGCCAGCGTCTTCAGGTACTCAACCGCAGTGGCTTCTTCCCAGTGACGTCCGCCAAGCGCGGTGTTCTTGGGCTGGAAGCTCCAGGGGATAAACGCCGTGAAGCCGCCGGTCTCTTCCTGCAGATCGTAGATGCGCTGGAAGTGGTTGGCGCGATGCTCAAACGTCTCGCCCACGCCAAACATCATGGTGGCGGTGGTGCGCATGCCCAGCTTGTGCGCCGTTCGATGCACGTTGAGCCAGTCATTGGTCAGGCATTTGAGCCGCGCAATCTTGTAGCGGACCTCGTCATCAAGAATCTCAGCGCCGCCGCCGGGAATGGAGTCAAGGCCGGCATCGCGCAGCCGCTTGATGGTTTCTTCAATCGTAAGGCCGCTGACATCGGCAAAGTGGATGATCTCCGAGGCGGAAAAACAATGCAGATGCACCTGCGGAAAGCGCTGCTTAATCCCGCGCAGCATCTCCTCATACCACTCGATTTTCAAATCCGGATGCAGCCCGCCCTGCATGAGCACACCGGTGCCGCCCAGTTCCACGGTCTCGCGGATCTTGTCATAGATCGTGTCCATCTCCAGCACGTAGCCCTTGGCGCGTCCGGGGCCTTTCACGGGCGCGTAGAAAGCGCAGAAGGTGCAGTACTCCGTGCAGAAGTTCGTGTAATTAATATTGCGATCGATGATGTAAGTGGCTACGCCTTCAGGATGCCATTTGCGGCGCACCGCATCGGCCTCCATGCCCAGGCCAATCAGATCGTCTGAGCGGAAATAGTCCAGCGCTTGTTGTTTGGTGAGGGACATGAACAGCTTTATTTTAGCATTCAGCAGTTAGACAGGTATCCGGAAGTATCGCGGAAGAATTGCCAAAATCGCCGAAATTGCCCAAAGATGGCCGAAATCGATGTGTGGGTTCCTCACGGTGCGGCTCAGGATTCGGCTGAAGGCTTCCGCTCGACTGCCGTCTCGCTCACTCCTTCAACCCGCCTCAATTTGGATTCTTTGGCAATTTTGGCATTCCTGGCAATGGCCATCTTCTCGTTTCCCATATCCTGAGCCAAGCGGCTGATAGTGAGAATTCCTGCATCTTAATTACTTATGTCCAAACGCGACCATGCCTGCGCTCTTCTTCGCCAGGGCAACAGTCCCAGCCAGATTGCCGCCAAAATGGGAGTGCGCACTTCCTACGTAATGAATTACCTGTGGAGCAAGATCGGTGAAGGAGAGCTGCGCCGCTCTGACATCGCCTTCTCTCTCCAGCGCAACATCAGAAGAGCGATTGAGACCGTGGTCGCGGAGACGAAATCCCAGTCAATTGGGCGAATCTGCCAGGAACTTGAGAAACGCGGCATTCAGTGCAGCCGTTACGATGTCCGCATGTATCTGGAGTACCGCCGCGCTCCGGTCGTTCTGGGCGATATGTATGAGATGGTGCGCGATATTGAAGTTCGCCTGCACCGCTTTATCAAGCGTGTTTTTGTTTCCGAGTTCGGTGAAGAAGACTGGTGGCGTGGCGGGGTGCCGGACCAGATCCGCGCTGAATGCGCCGCGCTGCGCGAAAAAGACCCTGAGCCCGCGCCTGAACCATATAACTACACTCACCTGATCGCGCTGCGGGAAGTCCTCGATCGCAAATGGAACGTCCTGAGCAAACATCTTCCCGCCGAGGTGGCGCAGAACAAGAAGGACCTGCTGGAGCGCCTGCTACAGCTCAATCGCATCCGCAACAACGTGATGCATCCGGTGCGCGGCGGAATGCTTACTGAAGAGGAATTCGAATTCGTTTACACGCTTGACTCTGATCTGGGCCCGCTCTCCTCGCCCGAAGAAAAAAGCGCGCCGGGAGTCACTCCTGAGCCCGCCGCCCGTCCTGCGGAAAGCGCTGCACCGGAGCTGGTCTCCAAGCTGGCGCCTGTTGAAGACACTCCGCCGCCGCAGGAAGAGGCCGCAACCGCCGAGCAGGCCCAGGGCGAAGACTTTATCCCCACCATCAAGGCAAGTTGATCGCGCTTATTCACCTTGCGCCGGCAGCTCACGCCGTATGTGTCCGCGGCTCCTTCGGTTCCGGGATCACCGGCTTATGTTCGCGCTTGCGTTTCCAGACCCAAAACAGAGCCGCAATCCCGCCGACCACCGCCAGCCCAATCAATGTCCAGAACAGCGGTTTGTAATATTTGGAGAAGAAGCCGAAGATCTGCTTGCTGTATATCGATCCCAGCCAGGCCAGCAACCCATAGCGAATGGCCCGCGCCGTTCCCACGGCGATGAAAAAATTTCTTTTTGAGTATTTCAGCACGCCGGCTGCGAGCAGAAACGGGGAGTAAGGCACCGGCGGGGGCAGCAGCGCGGGAACAAACAGGCTCCAGAAGCCATATTTGTTAAACAGTTTATAAATCTTCTCCGCTTTCTTTTTGGGGAGCTTCTTTTCCAGCGCGGCTTCACCGCTCTTTGCGCCCAGTGCATAGGTGGTATATCCGCCTACAACCCCGCCGATAGTCGCCATGGCGGCGTAGTAAGGCCACCAGGCCTTCTGGTGCGCAGAGAGGATAATGGTGAGCGCGTCCATGCTGCCCGGCAGGGGTATCACGGAGTTATCGGCAAAGCCAAGCAGGATCAGGCCCAGCCCGCCCAGCCGTTCCAGCCACGCGCCAATCGTAAGATAGATTACTAGCGGCATCACTTATTTTGATGCTGATTATGGCCGGGTGTTCCGGTTGAGAGTTGTAAAGAGCTGCTCGATTCGGATAAAAGTCGGTTAGGCGGCTGCTTGATCCCGCAGTGTTCCTCTTTGGCTTAAGTGGAGTAGTTGCATTGAGGGCAACGATAGGCGGCTGTGCCTTTGCCTCCCCACCGCAAGAGGTAACCCACAATAAAAATAGGTATACCTATGCCAAAAGCCGGAGTTAAGGCGATACCAATGATGACAAGTGCCAGTCCAAGGCCAGATCGTTTGATGACCACTGCCATCCCCGCGCCACAGCGCGGACATGTGCTCGCAGCTATTCTTCCCAAGTTCGCTTGTTGAGTAGCCAATACTCCGAAATTAGTTTGAGTGATTGGCATCCACACCTGAGAACCTTGTACCGCAATCGCATCTCTGATCGTAACTTGTTGCTGAACAATCAGCGATCGCAGTGTGTCGTCCGTAAAAGGGCCTGATACATGACCAGTTCCATAGGTGGACACATAATAGAGAGGACCGGCAGGAGCAACGGCAACAGCCGCAGCGCTTGACGAACCGGTGAGGGCGAATGCTTGCGGCGGCGGAGGTTGACCTGTAGTTACAGCCGCGCAAGTGTTACAGAGGGAGGCAGAATCGGAAATTGCCGTACCACACTTCGTGCAAAAAGCCACGTGCTCTTCCTGCTTTCCTAAAACAATGAGTGAGGATTTTGGCAGTTCGTATCGGCGGAGTCAATAATAATCAGATGTTCACGGTAGGGTGGGCCGGCGCTGCCGCAGGCAGAAATTCCAGCTCCGGCACTCTGGAAAAAACGCTGCACTCCATGCCATAGCGAAAGAAGAGCCGCAGGCCTTCCAGGTTCTCTGCATCCAGTGAGTAATCCACGTTTTCAGTCAGATAGTCAGAGATCAGCTTTTGCGAGAGCCCCAGCTTCGGTGTCCATGCGTCTGCAATTTCTGGAATATGCTTGAGCCCATTGTCACGCGATTGCTGAAATGCCTGGGCGATGTTCAGTTGCGGCGAAGCCTCACGCAAAGCTGCTTTCCTGACTGCCCAAAAGGCAAAGACAAACGAACGTCCAGTCCATCGCCGCCACTCCTCAGCCAGATCGTACACATAGTAGCCGTCAGTCCGCGTCTGCAGAGCAGGGTCGCCGATCAGCAGAGCAGCGTCGTGCCATTGCAGCATCTCTTTGAGGTCGGGCTTCTGGCGACTAAAGCCAGGATCGACGCCGACAAACTTGCGCAGGTAGATTTCCACCAGCGCAGCCGATGTGCGGGAAGAGTCATCAGTGGCAACGCTGCGAATTTTTTCCAGCGGCACTTTGCTCACCAGCAAAATCGACCGGACCTTGTTCTTGGCCGCAATGGCCACGTCAGGAACAATGACCAGGTTAGGAATGGTTGTATAGGCCGCTACAGGAATGATCCCGATGTCCGCCGAGCCCTCCCTCAGTTGCTGCGCGCAGTGCGATGGAATGGTATAGCTGACATCAAAATGCTCACGCAGCCGTTGCGCGCTCTCACCATTCTCAAAATCCCACATGAGCGGAGCCGTGTTCAAAAAACTGATGGCGGAGATGCGCAGAACAGACATCGATTTGATTTTAGCAGGCAGTGATATCTGAACAATGCCGCGATGCCGGTTTAATGCGACAAAAACAGAAATGCTTGTTATAGTACGGCGCGGACTTTCGCAAGCCAACGTGGTTCCTGCACCCTATTTCCGGCATGTATGCGCACTGGGTCTAGTGTTTGCCATGTGTTCCACAATCCAGTGCCGCAAGGTCTTGCCGGATGTCAGAAATTCCTCCGGCGTACGACTCACGGTAGCAGAAGAGAACACGCAACCTGCTTTACGCATCACCGTTCCCGGCCCGTCAGAGGCGGAACGAACTTTCGAAATCTTATTTCCGGAGCATGTGACTGCCAGGAAACAAGGCGGGGCGGAAGTGGAGCACCTATACCTGTTTCGTCCGGGCAAGGCAGGAGAGCGCCCGCTATGGCGCCGCAACGCCAATTCACTTGAGTATGAAAGAGAGATCAACGGCGTTCATTTCCTTGCCCGCGCCACTCTGGAAGATGATGGTCTGCTCATTCATTATGAATTCGCCAATCACTCTAAAGACAATTACCAGATGATCTATGCCGTCACCGATCCCAGGCTTACTGGAATCTTCCATGACGTTCGATTGGAGCGGACATACGTTCACCATCCAGAGGGCTTCGCTCTGCTGGCATCGGAGACGCCGGAGCGCCTCACCATGCCGCTGGACCGCTGGCTCCCGGCGCGCTATCTGGCTTCATTTACATGGCCGGTGCCTGCAAAGCGGCTGGAGCAGCGCGATGATGGGATCACTTATTACAATAAATCGCGAGCGGTTGACCAGCCATTGATCGCCACGTTTTCATCCGATCGTCAATGGATTGTAGTCAGTTTCACGCGGACTACCGGCAATGTGTGGAGTAATCCTGAACTGACATGTCAGCACGTGGATCCTCAGACGGCGCTCTCTGCGGGCCAGAGTGCGATCTTGGAAGAGAAGATTCTGATATTTCAAGAGTCGCTCGACCAGGTCTTGCAAAAGGTCCGAATGCAGCGCGACCTCTTGAAATGACCGGACATAAGTACGTTGCAAATACCATCGTTCACCTCTCCCCAGCAACCAAAGCCTTGACAGCCCTTGAGCGAGGCGTATACAGTCCGCCAAAGTACCGGGGTCCTCAGCACGTGTTCTTTGCGCGATGGGGTGGAAAGTAAACTAAACGCACGCATGGCTACCACTTCTACAAAGATTTCAAACAACATTTACTGGCTGGCGCTCACGCTTACGCCCGGTCTTGGTCCCACTCGCGGACGCAAGCTGGTGGAGCGCTTTGGCAACGTTCAGGATATTTTTCACGCATCGCTAACGGAGCTGGAAGCGCAGAACCTGCAGGCGCAGTCAGCCCAGCACATTGCGCTGGGAAAATCTCTGGAGTTGGCCCATGATGAGTTTGCCAAGACGGCAGCGGCTGGCATTCAACTGCTCTGCCGTGAAGATGCGGCGTGGCCTCAGCGCCTCAGCGAGATTTATGATCCGCCGCTGGTATTGTATGTGCGCGGAAATGTGGAAGCGATTTCCCGGCCCGGCATTGCGATCATAGGCACACGCCATCCCACGCCGTACGGAATCGGCATGGCGGAGCGGCTTGCGTGCGATCTGGCAGCGCGCGGTCTAGTCATCTTTAGCGGCCTGGCCCGCGGGGTGGATGCCGCTGGTCATCGTGGCGCCATCAATGCCAAGGGCAAGACGGTTGCTGTTTTCGGCACCGGAGTTGATGCCGTTTACCCGCGCGAGAACAAGCGAATCGCTGACAGCCTTTTGGAACTCGGCGGCGCGCTGGTGAGTGAGTTTCCCCTGGAAACGTTTGCTGCGCCGCAGAATTTTCCCATTCGCAATCGCATTATCAGCGGGCTTGCCTTGGGCGTACTGGTGGTGGAAGCTGGGGAGTACAGCGGCACGCGCATTACCGCCCGTTGCGCTCTGGAGCAGAGCCGCGAGATATTTGCCGTGCCGGGCAATGTGACCTCTCGCAACGCCTGGGGGCCGAATACCCTGATCAAGCAGGGAGCCAAGCTAACTGCAACATGGGAAGACGTTTGGGAGGAATTACCGGCCGAGGTAAAACTCCAGCTTGAATCCGAATACGGGCTGCAAGCATCAGAGGAAAAGACGCAAGCATCCTCCAGCCTGTTTGATGAACAACTGACATCACGCGACAAGAAGATTCTTGCGGTGCTGAAGCAGGACGAGCTCACGCACATCGATGAAATCATCGAGCGGCTCGATCCCGAGGTTTCATCTTCTGAAATTTTTGCAGCATTGTTTGAACTGGAGTTGAATGGCAAGGTCAAGCAGATGCCGGGGAAGAATTATGTTAAAAGCTTCTAGCCGCTAGCTTCTGGCTCCTAGCTAGAGCAACCCCAGGATTGAATCCGCAATTTTGGTCGGAAAAATGAATTGAAGGACTTCAAAGAACTCAAAGTCTGGCATAAGGCGTATGACTTGGCGCTCGTCATCTATGAAGCGTCAAGAAGTTTTCCTCGTGAAGAGATATATGGCCTGACAAGCCAGCTTCGACGAGCAGCGGTTTCCCTTGGTGCTAATATCGCCGAAGGATGCGGGAGGCGGTCCGATGGCGAGTTGGTTCGGTTTCTGTAGATTGCACGCGGGTCCGCTTCAGAGGTGGAGCACCATCTGTTACTTGCACGCGACTTAAAGTTCTTGCAAGCTGTCACGCATCAGGATCTCGAGAAGAGATTGCAGGAAGTGCAGCGTATGTTAACGTCTCTGGTGAGTTCCATACAGGAATCGCCAGGAGTGCTCGCAGCGGCTGCCAGAGCTGCAAAGGGTCAAGCCAGGAGCTAGCAGCTAGTGGCTAGCAGCTTTTGGAGTATGTTAGTTTCAAATAGGACTTAAGCAAATTGCCTAAATCACTCGTCATCGTCGAATCGCCAACCAAGGCGAAAACCATCAATAAGTACCTGGGCCGGGACTATGAGGTTGAGGCTTCACTCGGGCACATCAAAGATCTGCCCAAGAGCCAGCTCGGCGTGGATATTGAGGGCGATTTTTCTACCGAATACATCGTTATTCCCGGCAAGGAAAAAGTTGTCGCCAAGCTGAAGAAGCTGGCCAAGAACGCGAACGCCATTTATCTTGCGCCTGATCCGGACCGTGAAGGCGAGGCTATTGCCGCGCACCTGGAAGAAGAGTTGACAGACGGTCACGGGAGGAAGAAAAAGAAGGGCGGCACGCCGGTCCACCGCGTTACCTTCAATGAGATCACCAAGAAGGCCGTGCAGGATGCGTTTCAGCATCCGCGTGAAATTGACCGCAATCTGGTAGACGCGCAGCAGACGCGCCGCGTGCTGGACCGTATTGTGGGTTATCAGGTCTCGCCCCTCTTGTGGGACAAGGTACGTCGCGGCCTCTCCGCCGGGCGCGTGCAGACAGTTGCGTTGCGCCTGATTGTCGAGCGCGAGCGCGAGATCAAGGCCTTCGAGAAAAAAGAATACTGGACGATCGACGCGCACCTGCATCCGGGCAAAGGTTCGGCCTTCGACGCTCGATTTATCGGCCGTGGCGACGAAAAGACCGAGATCCCGAGCGAGGAAGAAACAAAGAAGATCACTGCGGCGCTTGAAAAGGCGCAGTGGGCCGTTCGCAGTATTGACAAGAAAGAGCGCCGGCGCAGCCCTGCTCCGCCGTTTACCACCAGCAAGCTGCAGCAGGATGGTTCCCGCAAGCTGCGCTTCAGCGTGAAGCGCGTCATGATGATTGCGCAGCGCTTGTATGAAGGCATTGATTTGGGCGATGAAGGCTCGGTCGGCCTCATTACTTATATGCGTACTGACTCTGTGCGCGTCTCAAATGATGCATTGGCTGAGGTACGGCAGACGGTTGAATCAACTTACGGCAAAGAATTTTTGCCTGAACAGCCAAACGTGTACAAGTCAAAGAAAGAAGCGCAGGAGGCGCATGAGGCCATCCGTCCCTCGTCAGTGGCGCGCCATCCGGACGAGATTAAGAAATATTTGCAGGAAGACGAATACAAAGTTTACAAGCTGATCTGGCAGCGCTTTGTGGCCTCGCAGATGAACCCGGCTGTGTTCGACCAGACCAGCGTTGATATTGAAGCCAAAAACGGTGAGTCGTTTACCTTTCGCGTGACCGGATCAGTGCTCAAGTTTGAAGGTTTCCTGAAGGTTTACGAGGAATCGAAAGACTCGAAGGACGAAGAAGATGAGGCGCTCAAGCACAAGCTGCCGGCGCTGGAAGTTGGACAGCGGCTCACACTGCGCGAACTGAAGCCGGAGCAGCACTTCACTGAGCCGCCGCCGCGATTCAATGAAGCTTCGCTGGTGAAAGAGCTGGAAGAGCGCGGTATTGGACGGCCTTCCACCTATTCGACCATTATTTCTACGATCCAGGAACGCCAGTACGTACAGAAGATCGGCGGCAAATTTGTGCCCACTGAAACTGGCCTGGTGGTAACTGATCTACTGGTTAAGAACTTTGAAGAAATCTTTGATCCTGCTTATACCGCCCGGCTTGAAGAAGAGCTGGACGAGATTGAAGAGGGCAAGGAGAAGTGGACTGACGCACTCGGCGGCTTCTACAAAAAGTTTTCCAAGGACCTCCGCTACGCTGAAAAGCACATGGAAAACATCAAGCGGATGGAGAAGCCGACGGAAGAAAAGTGCGAACGTTGCGGCTCTCCGCTGGTGCTCAAATGGGGCAAGCACGGGTCATTCTATGCATGCAGCGCATATAAGAAGGATGATCCAGAGAGCTGCACCTTCACCAAAGAGAATCCTATCAACCTGCCGGAGTTCGATGCCGCAGAGATGCCGGAGACCGGCTCAGACGAATATTGCGAGAACTGTGGCCGCGTGATGGTGCTCAAGCGCGGACGCTTTGGCCAGTTCATGGCCTGCACAGGTTATCCAGATTGCAAGACCACGCGCCGGCTTGATCAGGGCAAGCGCGTGCCTGATGTCCCGCTGGAAGAGGTTTGCCCCAAGTGCGGACGCAACCTGGTGCTGCGCCACGGGCGTTATGGCGAATTTATTTCCTGCAGCGGATACCCGGACTGCAAGTACATCAAGCAGAATTTCATCGGCGTGAAGTGCCCGCAATGCAAAGATGGCGAGCTGGTGGAGAAAAAAGCGCGTCGCCGTGGGAATACATTCTATGGCTGCTCCAATTATCCTGATTGCGACTTCACATCGGCATACAAGCCGGTGGCAGAGACCTGCCCGCAATGCAGCAGCCCGTATCTGCTGGAAAAACATTTGAAATCAGGATCGATGCTGATTTGTCCCAACAACACTAAGAAATCTGCCGAGGAAGAAGAAGCGCCAAAGCCGAAGAAGAAGTCACGCGGCAAGAAGGGCGCAGCCGCAGAAGAAGCCAAGCCTGCAGCCGCAGCGGTAAAGTGCGACTACTCGCGATCAATCCCCACGCCGGAATGGATGACGCAGCAGCAACAGGGCGCGGAGCAGCGCGAAGCGGGATGACATCATTGCCAAAATCGCCGGAATTGCCATAATTGGCAATTGAAAAATCGTGGCCTGGCAGACCAGCGAATCGCATATCAGGAGGAAACCATGCCCAAGAAACCCACCGCCAACGATGCTCAGTTGATCGTGGAGCTCTATAAATTGCGGACTGAGCCGGTGATGCGCGCGGCCAGAAAGTTTATGGTCGGAGATTTCTGGCCCAAAAACCACGAGGAGTTCATGGGCCTTATGACCGCATTCGGCAGCGAGCAGAACGCATGGTTCCGCCAGGCGCTCACCTACTGGAACATGGCGGCGGCCATGGTGATTCAGGGCGCTATCAATGAAGAGCTTTTCTTTGCCACCAATACTGAGCCGTATTTCCTCTGGGCCAAGTTCGGCCAATTCATTCCACAGGCGCGCAAGGAATACATCGATGCCGAATTTCTCCTGAATTTGGAGAAGCTGGTCTCCACGTCTAAAGCCAAAGCGCGTGTGAAACGTTTGCAGGAGCGCATCGCGGCCCCAGGCCAAGGCAGCAGCACGATAAGCAGTTAAGAAATATATTCCTTAATGTAAGGGTCTGTTACTTTGCCCAGTTCGGGCGCGGTGCCTTCAAAAATCACTTTGCCTTCCCGCAAGATCATAAAGCGCGTATGGATCTCGCGCTGGGGTCTGCCGTCGGTGGGCTGCATGTGTTTGGTCACAGGATCAAAGTAGTGGCTGGCCAGCGTAAAGCCGTCTTGCAGGCGATGGCTCACCAGCAGAGCGCTGGTCTTATAGACATCGCGCTGCTTCATGATGAGTTCAATGATGGTGGTAGATGTAATGGGGTCAAGGCCGCCGGTGGGCGAGTCATAGAGCAGCACTTCAGGATGCGTGATGATGGCGCGCGCAATGCCAACGCGCCGGCGCATGCCGCCGGAAAGCTCAGAAGGCAGCTTATTAATAGATTCTTCCAACTCCACAAAACTCAGCGACTCGCGCACACGCCTCTCCACTTCGGTTTCGGGCAAATGTTCTTCCATCAGGCGGAAGGCCACATTGTCGCGGACGTTGAGCGAATCAAAGAGCGCGCTCTCCTGGAAGACGATGCCGACCTTGCTGCGCAGATCGAACAGGTCTTCTTCTGACATGGTGGTGATGTCGTGCCCCAGAACGTAAATGTGGCCGGAGTCGGGCTTCAGCAATCCCAGGCAAAGCTTGAGGATGGTGCTCTTGCCGGAGCCGGCGATGCCCAGCACCACTTTGGTCTCGCCGCGCTTCAGCTCAAAGGAGACATTATCTAACACTTGCAGGTCATCAAAGCCGATGGAAACATCTTCAAAGATGATTGCCTTGTGGACCGTGTCTGGAGCGCCATTCGCGAACGAGGACATTTTTCAGCTCATCTCAAGTTCATCTCAAATTCATCTCAAATTAATGAATAGCTGGGTCAATATGGCATCCGTGGCCAGGATAAGCACCGAGGAAGCCACCACGGCCTGCGTGGTGGCGCGGCCCACGCCTTGCGTACCGCCTTTGGTGGTCATGCCGTAATAGCAGCCAACGGTGGCGATGATGAATCCGAAGACCAGCGGCTTAGCCAGGCCGGTGATTACGTCGTTGTACTTCAGCACTTGATACGCGCTGTTCCAGTATTGATAAGAATTCAGGCCGAGCATGGCAACAGAGATGATCCAGCCGCCCACCAATCCCACCAGGTCTGAGATGATGGTGAGGAAAAACATCATGAAAACCGTTGCGATCACGCGCGGCGTTACCAGCTTCTTGTAAGGATCAGTCCCCAGAGCGCGCATGGCGTCAATCTGCTCGGTCACCTTCATGGAGCCAAGCTCGCTGGCCATGCCCGAAGCATTGCGCCCTGCCACCATCAAGCTGGTAAGCACCGGGCCAAGCTCGCGCACCATGGAAAACGAGACAAGCTGGCCGGTGAGCGAGAGAGAGCCAAATTCTTCCAAGGTCTTGGAAGTGTTCAGGGCCAGCACGATTCCGGTAAACAGTCCGGTCAGCATCACAATGGGAAGTGAGCCTACTCCAATAAAGTCCGATTGCTGGACCAAGTCAGCCATGTAAAGCGGCTTGCGGAACAGGTTTCCAACCGCGCGCAGGGAAAGAAAGGTGTAATCCTGGACCGCCAGGATACTGCGCTTCGCGAAATCTAGCGGAGAGATGAGTTCCATCCGGAAAAAGTCAACTATAGCAGACAAGAGCGGCCTGCTGCTTTATCGGCTATCCCCGAAAGGCGGAAAGGGCCTGAACACCTGCTTTGTTGCCATCTGATCGCAGACTGCTCTTCTGGTGTAAGCTTTCTCAACCCAATGTCCACGCCCCCTTTGCCCAGCGACATCTACAAGCCATATCCCTTCCGCTGGATGTTCTCACTTGGCCAGCTTGTCCTCTGCATCTTCCTGCTGTCGCTCGTGCATACATTTCCTTATCTTTGGCGACTCCGCTTTGGCGTGGCCCAAGGCATCACCCTGCTCAACCTGCCGGGTACGTTTCTGCTGATACCTGAAGCCATGTTTCGCTCCAGCCGCATGAACTGGGCTCCACCAGGGATCGATCCTCGAATCTGGATGGCCCTCTGTTCCACCATCCTCGGAACTCCGTTTTGGTGGATGGCCGGGCGCTCTGTGGAAGCGCTCAGCGCGTTGAGGCACAAACATTTAAGGCCGCAGATCAACTGGGTTGAAACCGTGGTGAATTTTTTGATAATGGCCGGCGGAACGGTGCTTTTTTCGGCTGGAGTGATCTGCGGCTTCTTCATTGACCGCGATTCTTTATATCCTTCTATCTTGCTGCAGCCGGCGGACTGTGGGTACTGTTGGGCAGCTTGTCTGTAATTGCCCGCTTCCGTCAATCGCGAATGCGGAAAAGAACATTGGCTTCTCAACAGGCCGCAGTCTAGGTCATGAGAAACTGATGGCTCGCCAGTATTGTAAGGATTTCTTTGCATTGAACCGTTTTTGCACAAAGCAAAATCTCACCACGGATGAACACGGATAATACGGATTTACAAATCAAAATGGTTCTATTGAGCTTTTTGATCCGTGTAAATCAGTGTGATCAGTGCTATCCGTGGTAGGGTTTAGGGTTTTTGTGCAAAGTCGCGTTGAACGCCTGTCGATCCTTCAGTACAATCACGCGCAATGGCCCAATCCTCTTCTCCAAGAAAAATTCTGCATAGCATCCTGCTTTCCAAAGGCCGTATGGAAGCGCTGACGGACGGCATATTCGCCATTGCCATGACGCTGCTGGTTCTGGAATTGAAAGCGCCGGACCTGCCGAAATCGACCGGCGTGCGGGAGTTGCTGAGCAAGATTGCCGATGAAGCCCCGGCCTTCTTCAGCTTTCTGGTCTCTTTTCTTTATTGCGGCGTGTTATGGGTCCTGCATCATCTGGCTATGCATTTTGTCCGGCACCTGCAGGTGGTACTGGTGTGGTTGAACCTGCTGTTTCTGATGTCGATCTCCCTTATGCCTTTTTCCTGTGGATTGCTGGGACACTTCCTGCGCAATCGCGCAGCACAGGAGATTTATTTCGCAAACATGTTTGTGGCCGCTGCGCTGCTGGCCGTGCAATGGCTGGTGGCAAAAAAGAAAGAGCTGATCAATGAAGATGATCCCATTGCCGCCCGCTTAATGGGGCAAAGACTGATATTTTTCCCAATCGCGCTGCCGGTGGCTATGGTGGCTGCGTATTTCAAGTCGTTGGCGGGATCATGGGCCTTGCCGCTGTGCTTATCGTGCTTCGTCTCTGGCAGAAGAGAGCACACCGCGCTCAGGCTACGAATCCCTAGGGCCTTTTTTCCTGATCTCAATATTCAGGCGTTTGATCTTCTGGTTGAGCGTGGAAAGCGGAATGTGGAAGCGCTCCGCAGCGTCCGTCTGGTTCCAGTTGCATTTCTCCAGCATGGAGACGATGAGGCGGCGCTCGCAATCTTCAACAATCTCAAACAGTGAGGCGTCCGGGCGATGCTCAAACATCTTGCCGCCTTCAGAGCCGCGACCCACAATGTGGTCCGGTATCAGCTCAATGCCCACCACAGGGCCATTGCAGAGCACCACAGCACGTTCAATTACGTTTTCCAGCTCGCGGACGTTGCCAGGCCAGCCATAGTCCATGAGCGGGCGCAACGCCTCCGGCGAAATGTGCGACACAGGCTTGCTGTTTTCGCGGGAGAATTTTTCAAGGAAGTGCCCGACCAGCAGTGGAATATCTACACTGCGGCTGCGCAGCGGCGGCAGATCGACCGTGATCACGTTCAGGCGATAGAAAAGGTCTTCACGGAATTTGCCTTCACGCACCAGCAGGTGCAAATCGATATTGGTCGCGGCAATCACGCGGACATCGACTTGCAGTTCATGTACGCCGCCCAGGTGCATGAATTTGCGGTCCTGCAGAACGCGCAGGATCTTGGCCTGGGTCTCAAGGCTCATGGTGCCGATTTCATCCAGGAAAATGGTGCCGCCGTCTGCGACCTCAAACAGGCCTTTCTTGGAAGAGATGGCGCTGGTGAACGCTCCCTTGACGTGGCCGAACAACGTTGATTCCAGCAGGTCCGCAGGCATGGAGCCGGTGTTTACAGGCACAAATGGATGGTTCTTGCGCGGCGAATTGGCATGAATGGCCTTGGCGATCAGCTCTTTGCCGGTGCCGCTTTCACCCTGGATGAGAACCGTGGAGCGGCTTGAGGCCACCTGGCCTACCAGATCGAAAATCTTGAGCATGGAGTCTGCTTTGCCGACGATATGCTCAAAGCTATAGCGCTGTTTGAGTGCGCGCTTGAGCTGCTCATTTTCTTCTTCAACGCGGCGGCGGGCCACCGAGGCGCGCACGTCTGCCAACAGCTTTTCGTTGTCCCATGGCTTCTGGATGAAATTGGTTGCGCCCTTCTGCATGGCGCGCACGGCGTTATCGAGCGTGCCGTAAGCGGTGATCATGATCACAGGAAGCTGGGAATCGCGCGCACGGATCTCATTGAGGATTTCCAGGCCATTGCGATCGGGCAAAGCAAAATCGAGCAGCACGAGATCAAAGTTTTGCTCGCTGAGACGAGCGAGGCCTTCTTCGCCGGTCTCAGCGGATTCAACACTGTAGCCCTCAAATTCCAGCAGGGTTTCCAGCGACTCGCGGATAGCAGCCTCGTCGTCAATGATAAGGATGGAACCGCTATGAGTGGCTTCGGTATGGGGGCGGGTTAATACCGCAGCTTCAGACATTGACTGCCTTTCTTAGCGGGAACTCAAGTTGAAATCTGGTTCCACGCCCGGGTTGTGAATCTACGCGGATCTTGCCGGCATGTTCCTGGATAATGCCGTATGTAACTGCCAGCCCCAGGCCTGTGCCGCGCGATTGGCCCTCACGAGGGTTGGTTTTTGTGGTGAAAAATGGATCGTAAATTTTGTTGATGTGTTCCGGATCAATGCCGGAGCCACTATCGCTGATATCCACCTGGATAGCGTCACCGTTGCTGGTGCGAATGCTGAGCGTGCCACCTTTGCCGGCCATGGCGTCTTTCGCGTTCAGAAAAAGATTCAAAAATACCTGCTGCAATTTGCCGGCATTGCCGTGGATCGGCGGGAGATTTTCATAGAGCTGGGCATCGACCTTGATGCGCGAAGTCTTGAGCTGATGGTCCAGCAGCGCAAGGGTTTCTTTGATGATCTTGTTGAGGTCGATCTCGCTGAACTCGGTGGCGCTGGTGCGGGAGAAGTTCAGCAGGTTATTTACGATCTCTGAAGCACGGAAAGTCTGTCGCGTGATCTTTTCCAGAAGATCGCCCAGCTTGGCGTCGCCGTTGATCTGCTTGGTGAGCATCTGCGCGTAACTGGAGATCACTGCCAGCGGTGTATTTACCTCATGCGCCACGCCTGCGGCAAGCAATCCGATGGAAGAAAGCTTTTCTGCCTGGCTCAACTGTGATTCCAGATCAATGCGCTCAGTGATGTCATCAACAATGATCAGCCGGCCGATCACATTAAATTTTCTGGTGACCAGCGGAGCAATGGCAACGTTGGCGATACGCGTGTCGCCGGCGCGCGTCTTCATCCGGAACTTATACAGATTGTGGATGCCCGGGTTTTGGCGCACGCGATAAAATTCTTCTACAAAGGAAGCAGGGAAGATTTCGCTCAGCCGCTCGCCCAGCACCTGTGAACGCGGCATTGCAAACAGGACCTCCATCTGAGAATTCCAGGATTCGACCCGGTCTTCCAGATCCACGGCCAACACGCCTACGCTGATGGATTCCACGATGTTTTCGTTGAAATCCTTCAGCCGCTCATATTCATTGGCCTTTTGCTCCAGTGAAGCATAGAGGCGGGCGTTTTGGATTGCGATCCCAATGTACCCAGCCAGAGTCTCCAGCAGTTCTACGTCTTCGCTGGAGAGGAAATCGCCGGTCATGGTTTTGCCCAGGCCCATGACGGCGATGGTGCGGCCCTGCACCGTGCAGGGAAGGTAATAATTCAGGTTCAGCTTGGCGATAGTCTCTCTCGCCGCCACACTCTCCTGCAGAGCCTTGCGCGTGTTATCGAAGAAGATGTGCCCGGCATAATGCTCCGGCCGCTCCACCACCAGAAAGCTCAGATCAAGAGCGCCGTTATAACTGATGCCGAAAGATTTCTCCATCACAAATTCGTGGGCATCGGCGTCAGTGGCCAGAAAGATGGCAATGCGGTCCACCAGCAGCGTGCGTGAGAGGCGATCAATTACCGACGAGAGCATGGCGCTCAAGTCCATCTCTGAACTCAGCTCGCGGCCAAACTCAATCAACGTGCGGCGATAGTCATAACGTTTACGATAGAAGAAGCGATCCACCCTGACCTGGATCCAGTTCTTCAGCGGCTCAAACACCAGCGCCGTAATGATAATGACCGCGATCAATCCTATGGTGCCGGTGTTGGGATACTTGGTGGTAATTGATCCTGCAAGGCTGCCGATGCCCACAAAGTAAGCACCTACAATCGCCGCCGTGGCCAGCGTATAAGCCACGCCGCGCTTGAAGATGATGTCAACATCCATCAAGCGGTAGCGCACAATAGCGTAGCCCCAGGTAACCGGCAGCAGGACCAGTGACAGCACTGAAATCTTCATCGCGGTGGTCGGCAGCACGCCAAACAAATACGGTATGACGTAAAAGAGCGTGTAAGGACCAATAGCCAGTACAGTGCCGCGGGAAATCCACTTCATCTGCTGCTGTTGCAGCGGTGTAGTTGCCCTGCGATAGCTGCGCCACAGCACCACGGCAGCAATTACGAAATAAATCGTGGTGTAGAACATCTCCAGGCGATCAAGGTTCCAGCGCAGTGATTCTGTGGCCCGCAGTTCCAGGCGTGCAAAAATCCACGCACCCAGAATGATGGCGCCCGGCAGATAAACCAGTGCCAGCAGTGAGCGCATAATCGCCGGCCGCTCGCGGCGTTCAGGGAAGGTGAGCGCAAAGTGCAGGAACAGCGCAGCCTGCAACGATCCCGCAGTAAGGTTACCCCAAAAGATGATCCAGTCAAATGTGTTCAGCTTGCCGGTGTAATGGAACGAATACAGAACAAATGACACCAGGCAGAAAACATAAAAATGCGTTGATTTGGGCGCAGTCCAGCGGCGGAATAAAACATAAAGCCCGATTCCCAGATAGATCAGCGCAATCAGGCGCTGGCCCATCTTCATGGAGTTTTCCGCCGGAACCGGAATCACATCTGCGATCTCCACGTTCACGCCCTGGCGGTTCACTATGTACGTCACTTTGGAGTAAACGCCGGCACGAAAGAGAAGCTGCTCAAACTCCACGATGTTCCGGACACTTCCATCGTTCGGATGGCCGTTCACCTGCAGCAGACGGTCGCCGACTTTGATCCCGGCTTTTGCTCCGGGACCATCCGGGATCAATCCTCTGGCTATAAGGCCGTTGGAATCTTCCTTCCACCAGACACCATCAGAGGGAGTGGAGTACTGGCTCTCTTTTTGCCAATTGATGACGGCAAAAATCACCAGAGCAGCCGTGGCAACGGCTAATGCGACTGCTGAAAACCGGGTTAGGGAATCTTTACGCATCCGCTGGTCTCGTACACTTCCAGCCGACCATTTACCGCTGTAAGCTGGATAGCTACGTTTTACTTGGAGCAAATCGGATGCCATGAATAGGTGCCGGTTACGATGAATAAGATGCTTATTTTCCTACGGTTACAAAAATTATAGAATGTTTGAGAAGGCAAAGCTACTGATATTGGTATTTTTTGTGTGACTTTTTGTAGATAAAAATTATATCGAAATATTATTAGTTAAAACTCTCCAATAACCTAAATAATCCATTACGTAAATAACGAAAGCCAACAAAATAGTAAAGATAAGCAGCAATGCTATTAAATTTCACAGCCTGAATTGGGAATTGTATTGCGCTTAATAATTGATGACGAAACGCTATGGAGATTGGAAGACATTGCGCTGAGGTTGGCGGGCAAGAGCTGCATTATCTGCAGGCTGGCTCCGGGCCGCCGCTGGTCCTGATCCATGGCCTGCTTGGTGGATATTTTTGCTGGCGATTTAATGTCCCGGTCTTGGCGCAGCAGCACACGGTTTTTGCCCTTGATCTCCCCGGCTTCGGCCTCTCCGTGGTCCCCCGCAAGCTGGATTGCAGCATGGAAGCGCAGACCTTCCGTTTGCTTATGTGGCTTGAACAGCTTGGGCTTGAGTCGGTGGATATCGTTGCTTCTTCGTGGGGTGGCGGGGTTGCGCTGTTACTAGCTGCTCTTACCCCAAGGATCCGTTCGCTGGTTTTGGCGGCACCGGTGAATCCATGGTCAAAGTTTGGGCGCGAAAGAGTGCGCTTTTTCAGCAGCATAGCTGGAGGAGCGCTTCTTCAGCTGGGAATGCCATTTTCGCGGCCATTGCACCCTACCTTTTTGAAGCGCTTGTACGGCGATCCGGCCCGCATTCCGGTTGGGACCATGGAAGGCTATTCACAAATGATGCTGTGTGAAGGCCGGGCGCATAATCTGCTGAACATCATGCGCTGCTGGGACGCAGATTTGCATGTGCTCAGTGAAGCCATTGAACGCGTGCACGTGCCTGTGTTGTTAATTTGGGGCACAAGAGATGGCGCTGTTGACGTTCGCTCATCAGATGTTCTGCTGGAAAAACTCCCGGCCAGTGAGCGCGCCATCATTGCCGGCGCGGGACATATTCCTTTTGAAGAGACCCCAGAAGAGTTCAACGATCTGGTTCTTGGTTTTCTAGAGCGGATCGCGGAGAAAGCCCGTCCTGCGTGATCTGGCGTCTCAAACTCTAAGGGTACCCTCTCTAAAGGCACTACCGGGATTTTCCCGCCTTGTGCCACACTAGGATTAGCAATGCGGGATTACCTGAAATCAGCGCTGGCCAATATCGATCGCGAGGCGTGGCAGCGGTTTTTTCTCGCTGTGGCAGGGCTTGCTCTGTCATTCACGGCAGCGGTGTTTTCCACGGTGGCGCGTGAGCGCGGCAACATGCTGGCTACGGCCATCTTCGCTGGCTCGGCCCTTCTTCTTTCCGGCATTGTTGGATTGCTGACCGTACCGTTTCTCATGAAGCGCGTTGCTGCTGCCCGCGTGAAAGAGGCCTTTGACTATGACCTCACGCGTGAAGGCATGGCTTATCTCATCGTGGTGCTCATCATTGGCGTTGCCGCGATTAATACTGCCAACAACCTCCTCTTCATTGTGCTGGCTGCCATGCTTGCGGCCATCTGGGTTTCTGGGATCGCCTCTGCCATGGTGTTGCGGCGGCTTGAGCTGGAAGTAATCATTCCCAGGAACGCATTTGCATTGCGTCCGGTACAGGTACGAGTAAACCTCATCAATCCGCGATTGTGGATGCCTGCCTTTTCTGTGAGAGTGGCCACGCCGGAGGAAAAAAAGAAGAAAAAACGCCTGGGCTGGGAGTGGAGAAAAACGGAATTTGTTTTTCCTAAGCGGCGTCAGTGGTTCAAGCTGCCGGACTTGGTTTTGCGCAAGCGAATCCCACCGCCCTTGCCGGAGAAGATCCTGACTCGGCCTGTCTATTTCACCTTTGTTGGCGCGGGGAGTTCCGCCGGTGCTGACCTGGAAGTTGCTTTCCCGCATCGGGGACATTACACGGAAGATGGTTTTACCCTGTCCACGCGCTTTCCATTTTCATTTTTGATCAAGAGCCGCAAGGTGGCTCTTGAGCGCGACGTGCTGGTCTATCCGGCACTGCTGGAGTCGGATGATTTTCTGGAATTGCTGCCCATGATCACCGGCGAATTTGTAAGCTTCGTTCGCGGCCGCGGCAGCGAGCTGTATCGCATCCGCGAGCACACGCCGCAGGATCCTGGGCGCTTTGTGGACTGGAAAGCCACGGCCAAGACCGGCTCGCTCAAGGTCCGCGAGTTCACCCGTGAAGACGAGCGCCGGCTGCGCCTAGTGTTTGATAATCCTGAGCCGGGCCGCGTTTCAACTGAAGCCTATGAACGCTCAGTCTCGCTGGCGGCTTCGCTGGCGTGCCACTTCAACGGTGAGCACGTTGATCTCTCTTTTGCCGGGACGTGCTATGACGGTGGCTTGCACCTGCAGGATTTCCTGCGCTATCTGGCAATCGTTGAGCCGGACAGCCGCGACCCGCATTTTCTTGATGCTCTGCCGGTCTCGCAGGACTTCAATGTGATCTTTACCTCGCGCCCGCGCGGCACCTTGCCCAGCGCTCTGTGGTTCAGCTCTTACGTTATTTACATGTAAGAAATTCCACAGAGCGTCCGGGATATTCTTCTGCAATACTTTCTTCGCAAAATTCCAGGCGAGATAGATAAATGATTTTATTTAAACACCGCCGAGCAGAATCCCTTGAAAAACCCTGTCGTTAGTGGTTCTGAGAAAATCTGGCCTAGCACATTATTAAAATTGTTCAGAGCGAATACATCTGTGCCGTCCGGGTCTGGTACCAGGTTGAAAAACTTTCCATCGACGAGAGCAAATCCACGATTCACGTCCTGGGAATCAAAGTCAAGGCCCACGATGACGCCCTTATCATTGATCTTGGCCGGAAATGTATCATTCGAACCGGGCACTTCAATGGTGGTGAAAACGCCATTTTTCCAGGTAAAGCCCCCTGCGTGGTCGGTTGACTCCGGACCGGTGCGAAAAAATCCTACAATCACACCGGCATTGTTGATGCTTCTAGCAAATGTGCCTCCCTCGGCGCCAGGGAAAGAGATGAGCGTGACCTTTCCCTGATGCAGCAAATAGCTCTGGACAACACCGTTGACGGTGATGACCCCGGTAATATCGCCCAGGTCATTGATGCCGGCGGCAGTCGCATTTGCGTTGGGGAAACCCGGAAGCTTGATCTCAGTGAAGACGCCATTACGCACCATAAACGGATGCGAGTTGCCGCTGAAATCCACAGTAAATGAACCCACAATCACGGAGTGGTTATTGATGTCCCCCGGCCTGGTGGTGAGCGAGCCTGGGAACCTGAAGTGTGTAAATACGCCCTGGCTATAAAGAAAGCCGGTAATAGATCCGGTAGTGGGCGAAATGAGCGTTCCTACAATGCCCCCTTTGTCATTAAGATCGGCCGGTTGAGTTTGGCTGCCCGGAGGCGATGGAATCTTCAGCACCTGTGTCCCGCATTGTGCCTGCGCAAACATGGCAAGGCTCATGCTGAAAAGGCTGCCGATGGCTAACGCTTTAGAGAATACTTTCTTGAAACGTGGCATAAAACTTCCCCCAATTCCAGATTGTCTCCTCAGATGAGGAGCTCTGGAGAAAGGTGGCTTATGCTGTAGATCAAAAAGCCCTAGGCTGGAATCACTGTTCCGAAACAGGAACTGACAAATATGTTTTTGTGTATAGCTTTGAACCAGGCGCAAGGTCGCGATTAGCGATCCTTAATTTAAGGGCACAAGTCGGAAAGATAAGTTATCAACATCGATGCGAAAAATCGTTGAAAAATGCAGCCTTCCTGATGAAGAGACAGGCACGGACAATTATGTTTTTGTGTATAACCTTGAAGCAGTCGCAAAGGTTACGATCAGCGGCCCTTATCTAAATCACATTGAAAAGATAAGTTATCAACCAGCTGCGGCCCGATGAAAATCAGGAGCGGCCTTCCAAAAAAAGAAATCTTTCGCACGCCAGGAAATCCGGTATTTTGCGCCTGCATCGCAATTTTTCCTGCAAGAAATCCAGCTGCTTCGTTCTTACCTTAGCGACCACCAGTGGGCCGAAGGCTGGAGAGCCAGTGTCCAGGTATTGATTCGCTTTCTCTGACTTTCTGTTCGCTCACACCGAATTAGCCGAT
>DASTCT010000115.1:0-20389 GCA_035710845.1 Candidatus Angelobacter sp.
TTCAGGTGGCGGTCCATTTCATTCTGATTTTTTGAGACTACAACTTCATGCGCGCCCAGCCGCTGTGCATCCTCTTTTTTATTGGGTGAAGTGGTGAAGAGCACCACATGCGCGCCCAGAGCGTTGGCTAGTTTCACGCCCATGTGGCCCAGTCCGCCCAGGCCGACGATGCCAACCTTTTGCCCTTTGCCCACGTTCCAGTGGCGCAGCGGAGAATACGTGGTGATGCCGGCGCAGAGCAGCGGTGCAACTCCGGCAAGATTCTTTTTATCGGGAAGATGCAGGACAAAATGCTCGTCCACGACGATGCTCTTTGAATATCCGCCGTAGGTCATGCCGCCAAGATGTTTGTCGGGCGAGTTGTAGGTGCCGGTAAAGCCAGCGTCACAGAACTGCTCGAATCCCGCTTTGCAGTTGGGGCAGTTGCGATCAGAATCCACCATGCAACCAACGGCGGCCAGATCGCCGACCTTGAAGCGCTTCACTTCATCGCCGACGGCAGTGACGCGGCCAACAATTTCGTGTCCGGGAACCGCAGGGTAGGTGGTGCCTTTCCATTCGTTGCGAACCGTGTGCAGATCAGAGTGGCACACGCCGCAGAAAAGAATTTCCAGTTGAACGTCCTGAGGCAGCGGTTCACGCCGGGTAAAAGAAAAAGGCGCAAGAGGAGAAGTGGCTGACTGCGCCGCATAAGCAGCAGTCTTGGTCTTGGCGGGAGTAGCGACTAAAGATATCGTCGACATGAAAGGGGCTCCTTTAGGGACGTTGAAATTCTATGGGAAGTAGCTTTGCTTGTGCGCGAAATATAAGTATGCGAAATAACATGTTGAGAAATATCTGTTGAGAAATATCTGTCTGCGAAATATTTATGTGCGAAATCCGGCCACGTGAGCGGATTAACAGTAATGATCAAAAAAGAATTGCAAGCCAATTCAGATTACGTAGTGGGCTACTTTGAATTCAGAGTAGTCCACCCAGAATTGCTGTTTTATGCGATTCATAAAGTTTGGATGCCGAAGCCGCGTAGCCGATCACTGCTACTGTGCGAATATCGCGGTCTGGATAGTGCTTACGGCGGGTAGCGGCGGGATTACGTCAGTTGCTGGCGATGGAGTTTGCTTCGCTAAGCACCCTGCTTCGCTAAATACTTGCCCGAAGCCGTCAATCTGGATAAGCGGCAATTCAGCCTGTTGTTCCAGCCCGTCCCGGTTTGACACATCCAAGAAACCCTCTAAAATAGATGAGGTATTCCCGTCGCAGCGCCGGTGTTTGTCTGGCGCCCATTAATGCCGAAGTGGCGGAATTGGCAGACGCGCATGGTTCAGGTCCATGTACTCGCAAGGGTGTGGGGGTTCGAGTCCCTTCTTCGGCACCAACCTTTATTTTCAATAGCTTAGTGAATTATTCGTTCGGCGGAGTCTGTGAATCTACAGCCTGCAACATTTCCAGGTTCAACGGACATTTGCGTTCGTCCAATATGCCAAGAAAAAAACACGAGACTGAACACGGATGCAACGGATGGCACTTGATCTAACCAATCTGACGACGACCACAATTTAGGTTTACCATTTTCTTTTGGAGGCCAGCCATGTCGATCCGTCCGGTGAAGAAGCTGATCAAGTCAAAGCCAGCGTTAGAAGGCGCGGTGTTCATCTCCGTCGGGCCTTTGGGTTCGGCAACACCGGAGACTTCGACCCATTTCTGCTGCTGGACGATTTCCGCAATGAGGTGTCATCAGAAGAGGCGGGGGGAGCACTCAGCAGAGCGTCGAGCGAATCGAGCCAGAGCGTTTGGGTCTCAAAGACGCGGCCAAAGTTGCGCGCCACCTGCTGCGCCAACTCTTCCAGCGATGGGACTTTGCGGTCGCGGCTGAGAAAGCTTTTTGCCATCTCCTGCTCCAGCGAGGCCACAGGCTTGTCTGAGATGCCGCAAGGAACGATCAGCTTGAAGTAGTCGAGATTGGTGGTCACGTTGAGGGCGAAGCCGTGCGAGGTGACAGCGCGCGAGATGTGAACGCCGATGGCGGCGATTTTTCCGGGAACGTCATCCTGCGTCCATACGCCGGTAAGACCAGGGATGCGCTCTGTGACCACGCCCAAATCGCCGCAGGTGCGGATGAGCGCTTCTTCCAGCTTGCGCACAAACTCAACGGCGCCAATGCGCGGCGAGAAGGCGCGCAGATCAAAAATCGGATAGCCAACAAGCTGGCCAGGGCCGTGAAAAGTTACGTCGCCGCCGCGATCGGTCTCATGCAGCTCCACCCCATTGGCGGCAAGAAATTCACGTGAAGCAACGATGTTTTGCTCCCCGGCGTTGCGTCCCAGCGTGATCACAGGAGGGTGTTCCAGCAACAACAGCGTGTGGCTGATGCGGCCTTCTTTTACCAACTGGACGAGCGTCTGCTGCAATTCCGTGGCGATGGAATAATCCACGCGGCCTAGAAAAAGGACGTTGATTACGCGCAGGGGCATAGATCTATTCTAGATTCCTGGAGAGAATCATGGGGCGGCAAATTTCACCAGATGGGCCAGGCTGGGGCCCATGCCGTCCGGCAACGATCCCAGTTCCTCGGCAGGTTGGCCGGCGCGGTTGACCCAGAACGTCGGATAGCCGAATTGTTTCGCGCCCACAGCGTCCCACCCGGCAAAGGCGGCGAAGATAATCTCTTCCTGCTTCAACTTGAGAACGTCAAGCCCCATCTGATAGGCGCGGGGAGCGGGTTTGAATACCTGAACCGTGTCGGTGCTCAGGAGGTGATCGAAAAAACCATCAAGGCCCGAGTTGGCGATCCGGCCTGCATCATTTTGCTGGTGAAATTGGAAAGAAAGGAAAGCTTTATCCCGGCAGCGCGCAGGCTCTTGAGCGACTCGCCAACGTCAGGATAGGCCCGCAGCTGGAGATACGCAGATGTAAGGCGATCACGCTTTTCAACGGTCAGGTTCAACTTGAGCAACCGCGCGGCAAAGACCAAAGCGTCATCAATCACGCGAAAGAAATCCCGATAGGTGCCCATGCTATTGCAAAGCCATGTGTACTCAAATTGCCGGGTACGCCAGGCATCGCTCAACTCCTTGCCTTTGCCAGGGAACAGTTCCTCAGCGAGAGCGGCAACCGGCCGCGGATCAAATATGGGAAATGCGTCGAATAGAATCGCGCGGGTCTTGACGGAACGGGCAAGTGCAGTTGTGCCCATAGTAGATGCCAATGCCGCTCCGGCGAGCGTGCGGGCGGACGCAGTCAGGAATTCGCGTCGGGTTGCAGGCAAAGACACCTCCTTGGCTGAAAGGCAGAGATTGGATGCCAAATGAAGGAGAATGCTTCTTTATTTCTGGATACGCAAAGAGGAGTAACGGTTCAGATAACAGCTTCAGCTTGAAGATAGTTTTCTGCCAGCCAGGCGGAATAATCTTCATCTGAGGCGCGGGGCAGAGCAACGCTCCAGATGCCGTTTTCAGCGGCGCGCAAACCAATCTGGCCTTCACGCGGGCTGCCTTTCTCGCCCACCCACATCACCATAAATCGCGCGCGCATGTTGCCGCATTGCAGGCCGACGATAAAGCCCCGCTCCAGCGCCGCCGTCACGCCATAAAGGCGCGCGCCGCTGGTGGCGATGTTCAGCGTTTTCGCATTCTGCGAGAAGACTTTGCCTTCGCGGTCGAGTCCCCAGAGCCTGACGGCAATGGGCATGGTAACTCGCGGCTCGCGGCGCTTGTGCATGGCTGCATCATAAGCCGATGAAAACGGCCAATCCCAGGGAATTGTTACCTGAGACCATCACCTTGGTAACCGGAAAGCAGCTCTTAGTATTTAGTAGTTAGTAATTAGCAATTGGCAAACAATCCCGGCATTATCCCTCGCGGTTGAGACGCAATGCTGTGAGGAAGACATTAGAGCAGTTCCTGGGTTGCTGTATCCCGAATCACAAATCCCTATCCTCATGCTGCTCTTCAGGGCAGCCGGTTCTCCAAGCAGTCTTGGATAATCTATAGTGCAGCGGAGCCGATCCTTCAGCTTCGCTGAAAATTGTGTCGAAATGCGTTGCCGTTCACATGGCTCGCTTCAGGATGGCGCGTTGTGGGGTGAAAATAGATGATTTAACCGCGAACGCGTGATAGCGGATACAGCAACTCAGGAAACGCTAGAGATAGCTGGCTTTCAGATATCTAGTGAGGGCGGCGCTCTAGCAGCAGGAACTAGCGATGACCGAACAAGAAGCAGCGATCCAGCAATGGCTGGAAACTCCAGCGGTTCAGAGAAAACACAAAGAGCGCGGCGGTGGTGAACAGCACGGCGAAGAGCGAGCCATCATAAGTGGTGATCATGATGGTGCTGAGAGGGAAGGAGACGGTCATCAAGCCCACATAGCTCCACGCACCTGCCGCGTGGAATCCTTCACCAGGGTTGAGGGTATTTGTCAGCGTGATCCAGAATGAAGCTGTGGCCCAGATGCCGGTGATCATGCCAGAAGCCAGAGCAAGGCGCGTCCGGGTCCATCGCTCCGTAAACGCTTCCAGAACAAAGCAGGCAAACACCGGCAACAAAAAAGTAAGAGGCAAAAGAGTGAGTATGACGCCCCAATCGCTGCCAAACGCTGTATGCACCAAGACAATCGGCGCCCAGAAGCCCAGCGAGCCAACCGCAAAGGCGTATGCAAAATAAAACAATTTATCTTTCATGTATTCATTCGCCATGCTTTAGCTGGCGATTTGTTCTTCGTCAGACATATTATCCATGTATTTCTTTGGATCGCGCTCAAATTTGTGCATGCAGTCAATAGAACAGAAATAGACTGTTTCTGAGTGATAGTCATGGCTGCCAGCAGCGTCGGCAATGTTGATATCCATTTTGCAAACAGGATCGATAGGCATGGTTCTCCTCCTCAGTATGAATGGATTCGAAGAAGGCGCACGGGGATTGCCGGAAAAAGCAATCAGCACTCAGCATTCAGCCAATGAAACAGCTTCATAAAAGCTGAGGAAATCGGAAGAATGAAAAGCCTTGACGTGATGCCCTTTAAATTAGCCATCAACTTACTCTTTAGGTTCGTTCCGTACCACGATTCACGTTCATTTGTGTCAATGTTATTTCCCGGCTGAATGCTGAGCGCTCACTGCTGAATGCTTGTTAAGCGTTAATCGCCTTGCCCTCCACCGCGCTGAAGGCATCGAGCAAACCTTCCGAAACTGTCGGATGGGCATGAATCGTGAACATCATATCTTCCACGGTGGCTTCAAGTTCCAAAGCTGTCACGGCTTCCGCAATCAGCTCCGTCGCAACGGGGCCAATGATGTGCACGCCGAGAATCTCGCCGAACTTGGCGTCAGACACAACCTTGATGAAGCCCTCATGATTATTGATGATTGTGGCCTTGGAGTTGGCGGTGAAGGGGAACTTGCCGACCTTTACCTGGTATCCGGCTTCTTTGGCCTTGGCTTCTGTGAGACCCACGCTGCCGATCTGCGGCTCACAGTAAGTGCAGCCGGGAACGCGGTTCTTGTTCACGGCTTTGGCGGGTTTGCCGGCAATACGCGTTACGGCAACAATTCCTTCCATTGCTCCTGCGTGTGCAAGCTGCGGCAGGCCGGCAACGATATCGCCGATGGCATAGATGCCTTTCTCGCCCGTCTCCATCCATTCATTTACATGAACAAAGCCGCGCTCAACTTTGATGCTGGGAGTTTTCTCCAAGCCGATACCTTCAGTATTTGGGCCTCGGCCAATCGCCACCAGAACCGTATCAGCTTCAATCTTCTGTGCGGCTTCGCCCTGCGGCGTGAAGGTGACGGAAACGCCGGATTTGGTCCGCTCCACTTTGTCAACTTTGGTGTTGACGAAGCAGTTGATACCTTTCTTTTTGAAGGACCGCAGCAGCTCTTTGCTGACTTCTTCATCTTCCACGGGAACAAGGCGCGGCAACATTTCAATAATCGTGACTTCCGCTCCGAAAGAGCGATAGATGGAGCCAAACTCCACGCCGACTGCTCCGGAGCCGATGATGACCATCGACTTGGGCAGAGCAGCGAGGGAAAGCACTTCAATGTTGGTAAGAATGCGATCATCGACTTTAAGGCCCGGCAACATACGGGCAAACGAGCCGGTGGCCAGGACGATGTTTTTGGCTTTGATCTCGCTGGGACCTTTGCTGCTTTCCACTTGAACGGTGTGCACGCCACCTTTGGCTGGGCCGGTAAGCTTGCCAAAGCCGAGCACGCGGTCAACCTTATTCTTGCGCACTAGAAAATCGAGGCCCTTGGTGTGCTTGGCGACGATCTTGTTCTTGCGGTCCTGAATGTTCTTCCAGTTCAGTTTGCCTGCGCCCAGGCCGTCAATGCCATATTCTTCAGCGGCTTTCAGGTGGTCATAAACTTCAGCGTTAAAAAGCAGGGCTTTGGTGGGAATGCAGCCAACATGCAGGCAAGTGCCGCCAAGCTTGTCCTCTTTTTCAATGAGGCAGGTTTTCAGGCCAAGCTGGCCGGCGCGGAAAGCAGCGGTATATCCGCCGGGGCCGCCGCCGATAATGGCAACATCGTAAATCGTATCTGGCAAAGTAGTGCTCCCTCTGAATGGAAAGTCAGCGTGTAGGCAAACAATTGATTGTATTACAGCCTGTTTATTTTCCATCCCATTAGACGAATGCGGCAGGGGCCAGGATTCGCCCGGGAAAGCGGCGCTCTTTTCATGGCTTGTAAATAGTTGAACCCGCTGTTGGTTGCCATTCAAGAATTCAGGACCAGCAGGGTCTTCGCGCCAGCTACTTGGGCCGGCAACACTCGATTCCTGCTGCAACGAGGCAAACACCGCAAGGAGAAGTCCCTATCTAATTGCTATGGACGAGGAAGGACCCAGCTAGGGACCTTCCAAGGGGGAAATATGCATCTCTTGTGGTGGATTATCGTCGGTCTCATTGCAGGTTGGGCTACAGGCAAGATCATGAAGGGCTCAGGCTATGGAGTCTTTTGGGACATTATCCTGGGCATTTGCGGAGGAATTGTAGGTGGCTGGATCATGCGTGCCCTGGGCGGAACCGGCCAGGGAGGAACGATTTACACGATTCTGGTGGCGATCGGAGGCGCTGTCGTCCTGACCTTCATTTTCCGCCTAATAACGGGCAATCGAACGAGCGGCAGCGGAGGAATCCGCCGAGCCGCATAGCAAGCATGTAAATACGCTCTAACTTCAATTTCGCTACTTTTTGCTAAGCACGGAAACGTTAGGTCGTCTCCGAATGGCCCTAACGTTCGTGTTTCTTAGATTTGGCGACCAGGGAATGTGCTAGCCTTTCCGCCATGTCTTCTACCGTGACAATCCCGATTCCCGCCGCCAAGCTGGCCCGCAGGGCATGGATGCGCCTTTTGGGTTTGCTTCTGCTGGCGCTGGTGGGTGCTGCAGCGCTGGCGTTCTATGGCTATGAGTTGCACCGGCTGGATAAGGCGCTTACCAACTATCAAACTGCTGCCTCGCAATTCCAGGTGCGGACGGAGGCGATCCATCGACTCAGCGACATGGAAGCGGCATTCAATCGCTACCTGCTGGATGGAAACTCCGCCAACCTTGGATTGCTGCAATCTGATAAGCAGAGAATTGAACAGATAGCGCAACAGGATGCCGATGCTCAGCATGACCAATTACTCCAGAGCGTGGTGGCTACAGAGCAGAAGTGGTACACGCAGACCGTACAGCCAATGCTGGATGCACGCAATAAGCTGGCAGCGGGGCAGGGATTGCCGGAGGACTTTCTGGCAAAATATCGCAGTTCAGGCCAGGACCTGCAGGTGATTAACTTTGAGATTACAGCGGAGACTGCGGGTCATCAGGCGCAGCAGGAATTACAGCAGGCAGAAAGCCAACTGCACTGGCCGTGGTTGCCGTATCCGCTGGCCGCGCTGCTGGTGGTTGGCGTGATCTGGCTGGCCGATGGCGCAATGAAGAGCGTGAGCCATTTAAAACAGGCAGTGGAGAGCGAAAGCGACGAAGAAGAAAAAGAGGATCAGGGAAAAGAGCCGCCGGAGAGCCACGCGGAGACGAAGTGATTACAGGCTCGATATTGCTCGCTTATTGCTGCTTCTTACATACAAAATCAACTGTTCTAACTTTTGCGTGAAAATTTTCACCTTCCCCGCCTTCCTCACCGGAAGTGGAGACTCTCAGGCGATTGCCATAAGCATCATGGAAAAGGAACGAGCACCATGCAAGTCCTGTTCCAGAACAGCTTTCGAGTTCCACGTATCCTTTCTTCCAGAAGTACTCCCCATTGCCGTAAAATACGCCTTGATCCTCCTCCCTCACTGGTGGAAATATTGTCTGTTGAGACTGCCATCCCGCAGACAACAACATTTTTCGGGCCGTGCGATAGGTCTGCCCTTTTATTGCAGGGAGTTTGGCGTGCTTCAATGGCTGGCACTGGTGCACCTGTGCCAAGGCAGCGTTGGTTAGCAGAGCAAGAATCGACGCGAGAAATAGTCTTCTCTTCATTCAATCCTTCTAAAAGCGGTTATGGCAGTGAAGCCTTAATGTCTTGATACAAAACAATCTTTGGAGTTCGAACGGGATTATCCCAGCAACCTTGCTGCATCTTTCGCAAAATAAGTGAGGATCAACTGCGCTCCCGCGCGGCGAATGGAAGTGAGCGATTCAAGCATCACGCGATCGCGATCAAGCCAGCCGTTGCGGATAGCCGCTTGCAGCATGGAGTACTCGCCGGAAACCTGATAAGCGGCGATAGGCAGATCAAAGCGGCGGCGTGCCTCGCTGATCACGTCAAGATACGGCATGGCTGGCTTCACCATAATCATGTCCGCGCCTTCCTTCACGTCGAGCGCGATTTCACGCATGGCTTCGCGCAGGTTGGCGCCGTCCATCTGGTAGGAGCGGCGGTCGCCGAACTGTGGCGCGGAGTCAGCGGCTTCACGGAAGGGGCCGTAAAATCCTGAGGCGAATTTGGCTGCATAAGAGAGGATAGGAATGTTGAGGAAGCCTGCGTGATCGAGCGCTTTGCGAATCGCCCCGACGCGGCCATCCAACATATCACTTGGCGCAATTATGTCCATTCCAGCGCGAGCCTGCGAAACTGCGGTCTTGGCCAGGATTTCCAGTGATTCATCGTTCAGGATTTCGTACTCAGCTTCAGCCGCGGCTTGCGTGGCTACTGCTGTGCGACCGCCATTGCCACCGCTGCGTCCGCCGTTGCTGCCACGTCGGGAAGCTCCGCCCGCCGCCGGAGAATTCTTCTTCTGTACAATCCCACAGTGGCCGTGTGACATGTACTCGCACAGGCAGACATCGCCGATCACCACCAGATCGCGCACTTCGCGCTTGATGGCCCGCGTGGCGCGCTGAACAATTCCGTCATCGATCCACGCCCCAGTAGCGGCCTCGTCCTTCTTCTCCGGCAGGCCGAAGAGAATAATCCCTCCCACGCCCAGTGACTTGGCTTCATGCGCCTCATTCACCGCTTCATCCACCGAGAGATTAAACACGTCGGGCATGGAGCTGATCTCTTTGCGCACGCCCTCACCCGGGCAGACAAACAGCGGATAGATAAAGCTTGTAGGCGTGAGACGGGTCTCGCGCACCAGTGATCGCAAAGAGTCGGTCTGGCGCATGCGGCGAAGTCGGGTAACGGGAAAGGACATTGCTCAGATTTTATCAGTCTTTGTGCAGTGATTCCTATCTCAATCGGCCAGCTACTTGTGTCTAAGCTCGGCTATTTCTGCGCTAGTATTTGGGCATGTCATTCTTTGCGATCGGGTGCCATTTTGCTTCTGTGCTCTTCCATGCTCATGGTTGCGAAGATTTAGCGTCTTAACCTGCCAGATTTTCTGCTATTCTCATACCATCCCCGGAAAGAGCCTGCACATAACCGCAAGTTTCTGATGCGCGACCAAGTCTTCATCAGCTACCGGCATGAAAGTCCTGAGCATTCTCGGGCTGTGCGCCGTTTAGGTGAAATGCTCCGCCAGACAGGACTTCCCGTCATTCTGGACCAGTTCTATCTGGAAGATCATCCAGGCGGGCCGGATGAAGGCTGGCCAAAGTGGTGCGACGACTGCACAACCCAATCCGAGTGTGTTCTGGTTGTTGGATCAAAAGGATGGTTTGCAGCTTACGACAAAACCGAGCCACCGGGACAAGGACTGGGCGCAGCAACGGAAGCTGACCTGATTCGCCAGGCTCTCTACGATGAGCAAGGGCGAAACGAACGTTTTAGATTAACTTTCCTGCAATCGCTTGAAACCAACAAAGTGCCGGACCGGCTTCGAGCCTGGCATCAGTTCCGCGCTTTTGATGATTCAGGTTCGCGGGAGATGATCCGCTGGGTTGCCAGTCGCGTTGGCGTGCAGGTAAAAGATGAACCTGTTGTCCAGTGGCCTAATCCAGTCTCCTTTCAACCCGACATCGCCGACCGAAACAAGATTGAATGGCCTGCCCTGGTGGACCTGCTGGCAGGCAAATCAGGAAAACGCATTCTGCTTTTTGAAGGTGGAAGCGGTTTAGGAAAGTCCAAACTGACGCGCCAGTCTGCTGAATATGCCAGAGTTTTAGGAGTTCCTCATGCCCGTATTGATTTTAAAGGCGGCATCTTGAACACCGAAAACGTGTTGGATCAACTTGACCTTGATCTCGGCAAGTATTTGCCGGATTTCTTTCAGGAAAAACCCAAAAAATCTTACACATTGCGCAAAGACCTACGCGCGTTGCGTCAGCCGACTCTTTTAATTTTTGATAGCTACGAGGATGCGGCGGAAAATAAGGAAATTGTCGATTGGCTGAACGTGCAACTTCTGGGCGACATGGAGAGCGCGCCTGCTGTTGTCGTGATTATCGCCGGCCAGAAGGTGCCGGAGAGCGCCAACACAAACTGGCGCGAGTTGACGCGGCATTTTTTGTTAGCGCCAATCACTGAGCTTGAGCACTGGAAGGAGTGGGTGTCGCGCCGCTTCCCCAATGTGAAGGAGAGCGATCTCGATCCTTTACTGAGGGCCACAAGAGGACAGCCTTCTTTGATGGCCTCGCTATGCGAGGTACTCGCGAAATCTACGTAAGATAATGGTCATCGAACAGCTAATCCGCGATCTCGAAGCCAGCAAGGGAGATCTTCATGCTCAAGCTGTAATCAGCGCGGAGTTCTTTCTATCTGCTCTTCCAGAAGAAGAGCGGGTGCAGCTTCGCACCGTGATTGATGCCTGCTCTATCCTTCGTTGGTTTGATGTCGACCTGCTGGCACAAGTGTTGAAGGTCTCTTTAGAAGAAGCGCGGAAGCGATTCCAAGAAATGCGGGTACTGCCTTTCATCGAGCGTTACCCGAGCCAGTACCGTGAGCTCAGTAATCTCCATGAGGCTACGCGGCTAGGTTGGCGCAAGCGTCTATTCGCAAAGGCCCCGGAGCAATTCCGTGAGCTTTCAGCGCGTGCGGCAGCCTGTTTTATCGGTAGTGACAATCGGACTGGCAGAATTGAATGGATATATCATCTTCTATGTGCTGATCCGGAGCGTGGTGCGAGCGAACTCGAGAAGATAAATCGGGAATGGAGCAGTGTTGCACGCCCAGAGGAACAATACGCTCTTGCGACTGCGCTCAAAGAACTGGAAGGTCTCGAATTAATAGCAGGAAGAGCGCTGGCTTGGACGCGTCTGGCCTTAGCTTGGGTCGAAGTTCATCGAGGGCAAGCTACCGCGTTATCTGAAGCGAAGAGCATTTTATCATTGGCGATTTCTTTGTCCGATCAAAAGTCCGAAGCCAATGCAGGGGGTTTATTAGGCCACAGTTGTGTTGCGCGAGGAATGCTCGCGGAGGCACATGCGGAATTTAAAAAGAGTCTTGCAATCAGCGAACAAGTGGCGGCACAGGATCCGACCAACGTCGGGGGGCAGCACGATCTGGCAGTGTCATGCGGACGGTTAGGGAGTGTATTGCAGGCCCAGGGTAAGTTGGACGAGGCGCTGGCGCAATTCATGAGGGGTTTTTCGATCTACGAACGATTGACAAAACAGGACACGCGTAATGCAGGGTGCCAAAGCGATCTGGCAGTGTTTCACAGCAAGTTGGGGGATGTGCTGCAGGCACAAGGTAAGTTGGACGATGCACAGGAAGAATTCACAAAGTGTTTTGCGATCAAGCAACGGCTGGCGGGGCTGGATCCAACCAATGCAGAGTGGCAACGCGGTCTTGCGGTTTCCCACGGCAAGTTGGGGGATGTGCTACAGGCACAGGGCAAGTTGGACGAGGCGCAGGCGGAACTCACAAATGATCGTTTGATCAGCCAAAGGCTGGCGGAGCAGGATCCGACCAATGCTGAGTGGCAGCGCGATCTAGCCGTGGCCCATTCCCGTTTGGGGGATGTGCTACAGGAACAACGCAAGCTGGATGAGGCGCAGGAAGAATTCACAAAGAGTTTTGCGATCAGCCAAAGGCTGGCGGAGCAGGATCCAGGCAATACAGAGTGGCAACGCAATCTCGCGGTATCCAACGGAAAGATAGGGGATGTGTTGCAGGCGCAGGGCAAAGCGGCTGAGGCGCAGACGCAATTCATGAAGGATCTTGCAATCTACCAAAGGCTGACGGAGCAGGACCCGAGCAATGCGGTGTGGCAACGCGATCTAGCTGTATCCTACGGTAAGATAGGGGATGTGCTGCAGGCGCAGGGCAAAGCGGCTGAGGCGCAGACGCAATTCATGAAGGATCTTGCGGTCAGCCAACAACTGGTAAATCAAGATCCCAGCAATGTAGAGTGGCAACGCGGTCTTGCGCTTGCCTTCTTACGGCTTGCGCGCCTCAAACTGCAGGCTCGACAACGACCTGTTGCTCTATCACTTTATAAAGAGGCAGAGGAAATCTATAAAGCTCTGTTGAAGAAAGCTCCAAAAGCTTCTTTGTGGAAAAAAGAATACAAAGAAATCCAGGCGGAACTTGCTCGTGCTCGTGTCCGCAAGTAGATGGTGATTGTTAGTACACGCCAAAACTCCCTCAACGACATCCTCTACTATGAATGCGCTACCATTGAGTCTGCATGGTCCCTTCGCCGCTTCAGCATTCGTCTTCCCGCGTCCTGGAATTCACGCACTTTCGTGACTTTTTGGGCGGATACTTGAGTTCGCCGCTGGGCAAGGCGCGCGTGGCTGAACTGGAGCCGTCGGCGGACCGCGCCTGGATCGACCGCCAGCAGCAGCTTGCCGATGAAGCGCGGCGCTTCTACTTTGCCGGCGGGCGCTTTGATTTCTCCGGGCTGTTCGATGGCAGCACCATGCTGGCCAAGGCCAAGATTCCCGGCGCAACGCTTGAGATTGAGCAGATCAGAGATCTTCTTTTGCTGGTCGATAAAGCTTCGGAGTGGCGAGAGATGGCGTTGCATCCGGCGGATGCCGTCAGAGAGCACTGGCGCGGCATGCTGGAGCTGGCCAACCAGATTGCCGATTTCACGCTGCTGCTGCGCCACTTCCGCAACAAGATCCAGCCTGACGGCACGCTTGATGATCGCGCTTCGCCGGAGCTGGGCCGCATTCGTCGTGACGTGGAGAAGCAGAAGCGGCTCATTCAGGAGTCGCTGCGCGGCTATCTGCGGCGGCTGGCTGAAGGCGGCGCCGTTCAGGATGAGCTGGTCACCATCCGCGGCGAGCGTTTTGTGATCCCGGTCAAGACCGAGCAGCGCAAGCGCGTCAATGGCGTGGTGCACGGCGCAAGCTCCAGCGGTCAGACTGTTTTCATCGAGCCGCTGGAGACCATTGAGCAGAATAATGATCTGGTGCGGCTGCTGGAAGAGGAGCAGGCGGAGGTCCGGCGCATCCTGCAGGAGATGACGGAGCGCCTGGGCGAACGCGCCGACGAAATGGTGGTCGCGGCCGATGTGATGGCGGAAGTGGAGTTGCAGATCGGCAAAGCGCGTTTTGCCCTCGATTATGACTGCGTGCGTCCGGAGCTGACGGGTTCTGACGCAAGCGGCTCTGAGTCGACCGCCTCTGATTCGACCAACGCTTTTCTTGAGCTGCGGTCGGCGCGGCATCCGCTGCTGGAGCGCAATCTAAAACTAAAGGGTGGCAAAGTCATCCCGCTTACTCTCGAAATGGATAGCGGCCATCGCCAGCTCATCATCAGCGGGCCCAACACGGGCGGCAAGACCGTGGGCCTCAAGACCATGGGCTTGCTGGCGCTCATGGCGCAGGCGGGCATTCCCGTGCCGGCCAATACGGCGCGGCTGCCGGTGTTTGACGCGGTGCTGGCCGATATCGGCGACTACCAGTCGATTGAGCAGAACCTTTCCACCTTCTCCGCGCACGTGACCAATATTGATTTCATCTCGCGCACCGCGACCGCGCATTCGCTGGTGCTGCTCGATGAATTGGGCTCGGCCACCGATCCCGAAGAGGGCGCGGCGCTGGCCGTCGCCATTGCCTCGCATTTTCTAGAGAGCCGCTCGCTGAGCGTGATCTCCACGCATCATACTTCGCTGAAAGTTTATGCGGCGAATACTGCGGGTGTGCTCAACGCCGCCGTGGGCTTTGATGAGCACACGCTGCAACCGACCTATGAGCTGCGCGTCGGCGTACCCGGAGCTTCGGCGGGCATCAACATCGCGCAGCGGCTCGGCCTCAATCGGCAGATCACTGATGCCGCGCGCCAACGCCTGACCACACAGACGCAGGACGTCAGCAAGTTTCTAGACCGTCTGCACAACGAACTGCGCGAACTCGAACGCGAGCGCCAGCAGACGCAGAAGCGCGAACAAGAACTGGGCCGCGAACTCAAGCGCCTGGAAGCCGAAGGCCAGCAGGAGCAGCGCCAAAAGACGCGCGATTACGAGCGCAAAATGGAATCACTGCTCAAGGACTTTGAATACCAGGTGCGCGAGGCCGTGAGCGCTGTGCAGGACCGCGCCGCAGCGCAGAAACTCTCCAAGCAGGCGGAGCAGCGGATCGCGCGGCTGCGCCGCGAATTCAAAGAGCAGTTTGATGCCGGCGTGGTGGCACACAAAACCGGCGCGGATGTGAATGATCCCAATGCGCGCCCGCATGAGGTGAAGCACATCTCTGAGGGCGATACCGTCAAGCTCAAGTCGCTGGGCCGGACTGCGGTGGTAAAGCGCAAGATTGATGAGAACACCTTTGAAGTCGAGATGGGCGCCATGAAAATGAAGATCCCGCGGCATGACGTGGCGGAAGTTTTTTCTGTCGGCTCAGGCTCCAGCGGCCAGCGTGTGGCAGTCAATCCGGTAGCAGCAGCGCGGGCCAAGGGAATCTCTGTCTCGCTGAAAGAAGATTCCAATACGCCCATGGAGATCAACGTGATCGGCCAGACCGTGGACCAGGCAACCAGCGAAGTAGAGAAATTCCTGGACCGGGCATTTCTGGCGGGGCTTACGCGGGTGCGCATCGTCCACGGCAGCGGTATGGGTATTCTGCGCAAGGCGCTGCGCCAGTATCTGCAAAAGCATCCGCACGTGGAAACGGTCTCCGAGCCACAACAGAATGAAGGCGGTGCCGGGGCGACGGTGGTGGAATTGAGGGAATAGCGTATAGCATTGACCGTACTCTTACAATTGGAGACATATTTGATCAATTTCGAAAAAATTGGGTCTAGTACTCACTACCATGCAATAGTGATCAATGGGGAGAAATTAAAAAGTTCGAGAGTGAGTTTAGCTGTTGATAAGAGTTGGTCTGGAAATGTTCACAACCCTCTCGAATCGAAAACATTTTTTCTTCTTACCTTAAGTGATATTGAAAACAGCCGCATTTCTTTCCTGGATCTTAGAATTAATGAAATAGTAGATCGATGGTTGATCTTGCACTCAGTAGTGTTGTACTTACAAGAAAACATTGCGGATACAGAGCATGTAGATTTAAATTTTTTGTGTGACTTAGAGAATTGGACCAGTCCTTTTTCAGCATCTGCCTATCTTCGAGCATTCAGGGAAATAGCGAAAACCAGCTCAGCTAGCGAACTCAAATTCGATTTTTTCGAATCAGAATTTATGCGTGGCGGCAGTTTAACTTGTGCGCTAAAAAACAAAGATGTTACAGCTCAGGATTTTATAGTCGATAACATTAATTTAATTAAGAAGTTGTCGCGCGTTGCTGCGGAAGAGGCATTAAGGACAGTTCGCAAGAATTCGTTAGTAACCTGGTTCAACTTTCCGGCTCCGATCAAGACCAGTTGCGAACAGTACTTAATCTATTTCGTGCAATTTTTAGAGGACCTCGGAATCAAAGCAAATTCAGAGATCAAGGAAGATGCGGGCCGTATTCTCTTTAGCGTAACGCCTGCGGATGGGCCAAGCGCATTAGGCAAAATCAAGGAGGCGCTTGAGTCTTATCTTGATCTTCCGCGCAACCCGGAATTCAATGCCGTCGCGGACGATTTTTCAGATATGGCTGTGTCACAGCTCAAAGCAAATGTTTTCTTCTTGAAGTCCCAACTCGTTTTAGCTCAGGCGATGTTGGAAGCAAAAGACGCGACGATAGAAGCGCTCAAGCTCACAACGTATCAACAGCGCCAACTGCTGACCGGATCAACTTCAGGCGGGGGCACCAAAGAGGACGAAAGCGAGAGCGAGCCAATCCTAGGCGACACAGTTCATCTAACAAAATACGAAGGCAAGTTTTTGAAAGTGGATTTACCCACCATTCTCAGGCGGCTCAAGAGAAGCTTTGGAATCGACAAAGATAAGGAATAGGTGTTTAGTTGCGCGTGGCGTTACAACGTGAGGAATTGAAAAAGCTCCGAGTCGCAGAACTGCGCAAGAAGATCGTCCTCGGTGCCCGTGAAGCTGACCGCGGCAAGTTTGTGGACGGAGCTAAGACCTTTGCGGATATCCGGCGCAAAAGCAAGCAGCGAAAAACTTCTGAGAGATGAAGGCCTTTGTCCTTACGCCGCTTGCAGCCCATCCGAAGGACGGAGGTTTCTTAGACCTTGGTCTTATTCTGAGTCAGGTCAACCATAGACCTTAGGAATTTGTTCGCGTCCTCTATTTCAATCCGCACTTTGCCAAATACGTACTCAAATGTCGTACGGCATTTGTCAAAAATCGCTACGCACTCTTCGTCAGATCGCGCATGGAGGCCGTCGCTGGCGAGATCATGCAGAACTGCCATGGGGTTGGGTAGACCCTTTGGGCGAAGCGAGGGAGGCAATAGTTCTCCAGCATAATCAACTTTCACACTGAAACGCCGTTCGGCTTTCATTTCCTCATGACGGGCCAATATCTCAGCGGGTGCGTTGTGGGCGATTGCGGCCTCGTGAAGAATTTCCAAGATGTCATTGATTTTGTTTTCAACAACTCTGCGCAGGTACGCGACAGCTGCGAGACCTAAGTTGAAGTTACGCATGCGCAAAGCATTCCTGTACATCTTAGCGTCGTCTTTTGAGAAGGCGTCACTCAGAGCATCGGAAATGCGCTCCTCTAATGCAGGGTATTGACCGACCTTAACGAAAATAGAATCGTTCTGTCGCTCCTTCCAAATGAAGAAGTATGTAACGGTGTTCTTGTTACAATTGTTGCATTTGAAGGTACGTTTACAGATCTCTTCCATACCGAAAACGACTGAGTTGCTGTCAGGAGTCCACCAAGTCTCCTGTTTGCACATGCCGCCGTTACAGTACATTTTGAATTTCGGGAGGGCGGCGCACCGCAGTCCTGACCCCGGCAAACCTTGGTGACCGGTTTTGTCAGTGTAAGTGTATTCATGGTAGAGTGGGCCATTCCTAAGAATTCCGGCTACTACCCCAAAAAGGTCTACTTTTGCTTTCTCATTTTCTGCCATTTCAACTGGCAGTATAAACGGCGCTGCTACAGTCTTGTTAAGGAAAAAGCCGAGGGTTCCAGAAGGTGCAGCGGCACATAAATTTCTCACTGCTTAGTTGTAATCTGTAAACCGTCGTCGGTGGCATTGCGTCCTATTCTGAAGTTACGATCCGGCACGTTGCGTTTTCTCTTTTTCGGCATTAAGGAGTCGTGCTTCCTGCAAATCAATTCGAGCATTGTGGCCGTGTTTCTCGAGCAAATACAGGAGCTCGTTCCCGCTCAGAAGCGTTATTGGTTTACCCTTTGCGAATTCGTAGGCATCGGGACCGTAATCAGCGGTGCTGACAAGAATGCCTTTGTTGGCGCCTTCGTTGTGAATAGTTCCATATAGATCACGAACGGCCGAGACGCTCACGGTATGAGTATATCTTTTTGCTTGGATAACGATCTTGCCGCCGCGAATCGGATCGGGATCAAAAACTACCGCATCAACGCCACCGTCTCGGCTTGCTCGAGTGATTTTGACTTCACCGCCATTCGCGCTGAACTCTTTTTCGAATACTTCACGAATGAGTTGTTCGAAATCTTCCCAATCCATTGCAGCCAAGTTCGAGGAGTTATCCAAAGTATCAGCAACGCCATATGGCGAGATGAAGCGTTTGTCTTCCTTGTTTATTTGCAGAATTGGTCTTACCGGCTGCAAAGCAGTTAGCTTGGCTGCAGAAACACCTTTCAATTTCTTGAAACATGCCTTAGGCTCAACCTGGTTTAAATTGATATTCATAAACTCAGATTTCGTCGCATGGACAGACAACACGCAGCCTGTGACCTGCTTACCGATTGCCTTGTCTGTCGATGTTACCCAGCCATTCAGAACAATTGAATCAATCGCATTCACAGCGTCGGCTTGGAATATCTCATGTAGCGATCTGAGAGCTATTTGATAAAGAACGGAATCATAGGTGCGATTGAGCCATGTTTCGCTAACAGGCACATCTTGAAACGCCTCCCTCGCAGCAACATACTTCACTTCTTTCAGTTTGGGAAGCGCTGAAATATCCGGCAGGCTGTACTCCACAACCGCAGTTCGTGTTTCAGGAACATATGCGACCACCGCATCGGAAGGAAAGCTCTCAGGATATTCAGAATTGTGGAGCACCATCTCGCAATATTCAGCAACAGACTCTGGCTTTCCGGACCGATAGTTCTCTTCCGCTTGGTCAATAGTGGCATTGCTTTTAGCTTGGTCTTCTTGCCATCTAGCTTTGTTTTGCTCCCATAATTCACGGGCCTTCTTGAATTCCTCTGCCCGAGTACGGCCAAGCTTATCTGACTCAGTTACTGCGCGCGCCCAGTCTTGATGTGCTTTATTGAAGAGATCCAACGCGTGAGCTTGAGCTTTCTGCCGGACTGGGGGAATTAGCCTTGTAAACCAGTTAAGTTGGGGAGTGAAACGCGGTTCACCAAATTTCGGTTCCGGGGGTGGGCTAGGCAAAACAGGCGGTACAGGTTGCGCCGCCGGAAACTCAGATGTGTCTTTTAGGGTCGACCAGTCAATCGTATGATTGGGTTCAAGGCTCGAAATTAGAAGTGTATCGAGATCTTGTATCGCTTTCTGAAGCTCAGCCGTTTGATCGATAGCAAGCTGTTTTTTACTTTCCTTAGCCCATGCGCGCTCTTCTTTTTCCTGGCGCTTAGCCACACTAGCCATATTGCGAGCCCATTGTTCATTCCAAATACGGATCTGCATTTCAGCTCGGATATTGACTATGGTTTCAGTCTCACCTTTTATTAAACGATACTTATGCAAGCCTTCGTGTCTGATTTCGCGTTGCCACATGGGTCGAATGAATCTAGCCGATTTAGTCCTGGGCTTCAACAGTTTTTCCGAAAGTGCCGCCCCTACGGGGCTCGTCCGTTTATTCTGCCTACCCACCCCTCCGCCTTCGCATGCGCTCGGCTCTAGGGTGGGCTAACTTCTTTTCGCGCCTACGGCGCTGGACTGCCGTGGGTTTTAAGGTGTGGTCTTTCCGGAAACACCTAGTTCTGGCAGGAGGAATTCTTCGACCTTGCTCAGGATTGCCGACGACAGGATTTCACCTGCGGGACTCCGCTAGCTCTCATGCCGTAAAAATTAGCTCACTTAATTTTGTCGATTTTACTTGACAAATTCGCCCCATGTTCGCTATATTTAGAGGGAATTTCAACCGAGAGCGGCGTCGGGGACAGAACCAGCTCTTAGCTATTGCCCTTTGGCTTTAGCTAAAACTGGACGGATCCAAAAGGCCTGCAACTTTGCCATGGTCCGCGGCCCAGCTTCATGCTCCATTGGGCTTGCCTGCCAGGCCCTTGAAAGCCCGCCGGACGTCCGGCCTTGCTTTCAGGACGGACGCTTGAAGTGTGTGGGTGCAAAAGCAGCTATTAGCCGAAAAACCTGCCTTTAGCTCTTAGCCATTGGCTCTTAGCTAAAAAACCAAACCCAAAACCAGTGATATCTCCGCAGGCGAGGGCGCCTAATGTCACTTACTTAACAACAGATTGCTGATAAATAGAGTTGCAAGTCGAACGTTGTGGTTCATTCTGGAGTGCTCTGGAATTGTCTGCGCAGTTACTGCACATGGTCATGGCGGATGAGCATTCTTTATTGCAGTTGT
>DASTCT010000116.1:0-11534 GCA_035710845.1 Candidatus Angelobacter sp.
TCACATTACCCAAAGAACAGGCTTCCCACATACAAATCGTCACCGTTGAGCCAACAAGCTGGCCACGAGTACTGCGATTGACTGGCGCCGTCGCTTACAACAGCTTCGCGACCACGCCGGTGATCAGCCAGGTGAGCGGCCCCGTGAGCAGGATTGTGGTTTCACCGGGCCAGCAGGTGAAAAAACAGCAGCCAATGCTGTACGTCAGCAGCCCGGATTATTCTCAGCTTCGCGCCAACTACCTGAAGGCGCGTGACGCGCATTCCCTGGCTCACAAAAATTATCTGCGCTCCCAGGACCTGTATGCTCACCACGCGATTGCTGAGCGCGATTTGCAGGCGGCAGAATCGGCAGAAATTCAAGCCCAGGCTGACCTGACAGCGGCGGAGCAATCGCTGAAGATTCTGGGAATTCCACGCCCGGATACGCTGATTGAAAATCCCACATCGCCGGAAGTGCCCTTGCTTGCGCCTATCCCGGGCGAAGCGGTAGAGCGGCTTTGCTCGCCAGGACAGGTGCTTCAGGCCGGCCAGACGCAGTGCTTCACCATCTCCAACATGAGCACGGTATGGGTTCTGGCAAATGTTTATGAGAACCAGCTAGCTTATGTCCACGTGGGTGACCCAGTCACGATCAAAACGGATGCTTATCCCGATGTATTTTACGGAAAGATTTCTTTTATGGGCGCAGCGCTTGATCCAACTTCGCGGACCTTGCAAGCGCGGATCGACACAAAGAATCCCTCTGGCCGCTTGAAAAAAGACATGTACGTGACCGCCACAGTGGTTGCAGGAAAAATCGACGATGCATTGCTGGTCCCGGACGCAGCGGTATTGCGCGACGCTGAAAATGAGCCGTTTTTGTTTGTGACCACAGGCCAGGGACAGTTTACGCGGCGTCCCGTCAAGCTCGGCCAAAGTAGCGATGGGAAAACTCAGATTGTCAGCGGCCTGCAACCGGGCGAACAAGTGGCCGGCGATGGAAGCCTGTTCTTGCAGTTCGCGAGTTCGCAGTAAGGAGTTGGGAGCAAGCCAGCAGGAGCAGAAGAAAGCGGGATCGTGGGAACTCTAATAGCAGTTTGGGCGAAGCGACATGAACTTGAATTACGGAATCAGCGGCGAAGGCCGTGCAAGCTGCGCCGCCTGCAACAGGAGCAGAAAAAAGCGAGATCGTGGGAACTCTATAGCGGTTTGGAGCGAAGCGACAAAAAATCGGATAAGACGTGAGGGCCGTACTGCCCGAGCGTCGTGATGTAGGAGCATCGCTGAAGATTGTAAGAAAGAAGCTCCTATAGCGGTTTAGAGCGAAGCGACAAAAAACTTTGGATAAACGGAATCAGCGGCGAGGACAGTGCAGTCCGAGCCGCTTATAGCGGGAGCAGAAGAAAGCGGGATCGCAGAAAGCGGTCCATAGCTGGTTGGAGCGAAGCGACAAAAACAAATGATACATAGATTAGTCCAAATGGCTTTGCGCCAGCGTTTTCTGGTGCTGATGCTAGTCGTCCTGCTGGTTATTGGCGGCGTCATTTCCTTTCAGCGGATGCCGGTGGACGCTTATCCTGACCTGGCTCCGCCCACGGTTGAGCTCATCACACAGTGGCCCGGGCACGCCTCAGAAGAAGTTGAGCGCCTCATCACCCTGCCGCTTGAAGTGGAAATGGCCGGAACACCGCGCATGGTGGTCATGCGTTCCATCTCGCTGTACGGACTTTCTGACATTACCCTGACGTTCGACGAAGGTACCGACAACTATTTTGCCCGCCAGATTGTGTTCGAGAAAATTGGCGATGCCCAACTGCCTTCCGGCATCACGCCCAGCATGGCGCCGCTGTTTAGCCCCAGCGGACTTGTGTATCGCTATGTACTGGAAAGTCCAGATCGCACTCCACAAGAACTAAAGACGATTGAAGATTGGGTGGTTGAGCGAGCTTACAAATCAGTTCCCGGCGTAGCCGATGATTCAGGCCTGGGCGGCACGGTAATGCAATATCAGGTGCTGCTGGATCCTGCGCGGCTTTATGGATACCACCTGACTGTTCCACAGGTGATTCAGGCACTCTCCGCGAACAATGCCAACACCGGAGGCGGATTCTACTCGCAAGGCGGACAGTTCTATTACGTGCGCGGCCTCGGCCTGGTGCGGGACACTTCTGATATCGGCAACGTGATTGTTGCCAGCAATAAGGGAACGCCAATCAGGGTCCGCGATGTTGGCGAAGTCACCATCGGCAACGCTCCGCGGCTGGGACAGTTTGGCTTCCAGACGCACACGACGAACCAAAACGATGCCGTGGAAGGCGTAATCCTGATGCGCCGCGATGAGCAGACGCAGACCGTGCTTAAGAGCGTGGAAAATAAAACGGAGGAGTTGAACAGCTCTATCCTGCCGCCTGACGTTAAAGTCCGGCCCTTTTATGATCGCAGTGAACTGGTACATCTCACCACCAAGACAGTAGAGAACAATCTGTTGCGAGGCATGATCCTGGTGCTGGTGGTGTTGCTTTTCTTCCTGGCCAGCATACGCGCTGCGATTATTGTGGCCCTCACCATTCCGCTGAGCCTGCTGTTTGCATTCATCGTGCTTCATGCCCATGACGTTTCTGCCAATCTTCTCTCCATTGGCGCGATTGATTTTGGAATCATCATTGATGGCACCGTGGTCATGGTGGAGAACATCTATCGCGAACTGGCACTACGCCAGGGCCAACTCTTTAAGCTCCATGAAGTCATTCTGGCTGCCGCAAAAGATGTTGATCGTCCTATCTTTTATTCCGTTGCCGTCATCATTGCCGGTTATTTGCCGATTTACGCGTTGAGCGGCCCTTCCGGAAAGCTCTTCCATCCTATGGCAGACACCATGTCTTTTGCCCTGGTTGGCGCGCTCATCCTTACGCTTACGCTGGTTCCGGTCCTGGCTTCTTATTGGTTCAAGAGCGGTGTAAAAGAGCCGCGAAACCGAGCCTTTGATTGGATCAAAAAAATATATACGCGTCAGCTTGATTGGTGTCTTGATCATCGCGGGCTGACGCTATTGATTGGAGTGCTGATTTTTGCCGGCGCTCTCTGCCTGGTTCCGTTTATAGGCGGCGAATTTATGCCGCATCTCGATGAAGGCGCGCTCTGGGTGAGGGCCACCATGCCCTATACCATTTCCTTTGAAGAGTCGAGCAAGATTGTCCCTCAGATTCGCAACATCCTGATCTCCTATCCTCAGGTTACAGTGGTTGGATCGGAGCATGGCCGGCCTGATGATGGCACCGATCCTACCGGCTTCTTCAACGCGGAGTTTTACGTCGGGTTGAAACCGTATGACGATCCATCATGGAACGGCAAACTCGATACCAAAGAAAAATTAATCGCCGCCATTGATAAAAGATTGGAGGCTTTTCCGGGCATTATTTTTAACTACACGCAGCCGGCAGAAGATGCCGTGGACGAAGCCCTTACCGGACTGAAAAGCTCTTTGGCGGTAAAAATCTACGGCCCTGATCTTGATGTGCTGGAAAAGAAAGCCGTTGAGATCAAAAAAACACTGGAAGCTGTGCCCGGATTTTCCGATCTGACCGTGGTGCATGAGTTGGGGCAGCCCAGCCTGAACATCAACGTTGACCGCGAAAAAATCGCGCGCTACGGAATCAATGTGTCAGACGTGGAAGCTGTGATCCAAGCGGCGGTTGGCGGCCAAGCTGCTACGCAGGTAATACAAGGAGAAAAACTTTTTGATCTTGTCGTGCGCATGCAGCCGCAGTTCCGCAGCAGCGCAACAGAGATCGGCAACCTGCTGGTAGGCACGCCAGACGGCCAGCAGATCCCCATCAGCCAGATGGCAGACATCCAGCAGGGCAATGGCGCGTCTTTCATTTATCGTGAGAATAACTCCCGCTATATCGGCGTGCAATACAGCATTGAACATCGTGACCTGGAACGCGCCGTAAACGATGGGCAGGCCGCGGTTAAGAAAAACGTCTCACTCCCTGCCGGATATCGCATTGCCTGGGGCGGAGAATATGATCAGTTTCTGGCCGCCAGGCAGCAGTTCATGGTTGTGGGACCACTGGCAGTCCTGCTGATCTTCTTTATCTTGTTTGCGCTTTATGGCAATTTCAAATTCCCGCTGGCCATTGCGCTGGACGTGATTATTACTGAGCCGGTGGGCGCATTGATTGCGCTCAAGCTGACGGGCACACCTTTTAGCGTATCTTCCGTGCTTGGCCTGCTGGCCCTGATGGGAGTGTCTGTGGAGACCGGGGTAATCCTTGTTTCTTATATCAACAAGCTGCGTCTGGAAGGGATGGATATCCGCACGGCCACGCGAGAGGCCGCGCTGCTTCGCCTGCGGCCGATCATGATGACTGCTCTGGTGGCCTGCCTGGGTTTGCTGCCCGCCGCGCTCTCGACCGGAATTGGATCAGACACGCAGAAGCCGTTTGCCATTGTGATTGTGGCTGGGCTTCTTTCCAGATTGCTGCTTGGCTTCTTTATCAACCCTGTGCTCTACCGGACCGTGGCGCGCGAAGGCGACGTGTTGCAGGTGTGATGACAAACTGACGTGCGCCTGGCTAAAAGCGTATCAACACAACAAAGTTTTTTCTGCTATGAAACTAAAAAAAGGCAACATCGCTCGTTGGATCCCGCCCTGGCTGATTATTGTCTGCCTGGTGCTGGTGTTGGGTTCAGCGGCGGCACAGGCGCTGCATTTCCACCTTGACGGGCTGGAAAAAGACGCCCGGCACTGTACCGTGTGCCCGCTGTTGCACTCAGCCGTGCGTGTGACAGGTACCTGTCACATAAAGGTCACATTTCAGCAGACAGGCGTCCTGCGATTGCCGCTGACAATCGACCGCAAGACAGATTTGCATTCATCGCCGTACTCCTCCCGTCCTCCTCCCGTCGCGTAGCTTTTTCTCCCAAATCAAATAAAGACCAACACTCTTCATTCAACAAGCATTTTGGAGGAGCTATGCGTATCTCTATGAAGGCCCTTTTGTGGGCTTCTTCGCTCGTTTTTATCAGTGTGATCTTTCTGTTTTGCTATACGGCCGCGGCCCAGACCTCCGGCAACTCGGGGACCATCCAGGGTGTAGTCACGGACCAAACCAACGCAGTTGTCGGCGGAGCACAGATCCAGATTCACAACCCGGTCAGCGGCTATGACCGCACTGTCACCAGCGACGGCACAGGCAAATTTACTATTTCCAATGTCCCGTTCAATCCCTATCACCTTACGGTTACCGGAAAAGATTTTGCTCCGTATGTACAGGACGTGGATGTTCGCTCGGTGGTGCCGGTAAATCTCACAATTGGGTTAAAAATCACAGGTGCCACAGAAACGGTTACGGTTGAAGCCGGCGCCTCTGACCTGATTGAAACTGATAGCACCTTTCACACTGACGTGGACCGTGGCCTCTTTGACAAGATTCCTCTGGAGAGCACGTCATCTTCAGTAAGCTCACTGGTCACGATGGCTTCTCCTGGAATTGCCGCGGACTCAAACGGCCTTTTTCATGGGATGGGCGATCACGCAGAAAACTCTTTCTCAGTGGATGGCCAGCCCATTACTGATCAGCAGAGCAAGATCTTCTCAAATCAGATTCCGATCGATTCGGTGCAATCGCTGGAGGTGATTTCAGGCGCGCCACCGGCTGAGTTTGGAGAGAAGTCGAGCGTGGTCATCAACGTTACGACGCGCTCCGGCCTGGGTGAAACAACGCCGCACGGAGCTGTTACCGCTACATATGGCAGCTTTGGTACATCGAACGTGGGATTCAATCTGGCTTATGGAGGTCAGAAATGGGGAAACTTTATCTCCCTCAGCGGATTAAACAGTGGACGCTTTCTCGATACGCCCGAATTTACTCCCATACACGACAAAGGGAATGAACAAAATGTATTCGATCGGGTGGATTTTCAGCTCTCCCAGGCTGACTCGCTCCATCTGAACCTGGGATTCACCCGCTCGTGGTTCCAGACGCCGAATACCTTTGACGCTCAAGACGCGACTGCATGGTCAGGGCTGGTGGTCGATAATGGCGGACTCGGGCCCAACGGCCTTCCCGTGGGACCTGCAGATCAGCGTTCGCAGATCCGGACCTTCAATATCGCGCCTTCATGGACACATTTGATCAACGCAGATATGGTCCTCACGGTTGGAGCGTTTGTACGGCATGACCAGTTCAACTATTACCCCAGCGGGAACCCATTTGCCGATCTTGCTCCCGACCTGCAGCAGGAAACACTGGCGCAAGACCGCAGGCTAACCAATACGGGAATCCGCTCTGATATTTCTTATGCCAAGGGCATACACAACTTTAAGGCCGGCGGGACATATCAGCAGACTTTTCTCAGCGAGAATGACCGCTTTGTCATTGTTGATCCTACGTTGAACGCTGTGTGTCTCAACTCTGACGGGAGTCCTGATACTGATCCCACGGTGACAAACCCCGGGCAATGTGGTGGGCCGGTCAATCCGGGTGGATCGGCCAATCCGGCTTTCAACAGCCTTTTGCTTCCCGTCGATCTCACGCGTGGAGGCAGTTTGTTCCCGTTTAACGGTCATACGGACATTAAACAGCTTTCTCTCTACCTGCAGGATGCAATCACGGCGGGGAACTGGACGCTTAATCTGGGGGTACGCGGGGATATGTACAACGGCTTTGTCTCACACGGCGAAGCTGAGCCGCGTGTCGGCATTGCCTATAACATTAAGAAGACCAATACCGTCCTTCGCGCTTCCTACGCGCGGCTGCTGGAAACACCATTCAACGAAAACCTGATCCTTTCCAGCACCGGCTGCGCTGATCCGGTACTGAATCCGCTGCTGGTCTGCGTATCAAATTCCGCCACGCCATTTTCTCCCGGCTGGCGCAATGAATTTCATGCCGGTCTGCAACAGGCATTTGGCAAGTACCTGGTCTTTTCCGGCGAGTATGTCTGGAAGTACACGCATAACGCCTATGACTTTGGGATTTTTGGCAGCACGCCGCTCACTTTTCCTATTGAATGGCATAACTCCAAAATTCCCGGAGTGGCCGGACGCGTGAGCGTGCCGAATTTCCATGGCTTCTCGGCGTTATATGTCTTCTCCAGTGTGGCTTCGCGTTTCTTTACGCCACAACTCGGCGGAGCCGGCGCAGCACCTGCAGCCATCGGAGCGTTTCGCATTGACCATGATGAAGCGTTCAATCAGACGGCTCACCTGCAATACCAGGCAGGCAAGCGCGGACCGTGGATAGGCTTCAATTGGCGATATGACAGTGGCCTGGTCGCAGGCGCGGTGCCTTTTGCTACAGACACAACAACGCCAGTCGATCTAACTGGCTTTAGCGCTGATCAGCAGCTCCAGGCCGGATTGTTCTGCGGCAATGTCTTCCCAACGTTGGGTTCTCCGCTAACGAGCTGTGCGCCCTCGCAGTTGGGATCAACCCGCATCTCCATTCCAGCGCCGGGAACCGAGAATGACGATCACAACCCGCCGCGGATTGCGCCGCGCAACCTCTTTGACCTGGCCGTGGGGCATGACAATCTTTTCCACGGCGACCGCTACAAATGGAGCCTGCAGTTGAGCGCCATCAACATTGCCAATAAGACCGCGCTTTATAACTTTCTCTCAACTTTCAGTGGAACGCATTTCGTTTCGCCGCGTTCGTATTCAGCGGAGTTAGGGTTTCACTTCTAATTGAAATTGATCCAGTGGGCGGCTGCTGACTGGCCGTCCGCAACTTTTTATGAATATTCCGGGGAATAATTATCTGTTGAAATTTGTTCTAAGTGGAAAAGGGCTTGGCATATAAATACCAGTTTGCAGCTATTCTGGTTGAAAGATACTCTCTCAAGAGGTGGCGTAAAAATCCAATAATGCTGATTCCCTTCCTTATTGCACAAACTCAGCGATCAAAATACTGGGTGTTCTTTACCCTGCTTCTTCTTACCATGACAGCATGCGCGGTAGCGCAGTCCAATTCGGACAACAGCGCCCAGAAAGACAGCGATGAAACTCCTGAAGCCAATCCGGCGCGCCCTACGGTTGCAACTCCGGCTACGCTGACGCCGGTCGGCTACCTGCAATTTGAAAACGGCGTTCAATATGCCGCGGATTCTGCGGAGTTCTCCAGCCGCCTGGGCATCAACCAAGTGACCAAGCTGACGGTGCATCCCCGGCTGCAATTTCTGGTGCAGAGCGAACCTGTGGTCCATACCGGGTTGGGTGCTACCAAAGAATTCAATCCCGGAGATGTGCTGGTTGGATTCCAGGCGGTGGCGCTCGCCGGCCATGGGAAGCGGCCTACCATCTCGCTCAGCTACTTCAAGCATGTTTACAACGGCTCTGCTCCTGATGTGGATTTTGGCACGCCGGAGCACAGCGTGCTGCTCCTGATCAGCGACGATCTTGCTGGTTTCCACTTTGACCTGAACGGTATATTCAACGAGCAACTTGAAGACCATGTGGGCCGCGCGCAATTTGGGCAGACGATTTCGATTTCGCATCCGCTCAAAAAGTTCACGCTCGCGGGAGAGTTGTGGCATTTTACTCAGCCATTTCTGCATGGCAATGCCGTGGGAAGTCTATGGGCCATTTCTTATCCGGTACGACGCAACCTGGTGGTTGATGCAGGCTTCAATCGCGGCCTGACCAGCACCTCAACTCAATGGGAAGGCTTTGCCGGATTTACTTATCTGCTGCCGCACCGGCTCTGGCCTGCCAGAAATCACGGAAGTGCAACACAATAGCCGCGACGTTCAGCTACAATTTTATTGTGGAACCAAAAGCTGTCTCCGATCTTACGCAGGCTTTCGCCGCGTTGGTGCGTTCTGACGTTGAAGACGAGCACGTCGATTTGCTGCGGGCGGCGCTTACCCTTGCTCGCATTGAAGATCCGCAGCTTGATATTGAGCGCTACGTTCGGCGAGTAGAAGAACTGGCGCAACGCGCTAAGGCCAAGATTCAGGATCCTGACGATCCTACACACCTGATTGCGGCCCTGAATGAGGTGCTGTTCCAGGAAGAGATGTTCCGCGGCAATACCGTGGATTATTACGATCCGCACAACTCGTTTCTCCATGACGTGTTCGATCGCCGGCTTGGCATTCCTATCAGCCTGGCGCTGATTTATATGGAAGTCGGCCGCCGCATCGGCTTCCCGCTGGTTGGTGTAGGAATGCCTGGACATTTTCTGTTAAAGCACTATGACATCGACGGTCGTTCCATTTTGATCGATGCCTTTGAGCGCGGCTCCATTGTCACCGAAGAAGACTGCCGGCAGAAACTCAACGACATTTATTCCGGCCAGCTTGCTTTGCAGCCGGAATTTCTATTGCCAGTTACGCGACGGCAGATGCTGACGCGCATGCTCAACAACCTCCGCTCCATCTATATCTCACAGCGCGATTTCCGCCGCGCTCTGCAGGTAGTGGATCTGATCCTGGTGATCTATCCACGCTCGCCTGAGGATGTGAAGCAGCGCGCTAAGCTGCGCTACAACTTCAACGACTATCGCGGCGCCCTCAACGATTTTGAAGAGTACGTAAAGATGTCTCCCGATGCTTCCGATGCAGAAGAGATCCGGCAAACAGCTCTGTCACTGCGAAGATCGATGGCGTTGATGAACTGAAGAGAATTGGTAATTGAGTAATTTGGTAATCGGGTAATTGAAAATCTTTGCTGCGCCCGCACTTTCTAAATTACTCAATTACCAAATTACCCGATTACCAATTTACTTCGGCTGTGCCCCCTGCCAACTTCCACCTTCGCCAGGAGGATTTATCTCCGCCAACTGGCCGATGAGCTTCTGTTCCTGATCAGAAAAAGTCGTGTGAAAGCGGTCTGATTCCAGAACCTGCTTGCGTTCATCTGGCGGCATTTGGCGCAGATGGCGGACAGCTTTATGCACAGCCACTTGACGGTCCTGGGGCAGCTTTTTTATCTCCTGGCTGGCGTTGCGCAGTTCTTCGCGCTGTTGTTGCGTCAGCTTGGCCAGAAACTGCATACGCTGCAAGGCTTGCTCACGCTTTTCCGGAGGCAGGCTGTTGAATTTCTTCAGGCGCTCACGCAAAGCATTTTGGCGTTCGGCAGGAAGCTTCTTAAATTTCGGATCGTTCTCCAGCAATTTCAATTGCTGGTCTAGGGGAAGATCTTTGTGGGCCTCAAGCCAGTCGCCCATCTTCCGTCCGCCTTTTTGTCCAGCACGATTGCCATTGGCGTTTTTCTGCCCCTGGCCGGCCTGCAAGGCTACCACGGGAATCCGATTGGCTCCGCGCGTATCGACGTGTGGCGGCACGGATACGGTCAGCATCCCTGAAAAGAACAAGATTGTAGTTACTGCGGCCCCGGTCACAAATTCGCTCTCCCCCGAGCAGAATTTTTTACGGCTCGGCTACATCGTCTGACGGTGCACCCGTCAATTCGTTCACCAGATCGGTATCAATCAATAGGTCATGATTTTTGTCCAGTGACTCGATATCGGCTACTGCGGTTCCAACTTGCGGCTGTCCTTCAGAGGACGGCTGCTGCGTTACATCAATCAAACGGTACAGCAATCCGCCTGCAGCCAGCATGGTTGCCAAAGACACAGCCAGCACCGGACGGCGCAGCCATGCAACCCACTTGGCTGCTGGAGCTTTCTCGCGTTCTTCCTTTACATGCGCACGCAAGCGCGTAAGAAAGTACGGAGAAGGCTCCGGAGCCTCCCATTCATCCAGCAATGCCATTGTGTCCTGCAAGGAGGCTAGCTCCGCAGTGCAGGCATTGCACTGGCTTACGTGAGCTGTCACCTGCGGGTCGGCCTGACCACCGGTGAGCAACTCGATCAAATTTTCCCGAACATCGTTGCAGTTCATACAAATTCCTTCAAGCGTTCGCGCAGTGTTTCATAAGCGCGAAACAACAGTGACTTAGTGGCGGACTCGCTCAGCTTGAGCACCTCCGCGATTTCCTTGTAATCCATTCCCTGATACTTGTGCATTAAGACCGCGGCGCGCTGTTTTTCCGGCAACGCCATTACCTGTTTCTTGATGGCCTGGAGCCGCTCCCGCCGCAGAATGTTCTGTTCCACATTCAGCGTCGGATCAGGCACGTCCAGGGTGGTGCCGGATTCTTCGTCCGGCTCATCTAGGCTTACCATCTTGCCGCTACGCTCAACCTTGTGGTCGCGCGCATAGTTCACGGCCAGATTGGTGGCGATGCGGTAAAGCCACGTCGTAAACTTGGCTTCCGCAGCATAGCTTTTGCGCGAGCGATAGACACGCAAAAAAACTTCCTGCGCCAGCTCTTCCGCCAGCGCCTGGCTGTGGCACATGCGGTACATGAAGGCGATCATCGGCCGGTGATACTTATTTACAAGATACTCGTAGGCCGCATCGTCATCCGTGCCGGCGCGGAGCATTACCTCCGCATCGCTCAGCGAATCATAAGGAACGTGGCTAGCTGCCATCTCCGCAATACCCTGCGTTCTGCCGGTAGCTGTGGGCATGAACAACCCCGATTTTAAGGCCACGCTGCTCACACCCCCTTAAACCCTTTGGATCACAAAAAGTTGCGGG
>DASTCT010000117.1:0-10683 GCA_035710845.1 Candidatus Angelobacter sp.
CTCTCCTCAAACGTATTGCTTTGAACTTGCTCCGACAGGACAAAACTTCCAAGCTCGGCATTCATGGCAAACGTCTCAAAGCAGGCTGGGATCATCCTTACTTGCTCAAAATCTTGGGAATTTAGATGCGTCGACCCTGGCCGTCAAACATTGTCTGTTGTTCTGTCGCTGCGCTCCAAACCGCCTGCGATGTTGACTTGAGCAAAGTTCTTCTGCTCCTGTCATAGCCGGCTCGGCGCGTAAGTCGGCCTCGCCGTCCATCTATTGTTCTGTCGCTCCGCTCCAAACCGCTTTATGGTTACGTGTTAAGTGCTCAGGCCGCTTCAAGGTTCTTGGCCCACTCCTCAATTTTTAAAGAGCGCAGATAATCAAAAAAAGCCGGTCCAAGGTCTGAGCGCTTCAAGGCAAATTCAACCGTGGCTTTCAGGAAGCCCAACTTGTCTCCGGTATCGTGGCGCTTGCCTTCAAAGGTATAGCCGTAGATGTTTTCCCCGGCGCTGAGCAAACCACGCAGTCCATCCGTCAATTGCAGTTCGCCGCCTGTTCCCAGAGGAGTGCGCTCCAAGGTGTCAAAGATGGTCGGCGTGAGAATGTAGCGCCCAATGATTGCCAGGTTTGACGGCGCTTCTTCTGGTTTGGGTTTTTCCACCAGGTTGCGGACGTTGTAAGCGCGTCCGTTGAACTTGCCTTCAATGCGCTGGGCGTCAAGCACGCCGTAAGAAGAGATGGCAGGACCATTGACTTCTTGCGTGGCAATAATGGAGCACTGCGACTCCTCAAAAACTTCCATCATCTGCTTGAGGCAAGGCTTTTGTGAATCGATCACGTCATCCGCCAGCAGGACGGCGAACGGCTCATTGCCCACAAGCTCGCGCGCCATCAGCACGGCATGGCCCAGACCCATTGCTTCTTTCTGGCGCACATAGGCCACGTGCATCATGTCTGAAATCTGGCGTACGATGGCCAGCAGCTCAGTCTTGCCGCGCTCTTCCAGCATTTTCTCCAGCTCGTAGCTGACATCAAAATGATCTTCAATTGACGTTTTGCCGCGCCCGGTGACAATGATGATCTGGTCACAGCCCGCGGCCATGGCCTCTTCCACGCCGTACTGGATGATGGGTTTATCCACCAGCGGCAGCATCTCTTTGGGCTGTGCTTTGGTGGCGGGAAGAAAGCGAGTCCCTAGCCCGGCGGCCGGAAAGACGGCCTTGCGAACTTTCATCTTCATCTCTTTTGGTCCTTCAAAACAACTTTTATGTGAGATGCAGGATTTTAGCAAAAAGCATTCAGCGATCAGCTTCAGCAATCAGCAACGGGGCTCAGTTATCAGCTAAATTCTTGGGGCCCTCGCGCCTTTTGCAGTTGATATCAATCTCAAAAGGGTTGAATGCTGACTGCTGAGCGCTACTGCGCAAGTACGTCTGGCTGATCCGGTCATGCCAGCCCAGCCGATCTTCATCGATAAACGCCCAAAAATATCCCAATCCAATAGCAAATCCTGAGAGCGTTCCGGCGAAGGCACGGACCTGGCACGCAAGAAGCGGTGCAGGCTCGCCAACAAAGGTGCACAGCTCAAGCTGGGCCAACTTCATGCCGGGGGTGCGGCGGCCATAAACAAGGAAGAGATATTGAAATGCCAGCCAGAACACTCCGCCCACTGCCAGCGCGCAAACCATGGTGAGCCGTGATCGCGGAGTCTCTTCTGCTAATTGCAGAAACGTCAGCGCGAAAACACCACTGGCCAAAAACACAATCACAGCATCCACAGCCCCAGCTACGGCCCGTTGACCCAAAGGAGCGGCGTGTGGAATACCATCCAGTTCATCCGTAAGAAGCCGGCTGGCTTCGGGTTCAAGATGGATGTCGGCAAAGTTCGGCAGCAACTGCATCTGCTCCGCAGGCGCAGCGGTAGGCATGGGCGGCGCAGCTTCCACTACCTCAACAAAATCGCTTTCAATGAGGCCGCCCTCATCTTCAGGAGCGTCCAGGATTCGTGGGACATCCAGCGCAGGCGCAGGCAGATCATCTAACTTGACTTCCTCAATCGCTGGAGGCGGCGCAACCATGGGCCGGGGAAAGCGTATAACCTTCGGCACATTTGGCTTGACTACGATTTCAGTAAATCTTTCCGGTGGCGGTGGTAGCGGTCTTTCTTGGGGCTCAGCGACAAAAGAATAGGGTTCTTCGGTGGTGAAGTCCAACTCCAGCGCACTGCCATCGCCTTGCTTGCGGCGGCGCGCGCGGTGCTGCTGGACGCGTGAGCTTACTTCTTGCCGCCATGCCTGCTCATGCGCAGTCTGGCCTGGGCTGGCAGCATTCATGGATTCGCCGGCCGCATACACTGGTGAGGAAATTTCCGGGTCACTCTCCGTGGCCTGAGGATCCAAAAGGGACGAAGAAGCGCTCCTATCATGGACGCACGGCTGCGCCTTACCGCAAACGGGGCAAGTCATTAGAGCTGCGAGTTTCGCCAGAGGGGGAAGGCCGCCAGGACCGGTGCAATTTTGCTTTAGAAAACTCTGCCATGTTACCTTGCCAGTCTGGCATGCGTTCCCAATACATGTTAGTTATCACAGCGGCATTGCTTTGTCACCTGTTTGTGAGTACCGGGTTAGTGACAAGCCAGGCGCTTCCTGGCCAGAGCATGGAGCAGCCAACTCCCACGCCGTTGCCAACCCCGAACCAAATGCCCGCTCCAGAACCGTCTCCTATTGCTACTCCAGCAGGACCAATCGGCAACTGCCACTTGATCATTACCTCTTCGCCTGCACCAAAAGAAGCTCAGGTAAGCGAAGCGACCAAGAGTTCGGATAAAAACTTTAAGGCAAACGCGAAGAAGCAGAATTTTTCTATCAGTGAAGAGCACCCCGTCACCATTGATGCGGATGAATGCGAGAAGGCGGGCAACACTTACACGTTGCAGGGAAATATCTCAATCCATTCCACCGATTACGATTTTCACGGCGATAACGCAACGTATGATTCTTCTACCGGCGATGTAACCGCCAAGGGGCATGTTTCCCTAGATGGCGGTCGCAGAGACATGCACATTACCGCGACTGAAGGCTTCTATAACACGCGTACGCATACCGGCAAGTTTTACGACGTGCATGGCTCAACCGGAGCGCGATTCAAAGGCCGCAGCGTTACGCTCACTTCTTCCAGTCCGCTCTCATTTTCCGGCAAGATGGTGGAGCAGACTGGGCCTGACGAATACGTGCTTCATCATGGTTCAGTCACCTCGTGTGAACTGCCACATCCCAAGTGGACCTTCAACGCGGAAAAAATTATTTTGCGCGTGGGGAACTCGGCCAAGCTGCACAATTCAACGTTCCGCCTGAAAGGCGTGCCGGTCTTCTATATTCCATATGCTTCGCCCCCCGTTGAGCGCCTGGGACGGCAAAGCGGTTTCCTTATCCCAAATTTCGGCACCTCAAGCACTAAGGGTACGGTGATCGGCGATTCCTTTTACTGGGCCATCAATCGCAGCATGGACGCCACCCTTGGCGGAGAGTTTCTCTCCAAGCGCGGCTGGGAGTTGCAAGAAAATTTTCGCGCACGTCCAAGCGAAAACTCTTTCCTCAATCTCAACTATTTTGGCGTGATTGACCGCGGCATCACCACCACCAGCGTCACACCCACAGGGCCTGTATCGAAGACAACTCCGCAAGGCGGTGAAGACGTAAAGCTCAATGCGGAAACCATCCTTCCATACAACATTCGCGGCGTGGCTTCCATTGACTATCTCAGCTCTTTTGTCTTTCGCTTGGCCTTTACAGAAAATTTCTCTCAGGCCGTTGATTCAGAGGTCAAATCCAGTGTCTTTGCCACCAAGAGTATTCAGGGGTTCTCCTTTAATGCTTATGTCGCCCGTTACCAGAATTTTCAAAGCACGGCCAATGATGACGTAATCACTATCCTTCATACGCCTGGATTTGAGCTGACCGGCATTGACCGGCCGGTCTTTCACACGCCCGTGTACTGGTCGTATGACGTAGTGGCTGAAGGCGTGCGGCGGAGCGATCCTGCTACCGCTCCAAATCAGCCTGGGCTTGTCACGCCAGGCATCGTTGGACGGTTTGACGTGGATCCTGACCTTAGCCTGCCTCTTTTCTTCAAAGGCTGGACCTTCCGGCCTGAAGTTCAACTGCGCAATACCATCTATTCTCAGCAACAGTCACCAGCCCAGCCGGTAGATGTGGTTTTGCAGAACGTGATCAATCGCCGTTCCATTTCCACCGCTGTTGAGCTGCGGCCACCGGCTTTGGGTCGAATTTTCGATCGCACCTTTGCCGGCAGAAAACTCAAGCACACCATTGAGCCGCGATTGGTCTATCGCTACACCAACGGCATTGAAAATTTCTCTCGTATCATCCATTTTGATTTTCGTGACATTCTCAGCAACACCAATGAGGTTGAGGCTGGCCTTACCCAGAGATTTTTTCTCAAGCGTGAACATGCCGGCTGCAATGACGAGCCCACCGCAGGCCCTGGCGGCGCAGCCGAAGTACAGGCCGTTCCCGCTGCTCCCTGCGTCCCTGCCGGCGCAGACGAGTTTGTTACCTGGGACGTCAAAATGAAATATTTCGCCGATCCCACTTTCGGCGGCGCGGTCCAGACCGGCACACGCAACGTCTTTACCACTACTGATAGCTTCACCGGAATTGCTTTCGTCACTGATCCCCGGCGATTTTCTCCTGTGGTTTCGCGTTTTCGTGTACGCACCAGCAGCAACAGTGATTTGGAGTGGCAGCTTGACTACGACACTAAGAAGGGCCGAATCAACTCCAGCACTCTGTACGCCGGATATCACTTTGGCGATTACTTCGTCGGCGCCAGCCATGCCTATCTGCAGGTGCCGGGAGAAGTCGTCACCAACCCCAAAGACGGGACGGTGCTCCCCGTTTGTACTCCACATGTCTTGAACCAGCCGCCCTGCGTGCCGCCGCTGTTCGATCAACTGCGCGCACAACTGGGTTATGGCAGCCCCACCAAGCGGGGCTGGAGCGCCGCCGCCAATGTAGGCATCGATCGCGAATTCAATTTGCTCCAATACTCAGCCGCGCAAACCTCTTATAACTGGGACTGCTGTGGCCTCAGCTTTGAGTATCGCCGTTTCTCTCTCCCCAACGTCCGCAATGAGAACCAGTACCGCTTTGCCTTCACGCTGGCAAATATTGGGTCATTTGGGAACCTCAAGCGTCAGGAAAGGCTGTTCTAGTTTTTTGTCTGAAATCCCGACCCTGAGCTTGCCGAAGGGGAGGGACCCCTATCAAGGCGATGATCATCAAGGAACAATAGATCTACCATTTAAAAGCGAGATAGAAGTTCTTGCCGAATCAGCGTCACTCTGCAGTTCATTGTGGCCATAGGGCTCCCTCGCTTCGCTCGAGATTGCAGAAAAAGCCAACCTCTGGGTTTAGAATCAACTGATGGATCTCTCCGCCAAAAAGGCCCGTCTAGAAGACTCCCTGCGCCATCTTGGACGCACGCTCATCGCCTATTCTGGTGGGGTTGATTCGGCTTACTTGGCTTGGGCGGCGCACAAGGTTCTTGGGCAGGACATGCTGGCGGTTATCGCGGATTCTCCCAGCTTGGCGCGTGCACACCTGCAGGATGCAGTGGCCTTCGCGCAGGAGCAGGGAATTCCGCTTGAGGTCATTCAGACTGCTGAAATGGAGCGCCCGGAATATCTTCGCAATGACCGGCAGCGATGCTTCCACTGCAAGGACGAGCTGTTCCAGGTAATGGAAGGTTTTGCCAGGAAGCGCGGCTTCCAGTCAATTGCTTACGGCGTGAATGTTGATGACCAGGGTGATTTTCGCCCCGGCCAGGCTGCCGCGCGCCAGCACCACGTAGCCACGCCTCTCCTTGATGTGAGCCTGACCAAAGCGGAAATCCGCGAACTTGCCCAGCAAGCCGGGTTGCGAGTCTGGGACAAGCCAGCCTCAGCTTGCCTTTCTTCGCGCATTGAATATGGCCGGCCAGTGACTCTGGAAGCGCTTTCCGCGATAGAGCGTGGAGAAGAGGCCCTGCACCAGTTAGGCTTTCGCCAGGTTCGTGTCCGCCACCACGGCGAGATTGCCCGGATTGAGATCGCCACGGGCGAAATGCAGCGTGCTCTCACCCCTGAGATGTTTCTTGAGTTTACGCGCATCTTCAAATCGCTGGGATTCACCTTTGTTACGCTCGATACGGAGGGGTTCCGTTCTGGTTCTATGAACTTTGCCCAAACGGTCCAGCATCTGGTAAAGCTCATCTCCTGAGCAATTCTGCTGGTCTTCGTGAGATAATCAGGTAGTATTTTCCCGAACGAGGTGGTCGTTTTGTCTAGATTTGGCGGCATTTTCCTAAGCATCCTTCTCCTTGCGCTCCTGGCAGCCCAGCTGGGTACTTCCCAAAGCACAGCGTCGAAAAAGAAATCCGGCTCCGCTGCCGATAACACCAAGGCGGATGACGCCTCCAAGGCAGCCAAGACCGATGATTCTGCCGCGCTCTCGCCTGAGCTCACGCATCGCATTATCAACGAGCTTCGCTCGCGCTATAGCGTTCCACCACAGATCGACATCACTCTCTCCAGCCCAAAACCCGGAAAAACAGCCGGCTATGACGATATGGTCGTCACTTTTTCCGGCTCAGGGCACAGCAGCAGCCATGATTTTCTGGTCTCCAAAGACAGGAAGACGCTGGCCCACCTGGAAACCATCGATATCTCCCAGGACCTGATGTCCAAGATTGATGTAAAGGGCCGCCCTGTCAGGGGCAATCCCAATGCCAAGGTCACAATCGTGAATTACGACGATTTTGAGTGCCCGTTCTGCTCCCGCATGCATGCCACACTCTCTAGCGATCTGCTCAAAGATTACGGCGACAAAGTTCGGATTATTTACAAGGACTACCCGCTGGTGGAAATCCATCCCTGGGCCATGCGCGCTGCGGTGGATGGAAATTGCCTGGGCGAGCAGAACAGCCAGGCTTATTGGGACTTTGCTGACTACGTCCATGCCAACCAAAAGATCGTGAGCGGCAAGTCGCGCAGTGACGCCTTCGCCAACCTGGATAACGCAGTGAAAGACCAGGCGCAAAAATACAAGCTTGATCAGGACAAGCTGATGGCCTGCGTGCAAAAGCAGGATGAAACCGCAGTCCGCGCGTCCATGGCGGAAGGTGACAAACTCGGTGTTGACTCCACCCCCACTCTCTTTGTCAACGGAGAAAAGTTTATGGGCGTTGTCCCTGAGCAGGACTTCCGCGCTGCCCTGGATCGGGCCCTGGCAGAAGCCGGGCAACAACCCCCCACAAGCGCAAAAAAGTAGTCATGCCGGTAAATGTCGGGTATCTTACGGTATCTGAGTTTGCATTGGAGGCAATGGTTGATCCAGGCGCATAAACCAGGGCGCAGTCGTCTCTATTATTTTGCCCCCATTTTAGTAACAGCACTGGCGCTTGCCGGCTGCTCTAAACACGGCAGTGACAATGATGTAATGGCCAAGGTAAATGGCTATAAGGTGCTGCGCTCCGAGGTCGATAAGACTTATAACCAGCAGCTAGTCGGGTCTCCGCAAAAGCCCACGGCTGCCGAAGAAGAGCTGCTTCGGCTCAACATCCTCAACCAGATCATCTATCGCCAGCTTCTCTTGCAGAAGGCGGAAAAGCTCGGCGTGGTAGCTACTGATGACGAGGTGGAAACAAAATTCAACCAGGCCAAAGCCCCTTACACGCAGGAGCAGTTCCAGAAACAACTCAAAGACAGCGGCACGACCGAGGAAGATTACAAGCTTGATATTCGGCGCAACCTGACCATAGACAAGCTCCTGAATAAAGAGATCGCTTCCAAGGTGAATATTTCTGACGCCGATATCAATGCTTACTATGAAGCTAATAAGGTCGAATTCAACCTGATTGAGCCTCGCTATCGCCTGGCCACCATTTACGTGAGCAACCAGCCAACCGGCGAGCCCGGCAGCCCCACGGATAGAGCCCAAATTGATGCCCAGGCCAGAAAAAAGATCCAGATGATCCACAATCGCCTGGATAGCGGCGAGGATTTCACTGACCTTGCCGAAAAATATTCTGAGGACCCGGACACGGCCCGCTCTGGCGGCGCGATTCAGCCTATTCCGGAATCGCAGATCAAGAACTTAGATCCTGTCACCCGCGACGCGGTACTGAAGCTCAAGTCAGGACAATATTCTGAGGTGCTTCCTGCCGTGAATCCCCAGACTCGGCAGCAGAACGGCTATCAGATCATTAAGCTCAACGGCAAGGATATTGCCGGTCAGCGGGAATTGAATGATCCCCAGGTGCAACAGTTTATCCGCAATAAGCTGCGCACCCAGCGCGAGCAGATATTGAAAACCGCATATGATGAAGAGCTGCGCGACAGCGCTGAAATTCACAACTATTACGCAGAACAGATCCTGAAAAACACCGGCACTAAATAGAACTTATTCCACTTCCGCCAGCGCCTGGCCTGCTTCCACCGCAGCCCCTTCCGCGATGTTGATCTTCTTCAGCACGCCGCTTTTAGGAGCTTTCAGTTCATTCTGCATCTTCATTGCTTCAATCACAATCACGCTCTGTCCTGCCTCAACTGAGCTGCCCTCCGCTGCCAGCAACCGCACCACCTTCCCCGGCATGGGCGCTGTGATCTTCTTAATGCCTTGTGCGCTTGCCCCAGTCGAACGCCGTGATCGGAAAGAACGAGGATCGCGCACTGAGACGCTGAAGCGTTCCTGGCCAACAACCACTTTGGTTTCCGCCCCTGCGTTCTCTTGCTTTATCGCATAAGATTTTCCCGCCAGCAGCAATGAGAGCACACCCTCTTCGCCGACGACCACATCAAGCGGCAGTTCGCGCCCGTCAAGCCGGCACTTCCAGCCAGACTCGGTCCGCTCAAGCTCCACGCGATAGCCCTGCTCCGCAATCTTTACTTCATAGATCATTCGTTGCGGATCCCCTCTGCTCGCGCCGTACGCTTCCAGGTGGAAGTTTCTGCGCTTTTCTGGGGCTTTGCGCCGTTCGCGCCGTTCTTTTGCGGCGAGGTGACTGCAAACAAGGCGGCTGCAACCGCCGCGATCTCAGCAAGACCGTTGCTTGCCGCAGGCGCTTGTGGCTTGGTCGACAATAAACGATCAAGAAAACCAGTATCGATCCGCGCAGCAGCAAAATCAGGGTGCTCCAGGATTCGCCGGAACAACGGTAAATTGCTCTTGATGCCGCCGACGAAATATTCGTCCAGGGCGCGCCGCATCCGCGCGATGGCGGCAGGCCGGTCAGCCGCGTGCACAATCAGCTTGGAAAGCATTGGATCGTAGTCCAGCGGCACCGTCCAGCCTTCATACACACCGCTGTCTTCACGCACGCCAGGCCCCGATGGCCGCAGCAATCGCGTGATCTTACCCGGCGACGGAAAGAAGTTGTTCTCCGGATCTTCTGCGTAAATACGGCACTCAATAGCATGGCCGCGCAGAGCCAGGTCTTCCTGACGGAAAGGCAGTTTCTCTCCGGCTGCAATCCGCAACTGCAGATGAACAAGGTCAAGCCCAGTTACCAGTTCCGTAACCGGATGCTCCACCTGCAGGCGCGTGTTCATCTCAAGAAAATAAAAATTACGCGCGCTATCCACCAGAAACTCAACTGTCCCCGCGTTGGTATAACCGGCAGACTGCGCTGCCTGCACCGCGACTGCGCCCATCTTCCGCCGCATCTCTTCATCCACAATGGCGGAAGGAGCTTCCTCTATCACCTTCTGGTGGCGCCGCTGCACGGAGCACTCGCGCTCGCCCAGATAAACCATGTTTCCGTGCTCATCGCCCAACACCTGGATCTCAATGTGGCGAGGATTCTCAATGAATTTTTCCAGGTAAACTTCGCCGTCGCCGAAAGCCCGCAAAGCCTCGCTCTGCGCGGTTTCAAAAGCAGTTTTGAACTCTGCTGCCGCGCGCACCATACGCATGCCCTTGCCGCCTCCACCAGCGGCTGCCTTGATCATGACTGGAAAACCAATCTGGCTTGCCATGGTCTCGGCTTCAGCCAAAGTCAGCCCCCGAGACGAACCCGGACCTGTGGGCACTTTTGCGTCTTGCATCGCCTGGCGCGCCCGCGTCTTGGAACCCATCAGTTCCATGGCTGAAGCAGGCGGCCCAATAAACTTGATGCCGGCCTCTGCGCAGGCCTGGGCAAAGCGCGCGTTTTCTGAGAGAAAACCATAGCCGGGGTGGATGGCCTCCGCTCCGCTGCGGCGAGCTACGTCAAGGATCTTGGTAATATTCAGATAGGATTCCCGCGCCGGAGCAGGGCCAATGGGATAAGCTTCATCTGCTTTGCTCACGTGCAGCGCCGCGCGATCGACCTCAGAAAATACCGCCACGGAAGCAACGCCCATCTCCCGGCAGGCGCGAATCACGCGCACAGCAATTTCACCGCGATTTGCTATGAGTATCTTCTTGAACATAGCCGAAACCTTGATTTTAACAATAAAGCAGAGCTTCTAAAGCGGAACTAAGATTTCTGTATCCCATAGCCACAGTGCCGGAACCAAAGCGGCAGCATTGCCAGCGGTGATGGTTTGAAGAGCTTCGGTGACAGCCTGATCCAAAGCTTCAGCCGTGCGCGATTTGGCAGTACGCAAATACTGTTTGAATTTCGACCAGGCCAGCTCAATCGGGTTCAGGTCCGGCG
>DASTCT010000118.1:0-23708 GCA_035710845.1 Candidatus Angelobacter sp.
CCAACTGCTCTTCCAGCACCTCTCCTTTCATCCACTCTCTCTGCCATACACTGTAGTCAGCGTACTGCACTTCCAACTCCGCCAACCCACATCCCTCCCCGGCTCTGCTGCTCTCATACAACACAGCTGTTTCCCGCAACAGCACTCCCAACGACCACCCATCGGAAACGATATGGTGCATGGTCAGCAGCAGCACCTGCTCCTGTTCCCCACACACCACCAACTGGGCCCGCAGCAGCGGACATTGCCCCAGATCGAACGCTCGCTGGGCTTCCGCCCGTGCTCGTCTCTCCAGTTCCTCTCTCTGCTCTTCCCCCTTCCATCCCTGCAGATCCACCTGTTCCAGCTTCACTTCCACTTCCTCTTCGATCACCTGCCGTGGCTCTCCCCCCTCTGACACAAAACGCGTTCGCAGTGCTTCATGCCGCCGCACCACTTTCTGCAGGCTCCGCTCCAACCGCCCCGGCTCCAGCTTCCCACTGATCCGCACTCCTCCGCTCACGTTGTATGACGTATCCCCAGGCTCCAGCTGGTCCAAAAACCACAACCGCTGCTGCGCAAATGAGAGTGGCAGCGGTTGGTTGCGGGTTACGGGGACAATGCGCGAGGTCCTCTCCTGACCTGCGCTTTTTTTTGCGCCAAGCGCAGCCGCGAGTCCTGCGACTGTGGGAGCCTCAAACAACAGGCGCATTGGAACCTCAACTCGGAAAGCCTCTCTGATTCGTGCAATAACCTGGGTGGCAAGAAGCGAGTGCCCACCCATCTCAAAAAAATTATCCTCGATGCCAATCTGTTTGTGCTTCAAGACCTCAGACCAGATGTGGCACAGGGTTTGCTCAACAACGTTGCGTGGCGCAACATATTCCTGTGTCGTCAACACTTCGGGCTTGGGCAGTTTTTTGCGGTCTATCTTGCCGTTCGGAGTCAACGGCAGTGTGGCTAGAACCACAAAATCGCCTGGAACCATATAATCGGGAAGTTTTGCTTTAAGGGCGCCCCGCAGCTGCGGTCCGAGTGTGCGCGCAATTTTTTCCTGAAGCGGATTATTCATGTACCAGTGCCATGGCTGTGCAACAGAAATATCTGTCTGCGCTTTCACGGGACGATATCTGCGAATGCCAGTTTCTGATGTGCGCTGGAGCCAGGCATCAAATAGCCCATCCTGTCCTGAGCCACTCCATGTCACTCGCGCCTCAAATCCAAACTCTTCGGCTAGTTTGTGAATTTGTTCCGGGTGGATTTCTTCCTGGTTCTGGTTCTGGAGTAATTCTCTCAATTCCGCAATCTTCAGCGATCCTGTCTGCATGGCAAGCAGCTCGACGGCCCTGACATCTTTTCTCACCCGGGCATTGGGAATTCGCTTTATCGCAAGAATTGCAGGCGCCCGGCCGGCAAGGGCTTCCCGCAAGCTTGTCAATGTCCAGCCTTCCTTCTGCCAGTCCATCCACTGGATATTTTGCCCGCCCGCCGGCGCTACTCCGGCCTGGAGAACCACGTCATACCGAAATTTCGTCATCTCATTTTCGCGCACACCTCTTCGCAACAGGATTTCTGCATGACTTATTCCTGCCACTCTTCCGGATAAGGCATGGAAAAAGCGTGGATCAACAACAAGCTCCTCTTCCCTTTGGCCTTTGTTGGAGACTTGGCGCCGGATGGCGTCAACCGTTACTCCCGGCCTGGCGCGGGCAAGCTCTATAGAAGTATGGAAGACTTCAAGCAGGCTGCGATTTCTTACATCGCCCACAAAGATGTATCCGCCCTCACGCAACAGACCAGCGACAGCCGCAAGAACCCGTACAAGATAGTCCGCACCGGGAAAGTATTGAATGACGGAGTTCAGAATAACAAGATCGAAAGGGCCGCTCTTCTCCATGTTCTCCACATCCAGGGCGCTCCGGCGATGTAAAATCACGCTCTTGTACTCTGGTTTTCCCTTGATACGGCTGGCTATGTATTCCAGTGCCGGTGTAGAAATATCCGTCCCCACGTATTGCTGGCACTGCGGTGCAATGGACAATAAGACTAGGCCTGTGCCACAACCAATCTCCAGAATGCGCTGGGCGCCGAACGTCTGAATACGCCCGACTGTGCTCTGCGCCCATTCCCGCATATCTTCTTCCGGCAGCGGTTCTCCGGTATAGCTGCTGTTCCAGCCCGTAATATTCAGTGTTGCTTCGCCGTCATAACGGCTCTCGGCATAAATCCGGTCCCAGACCATTTCCCATTGCGAGAGCTGCTCACGTTGCCATTCGACCGTCTCCGGATGAGGCTCATCCCCGAGCCGCGGTACCACATAACCGACGAGCCGATGATCACCAGGGGAATCTTCTCGCGCCAGAACGACGGCTTTCTCTACCTGCGGATGGCTTTGCAACGCCGATTCAATCTCTCCAAGCTCAATGCGATATCCGCGAATCTTCACTTGGTGATCAATGCGGCCCAAATATTGGAGTTTGCCGGAGGGCAGATATCGCACCAGATCTCCGGTCCGATACAGGCGTTCACCTTGCCTTCCGGAAAGGGAATCTGGTACAAACCGCTCGGCGGTAAGATCACTGCGGTTCAGATAACCCCGCGCTAGCCCTTCGCCGCCTAAATACAACTCGCCCGGAATGCCCACCGGAAGCAATTCCAATGCCTGATTGAGAACATACATCCTGGTATTTGAGATTGGCCGTCCGATCGGTATGACAGCGCTGCTATTTCCTTTTTGCCACCAGTCGAAGGTGGAATAAGTCGTGTCTTCAGATGGCCCATAGAGATTGAAAATGCGCTCGACAGTGCTGACATTGTCGATCAAGCTCTGGACCAGCGTCTCCGCAAGAGCTTCTCCAGCTAGATTGATGGTGCGCACCGTAGAGGGGATCGCGCGCATGCGCAGCAATTCAGCCATTGCCGAGGGGACCGTGTTCAGCAAAGTCAGCTGCGCCGTGACCGGAAGCTCGGGTAAGGACAGGGCATTTTCCACCAGCACGGCTGTGCCTCCGCAGCTCAGAGGCGCAAAGATTTCAAAAACGGAGATATCAAAACAGACCGAAGTGGAAGCCAACACACGCGCCAGTTCCTCCGGCGAATAGACTTGGTGCGCCCAGCAGAGAAAGACAACTGCGCTACTGTGCCGGATCGCGATGCCCTTCGGCTTTCCTGTTGACCCGGAAGTGTAGATCACATAAGCCAGATTTTCCGGAAAGTTCACGATCTCAAGGTTCTGGCTGCTTTCCTGCGAAATTTCCGCCCATTGCTCGTCTAAGACCACCACAATGCCCTTGTAAGCAGGCATCCGTGCGAGCAATGATCGCTGGGTCAACAGTACCGTCGCCTGTGCGCTCTCAAGCATGTATGTCAGCCGGTCCGATGGGTAGTTCGGATCCATAGGAATGTAGGCCCCACCCGATTTGAGAATCCCGATCATCCCCACGATCAAATCCGGATTGCGCTCCATGCAGATGCCCACAGGGGTTTCAGGGCCGACATTCAGCTTACGCAGATAGCGCCCGAGTTGATTTGCCCGGGCGTTCAAATCTGCATAGCGCAATCCGTTTCCCTGATATTCAATGGCTACGGCGCCAGGAGTGCGCAAGACCTGCTGTTCAAACATCTCGTGCAGGCAAGTTTCCTTCAGGTATTCCGCCTCAGTGTGGTTCCAGTCGTGCAGCAACAAACGCTCTTCGTCTGCGGTGAGGAGCGGAAGCGCTCCAATCGGCTCAAGTGGATTTTTGATAATGCCCGCCAGCAGCATCAGATAATGATCAATCATTCGGACGATGCTTTGCTGCTCAAAAATATCTGTGTTGTATTCCAGGGAGCCTCGCAGCCCTCCTTCAGATTCCTGCAGCGACAGGAACAGGTCGAATTTCGAGGTTGAGTTGCTGACATTAAAGATCCTGGCCTTTGCCGTGCCCAGCGTGAGATCAAATTGCGTGGCGTTCTGCAGCGCGAACATCACCTGGAAGAGAGGCATGCGCGCCAAATCTCGCTCTGGAGCCAGTTCCTCAACGAGTTTTTCGAAGGGCACGTCCTGGTGTGCGTAAGCCTGAAGAGTAGTCTCTTTGACTCTTCCCAATAATTCGATAAAGTGCGGATTGCCGGAAAGATCCGTTCGCAACACGAGCGTATTGACAAAGAACCCGATGAGCAACTCAAATTCTGTTCTCTTTCTACCAGCAATTGGCGAGCCTACTGCGAGATCCGTCTGGCGCGTATAGCGATACAGCATGGCCTGGAAACCGGAGAGCAACACCATGAACAATGTTGCGCCCTGCCGGTGGCCCAGCTCCCGCAACTGTGCCGCAATTTCCGCCGGCACCCAGACCTCAAATGCAGCGCCACGATTGCTGACTACCGGCGGACGTTGCCGGTCGGTTGGTAGATCCAAGGTTTGGATGTCAGCAAGCTGCTTTTCCCAATAGCCCAGCTGCTGTTGCAACACCGTCCCGCTTAGCCATTTTCTCTGCCAGAAGCTGTAGTCAACATACTGGACCGGCAATTCTGGCAACGGTGATGGCAATCCTTGGCTGAACGTTTTATAGAGGGCCGTTAGTTCCCGCATGAGTACGCTAAGCGACCAGCCATCGGAAACGATGTGGTGAATCGTTACCAGCAACACATGCTGCTGTTGGCCAAGCCGGAGCAGGCGAGCGCGTAATAAGGGGCCCTGGCTTAGATCGAAGGCTATTTGGGCCTCTTTACGGGCACATTCCTGAGCTTCAACCTCCCGTAATTCCGGCGGTAAGAACTCCAGATCATCTGCTGGTATCTGCAACCGGAGCTCCGGGATGACCACCTGTTGCGGTTCACCATGAACCCCCAAAAAACGCGTACGCAACGCTTCATGACGTCGAACAATTTCATTGAGGCTTGCCTCCAGCGCGGCGCTGTCAATCGGGCCTTCAATCCACACCGCGCCGGGAATATTGTAGGAAGTGTCCCCTGGCATCATCTGATCAAGAAACCAAAGTCTCTGCTGTGCAAATGACAATGGCAGGTCGGAGTTGCGAGGAACTCTTTCAATCCGAGAATAAGCAGGGTCAGTCTCGCCGGTGCTGAGCCGGGTCTGCTCAGCTGCCTGGATCATCTTTGCCATCTCGGCGATCGTGGGTGCTTCAAACAGGCGGCGCAGAGGTAGTTCTAGCTGAAATACATCACTGATGCGCGCAACCACCTGCGTTGCCAGAAGTGAATGTCCTCCCAGGCGGAAAAAATTGTCACGGATTCCTATCTGTTCGATGTGCAGCGTCTGGCTCCAGATCGCCGTCAACCGTTCTTCGACACTGTTCCGAGGCGCTTCATAAGCAACTGTGTTCAAAGCCGCCTTAGTAGCGGTTCGTTTCAGCAATGCGCGGCAGTTGCGAGGGGATATTTTTTCGACTATAAACAATGACTGAGGCGCCATTTTCTCTGGCAGCCGGGTACGAAGAAAATTCTGCAATTCGTCTGCCGACACATGACCGCCATCAGTCTCCACCACAAATGCTGCAAGCCTGGATTTGTTCTGCTCTACTCTTTCTGTAACCAAGGCTTTGGCAATGCCTTTGTGCAGTGACAACGCTGCTTCGATCTCTTCTTCATGAATCCGCAACCCGTCAACCACGATTCGCCGGTCGCGGCGTCCGCATGGCTTAAGCCTGCCAGAATGCAGCCTTACAAGACTCCCTGTTCGAAATAGGCGGCTGCCTGGAATGTCAGTAAAAGGATCGGGAATGAAAATACCGGCTGTGCGCGCAGGATCGTTCGCATACCCAGCCGCCAAATTTTCAGCGCCGATATACATCTCTCCGACAATGCCATCGGGTACCGGGTCCAGTTGTTCATTCAAGACGTACGCGCGCAAACCTGGCGTCAATTGTTCATTCTGCAACGCAAATCCGGAGTCGCTGAGTTGGACGGCCGGCAATAGCCCGCAAGCGCCGTTAGTTTCCGTCCAACCCCAAATGCCGCAGAGCCGATCCCGAACATCAGAGTTCAGCACAGCCTTTGCCCCATAGAGTTCGTTCCATGGCTCCTGACACACAAGCAAGCGTACTCCCTTGAATGCGCGTGGGAATTCCCGCGCGATTCGTTCCACCTGCGTTACCGAACTGAAGAGCACACTCACTGCTTTGTCTTTGAGCAATGCGGCAAATCTGCGCGGCGGCAAAGGAGTACTTCCCGTATCGACAACGCCCGCTCCTGCCGCAAGAGCGTGAAAAGACGTTAGAGACGTCAATTCATTCCAAAAATTGAAGCTGAGAGCGATGCGATCCGCCGGAGCAATGGCTTCCAGTTCAGGAAAAATTGGCGAGCTTAGCATCCGATGCTTGATCAGTATGCCTTCAGGTTCTCCCTTGGGACCGGAACGATAAAGAATGCAAGCTGGGTTTTCACCGTCGAGCGGGACGGGAAAAACATTCGCCTCAGGCAGGGCCCTTGCACGGTCTGGCTCGACGTAGATCAAACGCAGATTTCTATCCTGAAATCGTGCTCGGTTTACGGCATCGGTCATTATCCATGAAGCACCAGAATCCTCGAGCTGGAACTCCATCCTGGACTGTGGTTCATTGGCATCCAGAGGTACAAACACTCCGCCGGCACTGAAAATTCCCACTGCAGCAGCAAGCACGTCTGAGGTCCGCTCGAGGCAGACAGCAACGCGGTCTCCGAGCTTTACGCCACCTGCGTTCAGCAAGCCAGCAAGATGACAGACATTTTCCTGTAAATCTGCGTACCGCACCTCTGTTCCGCCGCTGACGATTGCTATGTTTTGCGGGGTATGTTGCGCATGATACGCCAGCAGTTCTGGCAGGCTCCTTTCTGTAACCACTCTGGTTGCGGTGCCACTCCATCCCGCGAACAGCGTACCAGCTTCGTTGTCGCTCAATAGAGACAGCGCCCCGAGCGGAAGGTCCGGAGTCTGGACAATGCTCGTGAAGAGAGTTTCCAGTCGGCGTGCAAAGCGTTCGACGGTGGCACGTTCAAAAAGATCCGAACTGTATTCAAACACTCCATGGAAACCTTCTTCTTTGGATTCGAGCAGCAGGAGAGACAGATCAAACTTGGCAGTTCCTTCGACGGCACCATCGGGAGCCCATGAAAGTGGCTGCCACAACATCTCAGGCAGGTCCATTTCTGGCAGTGAAACATTTTCCAGCACAAAATTGGTTTGCAACAGCGATTCAAGATCTGAGTCCCGCTCTGTCGCCGTGATTTTTACTACTTCTCCAAAAGGCAGCTTGCCGTGCTGCAATGCTTCGGCAACCATAGGACTCATTCTTCGCAGCAGCTCACGAAAACCAGGAGAACCAGACAGATCACAACGCAACACGACCGTGTTGACGAGAAAGCCGGCAACATCGCGCAAGCCATTCTGGCTTCTCTGCGCAATACCGGTTCCAACAGCGAAATCCTCCTGCCCAGTATGATGGAGCAGGAATGCACTGTACCCGGCCAGCAGCGCCACAAAGGGCGTGCAACCCTCCTGATGCCCCAACTCCGAGATCTGTCTGCTTACTTCGGGTGATAGACGCAAAGGAACGCGGCTTCCGCGGTTCGTAATTCGTTGTGGCGCTGGTCTGTCCGTGGCTAAACCGAGCTGTGGCAATCCACTGAGGCGATCTGCCCAGAACTGCCTGTCTTGTTCCATGTTGGCTAGATTTCGCTGTTCCCATCTGGCGTAGTCTGCAAATTGAATTGCGGGACGGGGAGGAACCGGCCTTTCCAACTCATAGCCTGCATAAATTGCTGCCAGCTCTTTGCCCAGCAACATGACTGACCAGGCATCGGTGATAATGTGATGCTGGGTAATGAGCAGCACGTGCTCATCTTCTCCCAATATCGCCAGATGGAAACGAACCAGCGGACCGGCTGCCAGGTCAAACGGCTCCGAGGCAATGGCAGTTGCAGCATTGAACAGATGGGTGTTCTGGGTCTCTTTTGTAATTTTGCGAAGGTCAAGCACAGGAAGTTCAAGGGGAAAAACCGGCAGAATGGTTTGAACCAGCTGCCCTTGAGCCTGCCGGAAAACTGTCCGCAGAATCGCCTGGCGCTTCACTACTTCCAATAAGCTGCGTCGCAGTACATCAATATCAAGACGGCCCTGCATACGCAAGCCGAAATGGATGTTATACACCGGGACTTCCGGCGCAATATGATGCAGAAACCACAGCCGCTGCTGACCTGAGGAAACTGGAATTTCACCATCAAGAGACTCCGATTTAATAGCATCCGTGGCCGCGCTGCCAGCGCATCTTTGTTCTTCCCATATACGCACTAATTCCTCGCTGGCACCGCGCAAAGTGGAGTGCTGCCAGAGAAAGCCGTCTGGCAGGACCAGACCGAGAATTGCTTCCAGATCATTCTGAACTTCCATACTGCGCAGTGAATCCAGGCCTACAGATGCTGGCGCAGCCATCATGCTCAGGCTGCTCGGCTTAGTTGCCAAAGCCTTGGCGCACAATCGCCGAATCAGCTCTCCAGCTATACTGAGCCTGTCAGCGGGATCAGCCGCGTCCAGTTGCCTGCCTTGCAGCATTCGATCCAGGGATGCATCTTCCTCCAGGCTTCCCTGCTTGAATTCCGCATTGGCGAGGTCTTCCGTAGCTGAAGTAGCGACAATCTCAAGCTCCCCGGTCAGGAATCTTTTGCGGCACGCATCCCGCCGAATCTTGCCGCTCGAGGTCTTGGGGATCGTCTTTGCTTTCAGCAATATCACAGTATGCAGGTGAACGCCGTGCTCTTCCGCCACCAGTTGGCGCATGGCGACGATAATTTCCTGCCAACTTTCGTTTGCATTGCGCAATGTTGTTTCGGCTGCAACTGCTAACTCCTCGTGTCCCTGAACCTCGAGAGAAAAAGCTGCACAACAGCCCGGCCGCACGGCAGGATGCGCTGCTTCCACGCTCATTTCAATGTCTTGGGGATAGAGGTTCCTGCCACGCAGGATAATGAGGTCCTTTAAGCGGCCAGTTACATATAGCTCTCCGCCAGCCATGAATCCGAGGTCGCCCGTACGCAGAAAAGGCCTGTCATCAGAGGCCAGGTGCGCTGCAAATGTACGGCTGCTCTCTTCTGGCCTGCCCCAATACCCCCGCGCAACACTCGGACCCGAGATCCAGATTTCACCAATATTCCGTTCGGGGCAGATAATGCCCCTCTCTGGATTCACAATAAGCAACTGTTGTTCTTGTGAGCTCCTGCCTGAAGAAACCAATGTACGGAGCCGCGGAGCCGGGTTGTTGGCGCTCGCAACCGCTCGGTGATCTTCTATAGCATCGGCAGCCACCGTTTCGTAAACCGCGCCTGCATTTCGTTTGCTGCCGGTAACAAATAGTGTTGCCTCAGCCAATCCATAGCAGGGATAAAATGCCTTTGCCTTGAACCCGCATGATGCGAATGCCTGTGCGAAACGATCCAGCGTGTCTTTTCGTATCGGCTCTGAGCCATTGAAAGCCACTTCCCATGAACTCAAATCCAGCGGACATTCCGGTGGTTTTTTGCTGACGCACAAATCAAATGCAAAATTGGGTCCCCCACTCACCGTTCCCTGGTAATGGGAGATTGCTTCCAGCCAGCGCATGGGCCGCTGCAGGAACGCTAAGGGCGCCATTAGTGTGCATGGCGCTCCGAGATAAAGTGGCTGCAGCACATTTCCTATCAATCCCATATCGTGGTAGACAGGTAGCCAGCCCACCACATGGATTGAGGAATCCGTACCAAAACCTTCAGTAATGAGCCGTTCGTTATGAAGAATGTTTGCATGACTGACCATTACACCTTTAGGCTGACCGGTAGATCCCGAAGTGTATTGAATAAATGCGAGCGCTTTGCCATCTATTTGCGGAGGCCGCCAGCTCGATGTCTGCTCCGATAAATCATTGCCTAAGTCATCTGTAGCCATCCAATGCGCGTCCGCCAGCTCAGGAGCCTGACGCTTCAATGTCCCACCAATCTTCATGAATGAATTGGTGGTCAGCACAAATCGCACTTGAGCATCATGAGCGATTGCTTCCAATCGTGAGAGATTACGATGAGGATAGCTTGGAACCGCGACAATGCCCGCGCATGCGCATCCTAGGAATCCTGCAATAAAATCCAAACCAGCCGGATACAGCAGCAAAGCGCGGTCGCCCTTTGCGCCCGCCTCCTGCAAGCGCGATGCAATGGCACGTGCCCGATGGAACAGGTCTCCGTACTTCCACTCCTCAGTTGGGCCATTCACATCGCCAGATAGGAGAAAACGATAGGCCAGCGCATCTGCTCGCTCTTTTGCACGAAAATCAAGTAAGTCGACAAGAGTCTCGCAATTACGAATAGAGCCGATCTTTGAGGAAAACATTCTTTTGTCCTCGAAACTGTTGCACTGCGTCTTTAGTCAGTTATCTGACGGAGTTCGTATTGCCCTGTCTATACCCCCGAGACTGAATGAACCACTTTCGCGAACTAGTGTTCTGAGGCGTCTGATATTTAGCCAACATTCCAGCCTAGCTTTTAAGCTGATAGATACTAAGTAATACTGTTGCTAAGTGCATTCTCTAGCTATTGATATCGTGTGACACTCCCAATTTCACGTGGTCAATACCCTTAACTGCTACTCGCATACTTTTGAAGGAAGCATTGTCGCATTTTTGTCTGTATATGAGTAGGTCAATACTTGCAATTTATGTATTTAAAACAATCGTAAATAATCAGCAGTGGGCATCTCTATATGTGTAATATTATTTTTTTAAGAGAAATGTTTCAGAATGGGAAATATACTTCAACTGTTGTGGGGGGTATAGCTAGCCATAAATAACTATCTAACAATTGCATGCGCTTTGAGCTTTCACTGAAAAGAGCATGAGGAATGCTATATTGGGTTTAGCAGGCGAGTACCAATATGATAAGTTCACCCACAGATATAAAGGGCTGTACAGCAATTGTGACCGGTGGCGGTCGTGGAATAGGCCGGGCAATAGCTCTTAAGCTGGCGGCTGCCGGCGCTAGCGTCGCTGTTTTTGCGCGCTCACCCAACGAGCTGTCGGAAACAGTGCGGCTCGTCGAGCAGGCACATGGTCACGCTGCCGCCTTCCCTGTAGACGTTACTGTTGAGACTGACGTTCGCAGCGCTGTAGCAAAGGTAGCTCAGACCTTCGGAACCATCGATTTGCTGGTCAATAATGCCGGCATGCTTGGGCCGCTTGGACCGATTGATCAAATTGATCCCAGCGCGTGGTGGCGTGCAATGGAAGTGAACGTCCGCGGCCCTCTTCTCTGCACCCAGGCCGTTCTGCCTTTCATGATCTCTTGCCGCAAGGGCAGGATCATCAACATTGCAAGCGGCGCAAGCGGCGTACCATTTTCGTATTTTTCGAGTTACGTCACTGGCAAAACCGCGCTTGTTCGGCTGACTGAATGTCTCGCAGCAGAGATAAGACCATATGGGATTCTCATGTTCGCCGTAGGGCCGGGCACTGTCAGAACGGCGATGACTGAGCATTCTTTAACTTCCCCGGAAGGAAAGAAGTGGTTGCCCTGGTTCCGGCAACTTTTCGACGAAGGCCTTGATGTAGCTCCAGAGCGCCCCGCTGAACTTGTTCTTGAATTGGCATCAGGAAAAGTTGACGCACTTTCCGGCAAGCTAATATCTATATCCGATGATCTGGATATGCTGCTGCGCAATGTGAACGAGATCCATAAAGATGGCTTATACTCTTTGCGCATCAAAAAACTTGACGTCCCAACCGATAAAAAACTTGAATCGATCCGGGCTGCCGGACAGCAAACTGCGGATACAACATTGTGCATGGAGCACACCTTTCGCGCGCCTCCAGAACAAGTGTTCTTTGCCTGGACCCATGCCGAAGCTGCAAGCAAATGGTTTCTCCCTGAGAAAGATGCATCTTGGATTGAGCCGCCTGTGCTGGACGCCAGACCTGGGGGACAGTTGCGCTTTCATTTATTGTCCGCAGGAAAAGAGTTTGACTTGCATGGTGTTTATATAGAAACCATCCCTCCATCCAAGCTGGTCTTTTCCTGGAAGTGGAACAGCATCCCCTTATTTGAAGGATCCGGGGATACACTTGTTACCATACGGCTTTTCGGTGATGGCCATGTGACCAGGGTGGATTTAGTCCAGGAGCGCCTGCCAAGTCAAACGGCGCTGGATGCATTCCGTCGCGGCTGGACGAGATGTTTTGCAGGCTTGGAGAGGCTCTTTACCTCCTGAAAAATATTCCCTTCTAACATATTGTTGTATCTCGGCCTGGGCCGCGGAAGAAGGAATCTCCGCAACTCAGGCCTCGGATGCCCTAAGGAAGCACCTTTATTTATTGTGGGCCCGTTTGCTCGCGCCTTGGCCCACTCACAACAAATAGGCGTCCAGCGTTTTGTGTATAGATCTTGCCATCCGGCCCCAATGAAGCTGGAGTATAGGCTGCACCCACAGCAAGCTGCTGAAAGATGCTGGAATCCAGTTCACCGCCCTGTTTTATCACATACAAATTTCCATCTTCGCTGTTTGCGTAGACAAGACCATTCGCGTCAATGATCACAGCGTTAACGCAAAATTCGAAACTTTCGGGCTGATTGGAAACGCAACTGATGGTCCCATCCGGATTTCGAGTGCAGCTGTTGGTATTCGTATTTTTAAATCTCCACTCCACTTGGAAATCAGGATTTAGCTGGGATATAAAAAATTCAGCCGGTGAAGCTGGGTTTGTTGTATCTCGAGCAGCGGGACAGAATTCATCAACATCGCAAAAAGGTCCAAGTCCATCATAGTGGTTCTCTTTGAGAACAATCGAGTAGGTGTTCTGATGCGGTAAAACCCCGGCCGTTGTGTCCCATCCAAAGGGGAAAGCTCCAAGGAAATGGCCTTTGGAATCGAAGTGCATCAAATGTCCTTGTGCGTAGTTATAACGAGTGTATACTCCATAAAATATTGAACCATCGGGCGCGATAGTGGGGGTTGCGGAAGAATCATCAAGGATACGGCCCGCTGGCCGGTTGTTCGTGGCTGGATCTACGCCTTTGCGGGCTACAACGCTGCATCCGCCTGGAGCGCCATTGGGTGGAATCAATCCACCTTCTGAAACCGGTACGTCGCAACCATCATTCAAGCGATCACGGAATGATGCAGCCCACTTGGGCGTGAGATCGGGATTGATCGCAACGAGAAAGGCATAACGATCCTGGAAGTGCGCTTTTGTTGCACTGTAAATCGTTCCATCGCGCGCTATGGCCGGCGCCACATTCAAAGCAACACGTTGCGTGCCGCATGGAGCTCGTGGTGCGACCGCATCTCTGCTCGGCGGCCAGGGCATGAGAGTGCCATCGTCAGGAGATCCAAATGGGGCCTCACATAGATCATCGGCTTTTGGCGCGCTGGGAACAAGGGTCTTATAGCTTACAATTTCAATTTGATCATTCGGCGATACGCGGACAAGCCACGAATCCACTGCGTCTACGGCAAAAAAATCCTGCGTTATATCGCCCGTTTCAAGCACGTTGAACAGGATTCGCCCTTCTTTATCCACAGTTAGCGGGCTTACCGTAAATCGCGAGTTCTTTATCTCCCGAAAGGGATTGATTCGGCTCACGACAGCACCGGTGAACTTGTTCAGCTTGATGATTGTGCCACCCGCACCGGGCACATAGATAAAACCATTGGCCAGCGCCGGCTGAAAATAGGGTTCCCAGAAATCATTGTAATTGCCCGGCGGCACCCAATCGCTCTGAAAAGACCACACCGGCAACAGTTGGTCGCCAACCCATCTGAATTTGTTCTCCCCGAAAGTTTCTGTAGCAAAACTGTCAAGGCTGAACGTTCCGCCATTAAACTGCATATACACATCATTTCCCTCAATGAGGGGAACTTGATAATGTGCCGGCAATGTTCCGAAGTTGTTTGCAACAATATCCGGCACCAAAGGGTCATAGACAATGTTCGCCAGAATGGTTTCGGGGTGCCTTCCAGTCACATGTTTATCGTTAAGATCATGTCGGGCATCTAATGCCCATTGTGTCCAGTCCTGGGCATGAGCTAACGGAAGCATCAAGAAAACAAAGATGAGAAAGAAAATCTTCTTGCTCGAATTTTTCATTGTCGTCTCCGTGCAAAGCGTCTTGAGCAAAGCACACTACTAGCTACAGCTAATCAAAGTCAAGTAGTATAACCAATATCGAGATTCCCATAACGGGACTTCGGGATATCTGTTACTAGGATACTGATAGTTATAATGTTTATCTATGTTTCTATAGTGGAACTGCATATGTTCCATTTTGATACATATCATTAGCTATGAACCTAGGCTAGGGTGCAGCTACGATATACTCGCAATTCCTATGAGCGCCCAGACGCAACCTGCCTTCTCTCTCCAAAGCAATCGCCGAAACATTGTTCTCATATCTGTTGTGACATGGATTTATCTGGTTCTGTTGCTCATTTTGGCGCTATGGATGATGCGCCCTCCCCGTCCTTTGGCAGTTGCAGCGCCAGCGCAAGACTTTTCTGCAGAACGGGCGGCAGGCCACGTGCGCGTGGTCGCGCGCGTGGCTCATCCTATCGGTTCGGTCGCCAACATGGAGGTGGAACGGTACCTGGTGGCGCAGCTTCTGTCTTTGGGCTTGGAAGCAAAAACGTTCGTCGCTATTGGCGCCACAACAGACAATGGGCATGTTTTCGCCGGAGAAACCCATGACATTGTTGGACGCCTTCGCGGCATCGCACCTTCCCGCGCACTCATGCTGGTGGCCCACTACGATTCCGGTTATCACGCGCCAGGAGCGGCCGATGACGGAGCCGGTCTGGCCGTAATTCTTGAAACACTCCGTGCGCTTCACGCGGGCCCGGCACTGAAAAATGATCTGATCGTCCTATTGACTGATGGAGAAGAGGCAGGGTTGCTGGGAGCAGAAGCATTTTTCTCTTCTCATCCATGGATGAAGGATGTGGGATTGATTCTCAATTTTGAGGCCCGCGGGAATCAAGGCATCTCATTGCTTTTTGAAACTAGCTCCGGCAATCGAGCTCTCATCAACGAAATGACTAGGGTCACGCCACACCCGAACGCATCGTCGCTCTTTTATGCACTGTATAAAATGTTACCGAATGACACAGATTTCACTGTATTTCGCCCTTTGCGGGTTCCAGGGCTGAATTTCGCTTTCGGAGCAGGATTTGATGCGTATCATACGCCTCTCGATACTCCACAAAATCTGTCACTCGCTTCACTTCAGCAGCAAGGTTCCAACGCTCTATCCTTGACCAGGCATTTTGCTCAGCAGGATCTGAACCGCATCCGGCAATCGGAAACCGACAGTGTCTTCTTTAATCCGTTTGGAACAATTTTGATCACTTATTCAGAGAGCTGGGCACTTGGAGGACAACTAGTTGCGACGGTTCTGCTCTTATTCTTGACAGTGCGATTAGTGAGAGAACTGGGAACCAAGGCTCTGCTAGTTGTCCTGTTCGTTGAATCGGCTCTGCTCGTCATTATTCCTGTAGCCGCAGCGCTGGTCTGGTGGTTGCTCGCCAGCATCCTGGAAAAAAGATTGATTGTGGCGGATTCTCCGAGCAATGCGCTTCTGCTGATCGGCATTATTTGTTTCAGCACTGCTCTTTCCTGTCTTCTGTTTATGTTTTGCAGCAAGAGATTTTCCGGCCGTCAGCTGACCGCTGGCGCACTCATCCTCTTGGGTTGCCTTACCTGGGCCCTCACACTGCTGTTGCCGGCTGGCAGCTACATTTTATTCTGGCCATTCCTGCTGATGAGCCTTGGCGCTTTTGCGATAGAAGTGTTGCAGAAGAAATCTCATCTTTATGCAGAATTTATTGCCGGCATAGCAAGCATAAGTGCCGCAATGCTGCTCTTCACTCCCCTCATTTATCTGATTTATGTATTCCTCACTTTGCAAACGGTGGTGGTCGTTGCAGCCGGAATGTTTACAACAATATTATTTCTGAGTGCAGCGCCGGCCATGAGTGTGCTGATTCCACGGCCGGGACGGTGGCCGCTGGTTTTGGTTGCTCTGCTGTTCGCGTGCTTCGCTGCATGCATCTTGGCTGGAGTCCATCTGTCTTATTTCAGCGCTGAGCATCCACGGCGCGACAGTGTATTTTATGGCCTCAATGCAGACGACCATACAGCCGTATGGATATCACGCGATCATTCTGTCGATTCGTGGACCAGCCAGTTTTTTCCTGTTCGCGCCAGATCTCAAAAATCCGTGCCGGCCTGCTTCGCGGGCGATTCTGCAAGTGTAATTACGGCACCTGCGCCAACGATTGACCTGATTCCACCTGTTGCTGAAGTAAAAAGCGATGTAAGAGAGCAGAACGGCCGCGAGCTACGCCTGATCGTTCGATCCATGCGGCAAGCCTATGCGATCCATCTTCGTCTGGCCGATGGCATCAAAGGCTCGAGCCTCACTATCAATGGCCGGAACATTACACTTGCTCCATCTTCTTCCCTCTTCAAGATCTCTCTTTATGGCATGGCGGACAAAGAGGTGGAGTTGCGTCTTCAACTTTCGACTTCATCAAACATTTCTTTCACGCTGGCAGATGAGTCCATAGGCTTACCCAACATAGCGCCTGCCCGTTCGCAAGAGTTCGTGCCAGATTTTGAAAGCGACACCACATTTGTGAGCCGCACATATCTGTTGCATAGATGACTTCTAATGCACCTGCTCGCGTAATAAGACGAACTACAGTCAATAAGCGTCAATGCCTGACCACTGGGTCCCATATAAGATTCCAATATAGAATTTTCAAGCCCATTTTGGAACATGTCCATTTTGTGGATGTTGTAGATTGCAAGGATGTTTATTCTAAACATCTACAAATTCCCTGGTTTCATTTTGGAAATCGCTAGTTTTTATTTGACTAGGTTGTAAATGGCGAGTAAGAATTTCCACCTGAATTGGCTGTCGGTCCTTTCTTTGGAGGAAGTATGAAAGCCTTAGCTTACCCCACAGTATCTATCCTATTCCAGGTGCGCGCGCTTCCTGCTCTCAATATAAAGGCAGTTTTGCTGGCTGGTTTGATCATGCTAGCAACTGGGAATTCATTTGCTCAAAATTCTTATGCGAACACTAACCGATATATACCCAATGTGCAGGTTAGCTCCCCAGCGATAGGCGGCGCCACAGACAGAAATGGCGCCTGTGTATTCAACGCCCAATACAACAACCATTTCAGCGAGTCATGGATTGCTGTAGACCCGAACGATTCCGAGCATCTGGTGGCCATGTCAAAAGCTTTTTTTGATCCGCTCTTTTACCTGTTTCATGTTACCTCGCATGTTTCATTTGATGGTGGCAAGACGTGGCGAACGGAGATCGTTCCTGGCTTCGACTGCCAGTCAGCTCCAACCAATTCGTGGACCGCGACAACGGACCCGATTCTGGCGTTTGATCTGAGCGAAGGGGTTTATTCGAATATGGGACCTTTCAACTTCGAATATGACACCCTAGGGAACCAGTTATTTGACCTAACTCCAGGCAGCGAGATTTCCGTTGTCAAATCTATAGATGGCGGCAATATCTGGCGTATCGCGAACCAGAACGAGCCAGTTGTGCTCTATAATTCTCCAGGCGCTTTGATAACCGCTGATAAACAATGGCTAGCTACTGATGCTCATCCGCGTAGCCCATACAAAGGCAACGTCTATGCAGCATGGACTAAATTCGATGGAAACACCGCAGAAATCTTTTTCTCCAGATCAACGGATCATGGCAGTAGCTTTTCTGCGCCAATTCAGGTGTCCAGCGATACGCCGGACGGACCATTCAATACATATGTATTTGTGAGCACGGCCCCGGATGGGATTGTTTATGTAACCTATGCAAACTTTCAACCGGCAAATGATCCTATGGCTCATCTTTGGCTGGCGAAGTCGACGGATGGCGGACGGACATTCTCCCCACCGACTTTTGTCGCCGCCTTTCATCATGCTTCTTTTGGGCAACTGGCAAATACGACGTTTCGTGAAGGAATTGTTTATAGTTTCACCGTCAACCCGGCGAATGGCCATCTTCTCGCGGTCCTTGAGGAAGACAGCGGCTCCGGTCTCGATCTGAAACTGATTGAATCCAGGGATGGCGGAGACACCTGGTCATTACCCATTTCGATCAATGACAACGCCACGGTTGCAGATGGAACTGATCAATTTCAGGCGACGGTAGCGGCAGCGTCAAACGGCACTGTGGCTGTTGCCTTTTATGACCGGCGCCTGCCCTGCCCTTATAACGATCCTAATATTCTTCAGCAGGACCAGGGCCGTACTAATTTCTGCATTGACACGTCAATCCAGTTCTTTCATGACGGAGGCCGTGATCTTGAACCGATAGGATCCAACATACGAGTGACCAAAGCGAGTTGGGACCCGCAAAACCCAGGAAAAACAACCGGTCAGCTACCACACCCGAATGGGCCGATTGACAATACAACTTTCATCGGTGACTACTTTGGATTGGCTCTCACCGATCACGAAGCGCTTGCGTTGTTCGTATCGAATTACGACCTGGGCAGCAACCCGGCAAACGATCAACAGCAAGTCCTGGGCGTAGTTTCGATACCAATCCAGTCAAATCGTTGAGAAGTGTATTAAGGGCGACCTTGAAACGTGGACTATCCCCGAGACGGAACCACGGGCAACCGTAATGCACGAAATGGACTTGCGCGATCAATAAAAGAGTGATCCATGCGCGATCGCTGTATGGCCCGTCTAACATAACGGTGGTCGCTTCAGGCTATCTCAAAACGCTACGCGATATTTCTGTAGACCGACAGTTGAAGCTGGACAGATATAGAAATCTCTTTACAAAAGATACCGTAGCAATTTGAGGGCTCCAAGCCAGAACAGAGCCAGTATGTAGTAGGCGTCAGTTCTTGGATATTTCAGTAAAAACACTTTAGGAGGCCCTATGAATGACGACAGGGAAGACAAGACGATTTACAAGGTTGTACTCAATCATGAAGAGCAGTACTCAATTTGGCCTGCCCATCGCGAAAACGCATTAGGGTGGAGGGATGCTGGAAAGAGCGGCACAAAGCAAGAGTGCCTGGAATTCATCAAGGAAGTATGGATTGATATGCGGCCGCTAAGCCTCCGAAAGAAGATGCAGGAACACGACGTACTGTAGCTTTGCGCCCACGCGAGTTGCCGCGGAGAGCCGTCAAAGCAACGGTCTTGCCGTAAGATGCTTCCCGGTATCCCAACCGTGGCTCAATGTCGACCAAAGTGATCGCCTTTAATGTGATTGTGCATCTAGAAGGCGATCTGGTCGCCAATGGTTATTCCGCGATGCTTAATTTTAAGACGAGTATGTTCCGAGGATATATGAACTGCCGTCACCCGTGGAAAACTGGATCAATCACTTTACCAAATCAGTTATCGACAATTTATTGGGAGTGGCGCTCGACACAGCTTGAGCGAGGATGTCGACATTGGGGAGTTGCATCATTGATCTGTGCGTTCCCGGCACTTACGTCCTACGAATTTTTGATTTTTAGGTATTATCGCATCCCAACCTGGGACAGAGTTGTGATCATGCCCCCGCCTCCTCAGCAATAAATAGAATGGTATAGAAATCTGCTGCGCAGCGTAACGTCTGGTATTTTTCGTGTTGGCGCTGAAACAATGGTCGATTGGGAGTAAATTTTTGTACCAATTAGACCCGCCTTGACTGCCATTCAAGACGGACGGTTATGGATGCCGGTGCAAACGGCTGAAGGTTTTTCCCCGCGGCCAATTTGCAAAAAACTCTGGCCCAAGCCCTCCGGGCCTGGACCAATATAATCCGAAGCAATGGCACCCGGCAAAGTACAGGCGAAGATAAAGCGCGGAATGCTCAACCATAGGGTTTGCTGTATCCCCAAAACTCGTCATTGCAATGCTCGTAAGCGAGCGCGCAGTCATCAGCGCGCGCGAGTAGAGCGGAGGAAGCTTGTGTTTAAGAGGGCACAACATTCCTTAAAATGGTCTAACCATTCGGCAAAATTCGTTCGCGAGGACAGGTTGCCCAGACAGGTAGTGGACAGGGTGAAGTACAGGGTCGCCTAGTGGCCATTTACCTGTCCGCGAAGACAGTTATATTCCCTCTTCTTCTGCGCATAAGATTACGAATTGCAAGTGCACCCCAGGCATAAGTTTACGAATCGGAAGTGCACCCTGGCATAAGTTTACGAATCGGGACTGCACCCTTGGCATAGGATTTCCACAATGTAAGGGTTTAAGGCGAGAGCCTGCCCGAAAGGCTTTTTGAAGCTGGCGAATCATCGTATTTCTCGTGGGCCGGAACATTCGGCACAGGCGTTTTCCGTGTTGAGAAGCCCGGCTTCGTGAAAGGATGGACGTGAATACGGTTATCGACCAGCGAAATCACCGCAATCTCTGTTATCCTCTGGCTCCTTCAACCGCAAAGGGCGGGATGGAAGTCGCTCCCTGGCGTGCGGTTTACCTGCGTCCCCGGTACGAGGCAGTCTCGGCCCGGCATTTGAGCGAAAAAGGTTACGAGGTGTTCCTGCCGACTTGCCAAAGCCGGCGTCAAAGATCGGACCGATCTGTGACCCTGGAACTTCCTCTTTTTCCAGGGTATTTGTTCTGCAGGTGTGAGGAACCCCGCATTTCTTCCGTGCTGAATACCTGCGGCGTGCTCCGTGTGTTGGGTACGCGGGAAAGTCCGGCGGTGGTCAACGAAGAAGAAATTCGGCATCTTGCCACTGTGACACGTGCCAAGCTTGACTTGCAGCCTTGCGCCTTTATCCCATCCGGCCAGAAGGTGCGGATCCACCGTGGTCCGTTGTGCGGGGTTGAGGGCATCATCACGGGTTTCGACAGCCGCAAACAAAAAGTTGTTGTTTCTATCAGCCTCCTGCAAAGATCAGGGGCAGTGAGTCTGGAACCTGAATGGCTGACCCCCAATAACTGATGATGAACGTATTGCGGTCAGGTACGAACGCTTCGATTGATCAGTATTGAGCGCTGGTGCTCGAACTGCTACAGACTCGTCTACAGCTCGAATTTCTTCTCAAGGATAATCCGTCAAGCAAGCAAGGCGAAGAGACGAGCTTTCGTCCAGGATTGTTGTTCGGACGTCAGGAAGCTTCCCCATCACCTGACCGGACAGAGAGACCGCAACTGAAGGAGTCCTTATGGCGATCGAGAAATCGGAATTTATCTGGCACAACGGCAAGCTTGTTCCCTGGGATGATGCCAGGATTCACGTGATGTCGCACGTGGTGCACTATGGCTCCTCCGTGTTTGAGGGAATCCGGTGCTATGCGCCACCTGCGGGACCTGCGGTTTTCCGCGCCACCGAGCACATGCAACGGTTACTCGATTCGGCCAAAGTGTATCGCATGGACGTCGATTACACCCCCGACCAACTGGTGAAGGCCATGCTGGAAACCATCGCCAGCAACGGTACGTGGCCGTGCTACGTGCGCCCTATCGTTTTCCGCGGCTACGGCGAGGCGGGAGTAACTGCATTGAACACGCCCACCGAGGTTTACATCATTAACTATCCGTTTGGATATCTGGGCGGGGAAAGTGAAGCTTGCGAGGTCTGCATTTCTTCCTGGACGCGGATCGCGCCCAATACGTTGCCGGCGATGGCCAAGTCGGGCGCCAATTACATGAACTCGCAACTGATCAAGATGGAAGCCAACGCCAACGGCTTTGCCGAAGGCATTGCGCTCGACGTCAACGGTTTTGTGAGTGAGGGATCGGGGGTGAATGTGTTCGTGGTGCATCGCGAGAAGCTGATCACGGCGCCGCTGGGTAATTCGGTCCTTCCGGGCATCACCCGCGACTCGGTGCTGCAGATTGCGCGCGACCTCGGCATTACGATGGTCGAGCAGATGATTCCGCGTGAGATGCTCTACCTCGCCGACGAAGCATTCTTCACCGGGACGGCAGCAGAAGTCACGCCGATCCGTTCCGTGGACAAGATCAATGTGGGCAAGGGCGCAATTGGCCCTATCACCAGGGCGATCCAGAAGGAGTTCTACGCCCTCGTGCGCGGCGAGAAGAGCGATCGCCACGGCTGGCTCACTCCGGTGCCGGTGCGCAGCAAGCAGCCGGCCGAAGTAAGAGTACCCGCAGCGGTATGAGGATGGTTCGCTCGAAACCCGATCCTTCCGGCCGTTTTATAGCAAAACCAGAGAAGCTGTAGCCCGCACAGCCGGCCACAGATCCTGGTCAGGTGCCAGCCAATTATGAACTGAGGCTATAGCAACTCTGGTTTTGCTTCAGAAATCGAAGCGAATGCATGCGGAGCACCTAGTGAAACCTGCAAACAAGAAATTTGCTGTCGCATATCTGATTCTGGTGGTCATACCAGTGCTAGGACTCGCAGGGGTACTAAGAAGCGGACGCAAACTGGTTGCTCCAACTGCGATTGCCGGCCGCTGGAAAATGCAGGTTAACGCTCCGGCGCTGGCAGCTTTGCCGTGCGCAGGGTCGGTGGCGACATTACGGGATGTGGGTTTTACGATTTCACAATCGGGCAGGTATTTCACGCTAAGTTTCGCCAACTCGGTGATGCCCTATACGTCGGGGTCCATTGAAGGAGCGACTATCCAGGTAAGTATCTTGCCTCCCGCAGAAGCGGTGAAAAAGTCGGGGTGCAGTGGCGGACATGTATTTTCCCTCATTGCCACACTTGATTCCAAAGCAGCCCCGAGCTTGATGACGGGATTTTTAGCAGTGAATGACTGTGCCACGTGTGCTCCGGCTGAGTTCCGTGCGTTCCGGGAACATTAAGGGAATCGTAGTAGGGGCTGCTCAATGCTGAATATGTTCACGCTTATCCTGCAAATTGCAGTGGTGCTGGCGGCCTGCCGGATCGTGGGAAACCTGTTTTTGAAGATACGTCAACCCCGGGTAGTGGGTGAGATGTTCGCTGGTATTATGCTGGGGCCATCGCTGCTGGGTGCAATTGCGCCGCACTGGTCGACTTTCCTGTTCCCGCCAGCAAGCCTCGGATTCCTGAATGCTCTCAGTCAAGTTGGCGTGGTTATCTTCATGTTCCTTGTGGGCGTGGGGATTAATCCCAGGGAATTGAAGAGCCAGGGACATGCTGCACTATTGACCAGCCACGTCAGCATCACTGCACCCTTTGTTCTGGCGTCTTTTCTGGCCGTTTATCTGTATCCCCGTCTCGCAGACAACGGCGTCCCTTTTACCAGCTTCGCTCTGTTCATGGGGTCGGCCATGAGCATTACGGCATTCCCGGTACTGGCCCGCATTCTGACAGAGCGTGACATGCTTCACAGCCGGCTGGGAACGGTTGCGATCGCCTGTGCTGCGGTGGACGATGTAACGGGCTGGTGCATTCTGGCTTACATTGTGCTGTTTATCCGGGCAGCCAATGTCGGACATCCAATCTGGTTCACGGTCGGGGGACTTATCGGCTTCACCCTCGTCATGCTGTATGGCGTGCAGCGGCTGCTCAAACGGTTCGAATCTCTTTATCGCCAAACTGGCCGTCTCTCGGAAAACGCAATCGCTTTAATGCTTTTGTTGGCGTTAGGTTCAGCGCTTTGCACGGAGTGGATTGGCATTCACCTTCTGTTTGGTTCGTTCCTGATGGGCGCCATCATGCCCAAGGAACAGAAGTTTGTCCGCTACATTGTCGATAAGTTCGAGACCATTGTGGTAACCATGTTGCTGCCTCTGTTCTTCGCGTTTACTGGACTGCGGACGAACATTGGACTGGTCAAGGGACCGGAGATGTGGATGTATTGC
>DASTCT010000119.1:0-24843 GCA_035710845.1 Candidatus Angelobacter sp.
GGGCTTCGGCGATGGCCAACTCCAATGCTTCCAAACTGCGGGCTTTGGCCGCACGTAGAAGCTGTTTGATTTTTGACCAGGCTTGCTCGATGGGATTGAAGTCCGGAGAATAGGGCGGCAAATAAAGCAGCCGGGCCCCGGCGCCTTCGATTAATGCTTTCACTCCTTCTACTTTGTGGGCCGCCAGATTATCCATGATCACCACTTGTCCAGGAAGCAACTGCGGACACAAGACCTGTTCCAAGTAGGCTAGGAAGACGTCGCCATCGGTGGCCGATTCGATGGTCATGGGAGACCGCAATCCTCGCCGAGTCAGGGCGGCCAGCATGGTGACGGTGCGCCAATGACTGTTCGGCGTGCCTTCCCGCACCCGTTCTCCACGCAGAGCACGACCGTAGTTGCGGGTCATCTGCGTGCTGGCGCCGCTTTCATCCAGAAACACCAAGGCGTCCGGATCGACAGACTTTATGTCCTCCCGCCATGCCTGCCGCCGCCGTTGCGCTTCCGGGGTTTCTTGTTCCTGGGCGTGGAGCGACTTTTTTTCAGTCGCAGCCCCATCTGCTGCAACGCCAGCCATAAGCGACCGACGCTCAGGCGCAGACCCTGCTTCTGCTGCAATCGCTCCTGCAACTCCATCAACCTCAGATCCGGCTGTTGGGCTATCTGCTTCCCTAACCACTGCTGTACTGCTGGGGTCACGCGGCTTTTCGGTCCGCGCCGCCACGGCTGCAAATCGATCTGCCCGGTTCGTGTACGGCGGGCAGAAATTTTCTTGGCCCAGCCTAGGCTTACTTCAAACTGGTCCGCCAGCTCTTGTAATGTTCCTTTTCCCTTGTCATAGGCCTGCAAAAACTTCCGTCGCAAATCGTTGGAATACGCTCCTGCCATGCCTGTGTGCAGAAAATCGCCGTTAACAGTTTACACTATTATTGAAAACGCTCTAGCCCCCATTAGAGGCCACTCACCCTTCACAATAAGGTCTGTCTGGCGAGGGTTGCTGGTGAGATGAATTCTGGACGCGGAAAACCAGGACACGGGAGCTGTTTTCCTGGGCGGCTCCTCGCTTTCCAGGTGGGAGCGAACGTATTCGTCTGCGCTCAGGATGGCCAAAACATCGGGTGGTATTGCTGCCGGTTTTTCCATTTCTCCTTCCACGCTGAACTGCATCTGTTCAGCGCGGAGGGGGGCTTTGCCTGCCATTCTGGCTGCGTTGAATACAAGTAGAAATGCAAGCAGGGCAATGCTGAAACGTTTACCTTTCACTATGACCGATCTCCGAATGTTCTTTCTCATAATCTTGGCGCGAGGTCAGATACAGCTCGGGTAGTATAGTAGCCATGCGGTGGGTGGCTTCCCTCTGATTGCTGACTTTTACTTGCTGGTCGCACGAGTGTAGTACTCGGTATCCGTTTTTGGATTGATCTGTGACATCTCCTTGTCCGGCCAGAGGCTCAGGACTGTTGATCCATCAAGCGTCTGCTGAAGATTGACGAAGCGGTAACGCCGGACATGTTTGCGTCCTTTGAAGGTGAAAAACCCGCCACCCAACTCGATGATACCCGTATCGTCGTCGTTTACGACGCGGTTGCTCTGTAAGCCACCATAACTGTAGGAATAACTTCCGTCAGCGGAAATGTTGTACTTGGCGCTCCCGACCGTAACTGAGTTGCCCGTGAACTGGCCTGCGCCGTTGTAGTAACTCCGGAGAGTGCCAACGCCATACACCCACAGACCGGCCAGATCGGCCGCGGTGATGGTCTGTTTGACCGGCGATGCCTTCAGTGGCGCCTGGCGCACGCTCCCGATCACCGCCAATTCCATGTAATTCAAGCTGTCCATCATCTCGCGGCTTCCACTGAGGCTCAGCACAGGGATGAAGCTCTTGCCCGTCTCGAGCACGTAAACGCGCGCATATTGCGTTTTATCAACACTCGCGTCGTCGTTGAACCTGCCCGAATAGCCCGCCGTCTTCGGCATTTCGTACGTGCTATACGTGCCCCAGCCGGGATAATCCTTGTATTTCCCCGTGTTAAGGATAATGCGTTTCCATGCGGCCTTGAAGTCGGCTACCGGATCGCCACTGGCAGGCATCGGCGCGTACACAGCGAAAAACCAGAAGCCGGTGCCTTCTTTGTACGCCATTCCGCCGAAGTCGGGGGCTGCCTGATAAGCCCAGCCGTCCGGAACTGCGAAACTGACATCGCCAATAGTTTGCACCCGGCCCGTTTGGGCATGAGCGCCGATCGCAAGAGTTACCAGGCCCAGAAGAACTGCGTGGAAAATCCGACGCATGTACCCTCCCATGGAATCAAAGGCCCCAAATTTTTCGTGTGTCAAGAAATTTAGCATTGATTGGTGCGGGAGGCTAAACAAAAATGGCCCCCGCATTTTCTGCGGGGGCCGAATTTAAGAAGCTAACAGCTTGTGAAATTACATTCCCGGGTAGCCGCCACCGTGCTCGCCGCCACCGACCGGAGCTTTCTTCTCTTCCGGCACGTCTGAAACCAGGGCTTCAGTGGTCAGCATGAGCGCCGCGATAGAAGCAGCGTTCTGCAGAGCAGTGCGGGTTACCTTGGTAGGATCAATCACGCCGGCCTTCACCAGATCTTCAAACTTGTCGGTCTGGGCGTTGTAGCCGAAGTTATTTTCCTTGGAGTCGCGGATCTTGCCCACCACGATTGCGCCTTCTTCGCCAGAGTTGGAGACGATCTGGCGCAGCGGCTCTTCCAATGCGCGCTTTACGATCTCTGCGCCGGTTTCCTCATCGTCATTCTTAAATTTGAGGTCATCGAGCGCAGCCGCGCAGCGGACCAGAGCAACGCCACCGCCGGGGACAATGCCTTCTTCCACAGCAGCGCGGGTCGCGTGCATGGCGTCTTCAACGCGGGCTTTCTTTTCCTTCATTTCCGTTTCAGTAGCAGCGCCGACTTTGATCACGGCAACGCCACCCACCAGTTTTGCCAACCGCTCTTGCAGCTTCTCGCGGTCATAGTCGCTGGTGGCCTTTTCGGACTGAGCGCGGATCTCTTTCACGCGGCCTTCAATCTCAGCGCCCTTGCCCTTGCCTTCAACGATCGTGGTGTTGTCTTTGTCCACCGTGATCTTCTTGGCCCGGCCCAGATCAGTCAGTTCGATGTTCTCCAGCTTAATGCCCAGATCTTCCGTAATCGCCTTGCCGCCGGTCAGGATTGCGATGTCCTGCAGCATAGCTTTGCGGCGGTCGCCGAAGCCAGGCGCTTTCACTGCGCAAACCTGCAGCGTGCCGCGCAGCTTGTTCACCACCAGAGTTGCCAGCGCTTCGCCATCAACGTCTTCTGCGATGATGAGCAGCGGGCGTCCCTGCTTGGCTACCTGTTCCAGGATCGGGAGCAGGTCTTTCATGGTGCTGATTTTCTTTTCGTTGATGAGGATGAGGCAGTCATCCAGAATGGCTTCCATGCGCTCGGGATCGGTCACGAAGTAAGGTGAGAGATAGCCGCGGTCAAACTGCATACCTTCGACCACTTCCAGGCTGGTTTCCATGGTGCGGGACTCTTCCACGGTGATTACGCCATCTTTGCCGACCTTCTTCATGGCTTCAGCAATGATGCGGCCGATGGTTTCATCGTTGTTGGCGGAGATGGTGCCAACCTGGGCGATCATGTCGCCGCTGACCGGCTTGGAAAGAGAATCCAGGAAGCCCTTGGTGCGCTCGCCTTCCTTGTTGATGGTGCCGCAAATCGTGTTGACTGCGCGCTCAATGCCGCGCTTCAGGGCCATCGGGTTGGCGCCGGCTGCGACAGTCTTTACGCCATCGCGATAGATGGCCTGAGCCAGAACGGTAGCGGTGGTGGTGCCGTCACCGGCCACGTCGCTGGTCTTGCTGGCGACTTCACGCACCATCTGCGCGCCCATGTTCTCCAGGTTGTCACCCAGCTCAATCTCTTTGGCCACGGTCACGCCGTCCTTGGTGATGACCGGGGAACCGAATTTCTTATTGATAACGACGTTGCGGCCCCGCGGGCCCAGCGTCACCTTCACTGCATCTGCCAGTACGTTGACTCCGCGCAGGATCGCCTGCCGGGATTCCGCACCGTGAACGATTAATTTTGCCATTTGCTTCTGTCTCCTATCAAAATTCTTTCCGCTATTGCGGTAGTTGATGTGTTTTGGAATTTACTTTCCGGCTGGCTGCAATCAGCAGTGGCAATTAGTTTTATGTTGGCTGGTGCTAATTGCTGTTACTGACTGCCGGTGTTCAATTACCGCCTTGCAGCTCCGGCCTTCTCCGGCTTCTCTAAACCTTTGGCTGCGCCAGTGAGGATTCCAAGGATCTCGTCTTCTTTCATGATTAGCAGTTCTTCGCCGTCAATTTTGATTTCTGATCCGGAATATTTGCCGAACAGCACCCGGTCGCCTTCTTTTACGGCGAGGGGAACGGTCTGGCCTTTGTCAAACTTGCCGGTTCCAACGGCAACAACAATGCCTTCCTGGGGTTTTTCTTTTGCGGTGTCGGGGATGATAATGCCACCGCGAATCGTTTCCGTCTCCTGAACTCGACGAATAACAACGCGATCATGCAACGGGGTCAACTTCTGTGCCATGCGACTGCTCCTTTCAAAGCTGGTCTTTAAGAATGTGGGATTTACTAAGGCTCTATATATCCGAGGTTGAGAGGAATGTAGCTGCTAGCACTCATTCCTTCTGAGTGCTAATTATAGGAACAAAGCCTTATGAATGTCAAGAGTAAAGTTGAGTGCTTCTCACTCAAATAGTGGTTAATTGATATAAGACCTAGTCAAAACTGGTGAAACCCCATCCGTGGAGACATAATATTACGTCTCTACTTTCAATGGTTTACGTATCCTGTGTCGTGTAGATGAAGAACGAAATTTACGCTCTTGCCGGATCACCCTTCTCCGTGTTCACTCCCAGTTCCTCAAACGCTTTTTGCGCCTTTTTAGCATCGAATTTCCCATCGCGGGCCAGTCGTGAAAGCGCTGAGGTAACAATCGATTCAGCATTGGTTTCAAAGTGGCGGCGGAGGTATGTGCGATTGTCACTGCGGCCAAAGCCGTCTGTTCCAAGAGTTATCAGGCGTGTGCCCAGCCAGGGCGCAAGCTGGTCAGGAATGGCCTTCATATAATCTGAAGAAGCAATAATCGGGCCTTTGGCTTTTGCTTTATCCAGCACAGAGAGAATGTAGGGCTGCTTTGGCTTTTCGGTTGGATGCAGGCGGTTCCAGCGCTCCACGGCCAGGGCTTCACGTCGCAACTCGTTGTAGCTGGTTACGCTCCAAACATCGGACTGGACGTTGTATTTTTCTGCCAGAATGGCTTGGGCTTTCACGGCTTCGTTCAGCAGCGGTCCGCTGCCAAACAGATGCACGTCTGCAGCCTTGTCTTCAGCCGCTTTGAACTTGTAAATGCCTTTGACGATGCCTTCTTCAACGCCCTTGGGCATCTCCGGCATCGGGTAATCCTCGTTATAAATCATGATGTAGTAGAAGCGGTCTTCTCCTTCCTGGTACATGCGGCGAATGCCGTCCTGCACAATCACGGCAATTTCATAGACGTAGGCTGGATCGTAGCTGGCGCAGGTTGGCACGCTGCTGGCCACCAGCGGGCTGTGCCCATCCTGATGTTGCAATCCTTCACCGGAAAGCGTTGTGCGGCCGGCTGTCCCTCCCATCAGGAAGCCCTTGCCACGTGCATCGGCGAATGCCCAGATCAGGTCTCCTACGCGCTGAAAGCCGAACATGGAGTAGTAGGTGAAGAAGGGAATCATGGGCACATGATAGTTGGAATAGGCCGTGCCTGCCGCAGTCATTGAAGCCATGGAGCCTGCTTCAGTGATTCCTTCTTCCAAAATATGCCCGTCTTTGGCCTCACGATAGTAAAGCAGCATATCTACATCATGTGGCTTATAAAGCTGGCCCTGGCTCGCATAAATGCCCACCTGCCGGATGATCGATTCCATACCGAAGGTGCGCGCTTCATCAGGAATGATGGGAACAACGAACTTGCCAATGTTGGGGTCCTTCATCAGGTTGCGCAACATGCTCACGAAGCCCATGGTGGTGGAAACGGCGCGACCTTTCGAACCTTCCAGTGATTCCTTGAAAGTTTCAAGTGCCGGAGCTTCAAATCCACGCACGTGGCCGTCACGCACTGGCATGTATCCGCCCAGCGCCTTGCGGCGTTCGTGCATGTACTGGATTTCCGGGTTATCGTCCGGCGGACGATACGGCAGGCCTTCTTTGGCAGCTTTATCAGGAATAGGAATTTCAAAGCGCGACCGGAAAGCGGTAAGCGCTTCATCAGACATTTTCTTTTCTTGGTGAGTGGCGTTGCGGGCCTGCGCAGATCCCAGGCCGTAACCTTTAATGGTCTTGGCCAGGATTACCGTTGGGCCGCCCTTGTGCTCCACAGCGCGCTTGTAAGCGTTATAGATTTTTTGCGGATCATGGCCGCCGCGCTGCAGATGGAAAATCTCATCATCTGTCCAGCCGGCTACCAAGGCGGCTGTTTCAGGATATTTGCCGAAAAATTCCTTGCGCACGTAAGCGCCATCTTTGGCCTTAAATGCCTGGTATTCTCCGTCAACGCATTCTTCCATGCGCTTCAGCAACATGCCGGAGTGGTCGCGGGACAGAAGATCATCCCAGCCAGAACCCCAGATCACTTTAATCACGTTCCATCCGGTGCCGCGGAAGGCCGCTTCAAGCTCATTGATGATCTTGCCATTGCCGCGCACGGGGCCATCCAGGCGCTGGAGATTGCAATTCACAACGAAAATCAGGTTGTCCAGCTTCTCGCGCGAGGCTAGCGTGAGCTGCGAGCCCAAAACTTCAGGCTCGTCAGTTTCGCCATCGCCAACAAATGCCCAAACTTTACGCGGCGTCGGCTTAATCAGCCCGCGATTTTCCAGATAGCGCATAAACCGCGCTTGATAGATGGAGTTCAGCGGGCCCAGTCCCATGGAGACGGTGGGAAAACGCCAGAATTCCGGCATGAGCCAAGGATGCGGATAAGAAGAGAGGCCCGGCGTGTCACGCAGTTCGTGCCGAAAGTTTTCCACCTGCGCCTGCGAGATGCGTCCTTCAAGATAAGCGCGCGCATATACACCCGGTGAAGCGTGTCCCTGGAAGTAAACAAAATCGCCTGGCTGGTCGCCATATTGGGCATGGAAAAAATGATTGAAGCCGACCTCAAGCATTGTTGCCAATGAAGAATAAGTAGAAATATGGCCGCCGATTCCGGCATCTTTCTTGTTCTGGCGATGCACCATGGCCATGGCGTTCCAGCGGATCAGGCTCTTAAGGCGGCGTTCCATGGTACGGTCGCCGGGGTAAGGAACTTCCTCTCCTACTGGTATCGTATTGATATAAGGGGTATTTAGCTGGACAGGTACGTCCACGCCGGCTTGGCGGGCGCGCTTGGTCAGCGCATCAAGCAGCCGGGTCCCTTGACCAGGTCCTTCTTCTTCCACGACCTCGTCAAAGGCTTCAATCCATTCCATTATCTCTTCATAATCAGGTTCCAGGGCAGCGGCGGGTTTTGCATTCATGTTAATAGTATGACGCGAATTTCACACAATTGCCAAGCGCAACAGGAGTGTCCTGTATTCATTAGGACAGTATCTTGTGGAACACCGGTTAAGCGCGGGAAGGGGTTGTTTTATCGGATTGTGGCAAGCTTCGCGGCGGACGTGAAGCATGAGGGTTCGGGGCGAAAGTGCGATCCGAGCTGCTTTTGCCAGCAGGCAAATTTTCCGCATTCGCGATTGCCGTGTCTAGCTCTTCTCTGAATTCATCAGTGATCTTTTGCTTCCACTCATCTGACCACAGTTTCCTGCGTTGCAAATATTGCTGCATAAATGCCAGCGGATCGCAAGATTCTTCCACCACCGTGGTTGCCGTTTCGTGCCCATGAGTATGTTCCGGTATGACGCATTCAATCAGTGAAGGCCCATGTCCTGCACGCGCGCGTCGCACGGCTTCCTGCGCAACGCGAAATACCGCTACTACATCGCTTCCATCTACGGCAATGCGCGGGAAATGAGCCGCGCCTTTAGTGGGGAGATTAATAGCGTGTTCTTCAATGTTGGCTGTTTCCGCCAAGCAAACCAGAGGCAGCTTGCTTTGGGCCGCGAGAGCAAGCTCTTCATAGGGAGCATCTCGGTCTGCTGAGAATTCTCTAGTGAAAACTAGAATTACACTGGGTGTTCCTTTTATTTCATTTGCCAGCGCCATGCCGCGTGCCAAGATACTGCCAGATGAAGAATCTATTCGGCTCATATCAGCCGTGGATCCATTGGATGACTGCTGGCCTGCAGGGATGATCTGCTCAAAAACAGATTTCAGCGGAGTACCTCTAATAAAGCTGGTCAGAAGACTGTTCTGTGCCGCGACAGTAGAATCTCCGGGGAGCGCATGTGCAATGGCGCCCACCAGCACGGCCTCGCGTCCAGCAGTGGTGTTGTCTTTCTGTTGTGCAGACAAGATTTCCCCTGCTCTCTGACTGAGCAGCCGCGTCTTCAGCATGGTTGCATAAAGGCTTTGGAGTTTCTGCGAATCCAGAACAGCCGCAACCACTGTTTTGGTTTTCTGGCTTTTGGTGGCTGAGCCAGAAGGCTTACTCTTTGCGCGTTTGGCTTTGCGGCGTTTAGGAGCAGCTTTAAGTTGTTTTTTCTTTTTGTCTGGCATGAGATTCCAAAGAGAGTAATGTCATTCTAGCGCAAGCGCTGAACCAGCGGACATGAGCTGACAATTTTTTGCGCTCGCACATGCAAGCCGGCATCTTCCGCTCAGCAATCTCTAATGGCAAATCAGATTCCATTTCTTCTTCCTGGTTTTCAACAGTTCGGTGAAAAAGAATGTGGAAAAGAGTTGAGTTGTGCCCGCAAGCGTGCGTACGCTGCACGTTTTCCCGCTTTGCACTGGATCATGTGCGGATGTTAACGGCAGATGAAATTTTTTACCGCGACTGCCTGATCGCAAAAATTTATTTTTAGTTTTAGAAAAGTAATTGCATCAGGATGTCTGGAGCGATATCATATCGCCCCGCAAAGCAAATCATATCTGCGAAATCACTTCGCGTCTCATGGCTAGAGAACTGAACGCCAGCAAGAGCCGAAGATCGTGGATATTCCTGCCCGCATGCAGTCCCGCTTTGGCAAGGGCCGCATCGTAATTCCCAAGCCGCTCGTGACGCACTGATCCGCCGCGTACCCCTTTGATGCTGCTGGAGTCGCTATAGCGAAACTGCAGCAATCTGTGGCAGGATAGCTCGATGGCAATGGAAGCATTTCTTGAGCGAGTTCCTGATGCGGACATTAGCATATTGCAGTGCTCGATCTGCAAGGAGCAGTTTCATACATCACCTGTCGGCCCTCGAAAACCAGTAAGAAATTTTCCAGACCACGTCAGAACGGCCCACCCGCAAGCCGTGATCAGATACAAAGCCCTTTATAAAGTCACTTCGGAATAGCCCCGGCAATCTCGTTTTTTAGGACCATCGCTTGAAGTTTGAAAGACTTGACTGCGTGCTGCAATTCCCAACATACAATGAATGCAATGAAGGTCAGGATTGACAAGCTTCTGGTGGAACGCGGCATTGTGCCATCGCGCGAGCGAGCGCAAGCCATGGTGCTCTCAGGACGCGTGCTGGTCAACGAGCAAAAGATTGAGAAAGCCGGCGCGAGCGTGGAGCCGGATGCACAGATTCGTCTGCTAGGCGAGGACCTGAGGTATGTTGGGCGTGGCGGCCTCAAGTTGGAAGCCGCGCTCCAAAGTTGGAAGATCAATCTAGCTGGCCGGACCTGCATGGACGTTGGCGCTTCTACCGGAGGGTTTACTGATTGCATGTTGCAACATGGCGCTGCAGAAGTAATCGCCGTAGATACAGGCTACGGGCAAATAGCGGCGCGCCTGCGTTCTGATCCTCGGGTGAAGCTGCTGGAGAAGACCAATGCCCGCTACCTGACAGCGGAAAAGCTTGCAGAAGCTGAAGCATCAGGCCCGCTCACCTTCATTGCCATCGATGTATCCTTCATCTCTGTTACACTCGTGCTCCCGGCAGTACTTAATTCAGCATTTTTGCCGTCGCAAGCAAATGTTCAGCGTGAAATAGTAGTGTTGATCAAGCCACAATTTGAAGTCGGCAGGGAATTGGTGGGCAAAGGCGGCATTGTAAAAGATGAGCAAGCGCAACAGGGCGCTGTGCTCAAAGTCAGGCAGAAGGTGGAAGCTTTGGGCGGCAAGAACATAGAATTAATGGAGTCTCCCATTCTCGGCATGGAAGGAAACAGGGAATTTCTCTTGTACGCAGAATTCTAATGAAGAAAGCCTCCATCATTTCCAAACAGGGCAAGCCAGAGTTGGGCAAGGTTGCCCATCAGGTTACGACGTGGCTGCATGAGCACGGCTATACCGTGACTGCCGACGCTGCAACACGTGAGTTCTGCTCTGGCTTTGAATCTGTGGAGCGCGGCGACCTGGTAAAGGCGCATCCGGATTTTGTTGTTGTGCTCGGCGGCGATGGCACGCTGCTCTCAACGGCTCGCTGCGTGGCCCACGCCGGGATACCAATTCTCGGCATCAATCTGGGTTCGCTCGGTTTTTTGACTGAGGTGAAGCAGGATGAGATTGAGTACGCGCTGGCTGAAGTAGATGCCGGACGCGGTGAGCTTAGCCTGCGGCCCATGCTGCATTGCCAGCTCCAGCGCGATGGCCAATGCGTGGCAAGTTATGATGCACTGAACGAAGTTGTATTGAACCAGAGCGCGGTGGCGCGCATCACAGATTTTGAGCTGCGCGTGAATGGAATGTTTGTTTCAACCTATAAAGCTGACGGCCTCATCATTGCCACGCCTACCGGATCAACGGCATATTCGCTTGCTGCCGGCGGCCCAATTCTTTCTCCAGACGTTCCTGGCTTTGTAATCACTCCAGTTGCTTCACATGCGCTTACGAACCGTCCTCTGGTGGTGCAGGATACTGCTGTTATTGAAGCGCGGATCCTGGTGACGCGCGAGCAGGCTTTTCTTACTGTTGATGGCCAGGAAGGAATGGCGCTGATCGAGAAAGATGTGGTGTGCTGCAGAAAGTCAGATCATCAGGTGAAATTGTTCAAGCTTGCCGGCCGGTCATTTTTCGACGTGTTGCGGACGAAGCTGAAGTGGGGAGAGAGATAAGATTGCCAGAAATGCCATGATTGCCAAAATTGCCAAAATTGGGTTCGTTCTTTTTCTGGGCACCTTCATGGCTTTTGGCCAGGCGAAACCTGCGGCCGACCTCATTATTACCAATGCCAAAATCTGGACCGTAGATAAATCCCGGCCTAGCGCGGAAGCGCTGGCCGTGCTGGGTGAGCGCATTGTCGCCGTGGGCAGTGCAGCAGAAGTGGATACATGGCATGGCCCTCAGACCAAAGTGCTGGACGCGCAAGGCAAGCTCCTGCTTCCAGGTTTTAATGATGCGCATGTGCATTTTGTCGATGGCGGAGACCAGTTGCAATCTGTACAGCTTAAAGACGCGGCTTCTCCTGAAGAGTTTGCGCGCCGTATCGGTGAGCGCGCCAAGAACACTCCCAAAGGTGAGTGGGTCACAGGCGGAGACTGGGACGAGCAGAGATGGTCGCCCGCAACCCTTCCCATCAAAGAGTTGGTTGATCCGGTTACGCCGGAGACGCCAGTTTGGGTGAACCGTTATGACGGGCATGAGTCGCTGGCAAATTCAGTTGTGCTGCGCCTTGCCGGCATTACGGCCAAGACTCCTGATCCCCCCGGAGGGCTGATCGTTCGCGACGCGCAAGGCAATCCCACTGGTGTTTTGAAAGATTCAGCACAAGACCTGGTCGTGAAAGTCATGCCGCCTATAACGGCAGCTCATCGGATGCGCGCCATTCACCAGGCCTTGGACCATGCAGCTTCCGTCGGCATTACCAGCGTGCAGGACATGAATCCGACATACGATGACGTGAAAGCCTACGCCGAGCTAGAGGACAAAGACGCGCTCACCGTCCGCATGTATGTTGCGCCTTTGGAAACGGGATGGCGCGATCAGGCCAAGGTCGGCATTCGCCATGGATTTGGCACGCCATTGCTGCGCATGGGCGCGGTGAAAGGATATGCCGACGGCTCGCTGGGATCAGAGACGGCATATTTTTTCGATCCTTACACCGATGCGCCAAATACCCACGGCCTGCTCAGCGATGAGATGCATCCCGTCTCGGGCATGCAACAACGCCTTCGCGGTGCAGATGCCGCCGGACTGCAGATTTGCATTCATGCCATTGGAGACCGGGCCATCTCAATGATTCTCGATATTTATACACAGATCGAGAAAACCAATGGCAAGCGTGACCGCCGCTGGCGCATTGAGCATTCGCAGCACATGGCCGCAAAAGATTTCGCGCGCTATGCGCGACTGGGAGTGATTGCTTCAGTGCAGCCGTACCATACGATTGATGACGGCCGATGGGCTGAAAGCCGCATTGGCCCAGATCGCATCAAGCGCACCTACGCTTTCCGCACTTTTCTTGATAATGGCGTGCGCCTGGCTTTTGGCACTGATTGGCCGGTTGCGCCGCTCAGTCCCATGTGGACAATTTACGCAGCAGTGACGCGAGCCACGTTGGATGGCAAGAATCCTGATGGCTGGGTTCCCGAACAAAAACTTACGGTGGCGGAGTCGATTGAGGCGTACACCATGGGCTCAGCTTACGCGGAGTTTCAGGAAAAAGAAAAAGGATCGATCACACCGGGCAAACTGGCGGATTTTGTAGTGCTCTCCGACGACATCTTCAAGATCCCACCGGCGGCGATCAAGAACGTGAAAGTGGAAGCCACGTACCTGGGCGGCAAGTTGGTGTATGGCGGGCTGGAATGAAGAGAAACCGGTAATTCTCATAATCTGGTGAATGGGTAATCCTAAGAATCGAGGAATTTTCGATGAGAATGAAATACCTGCAAATCGCTATAGTGGCGCTCTTGCTGATTCTTTCCTTAGCTGCTTTGGGCCAATCGCAACAACCGGCGCAGCAAGCGCCTACCCCATCTCCTACGCCGGCGGTCCAGGCAGCAACCCCGCAAGCCAAACCGGGTGACGTCGATAGCCTGGACCATATTCTTGCCGCTCTCTATGATTCCATCTCCGGACCTGCGGGTCCGCGCGATTGGGATCGCTTTCGCGCATTGTTTTATCCAGGCGCGCACCTCATTCCGACTTCTGTTGATCAGAAGAGCGGAAAACCTATGGTTCGGGGGTTCCTCACTCCCGATGAATACATCCAGCGCGCGCAGGCGTTTTTTGATAAGGAAGGCTTCTTCGAGGCGTCTGTCGCCAATCGCATCGAGCAGTGGGACCACATCGCGCACATATGGAGCACTTACGAGTCGCGTCACGCCAAGGGCGAGAAGCCGTTTGCTCGTGGCATCAACAGTTTCCAGTTCTTCAATGATGGGACGCGCTGGTGGGTGGTGAATATCTACTGGGAAGGCGAGACTTCCGAGCACCAGCTTCCCGAAAAGTATCTGAAATAAGCGGTTTGAGCGCGGGCTTTGGAGAGCGGCCGGAATTACCCAATTACCAGATTTGTGGGGGCACGGCGGAATCAGGAATATTTTGAACTCGTCTCGCTTGAAGAGGGCTGGTTCAAAATTAAGAAGCCCCGAGTTTTGTGGTGACCCATTCACCTCGCCCAGCGGTTCGCTATAGACCCTTGCCGACCAGCTTTCCCTGTCCTAGTTTCTTGCGAAACTCAACAAAGTGCGATCATTAATCAGCATTAGCTGAAGCTTGGGCTCCGGGCTCGCCGCCAACCGGGTAAATCGGTCAACACCTCGGGGCTTCTATCTTTGCCTTTAAACTTTTCATGTTCTCCTCAACCAGCAGTTCGCTATAGACCCTTGCCGACCTTCAATGCAGCTTGCGGTTTCAGCTTGATCCATCTGTCGCCGTTTCCAGCAGCAGAGGTTTTGACTTGACCGTGCGCCGTGATCTTGCTTGGGTCCCGGCACTCGCCGCCAACCGGGAAAACTTTTGAAATGTCAAAGAACGAGTGTGAATCTACTCTCTCTAGAATTTAAGTCAAACAGTTTTTCGCGTTTTGTATCTCGCGTGAAATCAATGGTTTGGAAAATCGTCCACAGGCCGGTAACAAAAATCAGTGCATGGCATAAATAAAACTCAATATCCATGCGGGGAAGCTGCGTTTTTTACGATTTTTCCCAATGTGAAAATTTGAGGAAAAATCAATGAAAATGCGGGTGTTGGGAAACTGTGCATCTGTTTGCAACCATTGAAACAAACCCACTATGCGATCGCCTGGCACTTTCATGTGGAATTTCTCATTTTTACTTGAAATCGCCAAGCTAAATGGAGCAGAATGCGACCGCCCCACCCTTTTATATAGACGGCCCCGGCTTCAACCTAATTTCTAATTCCCAAGCGCGGAAGGAGATATCCAATGAACCGTCTATTCGCAGTTACACTTTTCACCCTAATGATGTTGACTTCTCTGGCGTTGACGGCCCAAACAACGGTGTTCAAATCCAACCTGGACGGCGAGTTTGCTTCTGTCGACCAGTCTGGTGATCCTAGCTCAAGCTTTAACTTGAGTGTCTCCCGCAACCTCACCAACGGCCCCAACACCTCAGCCACCGCCAGCATTACGTATACCGCTTCCTCAGTTGCATCTGATTTCACCACGCTCACAGTTACACAGATCGTTGGGACAATTCCCGCCACGGCCTTTACGGGCTCGAGTACGCAAAATCTGACTTTGAGCCTAGACGTCAGCCAGCTTGACCCAACAACCTCTACCAATCAAACCTGCACGATCGATTTGAATTTGCTGACCATAACTTGTGGCGCCGGCCCCACTGGGACCATTCAGCTCAATTTCCAAGCAAACGGGGCCCAGCGCACGCGGGTGCTAGCCCTGGGCGAGGAGATCACGGTAGGAAATTTCACAACCCGAATCCACCAGCGGTCTGACAATAGTACTGCGAACGTTAGCGGAACTATCTTTGGAACGACCGTTTCCTCATCCAATGCGATCGTCGGCATTAATCACAACTCGAGCCTGGAGTACGTCAAGAACCAGTAATTACGGGCAACGACTCTTGGGCCTTCCGCTTGAACGAGAAGTGGAGGGCCTTTTCTTACTGGTGGCGATGTCGGGTGTGAGATTTAGGTTCCAGTTCCGGGGAGCACTTAACTAGGCTGCCCCGGTTTTGCCGGTCCAATCGCCCAACAACTCAACTTCGCCGCCAGGATTATCCATTTCTTTAGCTGGATGGAAGACGATACAGCTATCGCGACGGAAATAAGGGCAGACCAGGCTCCACGTCTCAAAGCCACCGCCGGAAACCGTAACCATGATGGCTTCAGCAGACGATTCGGCCAGTGTGCCCCAGCCTGCGCCATGGAGCTCAACCGGTGCGCCGGGCGCGTCATCGGGATAAACGTCGTTTACGGTAATGATGGCACTGGCTATTTTTTGCTGGGCGATCTCCATCATCTCCGCATAGATCTCGTTGCGCTCTTCATCGGTTTCAAATTCAATATCGAAGATCAGATTCTCGTCGGGTGTGATAACGATGGCGGTTGGATTAAGGAAGCCGTCATTGTTCAGAGACTGTTGTGCCTCATGAAGAAATTCGTAGGCCATGGCCTTGAGGTCGGTTACAGGCATGTGACCTCCGGCTGAAGCATATCGCGCAAGGTTTCCCGGCGGCGGATAAGCCGGACACGCTTGCCATCCACCAGAACTTCAGCGGCGCGCGGACGCGAATTGTAGTTCGAAGCAAGAGACATACCGTAAGCGCCGGCATCGAGAACGCAGAGGTTTTCTCCGGGACTAACAGCAGGCAGCCAGGCATCATGCGCCAGGAAATCGCCGCTTTCACAAACCGGACCTGCCACGTCAGATTGCGTCTTCTTTGCGCTGCACTCAGTAATTGTCGCGGCCGTAATCTCATGGCGGGCGTGATACAGAGAGGGGCGGATCAGGTCGTTCATTGCAGCATCAACGATGGTGAATTGCTTATTTCCGTTGCGTTTGAGATACAGCACGCGCGTGACCAGCGCCCCGGCGGGCGCAATAATGGAGCGGCCTGGCTCCAGCAGCAGATGCGGCCGATTTTTCAGGCGTTCCAGCGGTGACAAGAGGGCCTCAGCATAGCGGTGCGCGAGATCAGAGAAATCAACCGGCGCAGCACTGTTGTATGAGATGCCAAGCCCGCCGCCGGCATCGATGAATCGGATGTTATGGCGGTCGGCAGCAAGTTGTTGCGCCAGATCCACTGCGCGCTCCATCGCCATGTGGAAAGGAGCAACGTCACCAATCTGCGATCCGATGTGCAGGCCGATGCCGGAAACACGCAGATACTTGTGCGCCGCGGCACGGCGATAAAGCTCGCGTGCGACGCTGATAGGTACGCCGAATTTGTGCTCGCGCAATCCGGTGGAGATGTATGGATGCGTCTCAGCAGGAACGTCAGGGTTTACGCGCAGTGCGATGTTAGCTGTCTTGCGCAGTTTGTAGGCGCATTCCGCCAGCAACTCAAGCTCGCCTTCGCTTTCCACATTGAACTGCAGAATGCCGAGGCGCAGCGCCAGCTCCAGTTCAGCGCCGGTTTTGCCTACCCCGGAAAATACAACTTTTCCGATGGCTTTCTTCTGCGCGCGGCGAACGCGCTCCAGCTCGCCGCCGGAAACAATATCAAAGCCCGCGCCCATGCCCGCCAGCAAACGGAGAATGCTCAGATTGGAATTCGCTTTGACTGAATAACAAAGCGTATGCCGCACATGGTGAAATGCGCGTTCAAGAATACGGTATCGTTCGCGAATAGCCGTGGCCGAGTAAACATACAAAGGCGTACCGAACTTTTTGGCCAGCTTGTTGACGGACAAGCTGTCGCAATGGAGTTCGTTGTTTTTGTATGTGAAGCCGGGAGGACGGGTAAACATGAAGGAAAGATTTTAGCAGGGAGCAGGTTCGGCTGGGTTATTCCGTCGGACTAGCCCATAATTTGGATAAGTCGTCAGCCTCGCGATACACATAATATTGATCGTGATGAGTTTCGGCTACGAGCCAGCTAAAATCATGCGCGACAACGTTATATTCGAAACCGTAACAATCAGCGATCAATCCCTCAATTTCAGAGACATCAAGCTCGTATACAGGCAAATCAATTGCATTTGGCGCGTCAGTTTCTGGTACAAGCCAACATAAGCCTGTTTTTGAGGGGACTATATCCGCGAATTTAACAAGATTCCTGTCATAGCATTCATCTACTGGCAGTGTAATATCCATCCACCAATACAAGTGATCGAGCGTCGTTTCTAACATAACGAGCCATCGTCTCCCGCATAACATTTTGAGCGTCAGCAGTCAGTAACTTTTTGATCGCAATATTTTGAGTGCTTGCGGCTGTTTCAATCCAAGATTCAATTTCGTGCATAGTTTTAAATCAACGCTCGATATTAAAGCGTTTTTCGAGATTCTGTTGTGGACAACAGAAAAAAACCGCCCGCGCATGTAAGCATCGGGCGGCCCACTCCTCACCCCAGTCCGCGCAAAAGCGGCGCGTCTGGGGCCCCGGTTCGCAGTCCAGGTGGACAGAGTTAGTTTCTGGCCGGTCCCTGGCTGGTTTTGGTGGAATCGGATTCAACTCTGACCGCGCCAGATTTCTCTGCGACGGAAGCAGAGGTCTGGGCCGCGGTCTGAGAATCCAAATAGTCGATCAGCAACTGCACGTCAGCTGGTGGCATGTGCAGGTTGGGCATTTTAACTTTGTTGTATTTGTTGAAGAGGGCTACAGCAACTGGATCATTTGCAGCTAAAGCTTTATCTGGAGCAAGAAGGTATCTCGTCAGCCACTCGCGGCTGCGAACATTAGTTACGCCGAGCAGGTCCGGTCCCACGCCATCCCCGCCGCCAATTGAGTGGCAGGCAGCGCAGCGTGTGCGGAACATCGATGGGCCCGCGCTGGCAGTCGTTGGGTCCAGCTTAGGGACATTTTGATAGTTATTGGCTGCGCTCTTGTAACCGGGGCTCAGCCAATTATCCATCATGGTGGCGATGAAGCGTGGATCGTCAAACGAGCTGTCCTGCATCCACTGCCCCTGAGGTTCATTGCCGAGCGTCAAGCTGCTGGTGTGGCCGGTGACAGGATCTTCATCCAGCCGTCCTGCCATGCCGATTTTTTTACGAACGGTGTCAATGTCTTCTTGTTTGCCGGTAAGGAAGTACCATCCGGAACCGGCGTGGAACTTTGCGGCGTAGGCTTTGAGAACCGCGGGCGTATCGTGCTTGGGATCAACGCTGATGGAATAAAAAAAGATGTCTTTGCCCATGCGCGGACCCAGCAGCCGATAAACCTGGGCAAGCTTGGCGGTTTCCAGCGGGCAAGTGTCGCCGCATTCGGTGTAAATGAAATTGATAAGGACAATTTTGCCCTTGAGCATGTCGCTATAAAAATGGAGAGTCTTTCCTTCCTGGGTAATGAGTGGAACGTTAGGGAAATAGTTTGCGCCCCAGTAGGAATTATCGGCGGCGGCAGGAGTTGCGCCCACCACCAGATAAATTGCAGCAGAGAAAATACAAGCGGCTATTGCCGCCAGGATAGCCCAACCATTCCGTCGCATGGTGTGTTTATTCCTTTGGTCCCGGATACCACGTTAGCTTAAAAAAGCGGCGGGCTAATTCCCAAAAGCGGGCGTCCCGCCGCTGTTAGTTAAAATTATTTGCCTTTTCCAGAGCCGCTTCCGCCGCTGGAGCCTTTACCGCTTCCACTGCTGGAACCGCCGCTTCCGCTAGAGCCTTTGCCGCTCCCGCTGCTGCCACTGGAACCTTTGCCTGAACCAGAGCCACCACCGCCACCGGAAACATTCAGGTCTGCGCCGCCCTTGCCGGAGCCGCCAGAACCTGATCCACCCGAGCCCGAGCTTCCAGAACCTGATCCACCAGAGCTGCCTTTGCCAGATCCGGACTTGGAAGTGTTTGAAGGCTGGTTGTAGGCTGTGGGCAACGTGGTTGAAGCGATGTAGCCCACACCTTGTGGCGTTGGCATTGGAGTAGGCATCGGAACCAGGCCGCGATCCAGTTCCCAGCGAACCAGCATGGCGTGATCTTCATGCACGGTGTTGTGGCAGTGCTCCATGAACATTCCATAGAATTCACGGAACTGCATGGTGAGGGTTACGGTTCCTGCCGGACGCAGACGATAGACGTCTTTGCGGCCGCGCTCCCACGCGGGCACATTAGACGCGCTGCCATTGCGGGCAAGAATCTGGCCTTCTTCAAAGTGGATGTGAACCGGATGGTCCCAACCACCGCCGGCATTGATGAGCGTCCAGACCTCGCGCGTTCCGGGCTGAGGTGCTGCGGCAACTCGGCCATAGTCGGCGGTAAGCATGGTTCCCAGATCAGTTTTAACACCCCAGGGATCCTGGTCAGTCGGATCATTGGGATTTACAGCGCCGCGACCGAACTCAAAAGTCCGCTCACGCACCACAGGAATCTGAGAAAGATCAGGGTTGGGGATCATCTGTGCCGGAACCTGGCTTTGGTCAGGCTGGGCAGGGTTCTTGGTGATGCGGAACTCCAGGAACTTGCCAACGCAAGGATCAGAGGACTTGCCATTCAAAGCATCAGCAAGTGTGCGATCTGCGGCAGGCTTTTTGCCGTCCTGGTGTTCGCAGAGATTTACCATCCAGACTTTATCGCCGACGTTGTAGCGTGAAAAGTCGATGACGATGTCATACCGCTCAGCGATACCCTGCTCGTCCAACTGCGTAAGCGTGACAGGTTGAGGCAGCAGGTTACCGTCATTGGCAATCTGGATCATTGGAGACGCATCACTCAATGACAGCTTGAAGAAGCGTGAAACGCTGGCGTTGAGAATGCGGAAGCGATATTTGCGGCGCTCCACTTCAAAGAACGGCTTGTAGCAAAGGTTTACGGTCATTACATCGCCGATAAATCCATCAAGCTGGAAGATATCGAAGAAGAGCTGGCCGTTGGCGTCCCATGCTTTGTCTGCCAGCATGAGGTTCACGTCGTAATCCAGGTTGCCCCACCCCTTGCCATTAGAAGAGCCGCTGGGCAGGCGCAGATTCACGCCGTCGTTTACGGTTTCATCGCCACGGTCAAGCGCGCTGTAAATGTTGAACATGGCAGCATTGCCCTTGTACACGTTCTGCGAAGTGAAGCTGAACATGTGATCGTGGAACCAGTGGGTTGACATGGTTTCATGCCAATCGCCGGGGACTTTGTTGATTCCGCCGTTGTCAGCCGGGCTTCCGGCGCGAGGATCAGTCGCGTCCACGTTAATGCTGTCATGACCGGCCAGGATGATGGGCCAGTGATAGTCGTAAAACTGCCCGGGGAAGAAGAATGCGCCGGTGAAGCCGTCATTCTCTGCGCCGTGATGTCCGTTGTGCTCGTGGGTGGTGATGGTGTGGCGTCCAAAGCCGCCGTTCTGCGTTACATCTGCGGGGAGTTTGTTGTGATGGCGGAACAGAATCGGCTCGCCATAGCGGCCAATTGCCAACTTGGGAGGAATTGTGCCGTTAAAGGTCCACATCGCCAGCGGCCCCTGATCGGGCAAGCTGGGATGGAACTTGGGATGAATGCTCTGGCCATTTTTTGTGTTGATTTTGGCGCCTTCCTGGCAAGCCTCAATGGCAACCTGCGGAGCAAATTCATCAAAGCGCTGGTGCGCCCAATCCTGTCCTGGAGGACGACCTTCAATCGGGCCGAAACCTCCACCCAGCGCCGGATCAACCGCTTGTGATGTCTGGTTGGCCATCGCTGTGGGCACTGGGTTCAGTGAAGAAATGGGATTGCGGTCCAGCACTTCAAAGCGAAGCATAGGCTGGGTAAAGGCCAATCCATTTAGTCCCGGGCTGGGCGGCGCGCCGGTTGGAACCTGGGCAAAAGCGCTTTTAACAAAGGGATTAAGACCGTGAATCGGGGCCAACACGCCCCCGGTTGTGATGAGACCCCATTTAATGAGGTCACGACGTGAGACCTGGCCGGTGGAATAGGCCTTTAAGATCTCAGCACGATTTTTACGGGCATTTTCTGCCTCGCGAAGACGGGCAGGCGAAGCTTTCTCAGACAGGAAGAATTCTTCCTGGTGGTTGCGGCTCATTTGGCTGCGCTCCTTAGTATCGAACCTGTTTGCCGGCAGACGGGGAACGCCAGCGCAGCAAACTGCTGACCAGGGTGGCAATGGCCCCTTGTGTTGTTGTCTCTTGGGAACCTGTGCGCACATCGCAGTAGGATTCAGGTATCGACGCAAGTCCTCTCTTGGTCGAACTACAACCTGCCCGGAAGGCGATGTCAGCTCACGGCTAGAATGCAGTGAGAGGATTAAAGCGGAACGAGATTCAGATTAAAGTTTCTTAGTCTTGGGTATTAGGAGGGTTTGGGCGTATCTATGCTGTGTAATACCGGTTTTTAGCCCATGTGAGCCGCCGAACGCCATCAAATCAGGAGTTTTTTAAAGAAGTAATACTGTCAAAAATTGTGTTTTTTGGGTAGAGATATAACCGCGAAAAATTATTTCACTTTCAGCACCACGGCGGTTTCATCGTCAAAAACTTCACAGCCCGAAGAGAAATCTTCTGCCGCTTTAAAGATGGCATCCACAATTTCCTGGGCTGAGCCGCCTGAGTTCTTGTCGATTACGTGCTCCACGCGGTTGCGGCCAAACTGCTCATCTTTGGCGTTGCTGGCATCCACAATGCCGTCACTAAAAAACACAAATACGTCGCCCGGCTTGGCGTGGATGGTGATCTCGTCATAAGAGACATCCTCAAACATGCCCAGAGGCAGGCCAGCTACCTCAAGCATGTGAGCATGGCCTTCGTGGCAATAAATGGGGCGAGGAAGACCGCTGTTGGCCACGCGCATGATGCGTTTCTCGTCATCCCACAGGGCGCAAGTAAGAACAAGATATTGCGCATCCAGTCGGCGATGGTTCAGTGAGCGATTGATGGCGTTGAGCATCTCCGCCGGGCCCGGTTCATCGCGTGCCTGGCTGCGAAGAATGCCGCTGACCAGCGCCGCGTAAAGCGCTGCCGGTGCGCCTTTGCCGCTTACGTCGCCTACAACAATGCAGGCGCGTGGCAGCGTGTAATCAAGAAAGTCGTAAAGATCGCCGCCAATGGCGTGGGCAGGCTTGAACCGCGCCGCAACTTCTGCTCCGGGCATGCTGGGCGTGGTAGGTGGCAAGAGGTGGTGCTGCACTTCACGAGCCATGGCCAGGTCACGCTCCATGCGCTGCTCCTCGCGGGCAATGCGCTCATAAAGGCGTGCATTTTCAATGGCAATCGCTACCTGTGCTGCCAGCGTGCTCACGGTACGCAAGTGATCTTCAGTGAAATACCCACGGCGCGTATGCTCCAGATCGAGCACGCCGATGACCTGATCCTTATAAATAAGAGGCACACAAAGCTCTGAGCGCGTCTCAGGATTGGCTTTGATATAACGCGGGTCACGGGCCACGTCCGGCGCCAGCACCGGTTTTTTCGTTTCTGCGGCAGCGCCTACCAGGCCGCGACCGATAGGAATGTCATGCTTAAGTTGAATGCTCTCCTTGAAGCGCACAGAAAATCTGTGCACCAGCTTCTGCTTGCTTTCATCGAGCAGGAGGATGGAAAACATCTGGTAATCAATGACCTTGGAAAGCAAGTCGCCAATGCGCTTAAGCAGTTGGTCAAGATTGAGGATCGAAGTGAGGTCGCGGCTGATATCGTTCAGCAGCGCTAGCGTGCCTGCCTGCCGGACGATTCGGGTATAGAGCCGCGCATTCTCAATGCTGACGGCGATACGAGAACCGATCAGTGAGAGCAAACGCGCGTGCTCTTCCTTGAAGTATGCGCGCTCACGCGCCTCCAGATCCATGACCCCGATGACGCGATTTTTATTGATCAGCGGGACGGCCAGCTCAGAGTGAACACGCGGAAGGGCTGCAATGTAGTCCGATTCTTTGCTGACGTCATCCACCAGAATGGCGCGCCGCTCTTTGACCGCGCGGCCGGTCACGCCCTCACCCACTTTCACGCGAATACGCTCAGCGACTTCCGGCAGGTGGCCGATCTGAAAGCGGAAGCGCAACTCCTGTGCGCGTTCATTCAGCAAAAGGATGGAGAAGATTTCATAATCAATGACCCGCTTCACCACCTCAGCAACGCGCTGCAGCAGAGTGTCCAGATCCAGCGTGGTGTTGAGCACGTCTGCGACTTCAACCAGAAGAGATTCAACATCCATGCGCTGGGATTGTGGGGAGGTCACCATGAGGTTCACTATTGATAATACAGTAAGCGGATGAGCTTGAGAGTTGCGGGTTGAATATCACTACTCGGCAATAATCCTGAGCAAAAAATTGCCGCTCAAGAAGCAACTTTTGAGCGGCTGGTTATTTTGATGATCGAAGGGCTACCTGAAACGGTAAACCAGACCAAAGGAAAAGCGCGCGTCTTTTTGCGTGGAGGAGAAGATGTGCGCTCCGTGATAATCGAGCTGGAACATACGAACGGCAAACTGTCGGCTGAAATCGTAATCAGCGCCGCCACCCAAGGCCCATGCTGCCGAGGTGTCGCTTGGTCCCACGTTCTGGCTGAAGTGGGCCACGCCGATCAGCCCATGCACAAAGAAATGAACATCTTCATAGCGAGTGGAGAGCTGCGGGCCAAAGAGAACCTTGTATTCCCGCTGGTGAACTCCAGCATCGTCAGAATGGTAGTTTCCGCTGAGGTCAGCTGTTAAGCCCAGCCAGTCATGCAGGTTCCCGGTTAAAGCAGCCTCCCAGCCGCTGCCGTGAGAAAGAGTGTCGCCGTTCAGAAGAGAGTAGCCGATGTAAACATCGCCTGAAGAGCCTTCATGGCTCATGTCGCTTGTCCGTTGGGCCCAACTCGCAATGGAAAAAGACAGAACTATAACTACAAGTAAATATTTGCGCATCTTGCGATTCTTGCCTCCGTTAAAAACATTTCGTATATCAATTGTGACGGCTGGCGCAGAGAAATGGTTAAAAGAAAATACTCATAACCCGGTTACAGAGGTGATACGCCAGTGGAAGCTGATTGGTTCCTGGATTTTCTTCAGATGGTGGATTGACTCGACAACGTTTGTAGTATGCGGCGCGCGGTGCCTAGCTTTTTGTGTGTGGAATGAACTCAGGTGCACCAAGTTCGCGAATAATAGCAACGCTGGCGCTTGCACCCAGACGGCTGGCGCCCGCTTCAATCATAGTGATCGCACTGGCTGCGGTGCGAATGCCGCCAGAGGCCTTTACTCCAGCGTGATTGCCAACTACACCGCGCATCAGTGAGACATCTTCCGGCGTGGCCGAACCGAAAAAGCCGGTAGCGGTCTTTACGAAATCGGCTTTGGCGGCAAGGCTGAGTTGGCAGGCCAGGATTTTTTCTTCCAGAGTTAGCAGTGGGGTTTCAAGAATCACTTTAACAGTTGCTCCGCTGCCATGCGCAACTTCCGCCACGGCCATGATGTCATTTTGTACGCCCTGGCGATCGCCGGAGCGGAGAGCGCCAATATTCATGACCATATCCAGCTCATGCGCGCCCAGGCGAACTGCCTCAGCGGTCTCAAAGCGCTTGACCGTGGTGTGATTCGCACCCAAGGGGAAGCCGATGGTGGTGGCGATCTTGACCGGGGTGCCACGCAAAACAGAGGCAGCCAGCCCAATCCACCAGGGATTTACGCAGACAGCGGCAAAATGAAAGCTGGCCGCCTCTTCACAAAGCTGAGCAATTTGCTGTGCGGTGGCTTCTGATTTGAGTAGGGTATGGTCAATGAAGCCGGCAACCGTTTGCCAGTTCCG
>DASTCT010000120.1:0-38350 GCA_035710845.1 Candidatus Angelobacter sp.
ATGTCTGCCGGGATTGAGGACTGCAGCTCTGGCAGCACCGCTTTCACGCTGTCCACGGCTTCAATAATGTTTGCGCCCGGCTGGCGAAAAACAATCATCAGCACGGCGGGCTTGCCATTGGCCAGGCCAGCATTGCGGATATCTTCTACCGAATCCTGTACGTCGGCTACGTCATCCAGCCGAACCACGCCGCCAGAAGGGTTTCTGGCGACTATGATTTTTTTGTAATCATCGGCCTGGAAAATCTGGTCATTGTCAGTGATCTGCCAGGCATTGATCGTGTTGGCGATCTCTCCCTTGGGCTTGTTGGCATTCGCAGCGGCCAGCGCCGCGCTTACCTGCTCCACGCCCACTCCAAGTTTGCTCAACGTTGTGGGATTCACCTCCGCCCGCACCGCTGGCCTTGCGCCTCCACCCACAAATACCTGCCCAATCCCAGCCACCTGTGAGAGCTTCTGCGCCAGGATGGAATCCGCTATGTCATACATGCGCGGCTTTGACACCGTATCTGACGTAAGCGAAAGAATCATGATTGGCGCATCTGCGGGGTTCACCTTGCGCCAGTTAGGCCGCGTGGGCAGGTTGGCCGGCAACTGCCCCTGCGCCGCGTTGATTGCGGCTTGTACGTCGCGCGCTGCCGCATCAATATTGCGTGATAGATCAAACTGCAACGTGATGCTGGTGGAACCAAGCTGGCTGGTTGAGGTCATCTGGTTGACCCCGGCAATGCGCCCAAACTGGCGCTCCAGCGGCGTCGCCACAGAAGAAGCCATGTTCTCCGGGCTCGCTCCGGGCAGGCCGGCATTTACGTTGATCACCGGATATTCCACCTGCGGGATCGGCGCAACCGGTAGGCGCGTGTATGCCAGAATCCCAGCCATGAGCAGGCCCAGCGCCAGCAATGACGTGGCTACCGGCCTGCGGATAAATGGTGCGGAGATATTCATGAAACGCTGCTCATAATTTAAAAATCAACGTGAATTGCCAAAATCGCCGAAATTGCCATAATTTATTTCTTCTCTTCAATAGCTGTATCGTAAAGCGTTTCAATTTTGGCAATTACCCGATTTTGGCAATCTTGGCAATCCCAACCGTTCCCTCCGCCTGCGGCGTTCGGGACTTCGGAAAAAACTTCAGCCGCCTCGTTTCGCTCGGGATTTCAGAAAAAACTAATCTCCTGCTGCGTGCTCCGGCACAATCTCATTGCCAACCTGGAAGCGCGCGAACCGGCGCGCCAACTTGTCAAACCAGATATAGATCACCGGCGTGGTGTAAAGCGTGAACAACTGGCTCAGCAGCAATCCGCCGATGATGGTTATGCCCAGAGGATGCCGCAGCTCTGATCCGGTGCCGGTCCCAAAAGCCAGCGGCACAGCGCCCAGCAGCGCAGCCATGGTAGTCATCATGATTGGCCGGAAGCGCAGCAGGCTTGCCTGGTAGATGGCTTCTTCCGGCGGCTTGCCTTCCTGGCGCTCAGCCACCAGCGCAAAGTCAATCATCATGATGGCGTTTTTCTTCACAATGCCGATCAAAAGAATGATTCCTATGAGCGCTACTACCGTCAGGTCATTGCGCGTAAGAATCAAGGCCAAAATGGCTCCTACTCCAGCCGAAGGCAGCGTAGAGAGAATGGTTAGTGGGTGAATGTAGCTTTCATACAACACGCCCAACACAATGTAGACGGTGACGAGCGCAGCCAAAATCAGCCACGGCTCTGAAGAGAGCGAATTCTGGAAGGCTGCCGCGGTCCCCTGAAAACTGGGATGGATGCTGGCCGGCATTCCCAAATCCTGCTCTACTTCAGCAATCGCTTTTGTGGCCCGGCCCAGCGATTCTCCCGGCGCAAGATTGAATGAAATAGTGACTACAGGAAACTGGCCTTCATGGTTGATGGCCAGCGGCGCGTGCGCTGTTTCAAAATGGCTGAAAGTTGAGAGCGGCACCTGCTGCCCGCTCACTGACTTTACGTAGATGTGGGTCAGGTCGCTGGGATCGTTCTGGAATTGCGGCCCCACCTCAAGCACCACATGGTATTGGTTCAGTTGGGTAAAAATCGTGGAGACCTGGCGCTGGCCAAAAGCGTCATAGAGGGTATCGTCAATCGCCTGGGGCAGAATGCCAAAGCGCGCCGCTGTATCGCGATCAATCACCAGATCAGCTTTCATGCCGCCATTCTGCTGGTCACTGGCTACATCGCGCAGCTCCGGCAGCGTGCGCAGCTTGGCCAAAATGCGGCCTGACCAATCATCCAACTCGGCGGCGTCAGCGTCTTCCAGCGAATACTGGTATTGGGTGCGGCTCACCCGATCTTCTACCGTCAAGTCCTGCACTGGCTGCATGTAAAGCGTTATGCCTTCCACCTGCGCCACTTTTGGCTGCAGGCGGCGGATGATATCGGACGCGGAATCATTGCGATCTTCATGCGGCTTCAGGTTGATCTGAATGCGCCCGCTGTTCTGTGTGGTATTGGTGCCATCAATGCCAATAAATGATGACAGGCTGGCCACGTCTGGATCATCCAGAATGACCTTGGCCACCTTCTGCTGCCGGTCTGCCATGGAAGCAAATGAGACGCTTTCCGGGCCTTCTGTTATGCCCAGAATCACGCCTGTATCCTGCACCGGAAAGAAGCCCTTGGGCACAATCACGTAGAGGTACAAAGTCAGCGCCAGCGCTGCAACGGTCGCCAAGATAGTAGCCGTCTGGTGCTTCAACACGAATTGCAGCGTCTTGCCGTAGTAGGCGATCACCCGCTCATAGGCGCGCTCTGAGGCCTGGTAAATCCGTCCGTGCTTTACTTTCTTTGGATCTTTGAGCAGGCGGGCGGCCATCATGGGCGTGAGTGAGAGTGACACCAGGGCAGAGATCACGATGGTCACGGCCAGCGTGACGGCAAATTCGCGGAAGAGCCGGCCAACAACATCACCCATGAACAGCAGCGGTATCAAAACTGCAATCAGAGAAACCGTCAGCGAGATGATGGTGAAGCCGATTTGTCCTGCGCCTTTCAGCGCTGCTTCCAGCGGCGGATGGCCTTCTTCCAGGAAGCGATCAATATTTTCAATCATGACAATGGCGTCATCCACCACAAAACCGGTGGAGATGGTAAGCGCCATCAATGAGAGGTTATCCAGGCTGTAACCCAGCAGGTACATCACGCCGAACGTCCCCACAATCGAAAGCGGCACCGCCACACTGGGAATCACGGTCGCGGCAAGATTGCGCAGGAAAAGGAAGATCACCATGATGACCAGTGCCACAGTGAGCATCATTTCGAACTGTACGTCTTTGACTGAAGCGCGAATGGTTTCTGTGCGATCAGTGAGGACCGCCACCTTCACAGAGCTTGGCATTGCGCCCTGCAGTTGCGGCAGCACCTTCTTGATGCGGTTGACCACGTCGACGACGTTGGCCCCGGGCTGGCGCTGGATGTTTACGATCACCGCCGGAGTCATGTTCATCCATGCGGCCTGCTTCACGTTTTCCGCGCCATCAATCACGTCTGCAACGTCGGTTAGCCGCACCGGTGCGCCGTTGCGATAGGCAATAATCACGTTCTTATAGTCATTGCCGGAGACCAACTGATCATTGGAGGCAATGGTAAAAGCCTGGCGATTGTTTTCCAGAATTCCCTTGGCCTGATCGACATTGGCCTGTCCCAGCACCGTTCGCAGGTCTTCAAGGCCCAACCCGTATGAGGCCAGCGCCGTAGGATTGGCTTGTATCCGCACTGCCGGCTTTTGTCCGCCGCTGATGGAAACCAAACCAACGCCGGTAAGCTGTGAAATCTTCTGCGCTATCGTCGTATCAGCCAGGTCTTCCACTTTGTAGAGCGGAAGGCTGTCAGAAGTTACGGCCAGCGTCAGCACCGGCGCGTCTGCGGGATTCACCTTGCTGTAGATCGGCGGATTAGGCAGGTCGCGGGGCAGGAAAGTAGTGGACGCGTTGATCGCCGCCTGCACTTCCTGCTCGGCGATATCGATGTTTGTCTCCAGGGTAAATTGCAGCGTGATGACTGAGCTGCCGAACGAGCTGCTGGAGGTCATCTGGCTCAGGCCGGCAAGCTGCCCGAACTGGCGCTCCATGGGTGCGGTGACGGAAGAAGCCATCACCTCCGGCCCTGCGCCGGGATAAAACGTGGTTACCTGGATGGTCGGGTAATCAACCTGCGGCAGGGCTGAAACAGGGAGTTGCAGGTACGCGACCACGCCAACCAGCAACACTCCGATCATCAGCAGTGAAGTCGCTACCGGACGCAGGATGAATAATTTTGATGGACCGCCGCCGTTGGCCATAGGGTGTTTGCGTTATTTCAAAATCTTCATAGCTTTCGTTTCACATCCCGCACGCATTAACACGTGCATGGCTTGCGACGGGAATTTTCTCGATGGGATCGCGGGAAGCCCGAACAGGCTTATTGACCTGCGTCCGTTCCACCTGGCTGTCCGTTTTGCTGCGGTTGTTGTCCGCCGCGTATTTCTACGTGCGAGCCGGGCTGGAGTTTGTCCTGTCCATCGGTCACCACAAGATCGCCCAGGTTTACGCCTTTGGTGATGGCGGAAAAATTTCCTTCACTAAACGCCACGGTCACCGGATGCATTTCCGCGGTCTTGTCTGGCTTTACGGTGTAAACGTAAGTCCCTTGCGGGCCGCGCTGGATGGCTGCAGCAGGCACCACAATGTTGTTCTTGCGCACTTCCAGCAGCAGATGAACGTTTACAAACTGGTTTGGCCACAGGGCACGGTCGCGATTGTCAAACACAGCTTTCAGCTTGTCTGTGCCGGTGGTGACATCAATCTGGTTATCGATGGTGAGCAGGGTGCCTGTGGCCAGCTTGGTTTGATCATCGCGGCTGAACGCATCCACTGAAAGCCGCCCGGCGCGCATGTGCTTTGCAACATCCGGCAGGTCGTCCTGCGGAAGGCTGAAGATCACGGAGATAGGCTGCAACTGGGTGATGATCAGCAGCCCATTAGGATCCGACGCGTGCACAATGTTCCCTATGTCAATCTGGCGCAGCCCTATGCGCCCGCTGACTGGCGCGGTAATGCGCGTATAAGCCAGGTTCAGCTTTACGTTATCCACCTGTGCCTGGTCGGCGCGCACAGCGCCATCCAGCTGCCCCACCAGGGAGTCCTGCGTATCCAACTGCTGCTTGGGAATTACGCCGTCTTTATAAAGTTGCTGGAATCGATCAAGGTTAGCGCGTGCATCTTTCAGGGCTGACTGGTCTTTAAAGAGCGTTGCCTGGGTCTGGGCCAACTGCACCTGGTAAGGCCGCGGATCGATTTCCGCCAGAAGATCGCCTTCCTTCACCTCCTGCCCTTCTCTAAAAGCCACCTGCACCAATTGACCATCAATACGGGTCTTGACCGCTACCGTATTGTAGGCTTCCACAGAACCCAACCCGCTCAGGGTTACGGACAAGTCACGTTTTTCAACCGTGGAAACAGCGACAGGGATCACCTGTTGGCCGCCGCGTCCGCCTTTGCCGCCTTTTTTGGTGTCAGCGCTGGTTTTGCCGCAGCCGATCAGGGTTAACGCCAGGCAGGCGCACAACAGCGCGTGTCCGGCCAAAGTACAAGGTGAAGATTTCAGCATCTGTCCTCTCAGGGCAGGATCTTGGAAATCTGCAATCCTATACAGACTTCAATTTTTCAGCAATTGACGGTGAGATTACCGTTAGGAATGTGCCGATTGGCATTCCGCGCCAACTCATCTATTTGAAGGCATTTCCGCGTTTTTCGGCGCTAGTTTTTGTAAATAATTGTTAATGGATATTGGGCAGTATGTTAATGAAATATAAGCATGTTATGGCCGAAGATGGGATCAAGCACATAAACGGCATTTTCATGCTAAAGTCGCGCTGGAACGTTTTAACATAATGAGAAAGCTTTCCCCTGTAGGAACCATGAGCACCATTACCAGGCTGACATTTGCGGAATTTGAGATGCTTCCGGAAAAGGAAGGCGTTCATTATGAGCTTGATGAAGGAACTCTTTTGATGGAGCCATCGCCCGCGCTGCGCCACAACTTGATCCGGCAAAGGATCGCAGAACGCCTTACTCAGTTTGTTCGTGCCCATCGATTAGGAGTGGTGGTTGAAGAAATGGATTTCCGGCTGGGGACGGATACAGTGCGAAATCCCGACGTGGCCTTTATTACAAATGACCATCTGCGCAACATTGACCCCGATCATTCTCCTGTTGAGGGCGCTCCCACGCTGGCGATAGAAGTTATTTCGCCCACCAATCTCGCCCAGGACACGGCAAAAAAAGTGCGCCAGTACCTGGAAGGAGGATGCCGGGCCGTTTGGCTCATCTATCCTGCGCTCCGCTTAGTGGAGATACATGATAGCGCCGGGGCAAGACGGATCAGCGAGCCCGAATCCATTGTGGAAGCAAAACTTTTTTCCGGCTTTGATTTTTCAGTATCTCTGGCCGCGCTGTTTGACGACGTTTTCAAACAGTAGGCAATCCTGTTTGCGATGCTTACTTCGCTCCCTGCCCTTTAAGCGCCCTTCCTCCCATTGCGCCTGTGGCCTTTCCGTTTTCAAATGCCATCTGTCCGTTCACCAGCACATACTTCACGCCTATGGGCAGTTGCGCCGGCTCGGTATAAGTGCCTTTGTCATTGATGGACGCGGGATCAAAGACCGTTACGTCGGCAAAGAATCCTTCTTTGATCAGCCCACGGCCTACCAGGTGTTCTCGCTGCGCGGGCATTGAAGTGATCTTGCGAATGGCCTGCTCCAGCGGCATCAGTTGCAGGTCGCGAACATAGTGCCCCAAAAAGCGCGGCATGCTGCCAAAGGCGCGAGGATGAGTGTGCGGCTCAAAAAGAGGCCCATCGAGAGAAAGCTCATTTGCGTCCAGGCCGATGCTGGTCCACGGCTGGCGAAGCCCAGTCTGCAGGTCATCTTCACTGGCGATAAAGTAGAGCGCGCCGGAAAGCCCCTTATCCGCCAGGACAAAATCCATAAGCGCATCCAGCGGATCTTTTTTCTGCAGCTCAGCGATCTCCGCCACGGTTTTTCCTGTGTACTGCTTCAGGTCAGGGTTCACCACGGAAGAAACCATCACGCCCGGCGCTCCGCCGGCATCAAGGTAAAGGTTTTCCCATGTGCGGTCGCCGGTTGCAGACATCTCAGTCTTGATCCGCTGGCGCACCGCAGGATCACGCAGCCGTTCCAGCAATTTGTCCGTGCCACCATCCGCCACCCACGGCGGCAGGCTTGAGGCAAGCGCCGTTGCTCCGGCCAGATAAGGATACATATCGGCAGTCACGTCCTGGCCGGAGTCGCGCGCTTCCTGGATCATGCGAACAATATCGATCATTCTTCCGGCGCGGCTCTTGCCGCTGACCTTCAGGTGAAAGATCTCTACCGGAATGTGCGCTTCCTGGCCAATGCGCAGCGCTTCACGCACGGCAGCTACTTCATTCAAGCCTTCACTGCGCATGTGTGTGGCATAAACGCCGCCGTATTGAGCAGCCACCTTGGCCAGCTCTATCAACTCATCTGTCTTGGCGTAAAAGCCCGGCGGATAAATCAGCGCCGTGGAAATCCCCAGCGCGCCCTGCTGCATGGCCTGGGCCACCAGCGCCTTCATCTTCTCCAATTCCTGCGCTGTAGGCGCGCGATCCACGTCACCCAGCACAGCTTCACGCACCTGCGCCGCGCCAACATACGTCCCAATATTGATAGGCGTGCCTTTTTTGTCCAGGCGCATCCAGTAATCATTCAGCGTGGTCCAATCGATCTTCAGGTGATAAGGATCAAGACTCGGCTGGGCCGCGGCGATGGTGAGCGCATCCTGCGGCGCAATGGAGCCGCCTTCGCCAGTGATCTCGCTGGTAATGCCCTGAGCCAGCTTGCTTACGGAGCGATTATCGATCAGCAACGCCGTTTCAGATTGGCCGAGCATGTCAATAAAGCCGGGTGAGACAACCATGTTAGTAGCATCGATCACGCGCTTTGCCTTGGCGTTCTGCAGCTTGCCGATAGCAACAATCCGGTCAGCGCGCATCGCAACGTCCCCCATATACCAGGGATTGCCTGTGCCATCGATGATGCGGCCGTTGCGGATGAGAATGTCATAAGCGGGGCCGTTTTGAGCAGCAATAAAAACCGGCAATAAAAGCAATGATAAGCAGGCGAACCATTTGACAAGAGAAAACTTCATGTCGTGCAGATTAAATGAATGCTTCAGAAGAGAAAAGACAAAGGAGCGGTGGCAGGTCAAAAAAACAAAAAGGCACAGCTCTTATCGGCTGTGCCTTAGCAAAAAACTTCAGACAATTTACTGGGGTGGCGGCGTAGGCTGCGGCACCGGTGTTGGCTGCTGATCGGCTGGCGGCTGCTGGGTCGCAGGCGGTTGCTGTGCAGCGGGCGGCTGTTGGTCTGCCGGTGGTTGCTGTGCCGCTGGCTGCTGTTGTGCCGGCTGAGCTGACTGGTCCTGTGGAGCAGTTCCCTGGGGTGGTTGCGCTGCAGGCGTGGCTCCGGGTATTTGTGCTCCAGGAGGCACAGCCCAGATTTCCACCTTGAGGCCTGGCTCGGTTCCCTCTTGTACCTTCAACCGCTCCGGGTTCATGCCCTTTGACTTTACAAGATAGTCTCTTGCATTCTCTGCCCGGCGCAGCCCCATGGTTTTACCTTCGCCCGGTTCAGCCGATCCTATAAGCACCGCATTCAGGTTCGGGTCCTGCTGCATCTTCAGCCCAACATCATCCAGCACCGCTTTGGAGCGATTGTCCACATAAGCGCTGCCGGTTTTAAAATTCAGCTCCATCAGCTTTTGCGCCGTCGGAGTGGACGCCAGAGGCGCTTCCACATTGACCGTTACCACCGTTGAGGCGCTCATCTGGCGATCGTCAAAAGCGGTGGCGCGGACCGCAATGGGTCCTGCCGGAGTGTCCGTAGTATCGAGCGTTGCCTGATTGCGATTGGAAGAAAGCTTGCCGCCGTTGGCGACAAAGGTAATGTTCAGCGGGCGATTGTCCGGGCTGGCAGCTTCACAGCTTACGTTCACGCTCTCACCTGCGCGCAGGCTGGTGGGATTTGCGGTGCATGTAATAGTCGGCGGCGCGGCATTCGCGGCGCTATTTGCCCCCGGCTCGGGAGCATTGCTAAACGAAGGCTGGATTGGCGGCAGCACCGGAGCATCGCTCACGTCCATCAGTTCCACGCCATCGCCAACCTGGATAGTTTCCAGCGAGGTCACAATCATGGCTGTGGCGCTGTGCTTGTGCACCTGTAGCACGATCATGTCACCCAGGGTACGGCGGGGCAGGCTGGAAACATCGCCCCGCGGCAGCATCTGCGGGTGCACCTGAGTATCTTCATAATTGCTGGCTTTGAGTGAAAGCCCGGCTTCAGGATCGTTGTAGGTTGCGGAATAAGTGCGTGTGGCGCGCAGGTAATCGCCCGGCTTCAATCCTTTGTCCGCGCCAATGCTGAGGTACACCTTATATTTGGAGCCAACAAAAGTATCAAATTCTTTGGCCATGATGATGCGGCCCTGCTGTTTGCCGTTAGGCGGTGTATAGCGCTCCAGAGAAACTTTGCGGAAAGACGGCGCTTCACGCTCGGTTAGCGGAATGGCAACATCACCGGGCAATACGTCAGAGCAGCTCAGCTCAAACTTCGCGATGCCGGTATTCTTTTGCACGTCAGTGATCCTGACAATCGCGATTTCAAAATAGGGTTCGCCCGCCTCGCGAATTGCTGAGCGCTGCCCGCGATATGCTTCATAGTGGTTGCTGTCTCTTACGTGCCGGACAATCTGGTAACGCTCCCCTGCCTGCATTCCAGAACCGTGAATAAAGATCACATCCATTGGTCCGGCATAGCGCGATTGGTCAGGGCTATTGTGCCCACCAGCCACAAACAGTTTGTCTGGAACGTGGTCTGCGGTGATGTACCCGGAGCAATACATATCACTCTGCGTGGGTGTGTTGCCAACGGCGGGGCCGGTAGTGTTCGGCTGTGCAGTCGCCGGTGTGGGTTGCGGTTGCTGCGCATGGCCCAGCTTAGGCAAAAGAAATCCTGTTAATACCAGCAACATCAATCCCGTTTTCCGCATGCTACCTCCAAAATATCTTTTGCCTCGAATATCTTTGTGCCCCAGGCGCAGAGCATTCCGGATTGGAACATATCACCGCTTTTCCCGGCGCTTCAACTAAACTCTTATTTACTAAGCAGATACGCTTAATTACAGAAGTTCATTCCCTTCTTGCATTCGGCACTTGAATCTGGGATTTTCGCTACGTATGATGGCCAGCCCTGTCTAAATCTAATGAATGGAACATCATCCAGTTACGCTCCACGCTTTTTGCCGGCCCGGCTGCCCCGGGTTTGCGTTGCCATTGCCGCTGATGATCCCGCGGAAATGGTGCAAAAAGCCGATTTAATCGTTCGCGATAACCCCTTTATTGAGTTCAGGTTAGACTATCTTTCCAAGCCGGCTTTGGGCCTGGCCAAGCTCAAGACCTTTGTTGAATTCCATCCCGAAGCGCTGATCGTCGCCACCTGCCGGCGGGCGGGAAACGGCGGAAGATTCCGCGGATCAGCCGCTGCACAGGTTGATGTGCTGGCCAAAGCCGCCAACCTTGGCTGTCACTTGGTGGACATTGAGGTTGAAACCGCCATCCACCTCAAATCCGGGGATTTCAACCGGCTGCGCCGCTCCGCCAACCTGATTCTTTCCTTCCATGACTATCGCGGCACCAAAAAGCTGGAAGAAACATTTGCCAAAATGCAGCAGTATCCTTCTGACTTCATCAAGATCGTAACCACTGCCAACTCGCTCTATGACAACGTGGTGATGATGAAGTTCCTGGAGAAATACAGCCACTCGCATTCCATGATCGGCCTGTGCATGGGTGAGCAGGGAGTCATCAGCCGCGTGCTGTGCACACGGGCAGGCAGCCAGTTTACTTTTGCCGCTGCCAATCCCGGTGAAGAGACAGGTCCGGGACAGTTGACGGCTCGTACCTTGCGCGAAACCTTCCGCATTGATCAGGTTGACGCGGCCACCAGGGTTTATGGTGTGGCGGGCGATCCCGTAGCACACTCGCTTTCACCGGCAATGCTGAATACGGCGTTCCGGCGTGAGAACGTCAACGGCGTTTACCTGGCGCTGCATGCCAAATCCATTGAAGATCTGCTGGCCTGCGTGCGCGATATTCCTATTGCCGGCCTCAGCATCACCATGCCGTATAAAGAGCAGTTGCTGAAGCACCTGGATAAGAGCGATCCGTGGAGCACTAAGGTCGGCGCTTGCAATACGCTGGTGCGCGGCCAGGATGGCAAGCTCTTCGGCTTCAACACTGACGTGAACGGAGTTGTCCGTCCGCTGGAGCTTCGCATTCGACTGGAGGGCGCCAAGGTGCTGGTGCTGGGCGCTGGAGGCGCGGCCCGTGCCGCTGTCTTTGGACTGAAAGAACGAGGGGCGGAGGTTTCCATACTGAATCGCACGGCTGCTGCGGCGCAGAAGCTGGCCAAGCAGGCGCGCGCCAAGGTCATCAATCGCACCATGCTCAAAAAGCTGGCGTTTGATGTCATCGTCAATGCCACGCCGGTTGGCATGGAAGGCAATCGCGATCCGCTGCCGATTTCTGAGCAGGAGATGAATGCCAAGTATTTCTTTGAGATGGTCTATAACCCGGCGGAAACGCGCATGATCAAAATGGCGCGCGCCCGCGGCCTGCACGTGATTGCCGGCTCAGAGATGTTTGTGCAGCAGGGCGCCCGCCAATTTGAGATCTGGACCGGCAAGCCCGCGCCTCTGCTGGAGATGCAACGCGTGGTGGAACACGCACTGGCACAGCAAGCCGCCGCAAAAGCCGGAGACAACAACAAGTCGAATAGTAAGAAATGAAGCGCGTATCCAATAGCAAGTTCTGATCTAGCGCAGATTCAAGGAAATTAAGCGCAGAACCATTCGGTTTGGGCCATGGGCCACTGAACCTAGATTTGTTAATCTCCAAGGCAGATTTTTTTATTATTTAAAGTTAACCTCCGGTAATGAGGAGGAACCGCCGCAAGATTGCGACTTTACATCGTACTAATAAGAAGGAGTATTTCGATGAACAGGCTGAAATCTTACAGGCAGTACGTAACGCGCAGTGTGAGCATGGGGGTTCTGATCTTAATTGCCGTGGTTCTTACGGCTGGGTGGCTGCAAATGAGTAGAAACGATGGCAAGGTTCGCGTCACTATAAAAGAAAACGGGGCAACTGTCACACTGCACTCGGGAGACATCCTCGAGGTGACCCTCCCAGCTACGTTAGGGACCGGTTATAGCTGGAAGGTCGCCAACTCTGCTGCGACCGTGCTCAAGGAACAAGGCAGTCCTGAAGCCGGATCAGCAGAGACGGCAGGCAAAGCCGGCCAACCTGAAAACCAGGTTTTTCTGTTCAACACGTTGGCTAAGGGAACAGGACAGTTGGAGTTGCAGTATTTGCGACCCTGGGAGAAAGATAGAAAACCAGCTAAAACGTTTTCGCTGACGGTAAAAGTGGAGTAATGATCATAATTGAGCGAGACGCAAAGCTGGATCTAGCTGTTGAATTTTTTCGGCCTTTTAAAAAACAATTTAGCCGGAGAAACGAATGAAAATCAGCCGAAAATGGTCCACGCTGTTCTCGTCAGTTCTTATTGCCGCGCTGTTGCCCGGTACTTTCCTTACTGCACAGCAGCCGCCCAAAGCGGAACAATTCTCAGCCCAAAGCGCACAGGTCTTCGCTGAACGCGAAAAAACTGCCCCGCCCCAAATCAAACAACGGCTCGCCGAGTTGCGAACCCAGATCGCGCAAAAGAAATTTACCTTCCAGGTTGGCTATACTGCAGCAGCCGATAAGTCTCTATCAACGCTGGCCGGTTCGCGCGCTCCGGCAAACCTGCCGGCTTTGGCCGAGAAACAGAATGTAGAGGCCGCAAAATTTCTTCAGGTCGACGAAGAAGCCAAACAGTCGTTCTTAAAAGTTCACCCAAATGGACTTCCTGAGCAAATCATCTTTCACCAACCTTGCGCGGCTTTGCGCGCTTTTGACTGGCGCAAGCAGGGGAAGGTGACCCCGGTTAGAGATCAGGACGGGTGTGGTAGCTGCTGGGCTTTTGGAGCCATGGGAGCTTATGAAGGCAACTATCTGATTCGTAACAGCGTGGCGACTGATACCGCCGAACAGCACGCTCTCAATTGCAGCGGCGCTGGAAGCTGCGGTGGTGGCTGGCATGCCGGTGTCTTTGATTGGATGATCAGTACCGGCAATACCACAGAAACCCAGGATCCCTATACAGCAAATGACAAGCCGTGCAAAGGCGGAGTGACTTTACCTTATCGCGCTGCGGCTTGGGGCTATGTGGCTTCCAATGGCGGCACTCCCTCAGTGGAGCAAATGAAGGCGGCCCTCTGCCAGCATGGGCCTCTTGCTGTAGCCGTGTTAGCGACTACGCTGTTTCAGCACTATACGGGCGGTGTCTTCAATGAAATGGATAATACCCATGGCATCAACCATGTTGTTACATTGATAGGCTGGGATGATTCTAAGGGTGCCTGGCTCATCAAAAACTCGTGGGGACCATACTGGGGAGAAACAGGAGAGTACGGTACGGAACGTGGCTATATGTGGATTGCCTACAATAGCAATAACATTGGCTATGGCGCTGCCTGGGTACAGGCTGCAAGCCGTTTCTATATTTTGCCACCTCATTTTTTTGAGTTGAAACCCAACATCAAGCCTTTCCCTGAGCTCAACCTCGAGCGGGAAAAGATACCAGTATCGCCGAAATAAATCGCGAGCTACGGCGTTTCGAATCAAGTTCAAAAAACAGGCATCGCCTTTAAGCAGGAGCCAACGCGCAAAGGCGATGCCGCAAGCTTCAAAATAATTCGTTACAAACTCGCGCTCATCCTGATAGTCTGGGCCTTCTCCCTACTTAACTTACCCATAAGGCTCTTACTTTCGTCATCTTTCGCCCCAATCAAAGTTGAACCACAATGACACAATGGCAAGCGCAACAACTTACGAACTGCGGCCGGATACGGTAGAGTCAGTGGCCGCCGGGCGTGTGCGATTCATTGAGCACGCGGGCAAGCGAGTTCTCTTTATCAATTATTCGCATTGTGATGTGGCCATGCTGAAGGCGATAGCGGAGGAAGGGCATCGCGTGATTGCGCGCGAGCCGCTGAACTCAGTGATGACGCTGAACGACGTGGCCGGAACCACCTTTGATAAGGAATCAGTTGCGGTGCTGCAAGCCAAAGTCGCGGCCAATGCGCCGCATGTAAGGCGAGCGGCGGTGATCGGCATCAGCGGCCTGCAGCGCTTGATTTATGAAGGTGTGCAGGCATTTTCAAGGCGCCGCATTCCGCACTTTGAAACTCGACAGGAAGCCCTGAACTGGCTGGTGCAGGACTGACATTTGTTTCGGATGAAGGTTCCCTAAGTGCTTAAAGTAGTTGTGATTGGCCTCGTTCTCCTGTAAAGTTTTAGCCGCTTTAGACCCCCTTAAAATTGTGTCCACTTTAGGAGCGAAACCATGTCGCGAATGATCCGCTTGTTCTGCACTCTGGTTCTTTTGGCTTTGAGTTGCACGGCGCAGACCTCAGGAAAAAAGCGCGTTGCTGTGCTCGATTTTGACTATGGCACGGTGCAGTCATACGTAAACGAGATTTACGGCAGCAACCAGGATGTGGGCAAAGGCATTACCGACATGCTGGTGGAAAAGCTGGTGAGCGACGGAAAATTCTCCGTGATCGAGCGCAAAGCTTTGGACAAGATCATGGCTGAGCAGAACTTCAGCAATTCCGATCGCGCCAACCCTGCCACCGCGCAGAAGATCGGCCAGATTCTGGGCGTTGACGCCATCATTATGGGGACCATCACCAAGTTTGGCCGTGACGATCACAGCAAGTCCCTTGGCGGCGTGGGTTTTGGCCGCGCGGGATTTGGCATTGGAGGCATCAAGAAGAACGAATCGAAAGCCGTGTGCGCGATCAGCGCCCGTCTGGTTGATACCACCACCGGGGAAATCCTGGCAGCGGTCACCGGCGAGGGAGAATCGAAGCGCTCCGGGACATCTCTAGTTGGCCTCGGTGCGGGCAGAGGCGGTGGCGGTGGTGGCGGCTTTGATACGCACGCTTCCAACTTTGGCCAGACGCTTTTGGGTGAAGCTGTGACCCAGGCGGTGGGGGATGTTGGCGCAAAGCTCGACAATTCAGCGGCCAACGTGCCCACTAAAAAAGTTGATGTCGCCGGCATTGTGGCCGATGTGAGCGGAAACACGCTGATTATCAACGTAGGCAGCAAAACCGGGTTGAGAGTTGGCGACAAGCTGGAAATCAGCCATCCTCTTCGCCAGATTAAAGATCCCACGACAGGAAAAGTGATTAAAACTGTGAGCAGCAAGGTTGGCGACGGCACAGTAACAGAAATCGACGCCGACTCAGCCACGCTCAGCTTCAGCGGCAGCGGCGCAGCCAAAGTAGGCGATGTGGCCAAAACGCCGCAGTAGTAACAACTATCCATTTCTGTAATTTCTCCCGCGGGCCTGTCGCAAAGATGAAGACAGGCCCAAATTTTTTTACCGCTGAAAACTTAACGCTGTTTATAAGCAAATCGTCGGCGGCACTTCGTTCATTTGCAAGTTGGCAAGCGTTCATTGGCACGTTTTTCATTGGCAAACCAGTGAAGCTTGCCCGGTAAACGTTCCGCCGCTAGCCTGGGTCGCCGTGATGGTCACCGGGTTCGCAAGCGCCGCGGTGCATGTGGCCGTTACCTGTCCAGACGGCGATGGTGAAAGATGGACTGACGGATCGCTGGCCGTCCAGTTGGAAACTACCAGCGCTGCCGTGGCTATGCCTATGCAGCCATTCTGGGTTTTGAATTTAACTGTAGCGCTGAAGGTCTGGCTGTTGGCTGGGGCGGCGGCCGCATGGCTTACCGTGGCTGATGCCGGTCCTACAACCATCCCAGTAACGCCGCAATCAGGGGCGCCTCCGCAACCTATAGCTAGCGGAAGCGCCAAGCTCAAGCAAACACCAGCCAGTAGCTTGCTCAGAAAATTATTCGCAAAAAACCTGGATGCAAACGATGTAAACATTTGGCTTACTCCTTAGTCTCTGCTTTAAAGAATTGTAACGTGACCCTGAGACTCAAGTGGTGTGAATCGTCCCAAATCTGCATATCCCCAATTACATACCCTTAGATCGCACAACCACCTGTTTCTTGCGGCCCTTCTAAATAGCTGGCGGTTCCCATGATGTCCCTTCCTTCCCCGTCCCGGCTGCTCCTGCGGAGGTATCCCATGCGGCTCGTCTTCGCGCTCTTTCTTGTTCCCTCTTTTTTGTTCGCTCAAGTTGACGGCGCTCCCGGCACAAAAGCTCCGCGCACCACCAAAACTCATGCTCACTCCACTGCCATCCAAAAGCCCATCAACGCCCACTTTGTTTTGTGGGAGGCCATCGAGCACCTGCGCCATCGCGTCGGCATTCCGCGCCAGTACTATGTTCCCGCCATCGACAAGATGATTCGCCCCGACGAATACAGCTTCTACCAGGTCCGCTATAAGAAGGTCTATGACGTCTTCTATCGCGACACGCCTCTGGGCATGGTCAGGATTCTGGTGGCTTATGTAAAAGATGATTCGCGTTCGCATCTTGATCCCGAGGTGCGCGTGGGCCACGTCTACTTCATCTTTGATAAAGATGTGCAGTTGCGCAACGCGCTCAATGACATTTATGAAGCGCAGGAGGTCTGTGCCGAAGGCTGCGCCATGAACGGCTTTGCCGCCAGCGTGGTTGCTCAGCCCAGGTCGCCTAGTGAAGCGCAGCTAATGCTGGCGCGGCAGATGCGTCCGCAGTGGCATGGTGAAGAGATGCCGGACGCCTCGCCCGGCCTGCAAATCTTCTACCAGGACAGCCCTTATCCGGTGGACTTTGAGCACAGCTTTGTAGAGCGGATCGATCTCAGCCTGGTCAGCAACGCCAGCCTGGAGCGCTACAGCATTGAGATACGAGGCAAGCAGCCTACCATGCTGAATGTGTGGCGGCCGCGCCGCCATCCCAGCGAAACCGCGGCTGCCCAGTAAGAAATTGTCACTTTTGGCAACCGGGGTCCCCAGCACGCACGGTTTTTGCGTGCAGGGGTGGAAGTTCGGCGATTTTGGCAATTCCTAACCGCCCCCTCCCCCTCCCAGGTATCCCACTGCATCCCTGTTTGGCGTAAGGTTGACCCAACTCCTGTAAGGTGTGCTCGCCTTTCAATTACCACTTTTGGCAAACCGGGGCCCCCAAGCAAGCGCGCTTTTCGCTTGTTGGAGTGGAAGTTCGGCGATTTTGGCAATCCTCCGGTTTTGGCAGCCCCCTCCCCCGGTTACTTTTGATTATGATTCTAAAGGGCTTGCATACAGTCATCCCAAGGTGATCCCAGATGACCCGATGTCCTCGATGACCAGATCTCCCCATCCCCTAAGCCGCTCCTCCCCCTCCCAGATATCCCACTGCATCCCAGTCATCCCTGTTTGGCGTGGGTTTCACGATTTTGGGTTTTCTGGCTAGGAGCTAGCGGCCAGTGGCTAGAAGCTTCTTCTATTTCAAAGAGCGTTCACCTACTGCTTTTCCTCACTGAGAGGAAAATAGTTTACTTTACTATTTCTTCGCCCTTTTGTCAACATAAAAATGCGCCCTTTGAAGACAAAACCAGAATTGCTATAGCCTCAGTTCTCCTCAGTTTATATTGACCGCTTACCTCACCGAATCGTGTGGCACAGCCGGGGGCCCCCAACAAGGCTGGTTTTGCCTTTTTGGGGCAGAGGTGCCCTCGGCTCGGCTGTGCGGGGTTACGGCTTTTCTGGTTTTGCTTTTGGCGCCAATTCACCTCCTGAATTTGCGCTGGCGGAAATGGCACATGCTCCTCGCCGGGAGGTGGAATTGGGTGTGGATTGAGTTTGAACTTGAAAGCCGCAATTTCCTGCTGCACGGACACGATCTAAAAAGTGCGACGTGATTGTGTGCTGGGTACACAACTGGCCGGAGTGTCCCAAGCATATCGAGGAGATTGAGTTGAGCAAGGTGATCAGAGAGATGTGGGGATGCGAGGAGTTTCTGGCGAAGTAGGAGGGGATTAGCCACGAATGCACGCGAAAAGCGCGAAAATGGGAATACTGGTAGTGTCCTAATTTGCTGGGTAGGACACTACCGGAATACTGAATACCTTGACACGATATGCCTCTGCGCGTGTACTCTTTTATGATGAGTTCAGTTCGGGCGATCTTCGCGATTGTGCTGGTTGCTGGTCTTGCTGTGTATTCGCTTGACTGCTCCGCCAGTGCCACGCCCGATGAAGCAATGCAATGCTGTGACAGCATGTCCTGCCCGCATCACTCTGGTGACGCCAGCCAGGATTGCTGCCAGAACATGCCTTCTTTGCATGCGCCGTTTGTGCAGCCTCACGTCGTTGACATCGCCGGCCATGCGCCGGCGGTTTTGGCCATGCTTCCCACAGTCAGTGCATTGCAGGGTATAAGCTTCTCCGCAAACATTCGCCTTGCTGTGCAGTCGCATGCGCCTCCTTTGTCTCCCATAACTTCCGCAACGCCTCTCCGTATCTAGTTTCCCCGCCAAAGCTTTTTTCGAAGCTTCATCAGACGTGTGCCTCCGCACGCCTACTTCTGCTTTGGGAAGGGAAAATCATGTTGTCCATAAATTCAAAGAATCAATGCCGGATTTTTTTGGCATTGGCGCTGGCTGGCTGGTTTTTAGTCACGCTGCCCGCAAAAGCCCAGGGTCCTGCTCCGGAGACTGCGCCTACTTTGTTTCCCGGCGGCGCGTTGGTTTCCTATAACTCAATCTTCACCACGCGGGCCGAGCCACAAACCGGCATCACGCCAGCCTCTCTTCCGACCTTTTCTCATGAGGGAGATTTCAACTTCACCTGGGGATTTCATCCCAACTTCGATCTTGCCGTGCTGGTTCCGGTCGTCACCAATCACTTCACCAGTCGTGGGACTGCCACAGTTGGAGGAACCGGCCTTGGTGACATCATGGCGCTGCTGAAATACCGCTTCTATCGCCGCGACTCGGAACGAGGCACAACGCAAGCATCAGTCACGTTTGGCCCCAAACTTCCCACCGGTCAAACCGGCCTGACCGGCGCGAATGGGACACTTCTACCTGCAACTCTGCAGCCCGGTTCTGGATCTACTGACTTCTTTCTCTCGGGGAACTGGACGTACACCGGTCTGTTTAACCTCAGGCGGCTCGTGGCAGATGAGGACTTCCATTCGCTGCTGCGTACGACAGGGACACAAGACGCGAGGCTGGGAAACAATCTTGAATCGAGATTCTGGCTCTCATACCGCCCTTACGAAGCTAAGGATGGTTCTAAAGAGTGGTTTATCGGCCCTGATTTCTCGTGGCTATATTTCTCAAACGATCAAATGAACGGAAATACACAGAATGGAACTGGCGGCCACGCGCTCCTTGCAGGAATCACAACCTACGTGAGCGCGCGTGCCGGAATGCATCTTTGGCTGGGAGCGGACTGGGATATTGTCCACTCTTCCGGCGCCGCCTTCAACCCGGTTCGCCGGCGCATCAGCTTCGGAATTACACAGCAATTTCGCCTGCATATTTAATAGGGAGGAAAGCAAACAGATGAAAGCCAGAAAACTTGCGTTATTACTTTTGCTTGGGACCACACTGTCGATGGTTGCTCAGGCCCAGATTCAACATGTTGAAATGCGCGTAGAAGGTATGACGTGAAACTTTTGAGCTTACGGGGTGAAACAACACCTCGGACGCCAGTCTGGCGTCCAAAGCGTAGATGTCAGCTTGATTGATGGAAAAGTCCAGATCACGCCGAAAGAAGATGGGCAAATCAATCCCGCCCAGCTGATGAAGGCGACATACGATAGCGGTGTGAGTGTCGCGGAGATGAATATGACCGCGCGCGGCAAAGTTGTAAAAGATACTTCGGGCAATCTGGTGCTGCAGGCCACACCCAACCAATCATTCGTCATTACTCCGAATGACGAATCCCAAAACTCTTGAACCGCTTGCGAATTCATCGGGCTTCGTTACCATTCGCGGGCAGTTGTACAAAAAAGCGGGCAAGAAAAAACCGGACCTCGCAGCGCCGTTCAAGCTGCTGGTTCTTGAAGTGCAAAAGAAGGAATAGATGCGAATGAGAGGTTTGTTGTTTTTGTGCCTTGTCAGCCTTGGGCTCGCCGGATGTTACGAACATTCGGCGAGCACTGCTCCGCAAAAAGAAGCTTCCGTTGCTCCAGGTGAGGTTGGTTCCCGGCTGCCGGATTTTTCTGTGAAGGACTTGCAAGGCCGCCCGCTTTCTTCCTCCGATCTCCGCGGTAAAGTCGTGCTCATCGATTTTTGGGCCACATGGTGCGGTCCATGCAAGAAAGAGATGCCTGGATATCAGCAATTGCTCGACCGTTATGGCGCACAAGGGTTCGTTGTGATCGGATTCAAGTTCGACACCATGAAAGACACGGAAGACCCGGTCTCATTTGCCAAAAGACTTCGAGTCCGCTATCCATTGGTTGTGGCCACAGATGCCATCAGACAGAAGTTTGGCGACATAAAAGGCCTTCCCACAACCCTGCTGTATGACCGCAATGGAATTTTGCGCAACAAAGTAATCGGGTTTGAATACACCAGCACGTTCGAGGAGTATCTGAAACAAGTGTTTTAGTGCCGTTGTTGCAGAGTTGCGGCTATGGCAATGAGGAGAGTTGTACTATTTTGGCACTACATCAATCCAAGATTTTCAGAGATCCATCTGGCTTCCGGCGTTACCATAAGAAGAGCAAATGTGAAAGGAGAAATGTATGCCAAATAACTACGAGAATCGAGTACTCGTGCGCACAAATGCTCGCATCCTCAGCGCCGAGGAATTCCAATGGATAATGGAAAAGGGCAAGGCGCAAATGACGCAACTCCCGAGCACGCCTTTTCACCCTGACTTTTAAAAGGAGCATTCGGCCATCAGCAATCAACTGACAGCCGAGGAAAAAACAAGAACTAATTGGGCGGCCTCGGTTTTCATCGGGGCCGCCCGTTAAAATTTTTCATTGCGGCAGGCGATGCACTAAATCGTTGCCAGAATGAAGCGCCGTAGGCGCGGCAAGAGGTTAGCCAGTACGTGCGCTTGCCGCTCCGAGCGGTAAGTGCTGGGTAGGTAGAGAAACAGATTCTTCCTTGCGCCGCAGGCTAACGCGCAGCGCAGCGGAGCGCAATAAAAGACAAATTAAAATGTGCCGCACCTAATGGCGCTCACTACTTCTTCCCACGTTTACCCAGGGCTTACTCTTCCGCTCCTTTTTCGGGAGCTGCCCGCGCAAGAAAACGGGCCGTCCGACAATTTTTTGTAGCTATAGGGCTCCCTCGCTTCGCTCGGGATTACAGAGAGAGCAATTCTTCCTGCTGCCACTCTGCCGTTGCGACTTTAGGCTCTTCGCAGAGATGGATCACCAAATTCTCCAGCACCAGGCGCTTGCTGGGAGGGTTGGTGCGCAGAGAGAAATCGGCGCGGGCGATGAGGCGTAGCGCGCGCGTGAGTTCACGGCGGGATTTATAGCGGCGTGCCTGGCGGATCACATCTTCGGCGGCAAAGGGCGGCACACGAAAGCCCTGCCACAGCGCCTGCCAGATAGCGCGCGAGTCGCGGACGTTTTTTTCCAGGATCACCAGCATCTGGCGAAAGGTGCGGGCCAGCATGTAAAGGTGCCCGATGGCGGCGTCATCGCCATCGCCGGTGGAGAGCAGCGCGTCGAGCACGGCCAGGGCACGCGTCTTATCTTTGGCGGAGATGGCGTCAGTAAGTTCATAGAGCGAGCGTTGCTTGGCGGCCAGCACCATGGTTTCAACGTCGCCCAGAGTGATGTGCTTTTTCTCGCCGGTAAAGAGAATGAGCTTTTCCAGTTCGCGGCTTATGAGCATCATGTCCGCGCCCAGCGCATCGACGAGTTCGCGGGCGGCGTCCTGCTCTACCTTCACGCCCTCTTTCTGCGCTTGGTCGATCACCCAGCGGATGCCGTCGCTTTCATCCACGCGCGCCAGCTCCACCATGCCGCAATACTCGCCCAACGTTTCACGGATGCGCTCATAGCGGTCCTTGTCCTGCAATTCCATGCGGCGGGCATCAGCGGGAATGCTGATGTGGTCTGCCACAAAGATGAGCACTGCGGCCGGATTGGGATCTTTTATATAGGCCGCGATGGCGGCAAATTCATCAGCATGAGAGCCGCGGCCATAAAGCTCCTTGACGCCGCGAACAAAGAAGACCTGAAACGGCGCCATGAGTGAAGGCGTGCGCGCGCGGTCCAGGACCTCAGCAACGCTTACATCGGCAAGATCAAGATCATGCAGGCTGAAGTCGCGCAGGTCTGCGGGGACAAGGTGCTCAAGCAGCGCCTGGCGGCATTGATCGCGAAAGAAAACTTCGTCGCCGATGAGCACGTAGGCGGGACGCAGCTTGCGTCCGGCTACCTCAGAAGAAAACTTTTCTGCCTGAGCAAAACTGCGTCCGGGGCCCCCGGGGCGCGCGGTTTTCGCGTCATGGGGTGGAAGACCGGCGGGCATCAGTAGGCCTCCAGGACGTCGCTGACCAGAGTGCGGGCAAAATCCTGTGACATCCGCTGCAATGCCGGCGTTTCTTCTTCAAAGAAGCTCTTGACCTCGCGCGAGACCTGATATTCCTGGCGGAAGGTGTAGTTCTGGTTCTCAAAAAAAACGCGCCCGCGATGGTCAGTAAGAGAGACCTTCATTGATACGGTGACCACGGCGCTGGAGATGCGCCCGCTCTGCGCGTCATAAGTGAGCGGCGCAGTTTGGGCGGAGACCACGGTGCCTTTGAGCACCAGGTCGGCGTCCTGGCCCGCATTATTCACTATGTGATAGTGCGTGCGCGCGACCATCTCGCGCACAACGTCGCGAGTAAGTATCTGCTCAATACGATATGTCTGTGTCTGGTTCACAAACATTGGCACAGCGATAGTGCTGACGTTCGGCGGCAGCCGCGTGGCTTTGCCAGCAACGTGATAGCCACAGCCGGTGAGAGCGGCTGTGATGATCGCCAGAAATAATAAGACCAGCGGCTTCACTGGACTTTTAGCGGCGGCGATGAGCACCGCGCCGCGAATTGGGGGCCGGTTGATATGCAAACGCCGCTTCACTGAACCTTTCCATGCGGCCGAACCGCGGCCAGCGCAGTAGCACAGTCTGCGGCAGTAAGGGCGGCGAGGCGCAGGTTATCGACGGCGGCCCAGAGCCAGAAACCGTTTTCATGGGCAGAGTCGCGGCGCACGGAGACCATGATCTCGTCCCTGCCGGCTACGTTCACGTTGCTGGGAGATTCGTCTGCTCCACGCGCAAGCTGCACGTGCTCACCGGCCAGAACGCGGGTGAGATCGCCCACGGCCATAGGCTGTTCCAGTTCGATATACACAGAAAACGTATGCCCATGAAACACCGGTGCCTGCAACAGCGTGATAGCCGGTAATGTGGCGTTCGCACCCAGAAGTCGCCGAAGATGATTGCTGATGCGCTGCTGCGTAGCCTCAAGCGTTTGCGGTGAACTCCGCCCATAGCGGTCAATCATGTTGAATGCTACCTGCGAGTCGAATACACCTGTGGGCATCTGCTGGAATGATAAAAGATTTACGGTCTGCTGGTGTAGCTCGTCCATTCCGCGGCGGCCCAGTTCAGAGACAGGCAAGAAAACGCTTGCTGCCGCCCTGCGCAATGGTCCGGCCTTGCCCGATCGCAGCAGCAACAACGCCAGCACTATAGCCGCCGGATGCGCGGTCACAATCGCGCTCGATTCCAACGTGAACTGCATGGGCTGTGCCAACTCGCGCTCAATCCACGGAGCACTCACCGGAACGCCAGGCTCGTTTTCCAGCGCGTAGGACATATCGACAATCGCGCTACCGGCCTCGCGTGCCAGCTTCCAGTTGCGGCGGGTAAACTCTTCTTCAGAGGAGAAGAAGGTGAAATCCATATTGGCCAGCTCATCGCGGCCCACGGGCTGCACCAGCGCCACCTCGTCCTGCACCTGCTCCAACTGCCCTAGCGATTCATCGTCATCCAGCAGCTTGATGCCGGCAGCAGGGAAGTTGCGCTCTTCCAGCACTTCTTTCAGTTCTTTGCCCTTAAGGGATGCCGCGCCCACAATGGCCACGCGAAACAGGTTCTGCGTCTCAGTCTTCATCATCGGGATTCTGGAGCTTCATTATAGGCCTGTGGCGCAGGTTCCTGCGGCTTGCGCCGCAAGCCATACGATACCCGCGTAAAGACCCCGCTCAGCATGTATGTAAAAGCCATGATGAAGAGCATGTAGTGATGGAACGCGAACAGCAGGCCGAAAAAGGCGCAAATCAGGATCAGGCTCTGAAAAGGATGGCGACTGCGCAGATGCAGGTCTTTAAAGCTATAAAAGCGCCAGGTGCTCACCATCAGGAAGCCGACCACCAGCAGCAGGACAATCCATAGCGGCGCCAGTGGCAAGTAAAGAATCGGTTCGCCACTAAAAAGATGGACGGTGGAAGCGACCACGCCTGCACCGGCAGGAATCGGCAAGCCTACAAAATACTTTCTGCCCGGCCGTCCGGGGTTCGATGGCTGCGGATTTACCTGAATATTGAAGCGGGCCAATCGGCTCGCGCCGGCCACTAGGAAAATAAACGTCGCCAGCAAGCCAATTTGCAGCGTTCGATCGTGCACGCCGGGAAACGCGGATCGCGGCAGTTGATGAAAGCCCCACAGCCACGCTAGCACTGCCGGAGCCACGCCGAATGTAATTACATCTGCCAGCGAATCAAACTCGCGGCCAAAAGCGCTGGTGGTGTTGGTCATGCGCGCAATGCGCCCATCCAATCCATCTGCCACTACGGCCACGCCAATCGCCAGCGCAGCATAATCAAAATGCCAGGGCTCTGTGGGCGAACCTAGCACCGTCTGAGTCAGCGCATAATATCCCGCGCCAATATTTGCCGCCGTAAAGAGCGAAGGCAGTATGTACATGCCTTTGCGCAGCCGTCGTTTTTCCGGCGGGTGCTGGTCCTCCCAGCGGCGCATCTGCTCAGGCGTCTTCATCGCACGGCCCCGGTGCTCTCACGCGTTGGCGTAGAAGCAGATTTCTGCGGCACAGCCACTTGTGCCAGCACAGTCGATGCTCCCGCTACATGGTCGCCGACTTTTACCTTGATCTCTGCCGGCTGCGGGAAAATTACATCAGTGCGTGATCCGAACTTGATCAGCCCCACGCGCTGTCCGCGCACCAGCGTTTCACCCGGTTTGTGATTGAAGACGATACGCCGCGCCAGCACACCGGCAATCTGCTTGAACACCACCGTCAGTCCCTCGCCTTCCATGGTTACGATGTTCTGCTCGTTGTTTGCCGCAGAAGATTCGCTCATGGCGTTCCCAAACTGGCCTTTCTGGTACACGGCGCTCTTGATCACGCCGCTGATAGGTGAGCGGTTCACGTGCACGTTAAACACATTCAAAAAAATGCTGATGCGCGTGCAGGGGACTCCATTCAATTGTGTGGCGGAAACATCGGTCACCTTGCCATCAGCAGGAGAAACAATCAGCCCCTCACCGCTAGGCACAACCCGCTCTGGATCGCGAAAAAAACAGAGGAAAAAAGCCGCCAGCAATACGGGGGGCAGCACAAGTAGAGCCGAGTGCGTCAGCCATCCAATCACGAACGCGACCACCAGCATTCCCAGAGCGTAATAGATTCCGTCACGAACCATGCACTTCGATTATAGCGATCATCCCCTTTGGAAATATGAAGTTATTAGGAAACGTTGTCTATTTAGGCGCTGGCCAGCAGCGTATCTCTCGGCAAAAAAATCACTTACAGGCTTGCACCAGAAACTCTGCAGACTCTTCCTGTAATTCATTCAGCAGTTTTTCAGATCAACCCCTATATTTTTAGACCTTCTGCGGACTCTACTGCTATGAGAGGTAAGTTCATCCGTAAAACTGATAAATAAATATAAGGGGCATGGACCCGGAAGCCATGCCCTTTTAAATTTTTGGACGCGAAAAGGTCGCTTCTCGCAAAATTTTTGTAACATCCGCGGCCCCAAACTCACTATCCACTCAAAGGCGCGGGAAGACAACCTCACGGCAGAATTTAGTGTTTGCAGCGCTCAAATATTGGTGCTAGCCTTCCCACCCTGCGTAAACGTCGATCATCCAGAGGTTCGCTATGGCATTTCAAGCCGGAAGTAACGGATCCTTCAGCATCAAAGCCTACATTGGTGATAATAAAACGCTGCTGGCCTTCAATTTCACCGATCCAGCCAAGGCCAAAAACCTGGCGGGCTTCACCATTCAGTGCCAGCTGCCAGGAAAACCAGCGTTCTTCCTGTTGAATGAGCTGCAATTTGAAAATCCCGGCAAACATGCGCAGGTAGCCGGGGAGAAACCAAACTCAACGGCCAACGCTCCAATCCAGAAATATCGCTGGACGCACGTTGCGGTCGCCGATCCGCAGACCCACGCGCCGGTGGCTGGCAGTTACACCTATACAGTCACTCCGCGCTACTTTGATGCCAGCCAGGCGATGAAGCCGCTGGACACTTCGCTGAGCGCCAAGGTGACGGTGGCAGTAGGGCCGTTCAAGAAGGGATCGCTATCGCTTGGATTTACCCGCGGCTATATGCAGTCAGAGGCGTTTGTTCATCACTTTGGCCCGCAGGTACAACTTCAGCCGGCGGGGAAGCCGCTACTGTATGACACCACACAGAAGGCTGGCACGGATCCCGCGGGGCAGGCATACACATTTGAAGATGAATACGTGTGGATGGGTTCCACTGCGCGCCAGCAAGTGCTGGCTGTTCTGAATACCGCGCTCAATGATGCCAGCGTGCATGTCGACGTTTTTGCCTATGACCTCAGCGATCCCACGGTCATGAACGGCCTCCTGACGTTGGGAAAGCAGGGGCGGGTCCGCATCATTCTGGATAACGCGAGCCTGCATATTAAGGACCCAAAGACGGGGAAAGTCCCCTCAGAAGACCAGTTCACCGCGCTATATCAGAAGCAGGCGAAAGACCCTAAAACTCTGGTGCGCGGCTGCTTTGCCCGTTATTCACATGATAAAATTTTTATCCTCTCCAGAAATGGAAATGCTTTCCTGGTGGTCACCGGATCGACGAACTGGTCAGTCACGGGACTGTATGTGAACGCTAATCATGTCCTGGTTTTCAATGACGCAAGTGTCGCGGCAAAGTATTCTGAGGTCTTCGCAAAGAGCTTCCAAATCCTGAGCGGGACTAAAACGCCCAGCCAGGCCGCCGCCAACGCGTTCAACAGCACGCCACTGGCGACGCAGGCTTCCACTTTCCAGTCGGCTGCTGTGCCCAGGACCATCATCAACTTTTCTCCGCACACAACGGCGGATGTCACCAAAATCCTGGGTGCAATTTCCGACCGGATCAACAAAGAAGCAAGCGCCACCAAAGGCAACGTGCTGTTTGCGGTGATGCAGCTTACTGGCAGCCAGAGCCCGGTTTACAGCACGCTCAGCGGCCTTCATGCCAACCAGTCTCTCTTCAGTTACGGCATCTCTGACGCGCCGCAGGGCACCTTCCTCTACGCTCCCGGCTCAAAGACCGGCGTCATGGTGACCGGAAAGCCCGGCCAGACGGTCCTGCCGCCTCCTTTTGACCAGGTGCCATCGCCGCCGGGACATGAGATCCACGACAAGTTTGTTGTTTGCGGCCTGAACGGCAGCGATCCTGTCGTCTACTGCGGATCGTCCAACCTGGCCACCGGCGGCGAGGCTCAGAACGGTGACAACCTGCTGGAAATCCACGACGCCGATGTGGCGACGGCCTTTGCCATTGAAGCGCTGTTGCTGGTGGACCATTACAACTTCCTTGATCGCATGGCCAAGCCGAAGGCGGCTCAGCCAAAGGCGCCAACGGTGAAGAAGCCGCCAGCCAAAGCCAAGGCTGCCGCTGCTGGTGCAGGAAAGAAATGAACGAATTGGGCGGCGTGCGTGATGCGGCAGAAAGACAAATCAGGATGGAAAGGTACTTATCATGAAAAAGGGCACAGCGAAAAAATCTTCAAGCAGGGGCAAAAAGGCTATATCAGCCAAGCCCAAGTCAAAGAAGGCAGCTTCAGCGCGTGTTGGCAAATCGGCCGCAACTTCAGCCGCAACTTCAGCAAAAAAGAAGTCTGCTGCGCCCAGGAAAATCAAGCCCGCAAAGACCGCTGCGCCGACGGCTGCCTCGAAGTCCAGCCAATCGGCGGCCGGCAAGCAGCCGCTGGTAACCAAGCAACCGCAATCCAAGCAGCAGGCCGCCTTGCAGCATGGCATGTTTTTGTATACAGACGATGCGTGGTCGCAGGCCTACTTCAACAGCAACGACTTGCATTCTGTGGAGCGCGCACTGTTCGGCTGAGAGCAGTGCGAAAAAGAAGCTGGCAAAATAACAAGCCTCTCCTCACAGGTGATTGGCCCGCATAAGGAGAGGCTGATCTTTGGAACCCTGGTTTACGCTACCTGAGTTTGCCCGCGCCTGTACTCCTGCTCAATCAACTGCATCTGGTCTTTCAAATGCAGCTTGAGCTTTTTAATACGCACCTCTTCCAGCTTTTCATCTTCAGTGAGATATCTTTTTTCGATGAGAGTGTGGAGGCGGTCGCTATGTTGACTGTGTTCCTGGGCCAGCCGACGAAACTCTTCGTGGCTGGCAAGAAGCTGTTCGCGAACGGAATCTACCATCCGGAAGAACCTCCTGCAAAGTTCTTTCACGGAAAGTTAACACAGCGCCAGAGCTGGTTCAACGGAAATTCAGTGGCATTATGGAAAAATAAATTTCAGGATCAAAGCATCCTCGGCGGGATTCTCATAATAAGCTTTTCTTCGGCCTGTCTCCACAAAGGCCCATTTCTCGTAAAGTGCTCTGGCAGCAAGGTTTGACTCGCGTACCTCAAGCCAAATTTCCTGTCCGCCGCGGTTGCGAACCAGCTCAAGAAACTCACCCAGCAGCCGTGTGCCCAGCCCTCGCCGTCGCGCCGTGCCGTTGATGGCAATGTTCTCTATCTCGCACTCCTGGGCAATCTGCCTTCCCACAATAAATCCAACAACTTCCGCGCCCTCCACCACCACCAGCGCCAGCCGTCTGTGCAGCGCTTCCGGTGCAAAAAGCTGTACGTATTCATTCTGGTTCCACTGGGCTGCCGTCACAGAATGGGCTGCAATTTCCACAAGCCGGGGAATATCTGCAGCGCAGGCTGGACGCACGCGAACCATCTCACCGCGTCCCTTTGAAAAAGATTTCAGCATCAGAGCGGCGCAGATAGTTGGCGTCCAGCGCTTCTACCGTGACCGTTTCTCCAGCAAAAAGTTTTTGCGCACAGATCTGGGCGACTGCCTCGCTTCCTGGGCGCTGAACTTGTTTCACTTCGACGTGCGAAGCAGAGGCAAGCTCTGCGATCCCTGCGTCGCTCGTGATCACTAGCGCCGGAGCTTCCCTGGCGAGCGCCGCCGAAAAATCAGATTGGCCCAGCAACTCTTCCTGCAGCAGGCACAATGTTTGGTCGCGCTTTTCGTAGAGGCCTAAAAAAACTTCCTTTCGACCAGCATCCAGCGCCGCTGCAATCTTTCCGTTGTGGTCAGATAATGCTGCAAGTGCTTCTAGAACAGAAACCGTCGCAATCGGTTTATGCAATGTCTCTGCCAGTCCTTTGATGGCGCTCAGACCAACGCGCAATCCGGTGAATGATCCCGGCCCGGACGCAGCAGCAAAGCCACCGATACCTGCCGCGCGATATCCATGCTTGCTGAGTAACGCAGCTACAGTAGGAATAAGCTGCGCAGAAAAAGTCCCGCCCGCAATCGGCGCGGACTCAATCAGGCGAAAAGATTTCTCATCAGCTTCAGCGAGAGTGATGCCGCCTGCGGGACCTGATGTGTCGATGGCGAGGATGAGCATTTTTCTAACATCCCGACCCTGAGCTGTCGAAGGGGAGGGAGTCCTATAACCAGAATAAACTACACGGCTGTGAAGCGAGTTTTAGTGAAATAGCGACGTTTCGCCGACTGAACGAATGGGCTACGTGGTTAGAGCAATTTTCCCCTGCTCCGTCAGTACAAGGTTGTTGCCATCTTTGCGTATCAAACCGAGGCTTACAAGTTGCTCGACTTGACGTGAGAACGTGTCCCTCGACGGGTTTAACGTTGCGATCACGGTGTCAACTGTTTCAATCCCTGCTTCCTCAAGCATCATCAGTATGTCTCGGTGCAGAGGAGAAAGTTTCAGGCGACGGGGCATCCCGCCATTGTAACGGTCAAATATTGTTCCAGGAGATATGTCCTGCGGCGACATCGCGTCAGCCATCGGGCAATAAAACATTCACAATTCCTGCAAAAGCAGAGTAGCTGCTCGTTCTTCCATTCAATAGAAGTTGAACACTGCTTTTTTCGGCCGACAGGCGTCTCTGGAGGGGCCGCAGGCCGTAGTGCGTTTACATCCATTCAAAACTTGCGCATTCAAGGAGGAGTAGTGAATATCAAGCCTTTCTTGCTCTCTTTTCTGGTCTTTTTGTTTTCAACCATGGCCGTGGCGCAAAGGGCCGATATTGGCTTTTCTGTGGGCGCGTCTAGTGTTTCTGATACCCATTTAACCTCTGACTGTCCGCTTGGCGTCTTGTGCGTCAACATACCCGCGGAGTCCGTCAAGACAGGCCATGCTGCTTTTTGGGAAACCAACTTCAGTTCGCGCATGATCGATGGCAAGATGGCATCCATCCACCTTGAAATACCGTTTGCCTGGATCGCTCATCAGCAAGCAACGTTCACACAGTCGCCTGATGTCTTCGTCGCGCACTTCTCTTCGTTCTATATCACGCCCTCTATCAAAACTAAGTTTTTCCCTGCGTCGCCCGTCTCTCCCTGGATCAGTCTAGGCGGAGGGCTGGCCCACTTTTCATTTCCTAACGATCCCACCAGCAAGTTCGCGCTCCAACTGGGGACTGGCGCGGACATAAAAACTCCTTTTCCGCATCTTGGCTTTCGCGTTGAGCTGCGCGATTTTATGAGCAGTCAGCCCAGCTTTGCCACGCCCGGCATCGGCCTTGCCGGCAACCCGGAAAGTGGATTCAGCCGGCACAATGCATTTGCCGGCGGCGGATTCGTGTTTCACTTCTAGCTTTGTTTCGCACAAAAAGGTTTCGCAGAAAAGCCTCCAATCGCAGGGAGGCCTTCACTAATATTTATTCTATTTTTAGCAAGCAGCAGCCCGGATGCCAAAATCGTCAAATTGATTCGTTCGCCAGAACTGCCTGTACAACAGCTTTTCAATTCGCACTTTTGGCAATTTCGGCGATTTTGACAATGCTTTCGCTAGCGGTTCCTCTTGAATCGCAGCTCGTATTCCTGGCCGTCGACGGTGCTGGTCCGCATGAGATACAAGACATCGGCCCAGGTGCGTCCCTCGTCTTTGCTCTCCTGCTCAAAGCGGAAGAAGCCTGGGGTGGTCCTTTTATCGTCCTGCGTCATCGTGATGGTATTGCCTCGCAGCGTGTAGCTCCCATTGCCGAAATAAGCCTGCGTGGTGGTGATCAACTCATTTGGGGTCAGATGATACTGCTGGGCAGCGGCTGCGTTGGCAAAGCGGCCATTGCCGGCAAAAGTGATCAGGTCGCCAGCGGTGGCAGTGGCGGCGATCCACTCTCCAGCCAGGAGCCTTCGCATCTGCTGCGTATGGTCTGCCTGTGGCCAACCCTTGAAGCTGAGGCTGTAGAAAAATTTGGGCCACACGGTAGTGGCGATGTTCTCACCCATGCAGGCGCTCACCAGCGGATCTTTGGAGAGGCCGGAGATGACGGCCACACGATTATCAAGTTTTGCGACCATCACAAAGGCCAGGCGGCTCTCTTGCGAATTCGGCGGAGCGATGCCTCGCCTCACGATCACGTACTCCCAGCCCTGGCCTGAAGCGCCATGAACGATCGATTCAGGGAAGGCAAACCCGGCCGGTGTCTGATTGCGGAGCACATAGTTGCGCAGCCACACGTCGCGGAACGCGTTGTTGGCGTCCTGAAGGAGATCGGCGCTAGCGGGGCGCATTGGCATCAGGTAGATCAGGCACTTCTCATTCGTGGACGAAAGAGGCGATGCAAGCATGATTGCATCGGAGAGTCTCTGCGTCGCCCAGCCGGCTGGCGCGGTGAAGACATATTCATCCAGCGTGCTGAGACCTACCGCCCCGGGCGTCGATCCAGATGTGTTGCCGGTGCCGGCAGGCGCATTTGCAGCGCCGGGCGTTGTAGCTGCGCCGCTTAGAGTAGCGTTAGCCAGCATAGCTTCCACTGCACGGAGATTCCTGGCAAGCAGGTTGGGACTCGTCGTTTCCACCCCAACTGCCACGTAGTTTGACCCGGCTTTTGTGCTGTACAAAATCATGGTTTCATTCTGCCCGGTTGGGAGCTGCAGCTCCATTCTTGTCCAGATGAACTTGCCGGTAACACCGTTCTGCGGCGTGGAACCCTGCCGCACGATGCTGGATAAATTTCCCACGATTGTGGAATGGCGCTCACGCACATCCTGCGTGATCTGTTCGGCGGGCTCAAACGTCACCTTGAAATACTGTATCGGCGTCGAATCAGGGGAGAACAGCATCATGGGCCCGAACCTTGATTGTGAGGTCCAGCCCGGCGGCACCAGCACCGTGAGCGGCCCCATCGTCAAAGGTTTGCCTTGAGCAAAAACAGGGATCGGGCCGGCGAGCGCAAAAATTGCGAGCAGCAGAACGAGCTTTAGCTGTGATCGAGCCATGTCATCTCCCGGAGAGTGCTGAATAGATGGTTGCGGATTGTAGCGTTTCGTTACAGGAAATACGAGTCAAGAACGGCTCTTCTACACCTGTCGGAGTAACAAGCCTTTCAAGCAAACTGTGCCGAAACTGGCGGGAGCAAAACCTGCGACTACGGTGTCCAATGATGCCATGACCCCAAACGGGTCGGCGGTTCCGGGAGCAAATAATGACTCCACTGATCCAGCGAAACAAAGAAGCAAAAATCAATTCCGCCATCAACGTTACGCCCATGGTCGATGTAATGCTGGTCCTGCTGATTATTTTTATGGTAATCACGCCAATGTTGCAGCCCGGCCGGGCTGAGGAACTGGCAAAAACAGCCAACCCGACTGATATGTCCAATGCCAACAAAGCAGACGCGCTGATCGTCGCGGTGGAGCGCGATGGCAGAGTTTTTCTTTGCAGTGAAATGGTAAGCGGCGAAACTCTGACTCAACGGCTTAAAGAGAGGCTAGCCAATCAGAGCGATAAAACCATCTACGTGCGAGCAGACGCGCGCGCCAAGTACAAGTTTGTGGTGGATGCAGTGGATGATATTCGCTCTGCAGGCGTTGATCGATTAGGTTTGCTGACAGAGCAAAGACAATTCACTATGACGAAATAGCACGCCAAATTTCATTTAACGAATCCGCACATGAATTTTTAGCAGCATCAGCGCATCAGGCCAAAGTCCTGCACCGAGCCCGGACCATCGCCGAACTGCTGGCGCACGGTGTTGGCGGGCAGCGGCCCACCCAAGCGAAGATTTGCCAGCGTAATCTGGACACTGGCGCGAATCTCCGGATCGCTGATTTGCTTAAGCAGGCTGGTGGTGAGCACAGGATCAATCTTGTTTTCAAGTACAATGCACGCCCGCCAGACAGCCGTTGAAGGCCAATCAAACTTAAAGGCGCGATTGGCATCATCATTCTTTGTATCGCGTTGGTAGAGCTGTGCAGCCACAGAAACAGCTTTTTCCACCAACCGGGTCGCTTCCGCCTTATCGTTCATCATGAACTCGATATTGGCTGCCGTCAGGAAGTAAAAGCTTTTCGCTAGGGGAGGGTAGTCTGCGGCGAACTTTAGCATCTGCTGTAGAGCATCTCCGGCAATGTCACGGTGCTGGCGAATCTGGCCGGTTGCAATCCGCGCCAATGCATCAGCGCGGGGTGAGCGCCCATTCTCCACGCCGGTATCAGGCAATTGCGCGGCTTTCTGGATCGCCGCCCGCGGATCATTGCTTGCCTGGCTGCTGATGTCCATGCTTTCGCGGACCAATTGATCATGTAGCAGGTCCGTATCCGCCTCCTGCGTAGCAGCTCCGTGCAGGCGATGCGTGATGGTGAATTTAGGAGACTCGCCCGGCTGCAAGGGCGTGTCCCGGAAAGTGGGTTCTAGCGAGGCTAGTCCTTGCGGGTAGTTCTTGAGTACCGCGGCCAGTTTTGGATTATCATTCAGAATCGATTCGGCCTGTCCTGGATCGAGTTGCTGAAGAATCGGGATCAGTTCAAATAACCGGTACTGATAGGCGCTGCTGAACTGGGCTTCACCCAGTCCCGTGCCAATGGTGAGCGTCGGGGCAAATTGATTCTTCAAATCTTCCTGCGCATGCTTGAAGATCACATCAATGGCCTGCAGGGTGAGCTTCGGGTCGAGGTGGCGCCAGAAGCGAATGACCAGTGTTGCCATGTCTTCCATGCTGGGGGCCGTATCCGGGTCTTGCAGCCGATAACTTTCAAGCGCGGTCAGAAACACTATGCGACGGTCAAGATCACGATCAGCGGGAAGTTCGACCATCAGCTCAGCCGCGGCACGGTAAGGAAAATCAGGTGAGTAGGAAAGTCGGCTGACCAGAGCCAGCGCTTCGTCATATTTTTTGCGCTCCAGGAGCTGTTGCAAAATTCGCGACTGGATGTTGATCCTGACCTGAGGTTCAGCCGAAGGCAGAAGTTCGTTCACGGCTTGCGGATCTTTGGAGTAAATGGCGTCCAGGATCCTGAGCTGCAAATCGGTCTTCAGGCTTTCATCTTTATCGTCTAAAGATTTCGTTTCTCGAAAGCACTGATCCAACTGCTTGAGTTCTTTGGCGGGGTCAACCAATCCATAGGCCGCGGCTGCGTGATAACACGCATGTGCCCGTAAAGAGGCAGGGGCTTCTGCCAGCATGGAGCGGGCCGCTTCCAGCATATCCAGGTTGCGTTGCTGAGGAGTATCAACCGCCAGCTTGCCGGAAGGTTTGCTCTTGGGCGTATCTTTGGGGTCGGAGGCCATCAGCATGAAAGGAAACAGGACCACGACCGCAAGGAGGCACAGATTCTTGCGCTTCATTGCCGCTCCTCAGTGATTTAAAATTCTGAATCAGGAGATGCGGCAGTCATCAACTGCCGCATCCATTTTGGTCTTGAGTCTCGCGTTAAAGAGAGAACAAGAGTTTTTTAGGAAGTGAGGCCGTTTGGCAGGAACTGGCCGACTGGCGCGGCAGCAGCGCTCGAATAGCCCTCAGGAGTGATAGGTCCCTTGAGCTGCACGTGATCTCATTGTTGGGGCACCCTCCTCCAGGCGGATTCCCACCACCGCTGGTACCGCTGCCATTACAACTCGTGACGGTGTTGCCGTCACAGATAATCTCTGTGCCGCAGCCCTCCGGCGCATTCGGATCATTGATGCAGGGATTTGGGCAGCCGGCTGATACTGGGTTCTCAGCACAGCATGCTGACGATCCGGGATCGGAAACGCATGGGTCTACCTGGCAACTACCTTCAGTACAGCTTTGCGGGCAGCTACCAGATAGATTACAAAATGACCCGGTCGAATTGACGCAGGTATAACAACCTGAGGAATTCACCTGGCAAGCTTGATTCTGGCAGGATTGCGCATGGCCAATGGTAGAACTACCTAAACAAAACAACACACCCAATGCCACTGTAAGTAAGCTTTGCTTATGCATCTGACCACCTCATGAAAGAACTTTCACTTCACGTGTTACGAAATCAGACGATAACTAGTCTGCATTTGCGCAGCTCACCATGTCAATGAAAGTAAGTTAGAAAAGCAGACTTCAGTTCCAAAATAGGAAGTGGTATCCATGGAAATTGAATCTACATACTGACCCATTCTGGCCTGGATATAAGGAAGTTGAGTAATCCAAATAGAATTGAGCATTGGTTTACGATTGGCTTGTGCCGCCGCCCAACGAGTTATCTCATAATGCTCCCGTTCCATCTCTCCCGGATCGGAATCATCGGGAACTACACGCCTTCGGGCACATCCTGCACTAACTCCAGCAGCACGCCGCCGGTGCTTGAAGGATGGACGAACACATACAGGTGCCCGCCGGCGCCGATCTTGATTTCGTCGGAGACAAAGCGCGTCCCGGTGGCCTTGAGTTGCTCCACGGCATGAGTAAGGTCAGGAACATGGAGGGCAACATGGTGCAGGCCTTCGCCGCGTTTCTCAATAAACTTGGCGATCACTGAGTCGGCGCTTGTGGCTTCCAGCAATTCAATGCGGCTCTCGCCCAACGGCACCATCGCGACTTTGACTTTCTCATGCGGCACAGCTTCTTCAGCCATCACGTCCAGGCCAAGCTGCTCATAAAATTTGCGCGCCTGCGCCAGCGATTTCACCGCGATTCCGAGATGATCTATCGAATGCATAACTGCTCCTAAGTAGTTGCCTGCCGCTTTCCTAATGGCCACTCTCTTCGCTTGAATCGATAAGCAACTCTAGCGACGATCAAGGTTGGGAACAGGAATGAGACTATAAGAACAAGCGGGAGCTCGCTCGAATAATGCTCCCCAGGATTCCCTAGACAATTGGCCGATGGTTCTTCCGGCAAATAAACAACAGGCACCGTATCGCTGGCTGATACGTCGCTCACGCTCGCTACGCCAACACCCTGATAGACGTGCCCATTGGCTGTGAACGAGTACGTTATTTGCCCGTGTGGTCGCCGGTTACCGACAATCCCTTGAATGCTCACGCCACGATGACTCAGACGGTAGTATCTCCAACAGTTTTGTCCCGAGATTCCCCCGATGATCAAAACCAACAACAGCCAAAGAAGGAACCATTTGAAAATACTCACGGTTACTTGCTTCCCACCTTTTCTTTTCTCCGCGTCTCCGCGTCTCCGTGGTGAGAAATCGGGCCAAAACTTCCCACAATCTCCTCCACCAGCGAATACGGATCACGCTTGTGCTCTGCAATCTCCTCTGCCAGGTGCGCAATCTCCGTTTCCGGCAGGCGCTCGCTGAGCAGCCGCTCCAGCAGCGAATCGCGCAGCATCTCCACCAGCCGCTCACGCCAGTTGGTGATCTTTTTCTTGAGCAGCAGGTCTTGCTGTTGCAGGTGGCGCTCATAATCCACGATTGCAGCTGCCAGTTCTGGAATGCCCTTACCTTCGCTGGCCACGGTCCTCACAATGGGCGGCGTCCACTTGTCCGCGCGCACGGCCAGTGACTGCATAGAGCGTATTTCGCGTTCCACCCGATCTGCGCCCTCACGGTCACTCTTGTTGATTACGAAAATATCGGCAATTTCCATGATCCCGGCTTTGATCGTCTGCACGTCATCGCCCATGCCGGGGACAAGAATCACGACCGTGATATCTGCCAGCCGCACAATATCGATTTCATCCTGGCCCACGCCCACTGTCTCAATCAGCACCAGGTCTTTGCCTGCGGCATCAAGCACCGTTGCGGCATCGGTAGTGGCACGCGCCAGCCCGCCCAGGTTGCCGCGCGTCGCCATGCTGCGGATATAGATGCCAGGATCAGCGTGATGGGCCTGCATGCGTATGCGGTCGCCCAGGATTGCGCCGCCGGTGTAAGGGCTGGTGGGATCAACAGCCAGAATTCCCGCTGTGCGCCCCTGCTTGCGATATTCGCGGGCAAGCTGATCTACCAGCGTACTCTTCCCCGCACCGGGTGCTCCGGTAAGACCAATCACGCGCGCGTGCCCGGTATGGGCAAAGAGCGCCTTCAGCAGCTCTCGCGCTTCCGGACGGTTATCTTCAATCGTGCTGATGGCCCGCGCCAGAGCGCGCACGTCTCCGCTACGAATGCGGCTGACCCAGGATTGGAGATCGCTCATTGCCATCTTAATTTGGGTTGAAAGACGTGCTCCGGCCAAATCCAGCAAAGGCTGACAAACGAAAGCAAAATCCAGACTACCATGAGGGCCGTGCCGGTTGTATTTGGCGGACTGCGTGGTACTGTCCTAAATAGGCCCAGTACCGACTGCGTTGGCTTATGCACCTGACTTGCCCAATCCAATGCTCCTCACAAACAGTAAATTCCGGCGATTTTCGGCAAATCTGCCCTCCAGATGATGCCCCTGGCCCTTCCCAAAACCAGCGCCCGGCGGGATAATATTTGTTTATCTGGTACTTATCTTGTCCCGCTTGGAGCCCCGGACCCTCTTGACCAACAGCTAGCAGTCCAAGTAGAACTCATCGAGTCGAAATTGCCTGCTAATCTGGCCGGGCCCATTGTTTCGAGGAG
>DASTCT010000121.1:0-13940 GCA_035710845.1 Candidatus Angelobacter sp.
GCTCGATACCCGTGCGATCGAATTGGACCTGAACTACAGACTTACCAACAGATGGAGTTTCAGCACCGGCGTGCGCGACGATATGCGCAAGGACAACTCGACGGTTGTTCCATTGACACAGGAGCAGGGCGAGCGCACGGATGCTGTGGCGCAGCTAAAGTACAGTCCCAGCGACAACTGGAGCGCATATATGTTCGGCCAGGACACGGTCGCGACAACAGGCGGCCGTCCAGATAACAGTCGCATCGGATTAGGCGGCTCCTATCGCCTGACGAAACGCTTCAAAATCGATGCTGAGGCATCCGACGGAGATCTCGGTCCCGGCGGAAAGATCGGTACCACCTTTCTCTATTCCGAGCGCACCAGCCTTTACCTGAACTATTCGCTGGAAAACGAGCGGACAGACAACGATGATCTTGTCCACAGCGGCAGCTGGGGCAACCTGGTCTCGGGCGTGAAAACTCGCCTCGGCGATAGCTCCAGCATCTACGCCGAGGAGCGTTACCAGACTGCCTCGTCGCAGAGCGGCCTCACGCACGCAACAGGAATCAATCTCGTAACCAAAGAGCGCTGGAATTTCGGCGGCAGCGCGGAGTTCGGCAAGCTATTCGACTCGGAGACCGGCGCTGCGACCAATCGCAAGGCCGCCGGAATCCACATGGGCTATGGCCTGGATAAGATACAGTTCTCAAGCGCGGTGGAGTTGCGCCGCGACGATGTGGAACAGCCAGACCTGAGTCATATTGTTCAGACCGTGCTGCTTTTGCGTAATAACTTCAAATACCAACTGAGCCCCAGCTGGCGCGTGCTCGGTAAACTGGATTACTCGATCAGTAATAGCACGCTCGGAGATTTTTTTGTCGGCGGCTACACCGAGGGCGTGGTCGGCTACGCATACCGCCCGGTGCGGAACGACCGATTGAACGCTCTGGTCAAATACACCTACTTCTATAACGTACCGACCACGGACCAATTTGGATTGCAGCAAACCGCGACTGACTTCCTGCAGAAGAGCCACATCGCAGCTCTCGATGTTACCTACGACCTCACGGCCAACTGGTCCGTAGGCGGTAAGTATGCATACCGATTGGGAGAGGCGAGCCTGGACCGCGTGGACCCGACTTTCTTTGACAATACCGCGCAGCTCAGTGTATTCCGCGTGGACTATCGGTTCTCTAAGCAATGGGACGGCCTGGCCGAGGTGCGACAGCTTGGCCTCCCCGATCTCAATCAAAACCGCCGCGGCGTTCTGGCCGCGTTCTATCGTCGCATCAGCCAGAACCTGAAGGTTGGCGTCGGCTACAACTTCACCGACTTCTCCGACGACCTGACCGACCTGAATTACAAACATAAAGGCGTATTCTTCAATATCATCGGGACCAAGTGATGTCCGAAAATTTTGCAAGTGCGCTTACCGATCCCGATTGTTTCCGGGCGGCACTGGGCAGGTACGCGTTGGAATCGATTGCGGTCTGGAGAAGGATTTCGCGCAGTACGACACCAAATTCCACTGGCAAATGGTCCCGGGCTTGCCAGTATTTCAAGATTATCGCTGCCAATTGCAGGTTCGCCCAACCAGGAATAGCCATGATCCGCGGCAGTATCTTTTCCGGGCGTCCGTAGGGCTTTGCCATCGACGAGTAACACGCGTGAGCGGTGTTCTCCTACCGATAAATTCTTCGTTGGCGGAAGGTGAGTGGACCTGTTTGGTAAGCCAACTCGCACTCGCGTGCCCCTGGAAGAAATTGGACTTAGGTTCGGGGCTGCCGGAGGCTGGTTGAACTCCGGCAGCCGCTCACTCCTTTATCATTATTTGGGGTTGATGGTTACAGTGAATGAATTGGCTGAGACCCGCCTTGTGATCGCAGAAACTGCCGTTGAGTTCCACTGCGCGACGTGCAACTGCGTTCGCAATCCGGTTTCCGTGCAGAGGATGGCATGTTGCGTATGCGGAGCGCCCGCCGGCGAAATTATCGCCGGCAGGGAATTGGAAATCGTAGCCATTGAGGTAATGGAAAATGAGTCAGCCACGATTGGTTGAGGTCAGGGAAAAGATCCTCAAGCAAAATGACATCCTTGCTCGCGTCTTGCGCCAGCGCTTTGCGACAGCAGGCGTGACCGTTATCAGTCTTGTTTCCAGTCCCGGATCGGGGAAAACAACTCTTCTTGAACGGATGCTTACTGAAATGAGTGCGGAGTACCGGGTTGCCGCATTAGTCGGCGATTTGGCGACCGAAAACGATGCTGCACGGCTCGCGCGTTCCGGTGTTCCAGTAAGGCAGATCACCACCGGCACAGTGTGTCATCTCGATGCAATGATGGTTGAAAAAGCGCTTGAGGGATGGCGGATCGAAGAACTGGATTTTCTGTTCATCGAGAATGTCGGGAATCTGGTCTGCCCTTCCAGCTACGATCTGGGGGAGAGACTCCGGTTGGTACTCATGTCAGTTACGGAAGGAGAAGACAAGCCCTTAAAATACCCCACCATCTTTAATACTGCTGACGCTGCTGTGATCACTAAGATGGACCTGGCGGCTGTTGCAGAGTTTAATCTGGAGTTGGCACGCGCCCACATTGAATCTGTGCGGTCTGGAATGCCTGTTTTTTCTGTCTCAGCAAAGACGGGAGCAGGATTGTATGAGCTGCTGGGATCGATGAAAATGTTATTGCCACTATCCACTTGTGTTCCGATGTGCCCAAATCCCCCGGCACCAGTTAGCCAGTAGGAATGCTAACAAAGTGAAATATCCTGTCCGCTCAACCCCGTGGCTGCTGTTTTGCAGTTGGGCCTGAACGTGACCACACCGAATCTGCTCGTAAACGCTTCAGAAAATAGTCACATTCTAGAGAGCGTGGGCCATTCTTCCGACTTAGAAGACATAGCCCGCATCCTGTCTTGAAACTCCTGCAGATCTGAACACAAGGATATGTCGCCTCCGCAGATATTCTTAAGGCTTTCCAAAAAAGGGATCGCGTCTTCGATATTTAGTCGAACGACGATGCGCTTTCCTGTTTTGACGAGCGTTATGGAAACAGTTCCGGAATCCGTCGATATCGCTCCTGGGCTTTTTCGTGCGGTGTCCCTATATGATTTTGTTTCTCTTACCAGCTTCACCATCAGCTGGGCATCAACCACATGTAAATACTTGAGGCCGATTTCACTCTTCTGCTTCAGGACAGCGGTTCGATACCACTCGGCTCCGTCTTTCGAATCACTAATTATTATCGGAAAAATGGGTTTGTCTAGAATTCCGACATACTGAATCGCAATAACGGAGTATTGCTCCCGAGGTGAGGGAGATTGTGCCGTAGCGGTCGCAAAAAGCAGGATTAACAGGGTTCCAATTTTCATTATTTTTCCTTTAATGGCTCCAGAATAACTCCGCCATTAGTCAATGTGAAACCATAAGAAAAGCTTTTCAGGACATCAACAGCGCCATTGTTCTTGATTCCCACAAGAGACAATTCCGCATGCCAAATTACGGGATTGAGTCCCTTGAGATCTCGGACTGGATGATCTTCAAAGATGGTAGAAGCCCCGTGCTGGTTGCGCGACTCTCTCGGCGAAGCCCTGCGCTGAAAGGAGCGGCACTTTGTCAGGCGTATTGCTGTAATAAAAAGGGTCTGGCCCAGGATCGGGATACGGCTGATTGGCTGGCTTATCGTCTAGAGGGTAATTAGTAGTTACTGTTTGCTCCCAATTGAAATTCGCATAACCCGAGCCGGAGACTCTTGCATCGAGAAAGATGTCTAATCCGAAAAGATTATTTTTCGGATCTGGGAGTAAAGACGTTCCGTAATCAATTGTATAGACTGTCACTTGAGGCGAATTCTGGGCCTGCACCTCTTCGGTAACTGGGGGTGCTGCCATAGCTTCGGATTCGCTATCAAAATACTCAATTACGAGTGTTCCATCGGCAAAAAACTTGCATAAGTTGCCATATCATGGGACCATCGCAACCTACGCTCAGACAACCATAAGCATTCGCATTAGCACTGCGCATCCTGGGTTGAACGGCCATGCCTCCAGGAGCTCCGAGTTGCCCCGGCGCAAGATGACCGTCCAGATCGGCGAAGGTGGAAGGATTTTCCTGCACCAGAGCGTAGAGATTCAAGGTTTGTGGATTGGTGAGGTTGGCATACGGCACCGGCGCAGGAACCGCCGACCAATCCGCGCTCACGAACCTTCCTAACTGCGATGAGTAATAACCCGCGCCAAAGTACCCCACTTTTTCACTTATCAGAACTCAATAAACGTAAAATCTACGAACCTATCTCCAGATGGCGTGACACATTCTCCGTAGATCCAAACTCCCGGAAAACTTTTGGTTATGCGATCCAGCGCCTCAGAAATAGTCACATTCTTCAGTGTAGCGTTGAGGTGCACTCCCTTCGGCATCGGCGCCAGGGCATTCATTGCATTTACAAATTTGATGTGATGACTCTGCATATATGATCGAACTTCAGAGTAGGTGTCGAGGCTCTCTGTGGCGTCCCTGGGGTTGATTTCGTCGTGGAAGGTGATCTGAGGAAGCCGCAAATCCAAAAGATCGGTATGGACATTGCCTCCTACCACCCTGATCAGGCCAGCTGCATCCTGCTTCACTGTTAGTCTGGGTTCCTGCGCGAAGGCATCGCGCAGCGCCTGCACTGCAGGAGCACCGGTTTTGGGCTCAGCAACCCGGAAGGAGTCGGTGATTCCGCCATCAGGCGCACAAATCCCTTCATAAGCCATGGAGCCTGAGCGGTGATTCTTGTGTAAGAATTGTACGACTCGGGTTGTGAAGTCCGATGCTGTCACCTCCCGGGGCTCCCTGTGAGTTGGATTCAGGTCCGGACTCGGACTTGTGCAGCCAAGGACAAAAGCCAGGAATGCAAAGAGGAATACGATTTTGCTCATAATTCGAATCGCTTAACCTGTCTGTCCCCGGTTTTCACACCCCTCACCAGAATTTCTTATGCCGTATAACGATCAGGTGGGGATTGGCGACATTCAGCGGCGTGCCATCTTTGGTAAACTTCACTTCCACCACATACTTCTTCCCGGCTTTCCCCCCAAAACCTCCGAGCGACTTCCATATGCGATCCTTCGCTATGGCACGACCACTAGAACCAGAGCTTGAGCCTTGCGCAACGACGTGCTCACCATCCCACACCGTCCAGTCCGCTTGGAGCAACGGATTATTGCCAGTGCAATCGCTCGATTCGTACGGATTCTCGGTGGCAGCCATCATGCATATCAACTGGCTAATTGGAAGAGATCTTTCTGCCTGGATGATGATGTCATACCCTTCATCGGTGACAGGGAACTCAGGCGTTCGAACGGTGCCGATAGCAAGTGATACCGGCATATAAATATCAGAATACTTCTCTGGGAAATCCTTGTGGCTTCCAGCTGAAACAGTTGACGCCATGAGCAACATTCCTAGCGCTCCCCCGATAATTCCAATCAGCCCGCATCTCGACATCCATTTCACACATCACCTCCGCCTTCTCTGCTTTCGTTTGCTTTGTGCCGCCAGGATCATCGAAGTGTATTCCCGTACCACAGTATTCCACCTAAAATGGGTGGGCCGAAGATTTCACTGTGCGGCACGCCGCTAACTTTTCCTGCACGAAGCACGCTTTCAACAAAGTCAGCGCAGTTGTTGAATATCAAGTTGTAATGTCCTGGATTATTAAATCGCTTCGTCATTTCCCCCTGCATCCACCCAGCTTGGTCAGCCGTGATTGAAAGATGGAGATAAAAATGCGGTGCGACAACACCGTTTTTGGTGTGTTGAGCGATATCGTCTTCTGTTCTCGCTGCTGGAGCTCCGAACAATCGTTTCAAAAAAGGAACCGTTGGATCGTTGGTAGAGAACCCTTGCGTATCGTCACTATCCACCTGTATCCCGATGTGCCCAAATCCTTTGGCACCAGTAGGCCAGTACGAAATGCTAACAAAGTGAGATCGATCCTGTCCGCTCATCCCGGTGGTTGCTGTAGTCTGCTGTCCAGGGTTATTTTGCACCGGCTGCTGCAGCCATGCAGCCTCGGCTTCAAGTTGGCTACTAAAATACTGCGTAGAGGTTGTGCCGTTCGCGTATGTTATTCTAAGTGCAAAAAGCACTACATCGCATCCTGTATCCAGACAACCATAAGCATTCGCATTAGCACTGCGCATCCTGGGTTGAACGGCCATGCCTCCAGGAGCTCCGAGTTGCCCCGGCGCCAGGTGACCATCCAGATCGGCGAAGGTGGAAGGATTCTCATGCACCAGAGCGTACAGATTCAAGGTTTGTGGATTGGTGAGGTTGGCATACGGCACCGGCGCGGGGACTGCCGACCAATCCGCGCTCACGAACCTTCCTAACTGCGATGAGTAATAGCGCGCGCCAAAGTCATCGAGACCGCTCTCGTCATCACGCTGCTTGCCGGTAAAGTGCCGCGTGCTTGGATCGCCACAGCCGCCGCTTACCGATTGGCCATCGCCAAAGATCAGGCTGGTGACCGTTTCACACGCCGCCCCGGTCATATCACTGCGCACGCGCTCCGTTCCCAGCCAATCTGTATGGTTGAAATAGGTTGTGCCGGAAGCGCCGCCGGCATAGGTAGCCAGATGCTTGCCGCCAGTATAGACCTCGGTACGCGACCAGACGCCGGTACTATTGACCTCTGTGACTGTGCCGCCGAGGTTGTAAACATAATCGGTGGTGACGCCGGCCACTGACTTGCGCACTCTGCGGCCGCCCGCATCGTAAACGTAGGTGGTGGTTGCGCCGGACTTCACTGACTGAACGAGTTGGCTTTCAGCATCATAGGTGAATGCGTTGGTCCCATCATTCAGCAGATTGCCTGATGCGTCGTAGGTGTAGCCATCCATGCGGTTGGTGCCGCTGTTGAACACCAGCAGTTGCACGTTTCCGCCCTGGGGCGCGTTCTGCTGCCAGCGGTTGCCGTAACGATCATAAACATAGTTGTAGGTCTGCTGACCGCCATTTTGGCTGGCGCCAACCAGACGGTTGAAATCGTCATAAGAGTAAGTCCAGTTTCCGTTCACGCTGTCATTGGCGCTGAGGACGTTGCCATTAGGAGCGTAGCCCATGGCCAAGCTATAAATGGTGGCGCCTTGCGTAGTGGTAAAGGAATTAGCCCCGCCGGTAAGGGCCGCACCTGAAGGAGTTGCCGTGAATGAAGGACCAGAAAATTGGCCCTGAGGATGGCTGGTGGAGGATGACGCGGAAAGAGTGTAATTGGTGACGGAGCCTGTGCTTTTAGCGATGATGATCACCACGCTGCCACTGGCGCTTCCATTCACCAATGTGCCAGCCGATAAAGCGCTTGCCAGAGCGGAAGCAATTGTGGTGCTGGTACTGCCGCTGCCGTAGGAGACGGTATAAGCCGTGCCATTCACTGTAGCCGTGACTGAGCCCGCATCCCAGACGGTCTGGCCGCCGCTGCCACCAGTGAGAGTGGCGCCGGACGGCGTACCAGAAAACGAGTTCATACCATCGGTTGACGTGGCTGAGGAAGAGAGCGAGAGATTGGCAGCCGATCCGGTGGCAATCGAGGTCAAACTGATGACCGTGCCGGAAAGACTTGCCGTTACCGGAGAGCCGCTGCCATTGAGCTTGGTGGTCAAGTCCTGGGCCAGGGCTGTGGCCGAATTGTGGAGCAATTGGCTGAAGTTGGAGCTGACGGTGAATGAACCTACGGTGATGCTCACCGAACCTGCGTCGTACTCCCAGTCACTGCAGGTAGGTCCATTAAACAGGAGGCACTCTCTCTGCTCTGAGCCGCTGATGGTGACTGATCCCGTGGCCACGGTTGCCGGCGGGACGACGCTTTGCTCAGTGCCGCCGATGGTCACAGATCCGCTACCAGAAGTGGCAGGGTGATTGATGATGGCAATTCCGCCGACGGCAACGTTTTGGAGTTGGCCACGATTGGTATAGCCGACGGCTTCAGTCACACCATTGCCCAATGTCTCAGCCGTGATGCCTATGGGGCCATATTGCACGCCCGAAAGCAGGGTGGCAGGATGGTTCACGTCAGAGAGGTTGCTGGTGGCGCTCTGCAGGCGGTCCACAGCATCATAGCCATAGCTGAGCGTTACACCCAGGCCGTTGGTTTCAGAAGTGATGTCACTGCCCAGACTATAGTTATACGCCTGGCTGAAATATCCTGAGCCGCAATTGAGCGGCGTACACTGCCACTGATTGATTACCCGGCCCAAAGCATCATAAGCGCTGAACGTAGTCGCTGTCCCGTTTGAAGCAGACACCAGGCGACCAACCAGATTTTGCGTGCTCATGCCAACGGGGCATCCGCCAGCCGGGCAGACATCATAAGTAAGAGTCACAGAGGGAGTAAGAGGATCAGGCACGCCGCCACTGGCGTAGGTCTTGCCGGTAAGACGGTTCAACTGATCGTAGCTGTAGGTGGTTGTGATGTTTCTTGCATCGGTCCTGGTGAGAACGTTCCCACCGTTATCGTAGGTGTATGAAATGACGCCCGACTCAGGATTGGTTGATTGCAGCAGATGAGACAGGGAATCGAAGATGAAGGATCGCTGCATTGTTCCGCCCTGGGAAACGCCCGTTAGATCGCCCAGCACGCCATAAGTGTAGGTGGTAAGAAATCCTGTTGCGGCGATCACCTGCCCACAACTTGCCGGTGTGCCGGCCGGACCTACCAGTGAAGCAGAGCTGACGCCGCCTGCCCCGACAAACGGGCCGCTTGAGACCTCACACACTGAGGCCAACCGGCCGAGACCATCTGTCTGGGAGATTCGTTGCACGGTTTTTGTGCCGTTCCCTTCATCCGTGACTTGTGTGGCTGTGCCGTTATAAGCGGTAGTCACGAACGAATTGTCAGGATGGGTGACTTGCGTTGGGCGACCCAGAGCATCGTAGGCGAACTGGGTGATGCCATCCGTGGAACCAGGCTGGGTCCGATGGGTATTTGATTCTGTGGCTTTACGCCCCAGAGAGTCATAGGTGATATCAACAATCAAACCAAGCGGGTCTGAATTCACTGCTTTCTTTACCGTGCGTCCGAGGCCATCCATGGTGACAGTTGAGACCACATTGGCATACGAGGTGGCGGTAACGCTCAAGGGCAAAGAGGACTCATTAAACGCCACCGAACTTTGCGGATGGTGGCCGTTGACGTCCGCAGGCAGGACAGTTTGAACCAGACGGTCCATGGCATCATAAGAGAATGTGGTGGTCTGGCCGTTTACGTCTGTTGCCGAAGCAGAGGAGCCGGTGCATGAATTGTATTTGATACTGGAAACCTGCAGTTTGGGGTTGGTTGTGCTTGTAAGGTACGCTGCTGCGCTCCCGCCGGTTGGGGCACACGCTGAATTACTCCACGAATCTGAGTAGCTGAAGCTCGTAGTGTTGTTCCTGGGATCCGTAACGCTCAGGATATTGCCGGCATCATCGTACTGGTTTCTGGTGGTCAGAAAAGCGCCGTCGGTATTGCGATAGGCCTGAATCGCCGTTATATTGCCTCGCACCGTATTCCCTGCGCCATAAGCGGTACTATGCTGCACAGCACCGCTTGCGGAAATTCCTAATGTGTAATTGTCATACTCATAAAGGGTCTGGGCGCATGGGCGATTCTGCCCCTGGCAGGTGTTATTCACACTGTCGTAAACCGTATCCGTCAGCTTGCGATTTAGGATGTGAACTCCCGTTGCGATGTAATTTACGCTGTTGACAGAATTGGTTTTTAGCCAGGATACGCTTGTGCGCCGCAGAAGCGCCCCGAATGCTCCCGGTCCGAAATCATAATCCCGCTCGGCTATCACATTGTCAAAAACATCCGTGTCATAGTCGTATTCCACTTTCTTGACTTGATTGCTGTCATTCAACGTGGTGGTTATACGGATAGGAGCTGAAAGGACCGTAGGCAAACCATTGGCATCCAGATTATTGTATTCCGTTTGCACAGTTCTGAGTAAAGTAGTGCTGCCCTGGTAGCTGTACCTAAACAGCTCACGAGCCAAAAACGGATCACCGCGCAGTTGAAGCCGTACGGTACTTGGATGGAAGCTGAAATTGTAACGGGTCCTATTTCCAAGCGGGTCGGTAACATCCATGTACTGGTTGTTGGTCATTGTTCCGTCGATTGTTGGCGAGTAAGTCGTCATGTCCTCAGTTGCCAGAGTGCAGTTTCCTTGCGCATCCCGGCAAACATGTTTGGCGGTTACTTCACGATAATCAGCAGGCGTGTCTGCATCAACATCAGTTACAGAACTAGCTTGCCACCAATGGACGAAGGTTTGAAAATCATAGCGAGTATATCCGCCAGTTGGGTATGTGACTTTGCTGAGTTCACCCGCAGATGTGTTGTATTGAAAGTTATAAGACAATCCGTTTGGATATGTGACCGAGGACAAAAATGGAATGGTACCACTGGTAGACAGCGCCCCCCCGAGGTTCTGCGGTTGTGCGAGGGTGTAATTAAAAGAAAAATTTGAATAGCTTAGAGTAATTGTTCGTTGCACACCGGTAGAGTCGAGATATGAAACAGAGTTGAGCACAGAAGACCAGTTAGGAGGCAGGGAGCCATAAGTCAGAGTGACAACTCGTCCAGCGTTATCCGTAAAAATCAAGTTGCCATTCGAATTTGTGATTGTGATTATATTTCCGTTCGCATCCACGATCTCATCTGGCAGCTTGAAGACTGGATCGGCATCAATTACAGGGGGAGTAGTAAGGCTTGCAGTAGCGAGCCCAAAATTAGCAAAAAAATGGAAGCTGGTCCCGTCTTTGCCGCGCAGTACATAATCGGCAGGATTGGAAGTGTCCAGCAATAATACCGGAAGATCGTCGGCTGTTGCAGTGGTCGAGTTAGATGCATTGTCCGGAGTCACAGTGAACGGTGAGTTCTTTAGAGTGGTTGCGCAGCCTGCAATATTGGCAAAAGTATGGGAACTGCCATCTGCTGTGACAACCATAAAATTTTTGTAGCATGCCGAATTTGTTGGCCCAGGGGTCAAGATCGTATGGACATTTGCCTGCAACATTGGAATATTCAATCGCCAGCCACCAGGAAGGGCAGCAGGATCATCTGGGGGACCAAAGGTATAGTCACCATGCCCCTCGGTCTCATTCCATGTGCCATTCAGTGACAAAAGAGGTTTACTGTCATACGTGAGTCCTATGCTTAGGTTGGAGCCGTGGCGGCCAGCCAGCGTCAGCAAAGGAATCTGAATATTCAAATCTCCTGTTGAGTAGTCGATATTCTCGTGACTTCCACCAAATGTTTGGCCAGGAGCAAGCCCCGTTGCATTGTCAGAGGTGACATTTGTTCTTGTAGTTTGAGAAAAACATACAATAGATGAAGCCATTACTATTACTGCACCTGCCAACCGCCTTGAGAAGATTCGCATGATGGAGTTCCTCTGTCGATTAATGCCAAGCTGGGGCTGCCACAATGACTATTCTGAAGGTTACATTGAGATACCAACATAGTTGCTTGAATTGCATTGGCCAATTGCCGAAGAGCACAAAGCAAACTTATAAATTAAGCCAGCGAGTCGGTACAAGTAGCAAACTGGTAAATAGGTATTAGCATGAGTAATCAATATTTGATAGGTAGCTATCAGAGTTGTTTATAATAGATAAAATAAAACAGCTTTGTTTAATGCTATTGTTTGCGCGTTTTGAGGCTAATAGTATCCGTGGCGAAGAAGAAAGCAAAAAAATTCCGAGCGAGCAGCGTTGTAAAAGCAGCGTCGCGCGCAGTTCTGGGGACGCCTCCGCCGGTGAAGCGGGCCGAGAACAAGAAGCGCAATCGAAAAGAGAAACACAAACCTGGGTTGCGCAAATGGCTGGCGGACGCTGACCTTAGCTAAAGCAGACTTCGGGCCGAAAGCATCGGCATTCAAGCTCCCGCGTTAGCACTCCATATCTCACGTTAGCACTCCATATCTAAAGTTCGGATAAGAGCGTTGAAAGGTGAGCTTGAGCGGGCTGATTCCTGCGCAAGTGTGCATACTTTTGCGTGCGTATGCATTTTGACGGCGAGAAAATATATCGCTCCACGGTATGTTAAAGAATTTAATTCGCGTTTAATGATGGCCTAAGTTGGTGGGCGCAATCTGAGCAGGAATCGACGAAGTGGATGCTCCGGGGCGTCCGAGAGGAAGCTTTTTCAGCAGCTTTGTCCCAAAGCAGCCACAAAGGACCCAAAAAATAGGACCCTCGCATGTGCCAGTGATGCACAGCGCTGATGTTACTGAAGATATGCAAGACAAATAGACTGATTTCCGCAGTCTATCTTCCGCATCGCTCAGTCTTGCCTGCTTATCAGTAGCATTGGCAGCTTCGCAGCAAGCTTGTTCATCCTGCACATTTGCTGGTGGTGGAGCATAACAAGGAGCGCCCTCTAATGTTTTCCCATGACAAACTAAAAAAACTGGTCGTGCTATTTCTGTCTATATGCGCGATCACACTATTCAGTGTTACTTATCTATCCGCTAGAGGTGGAAAAGGTGGTAATGGTGATTTAGATAATGGCGCGCTTTTAGGCAGCAGCTTACTCAAGAGAGCTAGCCAGTCTGGAAGCGCGAATCAGAATCCGAATCCTTCTATCCAAGCCAGCATTAACCAAGGCGGAAGCGCCCAAAAAGGTAAAAACTCTAGTGGCGGCGGAAGCGGTGGTAGCGGCGGCAATGGCAGTGGCCAAATTGGGATTGGCGGGGGCCAAGGCGGGAATAGTGGAGGCCAGGGAGGAAACGGTGGGGGCCAAGTTGGAATTGGCAATGGCCAAGGTGGAGAAGGTGGTGGTTCCAGAGGAGGCAGAGGCGGCTCAGGAAATGGCGGTGGGAAGCACGGTGGTGGGGGAAATGGAGGACATGGGAATGAAGGCGGCGGAGAACGCGGATTAGCTTCCCTGAAGACCGTCACAATTCCTGGTCCAACAGCGGCTGAACTTGCTCCTATCATCAAAGACAAGAACGCGGCAATCGCTTTGGGCAAGGCATTTTTCTGGGAGATGCAGTTCGGGAGCGACGGCAAAACTGCCTGTGCTACTTGCCACTTCAATGCCGGTGCTGACAGCCGCACCATGAACCAGGCTGATCCCGGCCTCAAGCGTGTTGATGGCAACGGTTTCTCGGCTGCTGATTCCACTACGTTCTATCCTGGATTTGGTCCTAACCACGCTCTGGCGCTCAGCGATTTCCCGCTGCACTCTAGCCTTCGCGATAACAACAACATCGTGGGTTCGCAGGGCGTGTTCCTGAATACTTTCAATGACGTGATGCTCGGCCAGGGCGCTGAAGCTGTTACCAGCGTGCCCGACTCAGTCTGGAGCATCGCCGACGGTCTCGGCGGCATGGTGAATGTTCGGCGATCCACGCCGCGCAATGCACCTTCAGTCATCAACGCAGTCTTTAACTATCGTAACTTCTGGGACGGTCGTGCCCAGAACACCTTCAACGGTGTGGATCCGTTCGGCGCAGGCGATCCTAACGCGCATCTTCTGCAGACCGATCCCAACAACCCGGATGCAGCCATTGAAGTCACGCTTCGTCTTTCCAACTCTGCATTAGCTTCGCAGGCCGTTGGGCCTCCGGGCAGCGACGTTGAAATGTCCGCTACCGGCCGTCCCTTCGTCAAAATGGGCAAGAAGATGCTCACGCTCACTCCGCTGGCTTTGCAGCAGGTAGCGCTTGACGATAGCGTTCTCGGTTCCCTAAGCGCGGCGCCCAACAACGGTCTCACCACTGATTACATTTCCATGATCAAGGCTGCATTCCAGCCGCAGTGGTGGAACTCCAACGCCGTGGTGGATGCAAGCAGCAACTTCCTCCACACCGGCACTCCCCAAAACACCAGCGAGTATTCACAGATGGAGTACAACTTCTCCATGTTCTGGGGTCTCGCCATTCAGATGTATGAATCCACTCTGGTCTCAGACAATTCGCGTTTTGACCAGTA
>DASTCT010000122.1:0-3318 GCA_035710845.1 Candidatus Angelobacter sp.
GGCATTTCTGGAAAAACAGATTTTCCTGGTTGGCGGCAAGAATTTCCAGACATTGCACCAGAGGAAGTCCGGCGTCAATCATCACGGAAAATTGCCGGAAGAAGACGGCCAGGTCCTTGATGGGAACTTTGCCGGTGCCAAGTTTGGGCAAAGCAAACTCTTTGCCCTTCTCTTTGATGGCGCCCGGAGTAATGCGCTCGCGGCGCAACTGCATGGTGACCGCGGCTTTGCTGTCGGCCAACCGTTCCCCGGCGATTCTTTTGCCCTGGGCATCGGTGCCTGTGAATGTGAATACCGGCATACCGTGTGCTCCTCCTCGTACTATTTGCCTACCGACTACCTACCAACCGAGGGAGAGTTGGAAAAACTTTATCGACGTTGCGGCGCGGCCGCAGCGAGTTTTGTGGCCTGTACGCCACGGTTAATCATGTCCTGCAACTCATCTGGCATGGAAGAACGCTGCAACGCGGTCTCAAGCGTGATGACTTTCTGGAAATAAAGTGCCGCCAGAGACTGATTGAACGTCTGCATGCCGAACTTTTCCTGTCCTGATTGCATGGCGGAATAAATCTGGTGAATTTTGTCTTCACGAATCAGGTTGCGCACAGCAGCGTTAGGCACCAGGATTTCCATCGCCATAGCGCGACCCTGTCCGCCTACACGCGGCAGCAGCGATTGGCAAAGAATTCCTTCCAGCACCAGCGAAAGCTGGGCGCGAATCTGCGACTGCTGGTGTGATGGAAACACGTCAATAATACGGTTGATGGTGGAAGCTGCTGAGTTGGTGTGCAGCGTTCCAAAGGTCAAGTGACCGGTTTCTGCAATGCGCAGGGCGGATTCAATCGTCTCCAGATCGCGCATTTCACCGATGAGCACCACGTCAGGATCTTCACGCAGCGCGGCACGGAGCGCGTTGGTAAACGACTGAGTATCCGAGTGCACTTCACGCTGGTTCACCAGACAGCTCTTGTTCTGGTGCACGAATTCGATTGGGTCTTCAATGGTGATGATGTGGTCATGGCGCTCGATGTTGATTTTGTCGAGCATGGCCGCCAGCGTGGTTGACTTGCCGGAGCCAGTAGGACCGGTCACAAGGATCAGCCCGCGCGGCTTATCGCACAAGCGCGAGATGACCTGCGGCAGATTTAACTGCTGGAAGGTCTTGATCTCAAATGGAATCACGCGGTAAACAGCGCCCACCGCGCCGCGCTGATTGAAGCAGTTACCGCGGAAACGGGCCAGCCCTTTTAATCCGAAAGAAAAGTCCAGTTCAAGATTTTCTTCAAAGCGGTGCTTCTGCGCATCAGTCAACACGCTGTACGCCAGTTGCTTGGTTTCTGATGGCGTGAGCGGCGGCATATCCAGCGGCTGCAAATGCCCGTGGACCCGTACCTGCGGCGGAGAATTTGTGGTGATGTGGAGGTCTGAGCCTGCCATATCAAGCATCTTCTTTAGTAGATCACTGAGTGTGATATTCATGATGTCAGCTTCTAGCTCCTAGCCCTTGGCCCTTAGCTTTTTGAAAAATCAATGCAACGTTTCGCGCGCGACCTCTTCCAGCGTCGTGACCCCATCTTTCACTTTGATCAACCCGCTGCGCCGTAACGTAATCATTCCGCGCTCAATCGCTTTCTTTTTGAGTTCAACGGCTGAAGCGCCGATCAAAATCAGCTCGCGGATTTCGTCATCCACTTCCATGACTTCATAAAGACCGGCACGACCTTTGTATCCAGTGCCATTGCAGTTGGTGCAGCCGCGGCCTTTGAAAATCTTTACGGTCTTGGCCTCTTCCGGAGTAAAGCCCGACTCAACTTTGGCCTGCGGCGGCATTGGAACTTCTTCCCTGCATTCCACGCAGATGCGACGGATAAGGCGCTGCGCGCAGATAAGGTGCACGGCTGTCGCGACGAGGAAAGGCTCGATGCCCATGTTCATCAGACGGCTGATAGTTTCCGGCGCGCCGTTGGTGTGCAGGGTCGAGAGCACCAAGTGTCCGGTGAGCGCGGCTTTGATCGCGATTTCTGCCGTTTCAAAGTCGCGAATCTCACCGACCAGAATTACGTTGGGGTCCTGTCGCAAAAACGCGCGCAGCGAAGCAGCAAAGTTCAGGCCGATGGACTCTTTCATCTGCACCTGATTTACGCCGTGCAGTTGGAATTCCACCGGGTCTTCAGCCGTAATAATGTTGGTATCTGGCTTGTTAAGCAGTGAAACCGAAGAGTACAACGTGTTGGTTTTGCCAGATCCTGTAGGGCCGGTGACCAGCACCATGCCGTATGGCTTAAGCACCGCGCGCTGAAATTTTTCCAGCGACTCCGGCTCAAAGCCCAGCTTGGTCATATCGAGCCGTAGGTTTTCTTTGTCCAAAAGCCGAAGAACAACCTTCTCGCCCCAGAGCGTCGGCAGGCAGTTGACGCGAAAATCAAGCTGTTTTTTTCTGCCCCCGATTTGCATTTTTAACATGATACGGCCGTCTTGCGGTAACCGCTTTTCTGATATATCCATCTTCGCCATAATTTTTATACGGCTCGTGATGGCATCTTTCAGTTTCATCGGCGGGGACATAATATGCTGCAAAACGCCGTCAATGCGGAAGCGCACGCGGTACTCTTTTTCGTACGGCTCAATATGGATGTCACTAGCTCCGCGCTTTACCGCATCGCTCAGGATAATGTTCACCAGCTTGACGATCGGCGCTTCGTCAGCTGATTTCTCCAGCTCGCTGAGATCAAGTTCCTCTTGCTCTGCTTGCAGCTCGACGTCAGCCTCATCACCCATCGACGCCAGCAGCTCATCCACGTTCGCACTCTGCGACGACCCGCCGTACGCCTTATCAATGGCGTCCACAATCGCCGACTCGCTCGCCACCACCGGCTCAATGTTGAATCCGGTCATGAACTTGATATCGTCCATGGCAAAGACGTTCGTCGGGTCCACCATGGCAATCGTCAGCGACGCGCCCACCCTGCTCAGCGGCAGTATCTGGTAACGCTTGGCCGTCTCTTCCGGTATCAGCTTCACCACAGAAGAGTCGATCTCAAAATATTGCAGATTAATGGCCGGTACGCCGTACTGGCGTGAGAGGAAGTTGGTGACCTCCTCATCGCTCACAAATCCCAGGTGTACCAGCGTGGAACCCAGGCGCGAATTCGGACCCTGCTCTCGCTGCGCCTTCAGTGCTCTATCGAGTTGGTCTGGGGTAATGATCTTCTCTTTCACCAGAAGATCGCCTAACCGTTGCGACATAGTTTCTCAGCAGGTCCTGGAATGAATTTGACTCAAGCGCACTTTTTCCAAACCGGCCGGTGGGGAACAGCC
>DASTCT010000123.1:0-2671 GCA_035710845.1 Candidatus Angelobacter sp.
CAAAGCCAATACGCCGGGTTGAACGCTGGAGGCGTGCGGGTTCCGCGACGCATTCCAGAAAATCCAGGAAGCTGGGGCGATTGTGTTCGGCATTTCCGGGGATAAGCCTTCCGCGCAGAAGAAATTCAAAGAGAAATACGACCTGCCATACTCGCTTTTGGCCGATGAAGACAAAGCGGTGGCCAAAAAGTTCGACGTGCTCAAGGAAAAGAGCATGTATGGGCGGAAATACATGGGAATTGACCGGACGACCTTTGTGATCGATCCTAGCGGCAAGATCAGCGCGATTGTGAATGGCGTCAAGCCCGATGAACACGCTGCAGCGGTGCTGGCAGCATTAAAGTAAGCAATTGCTCACTTTGTTCCCGTTTGGATGTTTCAGATTGCGATGGAAAACCCTGATGGGTGCAAATTGTGACTTCAGTTTCGCTTGCAATGGTCTGATGTTCTTTACCCAAGGCTGAAGCCAAATTTTTTATAACCTCAACGTGGTCCTAAAGGGGCGCTCTTGGAGCGCTTCTTCTTTGTTGTTTTGGCAATAATAGTGGGTTGTTCTATTTCCCATCCCACGCTGAAGACCGGCACCGCTTCACTCCGGCCTTTGACCTTCATCTTTGGCAGCCGCTCAAGATCAAAGCTGCGGCCCAGCTTACTGGCCGTGGATTCTGCAATCAGGATCTGCCCGCCGGTGGCGTTGGCCATGAGCCTCTGCGCGGTGTTAACCACGTCACCCACCACGGTGTAATCCAGCCGCCGTGGCGATCCAATGTTGCCCGCTACGGCATTGCCTGTGTTAATGCCGATCCCCACGCGCAGCTCAGGCCAATTGCGCGCTGCTGCGTCACGATTCAGCTCAATCAGCAACCGCTGGATCTGTATGGCTGAATTTACTGCATTCTCTGCGTCTTTGCCTTTGGAAATCGGCGCTCCAAAGACTGCCATCACGGCATCGCCCATGTATTTATCCAGTGTGCCGCCGTTATCAAAGATCACGTCGGTCACGCGGGTGAAATATTCATTCAGGATTTCGACAACACGGCTGGGCTCAAGGTTCTCGCTCATCGGCGTGAAGTCGCGAATGTCAGCAAACAAGACGGTAACTTCCTGGTTCACTCCGCCCAGGCGTATATCCGGATTGGCCACCACCATCTCTGCGACTTCAGGAGAAAGAAAGCGCTCCAGTGCCGAACGCTGCAATGATTGCTGGGCGATTTTCTTATGCGCCGTTGCATTGTCAATAGCAGCCCCCGCTTGCGCTGCTACCAGGGCGAATACGTTGAGTTCTTCCTGCGTAAAAGCCGAGGCCTTTTCCAGATTGTCCACATACAGGATTCCGAACAGCCGTTCTTTTCCCTGCAGAGGTGCGCACATGGCGGAGCGCAGGCCGGAAATCTTCATGCTCTCACTGCCGCTGAAGCGCTCATCACTCCTCACGTCTTCAATCAGGATCGGCTGCCGCTCACTGCGGATCATCTCCAGCACGCTCTTGCTCAAAATAATCTGTGGCCGGGCTTCCGCATCCTGTTGGTCCCGATAGCGGACTTCACTTTGGCTTGCCACCTCGCCCGATTCGTCAAACAGCATCACAAAGCCACGCTCCACACCTTCAATCAGGCAGGCAAGTGAGACCACCTGCTCGCAAATATGCTCCAGTGCCAGCTTGGAATTGAGGGCTTTGCCCGCTTCATACAACACGGTAAGGAGATAGTTTTCGCGCTCCAGCTTCTTAATGCGTTCAGCAAGGTCTGTAAGAGCGCTGCTGGAAATACCGGCGCTGCGGGCCAGCGTCTCGCGATCAGAGCGCCCACGAATGATGTTATTTAACGTTGAGGGCCATTGCCCCTTGCGCACCTGTATGCCCTGGTCATCCACGTTTTCCAGGCGAAGCTTGTAATTGCCCACCAGCGCTGTATCACCGTTTTTGAGTTCGGCTTCCTGACTGATTTTTTTATCGTTAAGGATGATGCCGTTGGTGCTGCCCCGGTCGGCAACAAAAATGGAATCTTCTCTGAGCTTGATTACCGCATGGAAGCGGCTGACGCTGGAATCATTCAGAACAAGATCGTTGGCGTTGCCCCGACCAATCGTAGTGACCGGCTTGGAGAGTTCCAGGATCCCGTTTTTCCCGTCAGGAGAGGAGATGATAAGGCGGGCCATACAAGTGGTTATTGCTTCTCAAGAATCTCGTCAATGTTTACGATCTTGCCTTTTTGCACGCGTATATTTCTGTGGATAGATTTGTAACCATCCATTTGCAGCACAATGCTGTAAACGCCGGGATCAGCAGGCCAGCGGGCATTGGTCTTTTTGGGAGCTGTTTTGCCGTCAATTACGATTGAGGCCCCTTCCGGGTTCGTGCGGATGTGGACCAGCCCCTTGCCTTCCGGCACAGTATCACTGCCCAGGAGACGCCGGAAAAGGCTGGGATTCTTGCCATCTTCTGACGGCTGGTTCGCACTCAGCAGCACTGGTGAAAAGCTCTGCGTCTGGCCCTCTGAGAAGGTTTGATCTGTTGACGCGTCTTTGAAGCCGGCTTTCTTCACCGTGATGCGATGCGGCCCTTTATCCACCGTTAGCTGCGCAGGTGTTACTGACCCGCTGTCTTTGCCGTCAATCCACACATTTGCGCCCTGAGGATTGCTGGTGACAACCAGGGTTGAAACCGCCGGCG
>DASTCT010000124.1:0-16348 GCA_035710845.1 Candidatus Angelobacter sp.
ACCCGGCCCGGGTGCGAGCGGCGGCAGCGCACAAAGCGCACACCGACAAAAAGGATGCGGATTTATTGATGCAGCTGCTGTTGGAGAACCGATTCCCGCGACTTTGGGTACCGACGGTGGAACAGCGGGATGAGCGGCAGTTGGTGTTGCATCGCCACCGGTTAGTGCAGACGCGGACGCGAGCCAAGAATCAGCTGCAGGCCTTGGCCACGAACGAGGGACTGCATCGACGGGTGTCGACGCAGGCGGGGCAGGCGGAGCTGAAGAAAGTAGCTTTGTCGCCCTGGGGCCAGGTGCGGCGTGACGACTGGTGGGAGATCCTTGAGGATTTGAACCAGCGGATCAAACCGTTGGACCAGGCGTTGCAGAAGCAAGCCGAGCAGCGGCCGGAAATCAAACGGCTGATGACGCATCCTGGAGTGGGACCGGTAGTGGCCACGGCCTTTGTGGTGACGCTGTGCGATCCGCATCGCTTCCGCAACAGCAAGAAAGTGACGGCGTATCTGGGGATCGTGCCGCAGGAAGACTCCAGTGGCAAAGGGCGGCAATGGTTAGGCCATATCACCAAGCAGGGGAGCAGCCTGCTGCGGGGATTGCTGGTGGAGGCGGCGCACGTGGCCGTGCGCTTTGAACCCCAGTGGAAGCGGAAATACTTGTACCTGGGGATGAAGAAGAATCGCTCGATTGCGGCCGTAGCGATCGCGCGTTGTCTGGCGGTACGTTTGTGGTGGATGTGGAAATTGGGACTCGATTACGAGCAGTTCATGGCACAGAAGAAGGAGTCCCATTCGCATGCAGAGTAGCCCGAGTAGCCCAGTGGGGTTTAGTTGATCCTCGACAGCTTTGATTGGGCGCTCTGCCTCCCTTCGCGGGGAAGGGAGTTCGAATAAGAGAATCATGGTCCCTTGCAGCAAGGGGGATCGAATAGATGGCTGGTGGAATCGAAAGGTTTCATCACACGATTACTCGAGCGAGCCTTGGTCGGCAAAGCAAAAGCAACACCAAAAGCAACACCAAAAGCGAAAGCAAAAGCCCTGGGGAAGGGACAAAGGAGTCTCTTTACTCAACCGGACTCGTGTGTCTCAAGATTGTCGTGGAGCGGCGAAAAAGCACTTGACTTTGCCGACTTCCTCATAGATGGGCTATGTACTGGTCGCGCCTACGGCGCTTTCGATTATCGCCTCGCAAGCAATTGTCAAAACTTTAAACCAGTGAATGCCTGCTCCATCAGCAACTCTGGAATCGGTCTCTAGCTCATTTTTGCGCGCAGAGTCGCTCACCAGCCGCCGCCACCGCCGCCACCACCTCCCCCGCCAGAGAAGCCTCCACCACCGCCGCCGGATGAAGAGCCCGGCGGAGACGACGATGCTGAAACCGCGCTTGAAAATGCGCCGCTGAAAGATGACGCGAAAGCCGCAGGTGATGAAGCGATAAACGATCCGCTGTACCAGGAAGGAGACCAGGCCGAAGCATGGCCGCTGGTTCCACTGGCAGAGGCGGCCAGCACTTGTGAAAACTGCTCTCCCCACTGCTGTTCCACCCCCAGCGCCAGCGCGTAAGGCAGGAAGCGCTCAAACAATTCCGGCGTCTTCCCTGGTGGCGTAACCGTGTTCAAGCGCGGGCCATCCACGGCGGTGAGGAACATCTTGAAACCGTCAATGCGGTCGAGCAGCTGGCGTCCAGCTCTGGTTGGAGCCTTGAGCAGATGATGGAAGAGAACGTTGCTGCCAATGAGGGCAATGATCATCAGGCATGCAGGAATCGAAACCGCCCAGGCCAGGAAGCCAAGGCCAACGATCTCGCCCAACAAAAAAGGTATGGAGAAAAGAGTGATGCCCAGTGCCGAGGCACGGCCCGCCACAGTGGCTCCTGAACTCTTCCACGCCCGGGCAACGGCATGAAGCAGGGCGCCCACGCCAAGGCTCCAGCCGCTAAGCCAGATCGTCAGGAGTATACCCACGAACAACTGGCCACTTCCCTGCGGCTGAATGGCAAGAGAAATCAGCATGCCAATACCTGAGGCGATGGTCAGTGCTATGCCGGGCCACAAGTAACCGGCATTCGTCACAAAGTAAATCTTCTCCATCCCGGTATGGAGAGCGGTGCTGAGGGCCTTCTTTGCTGCGTTGATGGTGGAGGCATTGGTTCCATCCAGAGAGACCTCGTGCTTCGTCTCAAACAGGTTCTGCTCCACGGTCTTTTCGTCCCGCGCAAGTTGCGTTTTGAACTGGGATGAATCTGTTGTTGCGATCAGGCGATAAACGTGCGAGCTGCTCTGGTCGATGGTGAGGCGCTTTTTTGCTGCCAGGCCGAGGATGGCGCTGGTAAAGCATCGATCGTCGAACCCCATGTGCTTCAGGTAGCGCATCGCGGCAGGAGACATATTGTCAGGTGGCTCATACTGCGGCACGATGGTTCCGGCTGCCGGGTCGCGTCCTACTTTTATCCAGACGATCGTGTAATACACGAGCACGATGACCAGACCACAAAGAGCAACGATGGTGGCCAGATTATCCTTGAGGAACCATTTCACCTTCTGCTCCCGGCTGGGCGGCGCAATCAATCCTGTCGGCCAGCTCACAACGATGGTGAGCCCCTGGTATGAAAGCAGGTTGGCAGCTTCAAAATGAGGATTGCCATCGGCATCGCGAGTGGCGGTGAATTGCCTGCCGCGCTCGCCGCTGGCTCCCACGTAGGCGTCCATTCCTTTCACGAAGTTATGGATTTGTGGCGGCAAAACCATAGTGGCGGTGGCCCGGTCAATGGGGAAAATCCAGCCGGTTGAAGTTACGTTCCAATAAAGCTCATCGTGATCAGAGAAAAAACCGAGCTGCCGGTTGGTGATGTAGGTGAAGACGTAACGATGTGGGCCGTTGGAAACAAATTTGCCGGAATCGCCAAAATAAACGCGAACACCATCCGGGATGCCCTCCGTGTGATAGGGCTCGGGATTCCCATCGCGCTCCACGCTGACAATCTCAAACAACACTGAAATGTAGTTGCCCCGGCGAGCCTTGTAACGCGTCGGGAAGTCGCGATAAATGCCGTGGCGAATCTGATCGCCGGCAGCAATCACATCAATAGTTTCACGCACGGTCATGCTGCCATCGGCACTCAACGCAATGTGGGAGTCGAAGGAGCGGATGCGCTCCTGCTGGTCGTCATCTTGTGCGCGCGCTGAGGCAGCCAGGCAGCCGAGCAGAAAAAGAACCTGCAAAGCAACGAAGAGCTTGCTGAGTTTTAGCCGGGGCATGAAGTTGCTGGAACTATAACGGATCACGCGGGCCCGGCAAAGCACAAAAGAAAATACCTACACGCGTGCTGCGATTGAGGCGAAACGTTTAGCGTTGCCGACAGGCTGTCTGCGCGGGGATTCCTAACTCTTTTTGAGCTTCTGCTCCGCCAGCCGGTCGGCCGCCTGATATGTGGGAATCTTTTCCTGACGAGCGATTTCGAAAATTTTCAGAATTGTGTCGTAGATGGCATCCACTTTTTTCATGGTCCGGGCTTCATCCCAGCCCAGGATTTCCAGGCAGCATCCGCCGATAATGCCGCCCGCATTGGCAGCGTAGTCAGGCGCATAGGAGATGCCGCGCTTTTCCAGCAGGTCGCCGTGGCGAGGCTCCAGCAATTGATTGTTGGCCGCACCGCAGATAATTCTGGCTGGGAAACGCGGAATGGTCTGGTCATTGATGATGCCGCCGAGCGCGCAGGGAGCAAAAATGTCGGCGGGGACGAAGCAGATCTGTTCGGGCGCAGCGAAAGTTGCACCGAAATCCGAAACCACGCGCCTGACTTTTTCTGAATCAACATCAGCAACGATCAGTTTGGCATTCGCCTTTTGTAACTCCTGCGCCAGGAAGTAGCCAACATGTCCGCAGCCCTGGATGGCGATTGTCCTGCCGGCAAGATCTTCCCTGCCCCAGCAATGTTGTGAGGCTGCCTGCATGGCGCGAAAAACGCCGCGCGCGGTTCTGGGTGAGGGGTCGCCGGATTGGCCGTGCAGTCCGGCTACGTAAGGCGTTTCTTTTCGCACAAACTCCATGTCCTCAGGACTGGTGCCCACATCTTCGCCGGTGGTGTACAGGCCAGCGAGAGAATTGATAAAGCGGCCATGGGCGCGGAATATTCTTTCTCTCTCTTTCGACTTGTTGTCACCGATGATGACAGATTTTCCGCCACCCAGCGGCAGCTCAGCCAGCGCGCTCTTGTAAGTCATTCCCCGCGCCAAGCGGAGCACGTCCTCAAGCGCTTCATCATCATTGCGATAGTTCCAAAAACGCGTTCCGCCGCCAGCCGGCCCGCGAGCCGTTGAGTGAATGGCGATAATCCCACGATAACCCGCAGCCGGATCTTCGCCGAACAGAACACGCTCGTAGCCGGGGATGGTTTTTTCTGTGATGTGCATGGTTTTCAGATTCTAAAGAAGGATTGAAACAATCGCTATTCGATGTGAACCTATCGCTCAGGTTCTTCTTGCGAACGTTGTTTCATCAATTTCAGAGCTCTCAGTTCCGGAAGCGCGGCACGATCTTTCGGACGGTCAGCTGCCTCTTTAGATCGTATGATCGTGTCAAGTGATGCGGCTTTACAAGTGACCCTGCCAGTATTGATCAGCTCGGCATCGCCGAGGATTTGTTTATACCCTCCTACGCCCGACAGCTCGCCAAGAAGATCCAAGTTGCCCACATCAGTCGCAAGGGTGCAGTTGGTTACCTGGGCGAGGGACCGCTCGTCAAATGGGGCGTTGAGGTTCTCCGGCACGCCTCTAAGCCGAGGCTTGAAGGGCGCCAGGGCGCGAACAATTCTTTTGTAATTATCCGGGGTACGCTCATAGCAGATGTCAAGGTCGTCAGTACGGGACGTTGCTCCCTGCATGATACCTGCGTAGGCACCCACAACAATGAATTTAGCTTCATTATCGATAAGCGCTTTCAGCAGTTGCTCAATTCCGCTCACGAATTGGCTTCTTCCATATTTTGGCGGAGACGCCGGACAAAATCGGTTTCCTCTGCAGCACGGCGGAAGCGCTCAGCCGGAGTGAGCTTCAGGTTTTCCAGCACACTGTAGAGATCGACACCAAATTCTTTGGCTTTAGCTATGGCGCTGCCCTCTGGCGGATTTTCGATAAGCTCACGCAGCTTTTTTTCCGTTTCAGGGGTCATGGTTGATCTTTCCGTAGCTATTCTCAGCCATTATGATGCGGCGCGTCGAGCGGAAATTCAAGCGGAGTGCTCGCCAAGCTGTTAGAGCTTGTTTCAAAAATGTCTTCGGTAGGGCCTCAGGGGAAATTATGTCGCCCGCTTCGCGGGCTCTGCCTTTTCCGATTTTCGTCACCCACAGCTTGCGCTGTCCACCCCATCGCACACAAAACAAAGAACCGTGTGCGCTGGGGACCCCGGCTGTGGGCTAGAAGAATGTCACCAGCTTCGCTGGCTTAAATAGTCCATGGTTTTGCCATTCATCCAACTCTGGTCATTCGGCGGAGAGGGTCCCAAGCCCTGAGCTTGAGGGGATGCCCCTCCCAGCCGCCGAAAGGCGGGCCGTTTGCCCTCCGGCCCGCCCGTTCACCGCGTTGCAGAGAGGCCGGCTTTGTCCGGAAGCCAACTCCCTGCGCGGCAAAAAGAACTTAGTCGATTCCCCTCACCAGCTCCGCCACCGTCAGGTCAAGGTGGCGGGAAAGACGCACGAGCGTGGACAGAGTCAGGTTGACCCACCCGTTCTCGATCATCCAAAGCCGGATGATGGTGAGACGGCACAATCGAGCGAGCTGGATCTGGCTCAGGCGCTTGCGCTTGCGTATGTCTCTGATCTTTCTTCCCAGCCTTCGCTGCATGGCGATACGGTTCATAGCTCGGGAAAAATTCCCGGCCAGCAGCGAGGTTGAGGTTTCCAGTTGCGAACTGGTTCTCGATCTGGCCGGGTGTTTCACGTTTTCAGAAGAGTCAAGAGATGGGCAGCCGCCGTTTTCAAATGGCAACGGTCTGCACAATGCGTATAATACGCATAGCGTACTATAGTGTCAAGCGCGTATTTTACGAGTTAAAGATTATCTGCACAAAGGATAGATTTGCCCCGGCTTGCCTTGCCCCTGCCCGCTTATTCATCATTCCTGCACGATTCTTAAAATTCTTTCAGGAGGAATGAAGCGATGAAGACAAGAGTGATCAGAATGCTGATTTTGGGGATGCTGCTGCTGGGAGCAAGCACGGTCAACGCGGACACTAACCCCATTCCCTGGTGCCCGGGAGGATGCGCACCAAGTCCGAATGTGACAGCGCGATAGGACAGATGTGATTTCAAGGAGGATTACCGATGAGAACAAAAGTGATCAGAATGCTGGTTTTGGGGATGCTGCTGCTGGGAGCAACGATGATCTATGCGGACGGATCACCGATTCCGTGGTGCCCGGGAGGATGCTTGCCAAATCCGAATATGGCAGCGCGATAGACGGGATTCGATTCCAGGAGGAATGAAACGATGAAGACAAAAGTAATCAGAATGCTGGTTTTGGGGCTGCTGCTGGGAGCAAGCACGATTTACGCGGATGGGCCCGAGATCCCTCCTTATTGCCCGGGAGGATGCCCTGGAGTGACGGTGCGGTAAGTTGTTTGAAGTCGACCAATTAACCACAAAGGACACGAAGGAACACAAAGGGGGACGCAGCCGAAGGCCGCTGCGTCCCATTTGTTTTATTTCTTGCGGCTTGCCGCGCTGTGCCGCACATGCATGGTTTTAGTGAAACGACGGGACAGAAAACCCAAGACACCGGCGAGGGCGCCGGTGCCACACGTGCATAGGTGCAACACGACGCTGGAGGGTCTTCCGTGTAAGATTGATTTCCACCAGGAAGACGCTCAGGTATGACGGAGCTTTGGAACGACCTAGTCGTTTGGGGCGGATTTGTTCTTCTGCTGGCAGCGGCGGCGCTGATGATATGGCGTCGCCTGTATCGGGAATTCCCTTTCTTATCTGCCTATTTCGTCGCTGAGATCGCGACGTGGATTGTACGCCGCGGTTTCCTGGTTTATGTGTCCACGATTTCGATTCAATACTTCTACGCCTACTGGCTCTCCGAAGCACTGATTGTGATTCTTTCCTTTGCTGTCCTTTACGAGATATTTCTGGTCCGCATGTTTCCCGCCTTTCACACGACACCTTTTTTTAGATACCTGCTGCCTCTCGTTATTCTGTTGGGCTTCGCGATTGCCATCATCATATTCGTGACCGCGCCTGCGCCTCTGCACGGCCCGCATCCGCTCTCTGTATTTGTAGGAAAGACCACGCTGGCGCTCAATTTCCTGCAACTTCTCCTGCTGCTTTTCCTATCGGTGATACTGGTTACTCTGGGCGGCGGATGGGAGGAGCACGAGTATGGAATTACGCTCGGCTATGGGCTGTATGCAATTACGAAGCTGATCACAACTGCCGTGAGGGCCAAAGCGGGATATGCTACCACCGCCGTGGATCAACTGCCCACGATTGGCTATCTTGTCGCGCTGGTTGTCTGGATCATTTATCTTTCGCGGGAGTACAAGCCGCCGCAGCTGAATCTTTCCATGGAACTGGTGGAGAAGGCGCAAGCCTGGGACAGGATGTTACGCGACCTGATGGGCCGCAAGCGGCGCTAGGAGAGAGACTGCATTAGATCGCGGTGCAGGTTTGCGTCCAATGCCTGGCTTAAATCGAAGGCCACTGTGAGCATCTCGTCGTAATCGGGCAGGAGGTCTTTCACGATATCCCTGATGGAATTCAGGTATGAGGCCGTATAGACCAGTTGCTGAAAACGCAGAAAAGCCAGCAACAGCAGACATCGCATTCTCACGGCGACTCCCGCGTCCAGCAGCATCTTTCCCAGCAGCACCTCATCTCGCCTGCCCCGGCGCATGCCGGCCCCGCCCAATCTTTGAAGCAGTCCCGCATTCCGATACATGTGGGAGGCGTATTGGATTGCCAGCCTTCGCCTGTTGCTCTGTATGGCTTTGAATGCTTCAGGTGTGCTCCTGGCTCGAAGGTTCCACTCCTCTGCCGGGTCGAACAGCTCGCGCATTCGCTCCCGATCCACGGGAAGCATTAATGGAACCAGGCCGAATATGTCTTCCTGGGAACGCCGAAACCGGTCCTGTTTGCGAGCGAGCGCCAGCATCACAACCAGATACGAAAGCGAGACAAAAGCGACCAGGTAGTACATCAGCGGTTCCATGCCAAGTGCGGGTAGATTTTATTCCAAATATGGCCGAATTGTAAAAAGAAAGATTAAATGCGGGAACTAAAAAGGAACTGGAATGGCAGGAAGGTTGCCAGTTATAAAAAGGCGGCTGTAAAGCGGCGGCCAACAAAAACCTTATTCCAGACTGTTTAACAGATACCGGCCTGGTCAGGAGAAACCGCAAGGTCCTTCCACATGCCCGGCAAGCCGGGCATGTCTCAGGATGACGAGCTTTCAAGTTCATCGTTGTTTTGACCGCTGCAAAGCGGGTCCGATGCTCGGAATGACGGAGTTTGATGAAAGTTGTCGGCGCAGTATGAGAGCGTGTTTCAAAAATGGTTGAACGTGGAAAGCGCAGTCGATCAGAACGCCCGGGCCTGAAGGCCACAGTGGGGCGGGAAACGCAATTTTCGCGGGTTCTAAAGAACCCGCTCCCCGGACTAAAGTCCGGGGCTTCCACCGCTCCGTTGTCTCAAGCCTATTTTTGAAACACGCTCTAACTAAAATGATCTAAAGAATCCCCTGGCGGTCAAGTTCCGCCGAGAGTGATTTTTCCAACAGCCGGCACAATTCCGTACGCTCTTGGTCGGTCAGCTCGGCCAGGAGTTCGCGTTCCGCGAGGCGCACCAGCTTCCCGCAGTCGCGGAGGGCCTTGCTGCCCTTGGGTGTGAGTTCGATGTTGTATTCGCGGCGGCGCATGTCTGTCCTCTGGACGCGCACGCAGTAGCCGCGCTTTTCCAGTTCATCAATCAGGTTCACCATAACGTTCTTGTTGATCTGGAGTTTCTCCGAGATGGTGATCTGATTCTGGGGCGCGCCGTTGATGAACGTCATGACCTCATAAAGACGGGGCGGGACATTTTTGGGTTCGAGGCTCTTATTCAGCATGCGGGTGGACTTGCGGGCAAGAATCTCCAGCAGGAAATGAAAGCCGTGGCCAACATTTTCGGGCATTGCCTGGGCCGCAGGATTCGCTGGTTGTCTCTCTGCTTTTGCCGTAAATCACCCTCTTTACCTGTTGTGGTGAAACACTTGCGGCATTATCACAGATGATGATGGCAGCGTAAAGAGGCGGTTCAGCAAGAATCAACAGCACTCGCTACGCGTGATTGGGCGATTGGGCGCCGGTGGCGCGAACCGCTTAGGCGTCCGGTGCGCCGCCTGAAATTATTGGAACAGGTTATCGCGTTCAGCAGCTGCAATCCTGCCCGAAACTGCATTGGCGACGACCCATTGCCAGACAGTGGCCGGGCACTGGTTGGGACTGGCCAGCAACGCCTGGATCTCAGTTAACGTCAACGCTCGAGTCATCGTTCTAATCGGATAGTTCGTGTCGGAGCCTGCCGCCCTCAACCGAATAAACTGCACATGCGGGGTGGGCACACTGCCGTGAGGCTCGCCGGTGAAATCGTAGTGCATGTTTCCAATCCAAGCTAACCCTTGCGCATCAAAGAACAGCTCCTGTTGAATGGAAGGACCTGTCGCTCTCCAGTTTCCTACTCCCTCTCCTGATGGGGTGGATGTGCCATTCCGCCCTGCGATCGCCTTTAATCCTACAATAATCCGCTCCTTATCACTGGGGCTGAGCGTTGTACTAGTGATTGCATGAGCCGCTAAGACAGCGCTGGCTGATCCACTCGTGAACTGAGCATGATGTTTTCTGGCCAACTCCTTGAGCTTCGGGTCCCTGGGCGGCGTGGTACCGTCGCTTCTGAGCCCTCTCTTAATTCTGTCTATATATCTATTGATGTTGTCGTCTTCCCGTGGCTCCGTAGCCGAAATAAGTTTTTCAGCAGTCTGTTCAGCAAGGTCTGCGGCGGATGATGATGAAGACGATGACGATGAAGCCAATGATAATGAAGCCAATGATAGTGAACCCGATGATGATGAGACCGATGATGATGACGCCAATGATGATGAAGCCGATGATAATGAAGCCGATGCTGAGGAAGACGATGCTGACGCTGTTGCCGCAGCGGAGTTGTCTGCTCTCGCGACTGACACCGACGCAAGTGCAGGAGTGGCGTCAGACGCTGCAGCTGAAGATTGCGGCGCAGAAGACTGAGAACGTTGAATCGCTACTCTACCTGGTATCCCAGAAGTCGCTCCTTGCAAGATTGGATGGATTATCCGCGTCTTAGCAACCTGGCAGGAGGAGTGCTGGGGAACTAACGCCCCTGGCGACCGTCGCTGCATCGCGATTGCTGCTTGAGGCCGATATACAGGCGGCGCGGCTCGACGTTCCTGTCGCCCGGATGGCTCCTGGACAATTCCCACTTTTGCCTGCAGCGCCGCCGGGGTAACCGATCGGGATTGACGGCTCCTCTCCGCCTTCGGACTAAACACCGGTGGCGCAGCCCGGCGTTCAGACCTATTCAGATGCTCGCTCGCGATTTTTGCCTGTATCGCCGTCAACATGGCATTTGGTTGGAATTTCACCGGCTGAGACCCCGACGTACTGCTTCGTGGCACCGGAGACTGGGTGCATGGGTTGGCATGATTTAGAAGCGGGATCTTAGGAGGCATCGCAAACCTGCTTTGTATGGCTGGCTGATTATGCTGAATCTGCTCATGCAGGTCAAGGAAAGTAGTAATTGAACATGTTTACAGAAGAGTTGCGTCAGATCTCAAAGCAGAATCCAATTTGTAAGTTTGCAGGATTCCGTCGCTGTGCTTGGGACAAACCTGCGACCGTTTCAGATCACATCACTGGATTCTTACCTGCTTCTTATACAATTCCTCTCTTATGCTCATCCGCTGCTGGAAGACATTTCTTTTTTTATTGGTCCTGCTTCCCTGCCCTTTAGTCGCGCAACCTGGCGAGGCACAACAAAACATCCTGCCTGCTGAGGTAGACCTGAGCGGATTGCGCTGGCGCATGATCGGGCCATTTCGCGGCGGGCGCAGCATTGCCGTGAGCGGCATTGAAAGCCAGCCGAATACTTATTATTTCGGCGGAGTCGGCGGGGGAGTCTGGAAGACCGCCAACGGCGGAAACACCTGGACGCCGATTTTTGATAGCCAGCCTATTGCCTCGATCGGGGCCATCGCGGTTGCGCCTTCCGATCCCGGCATCATCTATGTGGGCACCGGTGAAGCCGACTTTCGTTCTGATCTCACCTATGGCAACGGCGTCTATAAATCCACTGACGGCGGAAATACGTGGAGCAATATCGGGTTGCGCGAGACGCGCCACATCGCCCGGATCATTGTTGATCCAAAGAATCCCAACATTGTGCTGGTTGCGGCGCTCGGCCATGCCTACGGCCCGAATCCTGAGCGCGGCGTTTTTCGTTCGACTGATGGTGGCGGCACCTGGCAGAAGGTGCTCTTCAAAGACGAAAACACCGGCGCAATCGACCTTCGATTTGATCCTGACAATCCACAAACAGTTTATGCAGCGCTGTGGAGTGCGCGGCGTCCGCCGTGGAGCACCTATCCGCCGATCAGCAGCTCGGGAGCGATCTGGAAATCAACTGACGGCGGAGCTACCTGGAAACAGCTTACCGGCAGCGGTCTTCCCGAAGGAGATTGGGGGCGCGTGGGTCTGGGCATTGCGCGCGGCACTCATGGACAGAGGATTTACGCGCTCATCGATGTTCCCAAAGGCTGCGTCTTCCGCAGCGACGACGGCGGGCAGAACTGGACCCTCGTGAGCAACGACGAGCGCATCTGCCAACGCATCTGGTATTTCGGCGAGGTTACGGTTGATCCCAAAGACCCGGACACCGTTTATCTCCCGAGCGTTTCGATCTACCGCTCAAAAGATGCAGGCAAGAATTTTGAAGCTATCAAGGGCGCGCCCGGCGGCGATGACTATCACACGCTCTGGATCGATCCTGCAAATCCCGAACGCATGATCTTCGGCAGCGATCAGGGCGCGGGCGTCAGCGTGGATGGCGGCAAGACATGGAGCTCGTGGTACAACCAGCCGACCGCGCAGTTCTATCACGTTGCTGTGGATAACCAGTTTCCTTATCGCGTCTATGGCGCGCAGCAGGACAGCGGAACCATTTCCACCAGCAGCCGTAGCGATTTCGGCTCCATCACGTTCCGCGACTGGTATGCCATAGGCGCAGGCGAAAGCGGATATATCGCTCCCGACCCGAATGATCCCAATATCGTCTACGGTGGCGACACCTATGGCGGGCTGCACCGCTTCGACCATCGCACCGGACAGTCACAAACCATTTCTCCTTCTGCCATCAGGAGCTTTGGGGAGATCGCGCGTGCAGAGCTGCGCTTTACCTGGACCTCGCCGCTGGTCTTCTCGCCGCAGGATTCGCACGTTCTCTATTTTGGATCACAGTATCTTTTGCGCAGTACGAACCAGGGGATGAGCTGGGAGAAAATCAGCCCTGATCTGACCGGCGCGCAGACTGATGTGGCGCGCGCGGAAAAGCCGACGATTCAAAACGCCAAACCGCAAGGCTATGGCGTGATCTATACGATTGCGCCTTCCATCGTGGCCGCAGGACAAATCTGGGTTGGCACTGACAGCGGCCTGATTCACCTGACCAGAGATGGCGGGAAGACCTGGACGAACGTGACGCCCAAAGGGCTGAGTGACTGGAGCAAGATCAGCGTGATCGAAGCTTCGCACTTTGATGCATCTGTGGCTTATGCCGCGGTGGATCGCCATCGGCTGGACGACGCCGCTCCTTATATCTACGTCACGCATGATTTCGGAAAGACCTGGGGGAAAATCACCAAAGGCATTCCGGATGGAGCGTATGTGCGCGCAGTTCGCGAAGCGCCCTCGCGCAGAGGCCTGCTTTTTGCTGGCACTGAGCTGGGCGTGTATTTTTCATTGGACGATGGTGACTCGTGGCAGTCGCTGCGGCTCAACATGCCTGTTGCGCCGGTCCATGATCTTGCCATCAAAGACAACGACTTGATCGCAGCCACGCACGGGCGCGCCTTTTGGATTCTGGATGACTTCTCGCCGCTCTCCCAGATGGAATTGACCAACATCAATGGCCCGCTCTATCTTTTCGCGCCATCTCCTGCTTCGCGCATCCGGTCGAATGTAAACAATGACACTCCATTGCCGCCGGAAGTGCCTGCAGGGGAGAATCCGCCGCCGGGCGCCATCCTCTACTATTACTTGAAGTCTCCCGCGCAAGGTGACGTTACGCTTGAGATTCAGGACAGCAGCCACAAAATGCTGCGCCGGTTCTCCAGCAGCGATCAGCCTTTCGAACCCAAACCGAATAGCTATGCATTTCCCAGCTACTGGTTCAAGCCGCCGGAAAAAATCCTGACCAGCGCGGGCGTACATCGGTTTGTGTGGGACCTGCGCTATCCGCCTCCCGCCGTTCCGCATCCTGAATTCGGCATGAACACGGCGGCAGGCCAGAACACGCCTGTGGAGCCGCTGGGGCCGCTGGCGCTGCCGGGAACTTATTACGTCAAGCTGAATGCCAACGGAAGGAACTGGATACAGAGATTGTTTATCACCATGGATCCCCGGGTTAAGACCAGTGCTGAAGACCTGCAGAAACAGTTTGAACTGGAGATGACAATTGACAGCACACTACAGCAAGGTAATGCGGCGCTGAATGAAATCCGGACCTTTTATGCCCAGAACAAAAACAATCCTGCCATGGCGCAAAAACTCCAGGCTCTAAGCCGCATTGAGCCCTCGACAGGGGACTCGGGACCGCGACGCCCGGACAGACCCCCGACGCCAACGCTTTCGCGTTACCTGGATACTCTTGGGCGTCTGGCAGTAACGATTGATAGCGCCGACGCTGCGCCGACAAGTCAAGCGACCAAGGCTGCAGGGGAGACGGTGAAGCAGTTGCAGGGGCTAGTAAGCCAATGGGAGAAACTGAAGCAATAACGATCATTGCCGGCCAAAGCCTTTCCTGAGTTGGTGTAGTCCCTTCTTATTTCTCCGGGGCTGAAACAGGTTGCGTAGAAATGCTCTTACTGAAAGCACCACAACAGATTGCAACTGTCATCCCGAGCGAGGTCCGAACCCGTCAGGGGAGGACGAGTCGAGGGATCCCGAGAATCCAACCAACACCCATGCCCTGGCAATACACTTTCGCCAAGATTGATCGAACTTGACGGTTATGCCGCGAAATGCAGCCCCAGGAAACAACACAGTGAGCACACGACAGAAATACCTTTCATAAGAACGAGTCTGAACCATGCTCGTGAAAAAGTTCTCCGGCAATATCGTTATGACAGCACCATCGGGATCCTTCGACTCTTCGTCGCTCCCTCAGTCGCTCCGGAATCGCTCAGGATGACAGTTTTCAATGGTGTTTGGTTTCCAATAGAGACATTTTTCCGCAGCCTGTGAACCCCAAAAAGTCTACCGGGAAACGATTTTCGCGCCCGCTGAAGCCAGCGCTTTCCACTCCTAAAGGAGTGGGCTTCCACCTTCTGGGGCTATAGCACTGTGGAGCTATTATAGTTGCGGGTTTGATTAAGCTTCGATCAGCCACGTAGGGTTCAAAGAAATTATGTCGCCCACTTCGCGGGCTCTCTGGATTTCTCTCCTGCCGTCCCACAGCTTGCGCTGTGGGCTATCAGTATGATCGCCAGCTTCGCTGGCTCTGAATCTTCCGGAGCTCGCCCGTGCTTTTCAATGTTGGTTTTTCGCACCCCTTCGTGGATAAACCTCACGCCTTGCCGAATGGCTCCTCCAGGAACGGGCTTTGTGGAGTGAACAACTCCGCGCCATTTTCGGTGATGTGCATGTCATCTTCCAAGCGAACGCCGAATTCGCCGCGAATGTAAATCCCCGGCTCATCACTGAAGCACATATTCGGCGCAAGCGGCAGAGTGTTGCCACGCACCAGGTAGGGCCACTCATGTCCGTCCATGCCGATCCCATGTCCCAAACGGTGAGTGAAGTATTTGTAGTCAGGCCCGTAGCCTGCATCAGTAATCACCTTGCGCGCGGCCGCATCTACTGACTGGCACTGCGCTCCCGGTTTGGCGGCCGCCAGAGCGGCCTGCTGAGCGCGATAGACAATCTCGAAATTCTTTTTCATCTTGTCAGTGGGTTTTCCCAGGACTACGGTCCGGCTGATGTCAGATTCGTAGCCTTCAACGTGGCAGCCACCATCCATCAGCAGAATTGTTCCCTGCTGGATTATCTGCGGTTTGGCTGAACCGTGCGGCAGAGCCGAGTTTTCACCCACCTGAATGCTGGCATCGCCCTGAAATCCCTGCCGCTGATGGGCCATCTGGACCATGCCGCCAAAATCATGTTGAGTCATTCCCTCCTTCAGTGAGAGATACGCCGCTTCATAGGCTGCCAGCGTTACCTGGTTGGCCAGCGTCATCAGTTGAAGCTCATGCGCACTCTTGATCATGCGGCAACCAGCGCTCACCGGAGTGGCACTTACGATTTGCACCGTAGGAGCAGCCTTGCCCACGCCTTCGAAGAAGACGTAACGAACTGTCTCTTCCATGCCCAGGCGTCCGCTGGCGATTCCGCGATCTTTTAATCCTTCAGCAATCCGCTGATAGGGGCTTTCATCTTCCTGCCATAGGCGCAACTCGGGATCGTTTCCACCGGGCCCGCCGGCAATCTGCTCCCGTGCGCGATCTTCCTCAAATGCCGGGCAAACATAAAACGGTTTGCCTTTCACCGGCAGGATGAACGCAAACAGCCGCTCGCTGATAAACCAGTGAATGTTGGTGAAATAAACCAGTGACGTGCCGCCTGTAACCATGATGGCGTCAAGCTTGTTCTCCGCCATCAACTGACGCGCCCGTTCCAGGCGCTGCTCGCGTTCCGGGACTGTGATGGGCTTCGCCTCATCTTTCCGTGATTTCAAGCGAGCGATTGCGGGCGGGATGAATTTCGATCCCGCATCTGCCTGGGCTTCAGCGGCATTTTCAGAAATCAACAGTCCAGTGGTGGCGAGTCCGGCAGTTTGGAGAAAATTGCGTCGGGTTACGGACAAGAGATTGGCTCCTTTCCAGTGAGTCACCTGTTTACAGCAAAATGGGCCACGCAGGCAAGACGCAGCCAAAGCCAAGACAAAAGCAAGACCTTGAAACGCAGAGAAGCTGTGAAAAAACCCGAAGTAGTTAATTGACAGTGGAGCAAGACCGCGTATGCTCAGCGCATGAACGAGTCCTCGGAGGGGAAGCACCGATTAGTGAAGCACG
>DASTCT010000125.1:0-40743 GCA_035710845.1 Candidatus Angelobacter sp.
AATGCACAAGGACTCTAATGTCCTTGGCGCAATTGCTCGCGGCACCATTGATGGCGGCCAACTCGCCTTCAACGTAGCCATCATGCTGATCTCTTTTCTAGCTCTTATCTTCCTGGTGAATGGCGTCATGGGCTGGGCCCACGGCCATTGGCACTGGTTTCCGGAGAGCATACAAAAGGTGCTTGGGACTATTTTGTATCCGGTGGCGTGGCTTCTTGGCGTTCCCGGCAAAGACTGCGGCGCGGTGGGCAGCTTGCTGGGGATTCGCACCGTGCTCAATGAGCTTGTCGCTTATTCTGATCTAGGAGCGATGAAAGCTGCTCTTGATCCACGCTCCTTTACCATCGCCACCTTCGCACTGTGCGGCTTTGCCAACTTCAGCTCCATTGGAATTCAAATCGGCGGCATTGGCGCTCTTGCGCCCAACAAGCGCGACCAGCTTGCCAAACTCGGCTTCCGCGCCATGATCGCAGGGACCATGGCCAACTTTATGTCGGCCTCAATTGTTGGGCTGCTCATGCGGAGCTGAGTTCTAACCGACATAATGCCTTCGCTATCGTAGAAGAGCACGGGGTCAGCCGTGCGTTCCAGTATCTTTAACAAATGTGCTTTAGCCCCTGCAAATGCAGTTGTATAATTCCTCGCTCAACATCATCTTTTTGCGCGGGAACATGGGGGAGATATGCGTCTAAGAACATTTCTTGCGTTAGCCATCACTTCACTGGGAACGCTCACTGCTCCGGTCTGGGGCCAAGGCACCATCAAGGTCGGTGTAATCACCTCTATTACCGGCAGCCTCGCGGCTTTTGGTGAAGCGCACAAAAACGGTTATGCCATTGCGCTGGACGAGATCAATGCCAAGGGTGGCGTTCTGGGCAAAAAAATTGAACTCGATTTTTATGACGACCAAAGCAAGCCAGACCAGGCTGTGCAGGGCGTTTCCAAATTGGTCGATCAGGACGGTGTGCCTATCATCCTTGGCTCTTATTCCAGTGAAAGCACCAAGGCGATTGTCGGCTCGGTCACGCAGCGCGAAACGCCGCTCATCATCCCCACCGCGACGGCTGACAATGTAATGGATTCCAAATCGCCCTGGGTGTTTCGCATCTGCGCCGGCGCGAACGATTACGCCAAAGAGACCATCGCCTTCCTCAAGGCAAACGGCGCACCTAAGACCATGGCGATCGTTTACGAGAACACGAACTTCGGCCAGTCAAACATGAAGGCCATGGTGGCTGAGGCCAAAGCCGCTGGCATCAACCTGGTTGCGGTTGAGTCATATGAAGCCAAGGCTCCCGATTACAAAGCTGTCTTGCAGCGCGTGAAGCAGGCCAATCCAGAGGTGATTTATTTCTGCTCTTACCTGCTGGATGCCACCACGCTGATGCGCCAGTCAAGAGAAGTGGATCTCAACCCCAAGTTCTACACTTCGTCCGGCACCGGCTTTGCCGCCGCTGAATTCCCCACCGATAAAGGCGCGGGCAAGAACGCAGAATATACGTTCTCCGTTTCTCAGTGGTTGCCTGAGGCCAAGTGGCCCGGCTCCAAAGAATTTGACGCTGAATATTTCAAGCGCTACAACTCGCATCCGGCCTACCATGCAATTCAGGCATACGCAGCTTTAAAGGTGGCTGCTGCGGCCATCAACAACGCCAAGTCGGCAGAGCCGGCCAAGATTCGCGACGCTATCAAGAACATTAACCTGACCTCAACGCCGTTTGGCCCAATCAAGTTTGAAAACGGGCAGAACCAGCATCCTGTTCTCATCACTCAGGTCCAGCATGGGCAATACCGTGTGGTCTTCCCGGCAGACGCCGCTGATACTAAGCCCATTATTCCTGCTCCGGCGTGGTCAAAGCGGTAGGATGATGAAACGATTGGCATGGCCGCGAATCAACACGAATCAAAGCCTGAAATATTTCTATTCGCGTTTTCGCGTTGTTCGCGGCTAAATGAACACAATTATTCGCCGATGAAAGTTGCCGCGAAACAGGAGGCTTGAACAGGGTTGGTTCGCTTCTTACAAGCTTGTGTCGACGGTCTCATGACCGGCGCTCTCTATGCTCTCATCGGCATGGGCCTTGCGCTTATCTTCGGTGTCATGCGTATTGTGAATTTTGCACATGGCGCATTCATGATGGTGGGCATGTATGCCACCTATGTTCTCTTTGATTATTTCAGGCTCAACCCGTACTGGGGCTTCCTGCCCGCGGGAGTGTGCTTATTTATTTTTGGTTATCTTTGTTATCTACTGTTGATCCGTCCGGTGCGCAACCGCTCAGACTTCATGCAGATATTAATGACTATCGGGATCGGCCTCGTCCTGACTGATGGCGCGCAGCTAATCTTCAAAGCCGACTATCGCCAGACCAACATCGATCTGGTAAACCGCAGTGTGCATGTTGGGCCGTTTGGCGCCAATGCGGCGGAGGTTGTCTCGTTTGTGATTGCGCTCATCTTTGTCGCGGGTCTGCATCTGTTCGTTGTCAAAAGCCGCACGGGACAGGCCTTGCGCGCCATCTCACAGAACCGCGAAGTTGCGCCGCTCATGGGCATCAACCTCGTCCGCATTCAGGGTTTCAGCTTTGCTCTGGGGATCGCGCTGGCAGGAGTTGCCGGCGGTCTGCTTTTGCCACGGCTCTATCTTTTTCCCGGCGTCGGTGAAGACTACACCACCAAAGCGTTTGTCATGGTCGTGCTGGGCGGCATGGGATCGATTGAAGGCGCAGCGCTGGGCGGCCTTGTGCTTGGCATAACAGAAAGTCTCACCAGTCTGTATGCTGGCAATGAATGGGCTTTGATCGTGGATTTCATCATCTTTCTTCTTGTGCTCTCATTCAAGCCCAGCGGCATCTTTGGGAGCCAGCGCGCATGAGCATCTTGAAGAGCTGGAAGTTTTGGGCGCTTCTCATCGCGGTTTTGGTGTGGGCGCGCATGCCCTGGTTCGTAAGCAACAACTACCAGTTGCAGGTGCTCTTCCGCATCACCCTGTTTGCCGCTCTTGGGCTTGCCTGGGACCTCGTGGGCGGCTATGCCGGACAGCTCTCGCTAGGCCACGTTGCATTTTTTGGCGTGGGCGCTTACGGTCTGGCTCTCTTCACGCAACTCTCCATTCCGGTTTGGATCTCATTATTTCTAGCCGCTGTGGTCGCAACTCTTGTTGCCGCCGTCATTGGAGTCATTTCTTTCCGGCTTCGCGGCCCGTACTTTGCCTTGGCGACCATTGCCTTTGGCGAAGTTCTGCGCCTCGTCGCTACCAATCTCAACGTAACCGGTGGCGCGATTGGGCTTACCATGCCCTCGCTCTTCACCGGCAGAACATTCTGGCGACAGTTCTATCTCGCTTCGGTCGGTCTGGTTGTGCTTACCTTCCTGATCAACTTTTTGGTCTCCCGCTCGCGGTTTGGCTACTATCTCATGGCTATTCGTGAAGACGAAGATACCGCAAGCGCCGTTGGCATCAATACCGCGCGATGCAAGCTGCAAAGCCTCTTGCTGAGCGCGTTTATTACCGCGTTGGGCGGTGCGCTCTACGCCAGCGCCTTCCAGTTCGTTGTTCCTGACAGCGTTCTTACGCTCGATATCTCCGTTCAGATGGCCATCATTGCCATGCTGGGCGGGGCGGGAACTTTGCTCGGTCCTATTGTTGGCTCTGCGTTGCTGCTGGGCGCACAGGAGGTCTTCAAAAACCAATTTCAGGAAAGCCATCTTCTTATCTATGGTGTCCTGATCGTGATTGTCGTGCTCTTCATGCCTGAAGGAATCGTCGGCGGTCTACGACAGTTATTCAACAGACGAGCCAAGCCGCCGTCCGTCAGCGCACAACCTGCAACCAGCGGAGTAGCGCAGTGACCCCACCTTCCATTCTCCAGCTTCGCGATGTAACCAAACGCTTCGGCGGCCTTCGCGCTGTAAAAAATATTTCGCTCACGATGAACGCAGGTGAGATCCTCTTCATCATCGGCCCAAACGGCGCAGGCAAGACCACCGTCTTCAATCTCGTCAGCGGATTTCTCCATCCCAATGAAGGCATTATTCTCTTCCAGGGCCAGGACATCTCTCGCACGCCGCCGCATCGTTCAGCGCGTCTCGGCATCGGGCGCACCTTTCAAATCGTGAAGCCCTTGCGTGGCCTTACCGTTTTGCAGAATGTGATGCTCGGCGCTTTCATGCACACGCGTAATTTGCAGAAAGCCGAAGAAGAGTCAGGCAAGATTCTCGATTTTCTTCAGATGTCGCACCTGAGCAAATTTCTCGCTTCCGGCCTGCCGCTGGCGGCGCTCAAGCGTCTTGAGATTGCTCGTGCGCTCGCCACCAAACCTAAACTTATCTTGCTCGATGAAGTGGTTTCTGGCTTGACCACCAGTGAAGCGTTGGCCCTAGCAGCTCTGGTCAAACGACTGCCGGAGTGGGGCGTAAGCGTGGTGGGCGGCGTGGAACACGTGATGCAAGTTGTCATGAAGATTGCCGATCGAGTGATTGTGCTCGATTACGGAGCCAAAATCGCTGAAGGCATTCCTGCCGACGTGGTGAAGATGCCAGAAGTCATTGAAGCCTATCTTGGCCCCAAGTTCAGGGAGCTGACGCAATGACCTCGCCGAATGCCCTCAGCTCTGCAACTCAATCTTCTGGCGGGCCGCTGCTTGAACTTAGCAACGTCACCGCTTTTTATCGCGATCTGCAGGCGCTCTTCGGCATCTCGCTCACGGTCAACGCGGGCGAGATCGTAACGCTGATCGGCGCAAACGGAGCAGGGAAGACGACTCTGCTGCGCGTGATCTCCGGTATGAAGCGAGCGGCTGCAGGCTCGGTGCGCTTTGCCGGGCAGGATGTTTCGCGCGTGCCTGCGCATGAAATGGTCGCGCGTGGTGTGAGCCACGTCCCTGAAGGCCGCCAGGTCTTCCCGTTTATGACTGTAAAAGAGAATCTCTCTCTCGGCGCGTACACGCCGCGCGCTCGCGTAAACATGAAGCGGCTTATGGAAGAGCAGCTCACGCTCTTTCCTCGCTTGTCGGAGCGTATGGACCAGCTTGCCGGAACGCTTTCCGGCGGCGAGCAACAGATGGTCGCCATTGCGCGCGGCCTGATGGCCCAGCCGAAACTGCTCCTGCTCGACGAACCCTCGCTTGGCCTCGCGCCAAAAATCATGGAAGAGGTTTTTGAAAAGATTCAGGAAGTCAGGCGTAGCGGCATCACCATGTTGATCGTTGAACAGAATGTGGTAAGCGGCCTGAGCATTGCTGATCGCGGCTACGTGATACAAAACGGTGCGGTATTGCTGGAAGGAACAGCCAAAGATCTGCTCAGCAATGAGAGCGTTCGTGCCGCTTATCTCGGTTTGTAAATCATCACGCGCCCCACGTCCCGGCAGACGATCCATACGCTGCCAGCATCCAATTACAATAATCAACGAAAAATTTGGAGACGAGTAATGAGCACGCAAAAAGTTGTCAGGCTTCCCAAGCGCACCATGGCCAGCATCAGTCCGTTCACGGGAGAGCTTCTGCGCGAGTTTGAACACCATACCGACGAAGCTCTGGAACAGAAGTTGCAGCTTGCCGCCGAGCGCTTCCGCGCCTATCGCGATCTTGCTTTCGCTGAACGCGCCAGGATGATGACCCGCGCTGCCGAAATCCTGGAGAGTGAAAAGAACGCCTTTGGTGAGTTGATGACCCGCGAAATGGGGAAGACCCTGCGTTCAGCCGTGCAGGAAGCGGAGAAGAGCGCCTTCGGCTGCCGTTATTACGCTGAAAATGCCGAGCGCTTTCTGGCCAATGAAGAAGCCAGGACCTCAGCCTCGCGCAGCTTTGTCCGCTATCAGCCTATCGGTCCGGTGCTGGCCGTCATGCCGTGGAATTTTCCCTTTTGGCAGGTGTTCCGTTTTGCTGCCCCTGCGCTCATGGCCGGCAATGTTGGCTTGCTCAAACATGCGTCTAATGTTCCGCAGTGCGCGCTTGCCATTGAAGATATTTTCCGCCGTGCCGGTTTTCCTGAAGGTGCTTTCCAGACGCTGCTCATCGGCTCTGATCGCGTGAACCGCGTGATTGCCGATCCTCGCGTTGCTGCTGTGACTCTTACCGGCAGCGTTGGCGCGGGCAGCAGCGTTGCTGCCACTGCTGGCAAAGAAATCAAAAAGACCGTGCTTGAGCTTGGTGGCAGTGATCCTTTCATCGTCATGCCAAGCGCTGATCTTGATCGCGCTACAACCACGGCGGTCCAGGCACGGGGCATCAACAACGGACAATCCTGCATCGCCGCTAAGCGTTTTATTGTCGATGAAAAAATCTACGATGCTTTCACCCGCAAGTTTGTTGAGAATATGACAGCTCTCAAAGTCGGCGATCCCATGGATTCCGCGACCGATGTTGGCCCCTTGGCCACGCAAGACGTGCTGCACGGATTGGAAGAACAGGTGAACCAAACCGTGCAGATGGGCGCTAAAGTTCTTCTGGGCGGGAAGAGATTGGATCGTCCGGGAAATTTCTTTCCTCCCACTGTCTTGGCCGACATCCCTAAAGGCTCACCAGCGCTAGACGACGAGCTTTTCGGTCCCGTGGCTTCCATCTTTCGCGCCAAGGGCATGGAAGACGCCATTAATATTGCCAACGATTCCAAATTTGGGTTGGGTGCGTGTGCCTGGACCAATGATCCAGCCGAGCAGGAGCTGTTCATCAATCGCATTGAGTCCGGCTTGGCATTCATCAATGCAATGGTAGCTTCTGACCCGCGTATTCCGTTCGGCGGAGTCAAGCAGTCTGGCTACGGACGTGAACTGAGCCACTTCGGCATTCGCGAATTTGTAAATATCAAAACAGTCTCCATCCAAAATGCTGCAACAGAAAAGTCCAGCAAGACTGAGTAGGGAAGCTCCAAATTGTTCTTTAGTCCAAAGAGGCTATCTATAGAAATAATGACCTTTGTTGGTCGTGGTAATTAGCCGCTAACTCAACGGAAATGGAGCTTAAGTACTGTGGTGGAAGAAGAGATCGAAATTCAGACTGCAAGAGGCACCGTGGACAGTGTGCTGTTTTCTGAAGGAACCGCGCGGCGTCCAGGCGTGATTCACCTGACGGATATGGGCGGCATTCGTCCTTCTCAAAGGCAAATGGCCCGGCAGTTGGCGGAGCAGGGCTACACCGTTCTGATGCCGAATGTGTTCTATCGCACCAGCCGAACGCCGGTGTTTGACTTTCCAATACAGATCGGGGAAGAACGAACGATGAAGCGGTTTGCTGAACTCGGCGCGCCTTTGACTCCAGAGGCGATGGACAGTGATCTGGCAGCGTATGTTGATTTTCTCGCCGCGAACGAACACGTGAGCACCGGGCCAATGGGAGTTGTCGGTTATTGTTTTTCAGGCAAGATGGCGATGCGCGCTGCTGCTGTGCGGCCTAGTAAAATCGCCGCTGCTGCCTCATTTCACGGTGGCAGCCTATATACTGACGATCCCACTAGTCCTCATCTTATTTTACCCAAGATCAAAGCGCGGCTCTACTTTGGCCACGCTGTCAACGACAGAAGCATGCCGGAAGAAGCGATTGAGAAGCTCAACCAAGCTTTGGAAAGCTGGGGCGGCAAGTATGAGAGTGAAATCTATCCCGGCGCGCTCCATGGCTGGACAGTGCCTGACCATGTTTATAACCCGCAACAAGCGGAGCGTGCCTTTACTAAATTGACAGAATTATTTGCAGGCACATTGCAGTAAGCTCCTCCCGGAGCCTGCAGGCTCTTAGTGATATTTAATCTGTCTCGTTAAAGCGTGAGCCTTCTTTTGCTGCGCACGAAAAGAGCAAGGCGGCAATCAAAACAAAGTAGTATACGGTTTGAATCGAACTTTTTCATTGACCTGAATTCATTTTAGGAATACGTTTAATTCCAAGCTTCACTTTTCCGCGTTGCCTTCCCAGGCAGCGATGTCTGCATGCAGCATGTGCGGACTATTGGATTCCCAGGATTTGGAGAAACAAAATATAAATTCATTGACCGCTAAAAAGTGGTTTGCCGCGCCTTTGTAGGCGCTGGTCAATTGCAACATCGAGCGGGGCCAGATGAATATCAAGTCGTGGTGTGTTTCAACAGGCAGGTTCCGTTTTTGCATTATTGTGTTGAGTTTGCCTGCAAACATGGCTGCAGTTCAGCCTGCAATTTACTTAAAGAAAGGACGGGAGTCTATCAATGCCTGAGCCACAAATCGTGAAAATCGTGATTTCGAGTGGACCGGGGGGAACAGGTGTGTTCCCTAATACTTCTATTCAGAAAAACGATTCTGTTTTTTGGGTGAATAATACGTCACAGCCGCACCAACCTGCCTATACGCCTGCCGGAGGACAGCAGATTCCTTGGGGCACTCCGCCAAGTCCGCTCCCGCCAAATCAATCATCATCGCAGGTCGTATTTGACACAGCGGGAACATATAACTATTCCTGTTCGCTGCACCCAAGCGAGACCGGCCAGATCACGGTGAGCTAGAAATTAATCACAGAAAGGAGACGATAAGTGGCAAAGGAAAAAGTAACGCGCGAAGGGCGTTCCCAGTTGAATACAACGGTAGTACAGGACAGACAGCAGGGTTTGAATCGACGTCAATTTATAAACCAGTCATTGGCGGTATCGGCTGGAGTGGCCCTTTCGGGTTTTTTCCCGCATCTGAAAGCGCTGCCTATTCAAGGCGCTGCCAGTTGTTCCCCGGTTTCGGGGCAGAAATTTGAGAATCCCGGAAAGATCGAGGCTGACAAGGATGGGCTCTTACAGGCGGTAATACGCGTGATTGGTGAGGACCGCCAGGTCTCATATCTTGACGTCTTAAGCGGGTCGGACGCACCCGTGTGCGGAACATTTAAGCTGCGCGCCTATGAAGGATATAAAGGAACAAAGGTCGATAAAACTGAAAAGGTGACCAAATCCGGCGTGTATGGGCCCGGTCCCACACTTCGTGTGCCCGTGGGAGGAGAGATGCAGATCGCGCTCTTGAACCACATCGATCCCAGGGATTTTCCCGAAACGCCAAATGGACAATGTGATACTGTCACCAGTTCAACCGGCACGCAGATTTATCCTGGAGTTGCGCCTAAGCCTCCTTCGCCCGATTCCTTTCCGGATTGTTTCAGAGGATCGAATACAACGAACCTCCATTTTCATGGCACACATGTGAGTCCAAACGCGTTCTCAGATAACGTTCTAGTCGAGATTGTTCCCGATCTGGCGGCGACTCCAGAATTGTGTCATGTGCTATTCCCGCTTGCGTGCAGGGATTATCCCACGCCGCAAACATGGAGGCACCTGGATGCCGCAACAATGCACGGATTGGACAATTATGTGCAGAAGAACCAAGCGCGATTGGAGCAGCTTGACCGGGTAGCGCCAGAAAAGAACGATAAAACTCTGCATAGCAGAGAGGCGGCTCAAAACAAGCTGCTTTTAGAATACGGTGAGTTCCCGCAATTTTGGTCGGGATGCTTCCCGTATTGCATCAGGCCTCCCAAACACAATCCACCTCAACATGTGATGGGCCAGGCGCCTGGAACTCACTGGTATCACGCACACAAGCATGGTTCCACGTCGATTCAGGTTTACAACGGTATGGCGGGCGCTTTGATTATCGAAGGCGACTATGATGCCAAGCTGCGGCAGACCATGCCCAACGTGAAAGAGCAAATTCTCGTCATTCAGCAATTCCAGGCTCAGCCTAATCGCGAACGAACCGGGGGGAAGGGCGGCGCCGGCAAAGGGCCGAACGGCGGTGCGGGACCTTTGGTAAATGGCATGTTGCAACCAGTCATCACTATGCAAACGAATGAAGTCCAATGGTGGCGTCTCATCAACGCGACGGTGCAAGGCGAGAGCCCAACTTTTACGGTGTCATTGGTTGGTAACGGCGGTAGCCAGGCTCCGGCATTCCGGCAGACAGCCCAGGATGGGGTGCAGTTTGCCTGGGAAAACTACTCTTCGCAAATACAGAACCCGCTGTCTTTCGTTATGCTCGCGCCTGGGAACCGCGCAGACATTCTCGTCCAGGCGCCTAGCCAGGCTGGAACGGCGACGTTGGTTTTTGGCACCAATACTACGGCGCCGTCAGGAGTGAACATCATTCTTACGGTGAATGTCGTTCAAGACTCTGGAGCCAACACAAAATGGCCGACTCAAAAAGACGAATATCCGGTGTTACCGGAATTCCTCAATGATATTCCATCGGTCACGGAGTGTCGTACCATCCGATACCAAATGCCCGCCACTGGGGCGCAACCTACCATCAACGGCGTGAAATTTGAAGAAGGCGTGGTGAACGAATCCATGCTCCTCGATACAAAACAGGAGTGGACGATCGAGAACTGGAGCACAAATGTGAGACACCCATTCCACATTCACGTAAACCCGTTCCAGATTGTAGAACTCTTCGACCCAAATACCATGACGAAGCCGCAGCCTCTTCCTGCACCGTGGATTTGGTGGGACACCTTTGCCATACCCACGGGGAAAAAAGATTCAAGCGGCAATGTGACGCCGGGTTATTTCAAAATGCGCACGCACTTTGCCGACTTTGCTGGCAAATTTGTGGACCACTGCCACATTCTGGCCCATGAAGACCGTGGCATGATGCAACTCATTGAAGTGGTCGATAACAAAACAGTGGTGAAACACCACTAAGCATGTTTTTGGCAGCTTTTCTCCTGCGCCAGCCACTGTGCTGGCCAGGAGACCTTGCTCATTTTTCCCGATCCAGAGTTTTTGCCGTCGGCGGTTTATTGAAGCAGGGACTACAATACAAGTGCTTTGGACCCTGCTATCGCAAAGCCACAACAGCCGCTTCGCAGCTTCCGAAAGAACGAGACGTCTACGCGGCAGCAGAAGTTTGCTGCACTACGCGCGATTCTTCAGTTTTTGCGGACGATGTCGGCTGCGCACCCCGGATACATGGCGGCGACGGTGGTTTTGCGCTTGCTTCGCGCCGTGGTCCCCATTGCCACGCTCTGGGTGGGCAAGTTGATCATCGATATTGTGGTGGCTGCCCGCATGGGGCGGCCAAATATCTCCCGGCTGTGGATGCTGGTTGGAGTAGAACTGTTGATCGTTGCAGTTGGTGAGGCGTTGGATAAAGGCTCCACGGCCGTTGAAGCTCTTTTAGGCGATCTTTGCTCGGATCATCTAAGCGAACGGCTCATTTCTCATGCTGCCGCGCTTGATCTGCGCCATTTTGAAGATCCTGCGTTTTACGATGGTCTGGAGCGTGCGCAGCGGCAAACAACAGGCCGCATTGGTTTGCTCACGCAACTGCTCTCCGTAGCCCAGGATTCCGTTACCTTCTTCTCATTGGCGGCCGCAGTTTTTATTTATAGTCCGTGGCTGCTTGTCTTGTTGCTGGTTGCAGTGGCCCCCGGTTTTCTTGCGGAAACTCATTTCAGCTCGCTTGAGTATTCATTGTTTTACCGCATGACGCCGGAGCGCCGGCAGTTGGATTATCTGCGCTTTCTCAGCGCCGGTGACAAGACGGCCAAGGAAGTGCAGTTATTCGGACTGTCAGCGTGGCTAGTGGAACGCTACCGTAATCTGGCGCATCGTCTCCATCTCGCGAATCGCAGCCTTGCTTTGCGCAAGGGAGTTGCCGCCACATTGCTCTCCTGGCTAGGGCTTGGCGGCTACTATGCGGGTTATGTGATTATCCTGTGGCGCGGATTTTACGGCGTCATCAGCGTAGGTTCGCTCACATTCCTGGCTGCATCGTTTGCGCGAAGCCGCGCTGTAACTGAGCGGCTGCTGCTTTCCATCGGCAACATCTATGAGCAGGGACTCTATATCCGTGATCTCTTTGATTTTTTTGCGATGCAGCCGGAGATTGTTTCGCGTTCTGGCGCGCGTGCCGTTCCGTCATCCCTCACGCAGGGCTTGGTATTTGATGATGTTGGTTTTCAATATCCAGGCAGCAGTACCTGGGCCGTCCGCCACATCAATCTGCAAATCGCTCCCGGCGAGAGGATTGCGCTGGTGGGCGAGAATGGCGCGGGGAAAACTACTTTGGTCAAGCTGGTGGCCCGGCTCTATGATCCCACTGAAGGCCGCATTCTGCTGGATGGAATAGACCTTCGCGAGTATGATCTTGAATCTTTACGCCATGCAGTCGGCGTGATTTTTCAGGATTTTGTCCATTATGATCTGCGCCTGGAGGAAAATATTGGAGTAGGTGAGATCACGCAGGTACAGGAATATCTGAACGCTTCAACTGGACAGATGAGTGATGGTGATGGCCGGCGCACCGCTCCGCCCATTGCTGAAGCAGCAGAGAAATCGCAGGCTGCAGGTTTGGCGAAAAATCTGCCATTCGGATATCGGCAAATGCTGGGCCGGCGTTTTGAAGGCGGCGTTGAGCTTTCCGGCGGTGAGTGGCAGAAAATTGCTCTGGCCAGGGCTTACATGCGCAAAGCGCAGATCATTATTCTGGACGAGCCTACTGCGGCGCTGGATGCGCGAGCCGAATATGAAACATTCGCGCGCTTTGCCGAACTGGTTGCCGGGCAGATGGCCTTGCTCATCTCGCATCGTTTCTCCACCGTTCGCATGGCTGACCGCATCATTGTGCTTCAGCAGGGCGCAATCCTTGAGCAGGGAACTCATAGTCAACTGCTATCCCAGAATGGGCTTTATGCTGAGCTGTTTCAGCTTCAGGCGGAGGGCTATCGCTGATCGTTATGGCACCGGCTTTTGATACAGTCGCTTCCAGCTTTGAACGCCATCGGCTTCTGCCTAGCGGAGTTCCAGAGGCCATTCGCTCGGCGATCTTTGCTGCCGCGCATGTTCCTGCGCCTCCGCGCGTGCTTGATGTTGGCGCTGGCACAGGAAGAATCGGGCGAGCTTTCATTGCAGCCAGCGACTCCTATATTGGAGTGGATACATCTCTTGCTATGCTGCATGAATTTCAGACCAGCTCCGGTTTTGGTTTTCTGGTTCAGGCCGAGGGATGCCAACTGCCGTTTCACAATGGCGCTTTTGACGTTGTACTGTTCATGCATGTCCTGAGTGGCATTCGTGACTGGCAAGCGCTGCTCAATGAGGCCCGGCGTGTCTTGCAATCGGGAGGAATCATGGCTGTAGGTCATACGCGCAGTCCTGAGTCAGGAATAGATGGGCACCTTAAACGCCGCCTGAGATCGATTCTGCAGGAGATGGGTGTTCACTGGCAGCCGCAGGAATCACGGCGGGAAGCGTTGGCATGGCTGGAATCGCAAAGCACACACCATGTTCATTCTCAGCCGGCTTCGTGGAAGGTAAGCACCAGCGCGAAGGAATTTCTTTTGCGCCATCGTTCCGGAGCACGCTTTGCAGCTTTGCCCGGCACTGTTCAGGAGCAGGCGTTGCAGAAGCTGAATGCATGGGCAGAAAAAACTTTAGGGCAATTGGATACTGAATTTGACGAGGAACGCAATTTTGAATTGGACATCTTTGAATTTTGAGAAGGGATCAAATCTGGATTTTGGAAGCTGAATGAAAGACATGGAAGATAAGAACGCACTACTTAGCGGGCTTGGAAAACAACTGGTTTTCAATTCGTTAACTGATGCTTCAGTGCAGCGAGCCACTGAGGAAACCCCGAACTTCACCATTCTGCCGTGGGTGAATGTCATAAAAATAGGCGGCCAAAGCATTATGGATCGCGGGCGGAGCGCGGTGTATCCGCTGGTGCAGGAAATTGTGGACAATCTTGGCCGGCATAAGATGATTCTTGGCACGGGTGCCGGAACGCGCGCTCGCCATATCTACAGTCTTGCCATTGATCTCGGACTTCCTACCGGAGTGCTCACGGTGCTCGGCACTGCGGTGGCCTGGCAGAATGCGCAAATGCTGCATTATCTGCTGGCGCAGTATGGTATTCCCTTTATCGAACCGGAAGGGTTCAGCACCTTGCCACATTATTTAATGGAGCGCGGCGCGGTTGTCTGCCAGGGAATGCCGCCTTATAAACTTTGGGAACCGAATCCGCCGACGGGCCGTATTCCGCCGCAACGTACCGATACAGGATGCTTCCTGGTGGCTGAGGTGTTTGGTGCACGCAAGATGATCTATGTGAAAGACGAAGATGGGCTTTATACTGCCGATCCCAAGAAGCACCCTGATTCTGAATATATTCCACGCATCAGCGTGGAGGAATTGCTGGCTCGCGATCTCGAAGATCTTATTGTGGAACGGGCCGTGCTGGAATTTATGGCGCGGGCGCGCAACATCCGCGAAATTCAATTTATTAACGGATTGAAGCCGGGCCAACTCACTGCGGCGTTGAACGGTGAACCTGTTGGAACCATCATCTACAGAAACGGAGATGCCAGGTGAGTGACCATTCAAGTGCTCAGCATGTTCCATCGGGATTGATGCGCGAATCATTGATAGACAAAAATGTCATCGCCCGAACTGAATCCCCCGTATCCGCAATTTTGCCTGACGTTAACGTGATTCAGATTGGCGGTCGCTCAATCATGGATCGTGGACGTTCCGCCCTGCTCCCTCTACTGGACGAAATCGTCGCTAATCAAGCGCAACACCGAATGATTATTGGCGTGGGCGCGGGAGTGCGTACGCGGCACATCTTCTCCGTGGGACTTGATTTGGGGCTGCCCACCGGCGCGTTGGCAGTTCTAAGCGCAAAAGACTCAGCCCAAAATGCTTACATGGTTTCCTGCCTGCTGGCAAAACATGGATTTGTTTATCTGGAAGCGCCTTTTGTAGTGCAGTTGCTTCCCGCCATGCTGGCCGCAGCCCGCGGTGCTGTCTTTAACGGTATTCCGCCTTATGCGTTGTGGGAGCACCCGCCGCTTTTGGGCAAGCTGCCACCTCATGGCAGTGATGCCGGTTCGTACCTGGTGGGTGAAGTGTTCGGTGCGCGCAGCGTAATTTTCCTCAAGGACGTTGATGGGCTCTATACCGCCGATCCGAAGGCCGATCCGAAAGCAGAGTTCATTCCGCAAATTCGAGCGCAGGAGTTAATCGATAGAAAATTTCATACGCTGCCCATTGAGCCCGCTGTCCTGGACTTGTTGACGCGCGCAAGACTGGCGCACAGCATTCGCATTGTGAGCGGTTTGACGCCAGGAAATCTTACCCGCGCTCTAAAAGGAGAGTCGGTGGGAACGTTAATTCAACAGTGAGGTCGAGTGAAGACAACGGCCAACGCTGACAGCAATCGCTTTGAGATCGACGCAGGTAAGTATGCCGCTTACCTGGAAACTCCGGGAGGCCGATTGCGTGCGGACTTGGCCTTTGCCAACCTGCAGGAATTTCTGGGGCCAGCCAAAGACTCGTTGCGCGCATTGGATCTCGGCTGCGGGACTGGGGCAACGGCCATTCGCCTGGCGCAGCTTGGCCATCAAGTTACATTGCTAGACTCCTCTCCAGCGATGCTCGATCTTGCGCAGCGCGCCGCGGAAGAAGCGGGTGTTGCAGAGAAGATCATGTTGCAGCTCGGCGATGCCGCCCGATTGGCTGATCTGTTCACAACCGAATTGTTCGACGTAATTCTTTGCCATAACCTGCTCGAGTATGTCGATGATCCCCAAGCCGTTCTGGGTGGCGCTGCACAAGTGATGCGGTATTCATCAGCGATATTGTCTATCCTGGTGCGCAATCAGGCAGGCGAAGTCCTGAAGGCCGCGATTCAAGCGGGCGATTTGGTTGCAGCGGAAAATAATCTTGCCGCTGAGTGGGCACACGAGTCGCTGTACGGCGGCAAGGTGCGACTGTTTACGCCAGAGGGTCTCGAGACCATGCTGAAAACGGCCTCATTCACAATCACCGCAAAGCGAGGTGTGCGCGTGATTGCGGATTACTTGCCGTCGAAGATTTCTCGCGACGCTGAGTATGAACGGATCTTTGAACTGGAGCGCAAACTCGGCGGGCTGTCTGAATTTGCTGCTGTTGCTCGCTATACGCACTGTCTGGCGCGCCGCTCTCAACCGTAATGGAGTATCGTGTTGAAGATGGCGCTTCCATCCACTACTTCCGGCGCGGCGACGCTTGATACCGGCATTTCACTCGGGCTGGGGCTCACCAACGAGTGCAATCTTGCCTGCGCCTTTTGCTATCGCGATCCCACTCGCACTGACCGTCTCTCCCTGGATCAAGTCAAGTCGGTCATGGAACGCCTGCCGGTACGCTCCGTAAATCTGGGTACCGGCGAGAACGGCATGCATCCTGATTTCAGAGCAATTTTGGCTTACTTGCGAACACAACCAGCCAAACTTACCATCACCTCTAACGGCCACAGTGTTGCTGTTTTAGAAGACAGCGACTTGCGCGCTTTTCACGATATCGAGTTCTCCCTTGATTATCCGAATCAAGCCGAACAGGATAAACAGCGCGGTCCTGGCAACTGGGCGCTCATCCATGAGCAGGCCGAGCGATGTGTGAGGCTAGGCGTGCCCGTAACAATTATCGCAGTCATGATGAAGTCGAACTACTTGTGCCTGGCCGATGTGGCGCGAGTGGCCAAAAAATTTGGCGCTCCTCTGCGAGTGAATGTTTACCAATCGGTGCGCTCCGACCTCTATGCACTGACTTACGATGAGTACTGGGAGGGTTTCCGCCGTCTCTTTGCGGAAACTGACGTTATCGCTATCGGCGAGCCGCTGGTGCGAGCGATGGCTGGCCTTCCGCCTCGAACCGGCGGGTGCAGCATCAGCACTATTCGCGTGACTCCGCGCGGTACCACTCAACCGTGCGTCTATTGGCAGGGAAGTGGAGCGCCCTTGCCCGAATTAATAAATTTAGGACCAAAGTTGATCGAAACAAATCCATTCATTGAAGCGCGATCGCTGCCCGCAGCATGCCAGCTCTGCCATTTTCGCGACGTATGTCATGGTGGCTGTGCCGGGCGTCGTCGCCTGCAAGTTGCGCTTCAGGAACCTGATTTTTACTGTCCCGTTATTCGTGGGCAGACGCAAAAACTAGACATCACGATGGCTGCGGCACGGGACCTTCCCAAGGGAGAGAGTTCCTGCACCACAATCGTGATGGCGCGGAGTTAAACATGAAACGTTTCCTTGTTCCAGGCAAGACGAGCTTCTTATTGGCTGCTACTCTCATTTTTATATTCGGAGGTGCGAGACTCACTGCTTCACGGTCTGTGATCTTGACGGCATGGGCAGCACAAAACAGCGCGAATGCCAGTTCTCAGCTTACACCGCGCAAAACAAGCAAGCCCTACACCGGCGACCTCTCGATTTTTGAGACGAAAGACCGCGACGAAAAGTTACAGGTCCTGCGTGTAATGGATATTCTCGGTATTAAGGAAGGCGTCAATGTAGCTGACATTGGGGCTGGTTCAGGATGGTTTACTGTTCGCGCTGCGAAACGCGCAGGAAACACCGGAGTTGTTTACGCTGTGGACATCAATCCAGAAGCCATTGCTTATATAGATCGGCGTATTAAGCAGGAAGGCATCAGCAACGTTCACGCGATCCTGAGCACCGAAGATGATCCCAAACTACCAAAAAACAGCATTGATTCCGTGTTGCTGCTAAAAACTTACCATGAGGTTGCGCACCCCGTGCTTCTGCTCCAGAACTTGCGAAGCTCACTGCGCAGCGGAGCCAAAATCGGCATCATTGACAAGAATGGCAACGGCGAGGACCACGGCGTCTCACGTGATGTAGTAATAAAAGAAGCCGCTGAGGCTGGATATCAGTTGCTGGAACAGTACGACTTTGTAAAGGGGGATGGGCAAGATTATTTTCTTGTCTTCCGCTTGAAATCGACAGCTAAGTAACCCGGAATCCCCGGCATCCCTCAAGAGAACCCGCTTGGATCGATCAATACTTGGGGGCTATCACAGAGCACAGCCCGGTCAGAACCAGGCTGTGCGCCCCGTGGCTACTTCGCGTCAACCCAGTTATCCGAACCTGACACCTTAACGGCTACATTAGTAAAGAAAACGTGTACCGGATTGCCGTCTGCGGTGCCTTTGTGTTCCGTTGAGATCCAAAGAGGACCTGCCTGTTTGTACCCTTCCCATGTCACGTCAACCAGGTTTGGCTTTGCCGTCCCGCCATGATGGAAAATCATTTTCTGGATTCGGTTATCGGAACCGACATAGACTTCCCAGGTATCTCCGGGGGTGTAACCACCATTAGAGGGATACTTCATCACCACATGGTGAGCGGAGCCTTTGCCCCCTGGCACCTTTTGCATGCCTTTATCTTCTATGCTAGCCCCGGTGTCCCAGACAAAGTGGAACGGGAGAAGCAGCCAGTACTGATCGTTGATGAACCCTGGATCGATTTCTTTCTTCACATTTTCAGGTTGACTGTCGAGCTGAGAGCGAACGTATGTCACCTTTACGTCTTTGCCAGCCTTGTCTTTTCCTTCGTAGGTGACCCGGTCGGCTTTGGGCTCCCAGGTCCATGTTCTGACAACTTTCTTGCCTGGGATATTGAAAGTGTAGCGGATGGCATCAATTTGGCCCCACGAATCAAGACCGTAAGCCTTGGCAATCTCGTCGGCGATGGGTGGGCGCGTCTGTGCTGCGGAAACTGCAGTAAGGACCAGCACGAAAACCAGGAACCGGATCGTTATTGAACGGCTCAACTTTGCCATGTAGGACCCTCCTTAGTAATGTGAGATGACGCATAAAGGTTTGTGGATTCCAGCAATTTGGCATGGCGGACGCATTGCATTCACTTTGCTTGGTCCGCTGAAAATTGTGGTGGGGCCGATCGCCTGATTCGGAGTGAAGCAATCACCACAGCTACGATTGCCACCGATCCGTATTCCAGCAGCAAAATCCAGTTAGGAACTAACCACGGCCGCCCCAGGGAGCGCAGGTGCCAAACATAGTACGTAGGTAGGATGCTCACTGTCCAGATTGCGATTGGCAGCGTTGAGGTTGATCGCATGAACGGCAGCAGCCACAGCAGATACCAAGAATAGACCACCGGCGCACAAAAAAGCGATGCTGCCATTGGCCATGCGATGGCCTCTGAAGACCATTCAGCGGACTTTCTTCTCATCCAAACCGCGGTAAGAAAGCCGGCGAGCACTGCCAGCAAAGCTACAACCTGTGGAGTGATCACTCGCTCGAGCATCGCGAACACGGGATCGTTAAACCGAAAACTCTGCACGTAAGTCTCGAGCGAACCAATGGGAATCCGGCCATGGTTGAGAAATGGCATATATAAGAGTCCAACCACGGCTGCTGCCAGCGCGCCATCGCGTATGCGGATCCGCCGCCAGTAAAGTGGCGCAAGGACAATGGGAAGGAACTTCACCCCGACCGCTAGACCAAATGCTAATGCTGCAATGGCCCGCCATCGTCGCCAGAGCGCAGCAAACGAAATCAACAGCAGCAGAGTGCCAACAATATCGATATGGCCACTGCCTGCAACCTCAATGGCTAGCAGCGGGTTCCAGGCAAAAGCAAGGACCCAATGTGCTGCTTGCCCGCTGCGGCGCAGCACATCAAGCAAAACCAGAATGATTGCAAAATCGCAAATTGCAAATGCTAATTTCAGCGCGAAGACAGATTCATGGATCGCGGTCACCGCGCGGAAGAACAGTTGAGCGCCGGGCGGATATGGACTTGGTAAATCTGGATGATTCAGCGTGCGCGTCTCAGAGGTGTGCAACTGCGCAAGCGCAGGATCGCTGGGAACGACTGTATAGGGGTTATAGCCAAGCCGCTGCACGCGGCCATCCCAAACATATCGATGGATATCGTCATCCAAGCCTGGAGGCTGCAGCAGGAACAAAACATGCCACACAGCAGCCAGCACGAGACCAAAAACGATGATGCGCTTTGGGAATTTTGGCGTGGAAAAGAACTCGCGGATGGCTAGAAGGTATGCAATGCCAGCCATACCCAGCGGAACAATGAAAGATGGTGCGCCCACATTGTTGAACTCGCGGGCACAAATCGCCAGCGATACAAACAAGATGGCACCTAGCGCATAAACCCTGCGCGATGGCGTAAACCTCACAACACTTCCCTGGGAGGGCGCAACGCGGCCACTATCTGTTCCCACTCCTCGAACCAGGTCGCCGTTCGCGGCGCTCTTGCCGGAGCAAGCTTTAGTTCTGGAGCAAGCCGAAGAAGATCACCGGCGACGTCAATGTCGTAGAAAGGTTCGGTGAGGTGGGTGGAGAGTTCAAGCGCTTTTGTGCGGGTCAGCAATCTCTCAAGAGCGCTGCGTGTTCCCAGTCCATCGTTTTCAAAGAGCGTTGGATGCGCAGTCTTAGCTCCTACAAGATAGTAGCCGCCGTCATATGTAGGCCCGATGACTACATCATGAGCAGCGAGTATTTCAAAAGCGCTGTGCAGAACAGACGGCGCAAGGTGTGGACTGTCACTGTTGAAGGCGATTACATGATGGTGCCCGTCAGCGGTGAAGTGCCGGAAAACAGAGGTGAGTCCCGCCGCGAGGCCTTCATCTTTCTGTGGCACGATTTGCACAACATTGCCCAGCAAGCGCGTGAGTTCCTGCACATCTTGAGCCGGACACATAACAGCCACCGCGACGCCGTTCAGCGACTTTCCCAGAGCCACCGTATCTTCCAAAAGACAGCGATATAGCGCTGTTACTGCAGGAAAAGGAAGGCTCTGATTGAGCCGGGTCTTAACCATCCCCGGCCTTGGCGCTTTGGCCATAATGACCAGCGTGCGTCTGTGATTACCCGAATGTAAGCTGGCGTTGCGAGAGGGCTCCATGAAAAACATTTATATCAGGCCGATTGTGTTGGTTGCGGTGTTGCTGGTCTTCGACGCCGAAAATAATACAGGACGATCCGGCTGAGAATGAACCACGCTGCTCCTGCTGTGCCTTTCAGCGTACCACCGATTTTTGATTTACCGATGCGCGGATAATAGCTCACCGGGACTTCAACGATTCGGAATCCAGCGAGCGCGCCTTTCAAGATCATCTCCACCGCCCAGCCATAAGTTGTCTCTTCAAGCGCTAGAGCGCGAAGCGCATCAGCACGTCCGGCACGAAACGGCCCGAGGTCACTCACCTTCACTCCATATAAAAGCCTGATCAGACCGGCTGCAAAACGATTTCCAAACGATTGGTGCCAGGGCAGAGCACCACGATTGTTTTTGCCATTGAGCCGTGAACCGAGCACAATATCACCGCTGCCATTGATGATAGGGGCCAAAAGAATAGGCAACTCAGCAGGACGATCGCTGTAGTCTCCGTCGAGGAAAACGACAACGTCAGGTGCATTCACGTGGGCAAATCCGGTCAAACAGGCGCGACCGTATCCACGGCGCGGTTCCTGGACGATGCGAGCACCCATATTTCGCGCAATTTCGGGAGTGCCATCACTTGAATTGCTATCGACCACGATGATCTCAGAGACAAGATCGGGCGGGAGTTCGGCGAGCACGCGGCCAATGGCCTGCGCCTCATTGTGTGTTGGAATAATGACCGATACTCGCATGAGGTTTGGTTACCACCATGGAGAGTGAGGCTGACGCCGCGAGAGCAAAGCGTCAACGCCCCAAGTACGCCCGGCTCGTCCTATCGCCAGCCCAAGTGATGCGAGCACAGGAACCAATAGTTCCCAGATCCACGCGGTGCCCCATTCTGAAACCCAAAGACTGGCGAGGTACAGAAATGCAATAAAGGCAGCAGGGCGTGTGAGTAATCCGATCACCAGCAGAATTCCCAGAGCAATTTCCGCCACCGCCTGCCCAGGCGCCGCCATCGCGGCATGGCTGGCCATGAATCCCATTACCGCTTTCCACGCTGCTGGCGAGTGGCTGGCTTTAATGTAGTAATTGATCAAGTTTGCATAACCTGCAGAGGTGTAGAGACCTTTTCCCAGATTTTCGAAGAAGACCCACACGAACATCGCACCAATTGTTACCCTGACAAGCGCCAACCCGCTGGCCGCATAAAGTTGTTTGTTTGCATTGGTTGAGGCTTCTTGTGAGGTGCTTACGTTTGTAATCATCATGAACCTCTTGCAACAAAAGGATGGCTGCTCCCAGCACAAAAAATAAAAGATCCAGACGACAGTGTATTGTTCCTACAATTGGTTACTGTATCGCGACAGACTTCATTTTACCTTTGTTCTGTGCCACATTGTTCGGTCATAAACTATGGAACTTGCTCCCGAGTGGATCATGATGAGCTGAAATCGCTGGCGCGCTACTGCTCGTGTATTACTTTTCCTCCCGCTAGCAAAGCAGGGCGACTTAAAAACATATGGATAGCTAACGCAATTCTGCAAGAGCGTGGTCAAGGCCTTGGGAGGTGGACGATCCAGCGGCTTCAATCGTAACCGGGTTTGGATTTAAATAAGGAGTGGTGGGCGGTCGCGGGATCGAACCGCGGACCTCGTGCTTGTAAGGCACGCGCTCTAACCAGCTGAGCTAACCGCCCAAAAAGGGCCATTCGACGGGTAAAGACCAGAAAGACAGAAATTTCTGCCGCCAAAACGAGTATAGCAGGCTATCCGCGGGTCCCCAGCCAAAGCTATTCCCAAATTGGAACAGGATTCCTCTAAGTAAGGTTACGTAGGTCACCTTAAAAATGGTGATTGAAGGGTGCTGGCCTGATCTGCTCGTGATACGCTGGCCACTCCTAACAGGACATTGCACGAATGGCCACTTTGTTCGACAAGCTCCCAACCATTCTAGTGTTGGCCGTGATGGTGGGCATTTTTGTTGCTCTGCGGCGGCACGTGAAATCGGCCCGGCTGCATCTGTGGATTGCGGCGTGGGGGCTGATCTTTGTCCATTTCTTTGTTCAAGTCTTTGAGCCACCTGATGGCAATTTAACGCCCGTCACTTACATGATTGATCTGGGCTGCCTTCAGCTTTCGGCCCTGTTTTTTGTGGCTTCGCTGACCTCATTTTTTGAGAACAAAAAGCTTACCTGGAGTTTGCTTGCCCTGACGGGAACGTCAATCATCATCTACACCATTGGCCAGGCGTATGAGCTGAAATGGCGAGCTCTTTATATTGCGTGCATCGCAATTATTTTTTATGGATCGGTTTTGTTTGTGGCGCTCCGCCGCAAGCTGACAATAGAATTTCTTTATTGGGCGCCGCCGGTTTTTATCATCGGAACTATAGCCATCTATCGCGCCTGGCGCGGCGATTTTGATTTTGGTTATCTTGCTTTGCTCACTGTGGGGTTTGGGCTTCCCGGTTTTCTTTTCTGGAGACGCTACCAGCGCTGGACGCCTGGCGTGTTGACCAGCGCCGGCGGTTTTTTGCTGTGGGGGGCGGTATTCCCTGTTGGCGTGCTCATGGATACGTATGCGCCCAATCTAAAAGTAAATCCTGAGCTGTGGAACACGCCGAAATTCTTTGTTGCTTTTGGCATGATCCTCACGCTGCTGGAAGATAAATCAGACTTCCTTCGTTCTGCGCGCCGGCGTGAGCGGAAGGTGAATCATCAGTTGCAGACGTTTGCTGGAATCACGTCGCGGCTGTTGACCGGTGTTGACGTGAATTCCATGTGCACTGAGATCGCGGAGGCCATCCGCGAAACCAGCACTTTCGATCGCGTGGTAATTATCCTGAGCCTGGATGGCGAGCACCTATTTGCGGCAGGGCACGCTGGTTATTCAGGAGAGGCTGCCATGCTGATAGAACACAAATGCAGCCAGGTATGGAAGTTTCCAGATCTGGTGCAGGCCTGCAAGATAGGCACCCGGCTTGGGCAAACATCTGTCATGTTGTCGCCGGAGCAGATGACGAAATATGGGCAGGTCCCCAGTTACACGCAGTATGAACCTTCGCCGTACTGGCAGAAGGGAAATCAGGTTTTGGTGCCTCTACAAACCACTCGTGGAGCGCATGTTGGCTGCATTGGGTTGAACGATCCCCACGACGTTACCCGCGTGAACGCTGAGGAGATGTCAAAAATCGAGCTGCTGGCTGGCGACCTGGCCGTAACAATTGACAATGCTGCTTTGCATCGCCAGTTGGCGCGATCAGAGAAGCTGGCCGCAATCGGGCAGTTGGTGGCCGGCGTGGCCCATGAGTTGAACAATCCGCTGACTTCCATTGTTGGGTATTCTGAGCTGATCAGCGACGATCTGCCGCCCGGCCCGGCGCGGCAAAAGCTGGACAAAATGCTGCGTGAAGCACAGCGCATGAAGCGCATTATTGAAAATCTTTTGCGCTTTGCCCGGCAAAACAATCTGGAAAAAAAGTCAGCCAACCTGGAGCTGCTGCTGCACGATGTGCTGGCGCTGCGCGAATATCACTTGCGCAACCATGATGTTGAGGTGCAACTGCAAATTGAGCCGAACCTTCCACCGGTGGCGCTGGATGAAGACCAGTTCAAGCAGATCCTGCTGAACCTGCTGAACAACTCCATTGACGCGCTGGAAGGATGCTCCCGCAAGAGCATACGTGTTGAAGCAGCGCAGCGCGGGGCGCGCGTGGTGGTGTGCTTTGACGATAGCGGCCCCGGCTTTTCTGACATGAATCGCGCCTTTGATCCTTTCTATACGACCAAGCCTGTAGGCAAGGGCACTGGCCTGGGGTTGAGCATTTGCTATGGCATTGTGAAAGAGCATGGCGGGGAAATTTCCATCACGAATCTTGAACCGAACGGCGCGCGCGTGACAATGGAACTGCCTTTCCAGGCAGGAGTTTTTGCCACAACCGATTCTCAGCAGCAGATCATCTCTTAAGATTGCTACACTGCATTCTTTCTTGCAGCGTTGCTCTTTTCTTTCTCTTCCTGTAGATTGCCGCAAAATATCTGAACACTTTCCGTTCTTCTACTGTCTTTCTCTTCAGGAAGGCGCAATGGCAGGGCAGGCAATATTGGGAGATACGGTTCTGAAACACGCAATTCCCATGGAAACGGTGGCGCCCACGGTTGAGGCGCTGGTCGCGGACCATGCGGGAATGATATTTCGCATCGCCTATTCCATCCTGCGCAATCATCACGACGCTGAAGATGCCACGCAAGAATGTTTTCTTCGCGTGGTGAAGCACAAGAGCAGTCTGCACAAAGTACGAAATCCTAAAACCTGGCTGGCACGAATTGCCTGGACAACGGCGCTGGATAAGAGGCGCTCTGGCAGTCGAGTGGCGGTTTCGCTCAATGATGACACAGAGGATGAGCCGATGCTGGATGCGTTGCCTGATCCTGCGCCCACAGCGGATGCACAGCTTGCAGGGCGGCAGATGCAGCATTTGCTGGAGCGCATGATTGCTGGCCTTCCTGAAGCTCTGCGCCAGCCGCTGGAACTCTCAACCGTGCAGGAGTTGAACTCGGCGGAGATCGCGGAAGTAATGAAGATACCAGAAGCGTCAGTGCGGACGCGGCTCTTCCGGGCGCGCAAGCTGCTGAAAGAGAAATTGGCGTCGCAGTTGGAGGCAAAGCATGTCTGACCAGAACGATGAAAGAAAACTCGGCGACCTGCTCGATTCAGCTCTTGCTTCCTATTCGACGGTGGAACCGCGGCCTGGGCTGGAAGGGCGCATTCTGGCCCGCATCCAGGATGCCGCAAAGCAGCCGCGAGTGCGGTGGTGGAGTACGCGTTGGCTGGCGGTGGGAGCAATCGGGGCAGCAATCGCTGTAATGGTACTGAGCGTTCTGTTCTTACGGCCAGTCGAAAAGCGGCAACAGGTGCAAGTTCATAAAGAACAGCCCGCCGTGAGCGACGCGCAATCTGACCATCGAGTAGCTGCGAACCCGCCGCGGGTTCGCCGGGAAAATCGTCCGCATCATGCGGAGACGCGACAGGAATTAGCACGAAGGGATCGTCCTGCCGTTTTTCCGACACCCACGGGCCTCTCGGAACAGGAAAAGCTGATGTTGGCCTATGTTGCGCAGACGCCGAAGGAAGAACTCATGGCTCAGGTTCGAATCCGTGATTTCGAAAAAGAAGAATTTTGGAAAGACCCGCAACCAGCTGCCTCCAGATCGCAGCGTTAAAGACCCTGAATTTTATAAGGAGAGAACTAATGAAGAAGTTCTGTATTGTTTGGGTGATTTTGTTATCGGTCATGGCCTTAACCGCTCAGGATACGCCACCGGCCAAAGACACGCCCCCGAAGAAGGATGTGCAAGAGACGTTCAAGACATACTATGCGCCAACGTATCGGCTGGCGTTCAGTATCTATGAACTCCAGGAGGGGAAGCGGACGAATCAGCGCGACTACAGCCTCCTCGTCACGACTGACGGTAAAGGCCCGTACCCCAAGATGAAGATTGGAATCAAAGTGCCTCTCGATATTGGAGAAGGCAAGATTACATATACCGATGTGGGCTTCGATCTGGAATGCTCGGCAATGGAGACAGCCAATAATAAGCTGTCTGTGAGAATTGAATTGGAACTCAGCAGCTTTGCCGCACCCGACCAGAATGGTGATGCGCGCTCTGTGGGCATGCGTCCAGTCATTCGCGCGATCTCGCAGCAAATACGCACTGTGCTGACACCCGGAAAACCGCAGATCATCACCAGCATGGATGACGTCAACAGCAATAAAAGGTTCCAGGTTGAGGTCACAGCAACCAAAGTTGAATGAGTATGATGGCAAGCCGAGGGAGAGGTGATCAAAAAGCCGCTTCTCCCTCACCAGCCATTGACCTGATTGTTTGATAGTCCATGAATTTCATAAGGCATTAGAAACAATTTCTTTTTAGCACGCTAACTTTGCAAGTATGCTTGCATTGGTGCGTTCTCTCTCTGTGACCTCGCTTTTCGCTGTGCTTCTGATGATCCTGCCGATGCCCGGGCTGCCGGCCCAAACACCTGCTGGTACAGACGGCGAAAACATTGCTGCTGCGCGCCAGCACTTCCGGCAGGGCGATTTTCACGGCGCGGCTGCTGATTTCCGGGAGATCATTGCCAAGCAGCCCAGTTCTGAAGCTTATGCGGGGCTGGTACAGAGCCTGCTGAAGCTAGATGACGTGAAAGCGGCGGATGAAAGCTCAGAGAAAGCGCTAGCTGCTCTGCCTGACTCAGCTGCAACGCACGCAGCACGCGGCGATGTTTATTTCCGGCGCGGATTGATCCCTGAAGCAGAAGACGAATACAAGACCGCGCTGAAGCTGGATGAGAAGTGCGCCCGCGCATGGCTGGGCCAGGGCAAAGTGGATGCAGCTTATGCGCGTAGGGACCAATCGAAGACGGCTGTGGCGAAGGCCCACGAACTTGATCCTGAGGATGGCGATACGCTGTACGAGTGGGCTGTCCGCCAGCCTTATCCTGACAACGTTGCGGCGCTGGAAAAACATCTGGCTGAGTTCCGCAATGATGAGGAAACGGAGCGTCACGAGCGCGAGTACAAGGAATTCATCAAAGCGCTGGCAGGACGGCGCGTGTGGATTCCAGCGCGCGACGTTGAGCGCACAGAAATCAATCTGGAGCTGCTGACGGTTGGCCCCAACATGGTGCATCGCGGTTACGGCGTGCGCGTGCGCCTGAACGATCGTGCCAACGTAACGCTTTTGTTCGATACAGGCTCTTCCGGCATCGTCATTACGCGCAAGCTGGCCGAGAAGATTGGTGCGCGCAAACTCTCAGAGCGAGGGCTTGAAGGCGTGGGTAAATCCGGCGGCGCCAAAGGCTATCAGGCCTGGGTGGACAAGATTGTAATCGGCGATTTGGAGTTCCATGATTGCTTTGTTCATGCCACGCCGCATGAGGTTGCCGAGGTGGATGGCACGATTGGCGCCGACGTATTCAGCAAATATCTTGTTACCGTTGATTTCCCCAAACACAAGCTGCGTCTTGAGCCGTTGCCGGGGACCGTGGGCAGTGCAATGCCTTCCGGGACAGACGCTTTCAGCAAGGCCTTCAATTTTGGCCAGTTTCTGCTGTTGCAAACTGAAATAGGAAAGAACGCCACAGGCCTATTTGTGGTGGACAGCGGAGCCAATACCAACACCATTTCACCGGAGCTGGCGAAATCCGTGCCGGACATGCGCGCCTTTAACATCCCCGTGTCTGGGGCCAGCGGACAGGTTACCAGCGCTTTTATCAATGACGATGCGACACTGCGCTTTGCCAAAGTGCAAAAGAAAGGCGAGCGCATCAGCACGGTTGATCTGCACTCGGTAAGCAAAGACCTGGGCGTTGAAATCTCCGGCCAGATCGGCTTCAGCGCGATGCAAGAGATGAAGATGGTGATTAATTATCGCGATGGATTGGTGCAGTTTGTGGGGAAGTAGAGGCAGAAATCCTATTAGAGCAAGCAAATCCTCGCTTAACGCCATGCTATTCTGATCGGTTCCTAGCGGAGCGCCTGACAGTGCCCGGTTCCCCTGCCCTGCTGATTCTTGTTTACCTGCTCTTGATGTTGTTTTGTCATGTAGCAGAATCAATAATCAAATCAATCAGAAGTGGAAAGGTGGTTTTCATGACCAAACTGCAAGTTGTAAGCAAAGCTGTTTTCGCAAAAGCTGTAAGTTTCCTAAGCGAATCAGTATGGGCTTGGAACCGAGGTCGCTGCGGCTTAACTTTTTTTCTTTAACCTCTAAAACCGCACATCTCCCCAGTCATCGTTTCTATGAGCAGTGAAAGGAACGGTTTGTTTTTGTCGCTCCGCTTCGCTGCGCTCCGGCCTGCGGCAGCAAGGATTGAATGTTCCCCATGTTTACCCGGCACTTGCCCTCACTCGCGTTGCTCGTTTCGGGACCGTGCCGGGCTATTATCAGCCGCGCCTGACGGCGCTGTGCGATCGTAGAGTGAAAGTTCACGTGTCAGTTGTGCATTTATATAGAGAACGGTCATAGGCAGTGATTCCCGAACGTTTGATCGCATTCAAAATAAAGCCTGTGTTGAGCCCTGAAGAGCGGCAGAGCAGATCCTTCACCGTCGCTTCAGCAGCATGTGAATATAAAAGTTGTCACCCGTGCTCCGGTTCAGGATGGCGTGTCGTGGGAAGTGGAGGCATCGGGACATCTGGTCATTGGCACCAGCAGCAGATCGGTTTAAGCGACACAGATGTGCGATCTGAAACCATTTCGCCGACAGAGAACGGCAAATATAGGAAAGCGCGCGTAGAAGTGAACGTCGTCGCGGTGTGAGCAGGACCTATTTGTCGGGAATAATCGCCGCGCGAATGAGGTGGTCCAGTTTAGGAAATTCTTTGTCCATATAGGCGTTGCCGCCTTCGAAAAGTTTGTCTTGATGTCCGGCACGCATCCCGCTGCCGGAGTTTTCTCCGTAGCCGCCGTAGAGCTTCTCCACAACATCCCAGCCTTCAACCACCTTGCCGAAGGGGGCAAAGGCGGGCTCGGAATCCAAAGCGGAGTTGTCGCGGAGGTTGATGTAAACCTGCGTGGAGCGCGTTCCCGGGCCGGTGTTGGAAAAGGCGATGTAGCCGGGTGTGTTGTGGACCTTGAGGGTATCGTCTGGAATGGTTTTATGCCGCCAGGCTTGCGCGACCCTGGGATCGCCGGCGATCCCAAACTGAACCCAACGCCCAGGAACGACTCGGAAGAAGCGCGAGTTGTCGTAATAGTGCTCGAGAACCAACTGGTAAAAGCGGTCAGCACCTTTCGGTGACCAATCGCGGTGTGTCTCGATGACGAAGCTTCCGGCGGTTGTCGAGATCCGGGTCCGGAAAACAGCGGGTGCATGCGAAGAATGGAGCAAGGGAAAAGCAAGCAGGACCGCGAGCAGAAGCTTCATCCGATCCAGTGTAGCGCAACGGTTTGCGATAATTTGGCGCTTCGGCTCCGCCAATCAAGCAGCAGTTGTGAAATCGACCATTCGACTCGCGTTCCCGGTTCCGAGTGGAATTGCCTGTTATCATCCATAATCCTGCGCAAGTTGGATTATTACGAGCACTGTCATGAACTTTCAGCAGATGTACAACGCTCTGTTTGATAAAAAATGGCGCGTGAAGAACTATAGGAAGGCTTTTCCGCTGCTGATATCTGCGGCGCAGGATGGGTATCCTCATGCCCAAAACCTTGTTGGATATGCTTTCGATTTAGGGCTTGCTCCCGCGCGCGATGCGAAGAAGGCCGTGTACTGGTACAAGAGGGCCGCTAACTCGGGCCATCCCGAGAGCCTCTACAACCTTGCTCTTTGTTACTCGAAGGGGCACGGGGTTCGGAAAGATGACAGGAAAGCGTTGGATCTTTACAGGCGGGCTGCAAAGAAAGGCCATATACAGGCAAGCTGCAATTTGGGAGTGATGTACGCCGAAGGGGCTGGGACTAAATCCAATCTTCTACTGGCAGTGAAATGGTGGCGCATCGCCGCGCGAATGGGCGATCCGAAGGCACAATACAACTTAGGGTCCGCATACCTTGATGGCGAGGGCGTCCGCAGCAACAAAAGACTCGGCATAAATTGGTTACAGAAGGCTGCCAACAGCGGCCACAAGATAGCTGCGAAAGAAATAAAGGCCTTGAATTCCGTTCACGCTTCTAAATAACGTAATATTGCCATTTCACTCGCGACGCGGTTAGAGTGTCAGCACCTGAGCAACAGTTTGTGGTTCGATATATCAGCGCCAGAGATCCTTATTACTTACATTCCACGCGATTATCATGCGAGGCGATGATTTGCCACTTGCCGCCACGCTTCAGCCATGTATCGGTCCAAACCTGGCAAACTTTTGCGCCTGGCTGGGACTTGTCTTTGCCGATGGCGTGCTCGCGGCCATAGACGACGGCGAGATTGTCTCCGAAAAAATGTACTTTGGCCTCATCGAGTCCGCAATCATGAGCGGTGCGTGCGCTCTTCTCGTCCTTGAGTTCATCGGCCTTCTTGAAGCGTGCACCTTGCGTTGACGTGCCTTGAAAATCATCGGCAAGCAGACTGGCGACCACGCCGTTATCTACGCATACCCCCTCAGCCCACTTGCGCTCCATGTCAACGATGTATTTCGCGGTCTTGTCATTATCTGGCGCCCAGTGACTCTGCTGTGCGGGCGCTGGGACAAGCAACAACATCGTAGCGGTTGCCACTACGAAGATTAGTAAACGCATGTATCCCTCCGGTAGTCGACCAAGATAGCAGTAAAATCGCGGGCTGTGTATCGGTTGGCCCGGAAGTACGGATGCATAGTTTAAAAGGGTAAATCGCACACTTGTAAGCGACTCCGAGTGTAAACGCTGATTGCAACAGTCAAGGTGCTTAGTGACGATCTTGAGTAGGTGGGACTGTCAGCATCTATCTCGACTGCATGAGCAAGCAGTATCTATACTGGTGCGATGAAATCCGTCCTCTCTATTGCACTCATAGTTTTGCTCGCGGCCCAACTCACGGGGCAGACTGCTGCACGTAAGAGCGCAACGGCCACCGCGCCTCCATCGATGCGACAGATGATCCTTCCCAGCCATGACAGCATGTTACTCGGCGTGTTTTATCTTGCGGCCGGCACAGACCCGCATCCGACTGCGATCATCCTGCACGGATTTCCCGGTTTTGAGCAGAATCTCGATCTGGCGCAAACTCTACGTGCACGTGGCTGGAACGTGCTCGCCATGCATTATCGCGGATCCTGGGGAGTGAAAGGGGACTTCTCTTTCCAACATGCAGCCGAGGACGCCGATACTGAAGTCCGGTATCTGCTCGACCCCGCGAACGCGCAGAAATATCACGTCGACACGCATCGCGTGATCGTGATCGGCCACAGCATGGGTGGATACATGGCAGCTTCGGCTGCGGCCCACAATCCAGAGGTCGCTGGGGCCGTGCTGATCTCAGCCTGGAACATTGGCGCCGACTACGATGCAGGCCCCCCGGCGGGTCACCCAACCATCGATAAGGAAGCAAGTTTGCTGGAAGAAGACAGCAACCTTCTGCCGCTATCTGGCACGAGCGGAGAAGCGCTGGCACGCGAAATCTACGACCACAAACAGTCTTTGAACTTCCTGAACCTGGCGCCCGCGATCTCATCTCGCCCGGTTCTGGTTCTGACCGCGAATGACGGCCTGGCGCCAGCTGATCACCTTCTTGCGGAAGCGCTGCGCAAATCTGGAGATGCGCACGTTGCCGAACAGCACTGGGATACGGATCACAGTTATTCGGACCGGCGATCCGAATTGGCCAACGCAATTCTGGAGTGGGCCCAGGCAAACCGGTTCACTCAAGCGGGTAGAAGGACTGCCCATCCGTAGTAATCCGCACTGTAAGCAGGGTTGGCGGTCGAATCATCTCAGCGAGCAGCGGGATTACTGGAATAACGTCGCCATTACACTCACAACCGGAGTGACATGCCAATTGACCTAACATCGCCATATCACTCATTGAGGGGAGCCTGTGCTTACACGCGACAGAGTCGCTGGTTCGCGCACTTCGTCTACCGACCACTTGCCTGGACCATGCGCCGCGATCATCAGCAATCCGCCCATAATGCCAACGTTCTTTAAGAACTGTGTCTGCATGCCGCCCGCGGCCATGCCTTGGGCGGCCCAAAAGTTGTGCAGTAGCACGCTCACCACGCCTAGGTAAATACACATGACGACTGCTGTTGCGCGGGCTTGCCATCCCACAATGAGGCAAAGCACTCCTGCGGCCTCGATCACCAACGCAATTCCCAACATCGACGGTATCAATTGTCCTGGCAGGTTGTGTGATTGCATGTAAGCAGCCTGCCCGCTCCACCCCAAAATTTTGCCCAGCGTTCCTTGCACGAAGATGGCGCAGATGAACAGGCGGGCGAGCAAAGGGAATCGCGTCACCGAAAAGTGGGCTGAACAATGGCTTGTTAAGCATGCAACTTTAGACGATCCTTCCCGCTGCCGGTAAGCGGGATCGCCGGAAGGCTGTTATTTTCGGGGATGACCAGGTAAGGGGAGTGGATCGAGCAATGTGGTAGAGGTTCCAGCGGGAACTTCAATGATGGGAAGGACCATTTCAACGCAGATAGCGCACAAGACATGGAGTTGAACTTAAGCGTATGATGATTCGCTCGTATACAAACAGGAGTTCGTATCGCATGATCTTGCGGAGCCGGATTGTTTATTTTCTGCTCATCGTTGTTTCGTCCTTTTCGTTCGCACAATCTTTGTTTGCGCAATCTTTGTTCGCGCAATCCACGCAGGCCAAGCCGCAGACCTCAGAAGATAAGCGGGTAAAGACACCTGCAACCGGCAAGCAGGCCAAGCCACCAGCGGCTAAGTCCACGGCTGCGCCAGTACCAGCAGCGGCAAACGTCCCGATTGATGAAAAGGCCTTTGGCGCGATGCGTTGGCGACAGGTTGGCCCGTTCCGTGGCGGACGCGTGCTGGCCGTGACCGGCGTACCGGGCGAGCCAAATGTTTTCTATTTTGGCGCGGTGGCTGGCGGAGTGTGGAAGAGCACGGATTCCGGCGTGAACTGGCAGCCGATTTTTGATAAAGAGCCTATTGCCTCCATTGGCGCTATCGCCGTTGCGCCTTCTGACCACAACGTGATCTATGTGGGCACGGGCGAAGCTTGCATTCGCGGCAACATTACTTATGGCGATGGCGTTTACAAATCGGTGGATGGCGGCAAGACCTGGAAGAACCTCGGCCTGAAAGATACGCGTCACATTGGCGCAGTGATTATCGATCCCAAGAACCCGAACATTGTGCTGGTGGCAGCGCTGGGCCACGCTTATGGCCAGAATGAAGAGCGCGGTGTCTTTCGCACCACAGATGGCGGCGCAAGCTGGCAGAAAGTCCTTTACAAAGACAACAAGACCGGCGCGATTGACGTGGTATTTGATCCGCATAACCCAAACACAGTCTTTGCTTCGTTGTGGGAGGTTTATCGCACGCCGTGGAGCCTGAACAGCGGCGGGCCGGGCAGCGGGATTTATAAATCGACGGATGAGGGAGCGACGTGGACGCGGCTTGAAGGCCACGGCTTGCCGCCGGGCATTATGGGCAGGATTGGCATCTCGGTTTCCGGCGCTGACTCAAACAAGATTTATGCCATGGTGGAGTCAAAAGAGGGCGGGCTTTATCGCTCTGACGACGGTGGGGAAAACTGGATACGCATGAATGACGATGGCCGCCTGCGCCAGCGCGCCTGGTATTTCAGCCACATCTTTGCCGATCCTAAATCCGCCGATACGGTTTATGTGCTCAACACGGGAATGTTCCGCTCCACAGATGGCGGACGCACCTTTAACCTGCTGCCTGCGCCGCATGGCGATCATCATGGCCTGTGGATTGACCCTGATAATCCCGACCACCTGATTAACGGAAACGATGGCGGAGCGACTGTCTCGCTTGATGGCGGGCACACGTGGTCAACGCAATACAACCAGCCCACAGCGCAGTTCTACCACGTGATAACGGATAATCGCTGGCCTTATTACATTTATGGCGCGCAGCAGGATAACTCCACCATCGCCATCAAGAGCTATGACGATGACGGCGTGATTGGCCGGCAGGATTGGTATCCCGTGGGTGGCGGTGAGAGCGGATATATAGCGCCATATCCTCCTGATCCTGACATCACCTTTGCCAACGGTGAAGCCTTTGCCAGCCGCTTTGACAAGCGTACAGGGCAGATTGTGGATATCTCCGTGTGGCCGGTTGACTATTCAGGCAATGGGGCAGAGAAGTTGCCGCACCGTTACAACTGGACATCGCCGCTGCTGATTTCGCCGCACGACCCCAACACGCTCTATACGGCGATGGATGAGGTCTTTAAATCCACTGACGAAGGCCAGAGCTGGACAGCCATTAGCGGTGACCTGACGCGGAATGATAAGTACAAGCAGAAGCCTTCAGGTGGGCCTATTACGCTCGACATTACCAGTGTTGAATATTACGACACGATTTTTGCCGTAGCCGAGTCGCCGGTGAAGAAAGACATGATCTGGGTTGGCACCGATGATGGTCTGGTACAACTAACTACCGATGGCGGCGCTCACTGGAATAACGTGACGCCCAAAGACATGCCTGAGTGGAGCTTGGTGAGCATAGTTGAACCATCACATTATGATGCCAATACAGCTTATATCGCGGTGGACCGGCACAAGCTGGATGATATTCGCCCGATGATCTTCCGTACCCGCGATGCGGGAAAGACCTGGATTCTCATTGCCAACGGCATTCCTGAGGGTTCTTACGTGCGCTCCGTGCGGGAAGATCCCAAGCGCAAAGGCCTGCTCTTTGCCGGGACTGAGACAGGTGTTTACTTTTCCATTGATGATGGCGGCCACTGGCAGCCTCTGAAGCTGAACCTACCTACGGTACCGATTCATGATCTGGAAGTGCATGGCGATGACCTGGTTGCAGCTACACATGGACGCTCTTTCTGGGTGCTGGATGACATAACGCCGCTACGCCAGGTTGATACGGCAACAGCCAATGCCGAGATGCTGCTTTACAAGCCAGAAACGGCGGTGCGCCTGCATCTCTCGACTGATATTGATCGTCGCGGGCCGGTGGGAGATGATCCGCCTCCCGGAGCAATCTTTGACTATTACTTTAAGACTGCGCCGAAAGATGAAGTAAAACTGGAGATTCTTGATTCGAATGGTAAACTTGTGCGCTCGCTTTCCAGCAAAGAGAAGAAAGGCGAAGAGCAGCCGCCGGAGTGGCCGGACCAAGTGAAAGAAGTGACTACAATCCCGGCATCGGCAGGCATGAACCGCTATGCATGGAACCTGCGCTGGGAGCCGCCGGTGAAAATCCCGGGAGCATTTTATAGTGACCAAGGCCCGCAAGGTCCGCTGGCTGAGCCAGGACAATACACGGCGAAGCTCACGGTCGGAGGGCAGAGCCAGACGCAGCCGTTTGAGATCATTCTTGATCCCAGGGTGAAGAACGTAAAGCCTGACGATCTGCAAAAGCAGTTTGAGTTGGCCAAGCAGGTGAATGATGCCAATATCGACCTGCACCGGGCGGTGAACCAGATTCGCACGCTGCGGGTTGAAATCAAGTCACTGCAGGAGCGGTTTGATAATGATCCCAAGATGAAGCCCCTGCTTGATCATGCGGCTGAGTTGGATAAGAAGATGACTCCGGTGGAAGAGCAGCTTATCCAGGTAAATATGAAAGGTTCTGAGGCGAATCTGGCCTTCCCCAACATGCTGAACGAGCAATTTGACAGCCTGAGCGGTGTGGTGCAGGCCGGTGATAGCGCTCCCACGCAGCAGCAGTATGAGGCTTATAAAATGCTGCGCGGCAGACTGGACCAGCAACTGGCGGCCTGGAAGCAGATTATGGCTTCTGACGTGCCTGCCTTTAACGAATTTATGAAAGGGATGAACGTTCCGGCCCTGTATTTGCCCCAGGAACATGAGTAACTTATTGTCTGGCTGAAGGTTACAAAGTAAGGTGCCGGGTGTTTATTTGAAAATACTAGCTTCCATAGGCATCTTTTCTGGCCTATGATGAAACAAAGAATTGAGGCTGTAGCCCCGTAAGTGAAGCGGCTTGCCCTCTCCGGCCGCACAGGTTCCCATAAGGACTAGGAGGCATTTCATGCGAGCGATCCTATTCGTCGATGACCATGAGGTGTTGGCAAGACTCAGCTGCGAAATCCTGGAGATGCAGGGTTATCGCGCCGTGAGCGCTTATAGCGGCCACGATGCTCTCAAAAAATTCGACGAAGAAGATTTCGACATTCTAGTCACTGATTTCCGCATGGACGGAATGAACGGCGTAGAGCTGGCCCGCAAGGTCCATGAGCGGAATCCTGAAGTTCCGGTAATTATTGTTACCGGATACGGCCCGGTAGATGGCGGCAAAGATGTGGCTGCCTGCCTGCAAAAAGAAGATCTCTTTCCCGCGCTGCTAGAAAAAATCAAGATGTTTTTGGGAGAAAGAGAACCGCGTCCGCAAGCCGTAAAGACGGCGTAGCATCAACTCAATTCAACGCTTTTAGCCTTAAGCTGTCCTGATTGCGATGGCCCACTCTTCAAGGCCCGATACAGAAAAATGGTGAATGCTAACCAGATCGCAGCGCTGACAATTGATGAAATCTGCGCCCTGTTCTGCAGGATGTACGAAATGAATAGATCGATGAGGCTTTCGAAGGCAAGAAACCAAAACACCACGGCCATTCTACTGTTCATAAAGAGTGGTTGTGATTTTTTAACAGCGCAAATGTGGATGCTCGAAAAGATAAGCATCAGTGCAGTTGCGGCGTAAAATCCTCTGGCCATGCTCGCGACTGTAAGACCGGCTGGTGCCGCTGATCCAAGAGCTACAGCTCCGATAATCGCCAGGCTTGCTGTAATCATAAATCCAACAATGGCTTTTTTGCGGATTGGCCTTTCCGTCTTACCCAGGCAAAACAGAAACTCATAGACAACCGCCAGGCTCAAAAATGAGGTGAGAATAGTAAAGGCCCAATATCCGACAAAAGATATACGGCAGAGAGTGTATTGATCTGTGCCAAAGCATGCCAACAGAAATAACCCAGTGCCTACGATTGCCTGGAAGCACACATAACCACTAAGTGCAGGTCTCGCGCGAAACCAGTGTTGCCGCCATACCGTATAGGCTCCAAAAGAGAACATGGTCAGACCGGCAATAGGCAACACAAATTCAGTCAGCAATTTTGGAATTCGCTCTAACATGGTGTGTTCAGAGATGATAGCGCACCTTGCTATTGGCGCAAGACGCATTCAAAGCAAAGTTGGTAAGGCGCTAGGTTGCTCGCTATTTGTTAGACTCACCAAGTGCATCGTCTCATCATCAATGCTGATGATTTTGGTCTGACCGCGGGAGTGAATCGCGCCATTGCAGAGGCAAATCGCTCCGGCGTATTGACTTCTGCCACCATGATGGCCAACGCGCGCGCTTTTGCAGAAGCGGCGGTTCTGGCGAAGTCACAGCCAAGCCTAAAAACTGGTTGCCATGTAGTGCTGATTGACGGCGATCCAGTTTCCACAAATCTGCCCAGCCTTACCAACGGCTCTTCGTGCTTTCGCAGCAGCTTGAAGCAATTTGCTCTGGCAGCCGTGCGACGGCAAATCTCTGCGGACGAAATCCAGCAGGAAGCTGAGGCGCAAATCCTCAAGATCCAGTCACAAGGCATCATTCTTACCCATATTGACAGCCACAAACACACCCACATGTTTCCTCACGTTTTGCGCCCGGTTTTACGTGCTGCCAAAGCGTGCGGGATCAGGGCCGTCAGAAATCCTTTTGAACCGCTGCGGGCCTGGCCGCATAGCGCTGTGCTGGGAACACCGGCGCTATGGTTGCGTTCAGCCGGGGTAACAGCATTCACGATGTTTGCCAGCGAGTTTCGCCGGGCGATCAAGGAAGCAGGAATGCTCTCAACCGACGGCACTGTGGGCATCGCTGCTACCGGCAAACTCGACCAGAAAATGCTGCTGGGGATTCTCGCTGCGCTCCCAGAGGGCACTTGGGAACTAGTCTGCCATCCTGGCTATTCTGACGCTGACCTTCAAGCCGCCGGCACTCGATTAACCACGTCACGCGAAACAGAGTTGGCAGCACTCACCTCAAGCGAGACGAAAGATACTCTGGCACGTCAAAAGATAGAGCTGATTTCTTATGCAGAACTTTAACAGTTTTAGTTGAATCGGCTGTCTGGTTTGGTGAATCAAATCAGCTTCATCCTGCGAGAACTTGTGATTTGTCGAGGGCTGCAAAAAGCCAGAAGAATCTGACTCAAGAAGAGTCTCTAGAGGTCGGGAGCAATGCGACAAAATTATGCTAGGCAACACGCCCGCGAGGCCCTGTGGTCGCCGAGCGGGCAGTAGCAGGCGCAGAGAAATTGTAATCGGGGGATGTTCTCCAGCGGTATGGAGCGAAAGCGACAGAAATAAATGAAGATAGGGATCACGTGTTACCCCACCTACGGCGGCAGCGGCGTTGTCGGCACTGAACTAGGCATTGAGCTGGCAGCGCGAGGTCACGAGGTGCATTTCATCGCGTATCAGCAGCCCATCCGGCTAAATATCCAGCAGCCGCGGATTTTTTTCCATGAAGTGACTGTCTCGCAGTATCCGTTGTTTGAGTATCCTCCCTATGATTTGGCGCTGGCCACGCGCATGGCTGAGGTAGCCGAGATTTATAACCTCGATATCCTGCATGTTCACTATGCAATTCCGCATTCTGTAAGCGCGCTGCTGGCCCGGCAGATGCTGGCCGCGCAGAACAACGGCAAATCGCGTCGGCTGCCGTTTGTTACCACGCTGCACGGTACTGACATTACGATTGTCGGCGCTGACCGCTCATATCTGCCGGTGACGCGCTACTCCATTGAGCAGAGTGATGGCGTGACGGCAATCTCAGAGTATCTGAAACAGCGGACGCTGCAGGAGTTCGAAATCCGCAAGCCTATCGAGGTTATTTATAACTTTGTGAACTGTGATGTCTACCAGCGCGATCCCAAGGCGGCTGAGCGTCGCGCGGAATTTGCTGATAAAGATGAGCGTATTCTGGTTCACGTTTCAAACTTTCGCCCGGTAAAACGGCTTTGTGACGTGATTGAGATCTTTGATCGCGTGCAGAAGAAAATTCCTTCGCGTCTTTTGCTTATGGGAGATGGGCCGGACCGCTCCCGCGCTGAATGGCTGGTAACACAGAAGGGATTGCGGAAGAAAGTGGAATTCATGGGCAAAGTGGACCGCATCTATGAAAAGCTCTCCGTGGCAGACCTGATGCTGGCGCCAAGTGAGTTGGAATCGTTTGGTTTGGCTGCGCTGGAGGCAATGGCTTGCGAGGTCCCAACAGTGGCCACATCGGTGGGAGGCGTTCCTGAGGTGGTTGAGCATGGGCGCAGCGGTTTTCTTGCCGCTGTAGGGGACGTGGAAGCCATGGCCAAGGGCGCTATCGATATTCTTTCCGACGAGACGCGCCTGCGCGAGATGGGAAAAGTAGCGCGATGGGAAGCGCAAACACGCTTCTGCTCCAGCCGGATCATCCCTGAATATGAAGCTTTTTACGAGCGAGTGCTGGAGCGCACCGCATAAATAGCAGGCGTTGGCCCACCAGGTTCGGAGTACAGCACCGGCATTTCCAGCAGCACCAATGTCCCCTGGCCATCACGGCTTTGCACCGTCATTCGGCCTTCATCGCCAAAAAGCACATGCAGGCGCTCTGCCACATTCATCATGCCGATCCCGCGCCCCGATCCCATCTGTTCCGCAGCAACGGCCGGAGGAGCGCTCATGCCCACGCCATCATCTTCCACCTGAATAATCAACTTGCTTTCCGATAGCCGGCTGCGCAATGTAATGCTGCCGCCGTCAACTTTCGGAGCCAGCCCGTGCTTAATGCTGTTTTCCACCAGCGGTTGCAGCAGGATGGCCGGAATTACCACATCAAGCGTGTCAGGATCAAGGTTTTTATAAACCCGCAGCTTGTCCCGGCCAAATCGCACTACCTCAATATCAAGATAATCATCTATAAACTCGATCTCTTCGCGCAACTGCACAAACTCGCCGTGCTTGCCCAAAAGCCTGCGCAGGATTTTTGAGAGCTTCACAATCAGCTCGCGCGCGCGGTCAGGATCAAAACGCACCAGCGACGAAACCGAGTTCAACGTGTTGAACAGGAAATGTGGGTTGATCTGGCTTTGTAGCGCATCAAGCCGGGCCTCAAGCAGCAACCGTCCCTGTTCTTCCAGCTTCATCTCAATGCGCGTCAGGTTCCAGATCTTGATAGGGATGGCGATGGTTGCCACCACTGTGGCAAAGACTGCCAGCAAAGCGACCGGTGAAGGAAGATACAGCGCCCATAACCAATTCTTTGGCGCTGCATAATGCAGTTCAAGGCGCGCTGCCTCAAGGGCGATAATCATCAGAAAAAACGCTGTTTGCCAGTCAATGCGAGGACGGCGTAAGTTGCGTTTGATCCAGCGGTATACGCTTAGGTCGATAAACGGGGAGAATGTCCATATCTCTTCTTCATTGGGGCAAAAATA
>DASTCT010000126.1:0-71654 GCA_035710845.1 Candidatus Angelobacter sp.
CGATCATGGAATGACCAATGATGTGGGCTGGAAGCCGTTGTTCAGCGCTTTTGAAAAGTCACAGCACTGGCTGGAATCGCAAAAGCCTGAAGCGCTGGTGGTGATTTACAACGACCACGTCGACCAGTATTTTTACGACGCGTGGCCCACCTTCAGTATCGGCCTGGCAGAGCAATACGATATTCCCGATGAAGGGCTGGGCGCGCGCGCCTTCCCGCCGGTCCCCGGCCACAAAGAGTTGGCTGCTCACATCGCCACCAGCATGGTGGCGGATGGATTTGACATTACGGCGTCGCATCGCATGTCGCTTGACCACGGTTTTCTTTCTCCCATGCCGCTGCTGGACGAAGGTTGGAAAATTCCAGTAGTGCCGCTCACCATCAACGTCGTGATGCATCCGCTGCCTTCGCCGCAACGGTGCTGGCAAATGGGTGAAGCAGTGGGCCGCGCCATCAAGAGTTTTCCAGGCGATCTGCGCGTTGTGGTCTTTGGCACCGGCGGCCTTTCTCACCAGCTTACCGGGCCGAATTGCGGACGGGTGACCGCCGAGTGGGACCGCAAATTTATGGACTTGATTGAGAGCGCGCCACAGGATCTGAACTCGTACACCATGGCAGATTTTGCCCGCCTGGGTGGAGAGCATTCGGTGGAGGTGGTGCAGTGGATGGCCATGCGCGCCGCCTTGCCGCCGCACGCACGCATAGAGCGCAAATTTTATTATCCGTTTGGAATGATGGGCTACGGAATCATGGCATTCCGCGTTCCGGATTAATTTGAAAAGCATTCGAGAGGACAGAGGATGATTCGAACCGGCCGGCAGTATCTGGATTCGCTTCGCGATGATCGCGAGATATGGATTGATGGCGAACGGGTCCGCGATGTCACGCTTGATCCACGCTTCAGGCCGGTGGCCGAATCAATTGCCGAACTGTATGACCTGCAGCATGATCCTCAGCTTCAGGAGAAGCTTACCTACGTCACTTCGGAAGGCGAGCGCACGGGGCTTTCTTACATAGAGCCGAAATCACAGGCCGATCTGGTGCGCCGCCGCGAAATGGTGAAGCTGTGGATGGATTGGACTGGCGGCATGATGGGTCGCAGCCCGGATTTTATGAACGTCCACATGACCGGCCTGGGTTCGGCGCCTGATTACTTCGCACGCGGCGGTGAGCGATTCGGCAAAAATATCCGCAGCTATTATGAGTACCTGCGCAAAAACGATCTGGCGCTGACGCACACACTCATCAATCCGCAGACAGACCGCTCCAAGCCGGTACAGCAGCAAAGTACGGCAGCCGCCATTGTGAAGGAGACCGACGCGGGGATTGTGATTCATGGCGCGCGCATGATCGCCACGCTGGCACCGTTTTCCAACGATATCGCTGTCTTCCCTTCAACATTTCTGCAACTTTCGGACGAAGCCAAGCCGTACGCTTTTGCGTTTTCAATTCCGATGGCCACTAAGGGGCTGCGCTTCATCTGCCGCCCTGCGATCACGCCGCGCGATGGCCGCGTGCAGGATTATCCGTTCTCCGCGCGTCTTGATGAGATGGATTGCGTGGCCATTTTCGATAACGCGCTGGTTCCATGGGAGCGCGTTTTTATCTACCAGGAGCCAAAGCTTGGCAACGGCATGTTCGTTGAGACTGGGACCATGAGCCAGATCATGCACCAGTTTGCCACTAAAAACCTGGCCAAGGCAGAGTTCTTGCTGGGGATTGCGCTGAACATGGCGGACGCAGTGGGTATCGGAGGATTCCAGCATGTGCAAAACCATATCCACGAAATGATCAACACGGTGGAACTGGTGCGGAGCTGCATTCGCGCATCAGAAGTTGACTGCGTCCCGGGACCAAACGGCACGGTGCTGCCCAACGATCAGCCGCTGCTTACCGTGCGCACGCTGTTTCCGCAGCTTTATCCCAAACTGGTGGAGACGATCCAGATTCTCGGCGCGAGCGGCCTGGTGATGGTGCCGAGCCATGAGGAGCTTTCAAGTGAGCGCGCTGCGGACGTAGAACGTTATTACCAGGGCGCAACTATTCCGGCGGACAAGCGCATTGAACTGTTCCGCATTGCCTGGGATGTTTCCTGTTCTTCGTTTGCCGGACGCCAGACTCTTTACGAACGCTATTTTTCCGGCGATCCGTGGCGGCTGGCGATGTTGCGTTACCAGAACTATCCCAGACAGCAGGAACTCAAGCAGCGCGTGTGGGATTTTGCCAAACGCACTGCTGAGTGGGACGAACGTGAGGCGCAGAAGAACGCGTCTGCGCGGGAGAAGGACCATGTCACAGCCTGAATTTGCGAGGGCCAAACCCGTTGAGCCAGGCGCAAGCGCGGATGGCGCGGCATTTCGCGACGTAATCCGGCATCTGGCTTCAGGTGTAACGATTATTACCAGTTCGCTGAGCGGAGAACCGGTGGGCATGACAGCCACGGCCGTTTGCTCAGTTTCAGCCACGCCGCCCATGCTGCTGGTGTCATTGACAACAGCTTCACGCACGGCCCAAGGCGTGGCGGAAACAGGCGCATTCGCCGTGCACCTGCTGCCGCACGCAGGCCGCAAACACGCTGAGCAGTTTGCTTCCCGCAGCCTGCATTTTCAGGACGTGAAGTATTCACCCACTTCAGACCGGCGAATCCCTGTGCTCACCGAAGTTCTTGGCTGGTTTTTGTGCAAGGTGGAGCAGTCATTACCCGTGGCCGACCACATGATTTTTGTAGGACGCGTGCTGCAGTGCGAGCTTAAAGACAAGTCGCCTGATCCGCTGCTCTACTTTGATCGCAGTTACCGGAAGCTGGCGCCAGGCGCGGAGCCGGGTGCAGAGAATTTTGAACCCTGGGGATCGGCGAAGAATGCCGGCTTGCCAGGCTTTGGCTGGTAAGTTTTTTGTCTGTGAACCAGGAGGGAACCTAAATGGACGCGGTTGCACGATTGTTGCAGGGATCGATCGATTTACACATTCATCCTTCACCATCACTTTTTCCCAGGCGATTGGATGCCGTAGAAGCGGCACAACAGGCGGCCCAGGCCGGCATGCGCGCTATCGTGATCAAGAGCCATCATCACACCACTGCGCCGGAGCTGGTGCCTCTGAAGAACCATGATCTCAAGGACATTCCTACCCAGGTATTTGGGGGCGTGGTTCTCAACAGTTATGTCGGCGGCCTGAATCCTTACATTGTCGATATGACGCTGCGCCTGGGCGGCAAGATTGTCTGGTTTCCCACGATCTCATCCATCAACCATATTAAGCACCACGAGGTGCAGCCGCACATGAAGTTTCCTTCGCAGGTCGGCCGCGAGCTGCCGGATATCCCAGTAAAGGTGCTGGATGAAAAAGGCGAGCTTCTTCCGCAGGCCCGGCTGATCCTGGAGTTGATTGCCGATGCTGACGCGATTTTGTCCACCGGACATGTTTCCGTGCCAGAAGCGCTGGCCTTATTGCGTGGAGCTAAAGAAGTTGGCGTACGACGCATGCTGGTCAACCATCCTGACTTTGTGATTGATGCCAGCGAGAAAGACGTGCAGGAGTTTGTGCGGCTGGGCGCTTACATTGAGCACTCCATGTGCATGTATCATCCGGAATCCACATTCCACTTCTGGGACTTTGACCGGCTCAAGCGATGGATTGAGCTTGTGGGGCCGGAACGCACGATGCTCGGCTCTGACTTGGGACAGAAAAATAATCCGCTGCCGGTGGAAGGCCTGCGTTACACGGTGGAGAAGCTCCTGGATATCGGCATCAAAGAGCAGGAAATCGAATTCATGATCAAAAAGAATGCAGAAGCGCTGCTTGGCCTGGAAGAGGCCGCTGAGCGTCGCCTGCCGGCAAAGAAGGGGGCATAGCACATGAGTACCGCCAAGACAACGGAACAGAAATCGAGCGGCAAGGCTTACAACTGGGAGAACATCCCTTCTGAAGTGGTGCGCGCCGGAATCAGCCGGAAGGGCTTTCAGTGGAAAGACATGATGATGGTGATGAACGAATGCCATCCCGGCATGAAGCTGAATCCGCACAGCCACACGTTTGAGCAGCTAGCTTACATTGTGAGCGGGCGCGCCATTTATCACGTGGGGGATGTTGGGCATGAAGTGGGCGCAGGCTCTTTTCTGGTGATACCGGCAGGCGTGGTGCACTATATTGAGCCGCTGGGAACCGAACCGGTGATGAACCTAGATTTCTTTCTGCCTGCCCGTGAAGATTACATGCATCTGGTGAAATACCTGGAAGAAGACAAATAGGCAGCTAAGCTGCGGCACGGCGCCATCGCCGTTTGTAGTCTCGCTTCAACTCGCATTGGAGGACACCGAATGAATTTGGATGGGTTGAGATTTGATCTCTGCTGTGCTGCACGGTTGCTCTACCGCTTTGGCTTGAGCGTGGGTAATGCCGGACACCTGAGCATAACCGTAGGTGAAAACCGGATGCTGGTAAACCGCTTTGGGCCGTCGTTTGCCACCATGACGCCAGCAGACGTCCTCACCATGGATTTCAACGGCAACGTCCTAGAGCATGATCCTGCGATCAAGCCCTACGTGAACGAGACCATCCATCTGCATGGGGTGATTCACCGTTATAACCCCCATATCGCTGCCGTCGCGCACACGCATCCGCCGAACACGGTGACATGGACTACCTTCCGCAAGTTGCCGCAGACGTTTGACCAGGAAAGCTGTTTGCTGGCGGATGACATTGCGATTGTGGATGAAGAATTCACCGGCCTGGCACAGTCGGAAGATCGTGTGCGTCCATTTGCCCAGGCGTTGGGCAAGAAGCCCGTGGTGCTCTTGCCGAACCACGGCGCCATTACTACCGGCCCTAACATTCAGTCCGCGCTGTTCCGCATGATGCTGGTGGAAGGCGTGTGCCAGCGCAACATCTCGGTTGCTTCCGCGGCGCAGGTCACCGGTTTTACGCCACACGCTATCGCTCCAGAACACGCGATTACCACCAAGCAGGAGCTGGCAAAGATCCCAATCCTGGATGCGCTGTGGGAAGACCTGCTCAAGCGTCTTCACCAGACGGATGCCGATTTGTTCCGCGATCACCAGAAGCAGGACCGCAAACTCGCCTAGGGCAGCAGTTCGGCGCAAGGCGCGAATCAGCAGGGAGTATAAGGCTGCGCGCTTGTAGTTTGCTTTGCAGGCGCTATTCCTTGGTGACGTTAACGTAATAGAGATCGGTGGCGACATCGAACTCATCTTTGCTTACCGAAGTCGGCATGGTCTGCCAGTCAGTGGTTGGCTTGATGATCTGCCAATTGTCTTTCTTGCCCACACGCACCGGCATCTGAAATCCCGGCTCATCCATCTTCCATCTGTAGGCCACGGTTTTCTTGTCGCTATCGAACTTCAACTCCAGAGTGGGAATCGCCGTGTGCCGCAGATACTGATTGAAGACCGGCGTAAGATTCATTCCAGTCTGCTGGTTGAAGTACTGGACGACATCTTCCGTCATGATGTTCTGATATTTGAAGTGCTGGTAAAAATCGTGGAGCAGCTTCCACCAGCGGCGATCATCATTGACGATGCTGCGCAGAGTATTGATGAAGAGCGCGCCCTTAAAATATTCGTCTTGTGGAGGCTCGCCATTGACGCCGCGCGCAGTAATGATCGGCTCGTCATCTTTGACCTTGGGTTTATATCCGTTCACATATTTCAGGCCAGCGTCGTGGCCATACATGTATTCCACATAAAGGCCTTCAAGATAAGTGGCCCAGGCTTCGTGGATCCACATATCTGAGCTGTCTGCAGCGGTAATGCTGTTGCCGAACCACTCATGCGCGCTCTCATGGATAATAATGAAATCAAACTTGGGGCTGATGCCGACTCCGGTCCAGTCACGCTCAAGGTAGCCGTTGGCAAAATGATTGCCGTAGGTGACGGCGCTCTGGTGCTCCATGCCGGAGTAGGGCACCTCGATCAGCTTGTATCCATCTTTCTTGAATGGATACTCGCCAAAATAATGCTGGTACTCCTCAAGCATTCCTTTGGCCTGCGCGAATTGCTTTTTGGCTTTTTCCAGGTCTTCCGGCAGCGCGTAAAAATCCAGGTTCAGGTCGCCCAGCTTGTCTGAGAAGTGCTGGTAGTTCCCGATATTCACCGACACGTCATAGTTATTGATAGGGTAATGCACCATCCAATGCCAGCGCGTGTAGCCATCGCCCAGATCGGTTTTGCCCATGAATTTTCCGTTGGAGACATCGACCAGATTATTCGGGATGGCTACGCTGATCTCCATGCTCTCAACTTCATCGCGCCACTGGTCTTTGTTGGGCCACCAAATGCTTGCGCCAATGCCCTCGCACGCGGTGTAAATCCACGGATGCCCGGATTGGTCAGTCCCAAAAGTAAAGCCGCCAAACCTGCCCTGATGTAACGGAGTGCCAGAGTAATAGAAATCGATGGAGTAAACGCGACCGGCGTGCAGCATCTCCGGGAAGTCCACAAAGACTGCGCCGGTGTCGCGTTCATACTTAAGCGGCGTTGTGCCCAGGAGAATCTTATCGATCTTCAGCGCGTCAGCCAGATCAAGCTGGATTCGCATGTCGTCTTTGAGCATCTTGAAGCGAATAGTGTTCTTGCCGCTGACAAACTTCTTTTCTGGATCAATGCGGATATCGAGATGGTAAAAAAGCAGGTCATTGTTGGCGCGATACGGCCCATAAGCGCCGCGCAGAATATCAAACCGCGTCGGCTCACCATGCCCCCGCGAACTCAGCGGCGTTGGCGATGGCGCAGGAGTCGGGCTGGCAGTCTGGGCAGAGCCAGTGAGAACGGTCCCAGCAATAACGATCAATATAAACGTGCTTTTAGTGAACAGCGTGCGAGCGCGGCTTCCCAAATGTGCATTCATGTTTTCTCTACGATAGCAGCCCGCTTGGAATCAGTGTAGGTCTTTTGCGGAAGAGACAGCCAGGTGTTTGATCTGGGGCGGTCATGGCGGCGGTACATGCACACTCGATTTTTTACTTTCAATCTTGCCAGGCGCAAGATACCTTGCAAGTATCTACGCATAGCGAAATGGCAACCTCTACTGACAACACGATCACGAGAGATCCAGCAACGCTCGCCCGAGACGTTTCTCCGACTAGCAAGCCGAAGCGGCTGGAGTCTCTGGATGTCTTCCGCGGGCTGACCATCGCAGGCATGATCCTGGTGAATGATCCCGGTTCAGACGCTTTTTACTGGCCCCTTGGACACGCCGATGAGCTAGCAAGCGCTCATCCTACGGGCTGGTACGCAGGCAAGGCGTGGGTGGAAGCGAACGGCTGGACCCCCACGGACCTGATTTTCCCGTTCTTTCTGTTTATCGTCGGGGTGTCGATGGTGATGTCGTTTGCGGCGCGGCGCGCGCGCGGCGACTCCCGTGGAACGCTCATGAAGCATGTAGCGCGGCGGAGCGCGCTCATTCTTCTCATTGGCTATGCCATTCGCATCCAGCCATTTTTTGATATTTCCCATATGCGCTACCCGGGCGTATTGCAGCGCATCGCCCTGGTCTATCTGTGCGCAGCCGTGATTACGCTGTGGACTGCAACGCGCGGCCGGATCATCTGGATTGCCGGTCTGCTCGCGGGTTACTACGCAATCATGCGGCTGGTTCCGGTGCCGGGCTGCGATCACGCGGCGTGGATGACACAGCACTGCAGTCTGGCCGGATGGCTCGATCGTCAGCTGATGTCTGGCCATCTCTACCGCCGCGACTTTGATCCTGAGGGGTTGCTGAGCACGTTTCCTGCAATCGCAACCACGCTGCTGGGAACTCTATGCGGAGAATTTCTGCGCAGCGCCGCAAGCTTTTCACGGAAACTGCGTGTCCTCGCCATCGCCGGGGTAGCTGGAGTAGTAGCCGGCTACGCATGGCATCCATTCTTTCCAATCTACAAACCTCTCTGGACCAGCTCTTACGTTCTATTTACTGCCGGGGCGGCATGTCTCACGCTGGCGCTCTGCTGGTGGCTGATCGAAATGCGCGGCTGGCACGGGTGGGCCAGGCCGTTCCTCTGGCTGGGAGCGAACGCCATCCTGATTTACGCGCTCTCAACTTTCTTCGCGAAAGAGTGGACCACTATCAGAGTGCTGGATGGGTCACGTTCTGTTGAAGTACAAGGGTGGGTCTACGAACATTGGTTCGCGCCGCTGGCACAACCGGCAAATGCTTCGTTGCTCTTCTCTATTTCTTTCACAGCGTTCTGGACGCTGGTGGCGTGGTGGTTCTACCGAAAGAAGATTTTTGTGAAGGTGTAACCGGTTATACTGGCACAAGCCAATGACAAGGGCTTCTATTGACTCGAAGCTTTTTGGAGTTTATCAATCGGATGCGTCTTTCCCTGAAGGTTAACGGAATTTCTCGCTTTATTGCCGCTTGCGACGGTCCCGGTTTTCTCGGAGCACACTTGAATCTTCACGAGCGCCCAAAAGAAAATGACTACTCCAAAAGAATTCGTGTTGGTGGAACTCAAACGCTCGAAACTGAAACGGTGCGTTTTGATTGGCCAGAGATCGATCTCCAGATTAGAGACATTGTGGAATTGCAGCTTTTGGACGATGGTGAGGGTAATGCACCCAACGCTGTTCGCAGATCATCGGAATTGGCCGGGAATTTATTCTCACAGCAAGAACTCGCCCGAGAGGTATTGTCATTAGTTGGGGAGTTTGAGGGACGTCTAATGAGGTTGGTGAATAAGTCGGAAAAGGCCGAGCCAGCACACGAACACAAGCGGTTCACGAATGCTGTCGCTAATGTCCTGGTGGAAATTGGTAATCGGCTCCTCTATCCGATCTACCGCCGACACAAGAATCTTGTACCAGACGAACTAAAAGGCGAACTTTTATAGGATGGCCTTAAAGTCTCATAAGCAGGCATTATGGAGTGGCCGGCGGGCTACGCAATTATCTTGTAGCAGTTTCAGCGTGGCGATGCCGCACCCATTGCTGCTGCCTGTTGTTTCACCATCGTCTCGCCCGGTTTTGATCCAACCAGCTTCATATATTCAGTCAGAGTCACAAAGCGGTAGCCTCGCGCTTTGAGTTCAGTGATCAGCTGCGGCATGATGGCGGCGGTGGTTGAAAGCTCATGGAAAGCGAGAATGTGGGTGAAAGTCCCTTTCTTTTCCCGCTGCTCCACCTGCTTCAACACCGCGTCAGCCAGAGACGGCTTGGGGCATCCGGCTGCCTTGCCGACACAAAGATAGTCGAGCGAGTTCACGTCGCGCAGCGCCACCGGATTTTCCGGTGAAATAGTCAGCACGCGATAACCCTGGTGTTCAAGGTCGCGCCGAGCGTCACTGGTAATGATCCAGTCCGGAGGTCGCACATAGCGGGGTTGTGCTCCGGTAACCGCCTTGATTGCCTCAGCTCCACGGTCTACGTCGCGAAGGACCCATAGCTCGCCATTTTTCTTCTCCTGGCTGCGCAGTTCCAGGTGGCTGTAGGTGTGGTCTTCCAGTTCGTGTCCGCGCCGGATCAGCTGTTGCGCCGCGTCAAGACAGGTAATACCGATATTTTCTTCGTGCCGCGGCTCGCCCCAGGTTTTGGGCGTAAGCCGCCAGCCGACGACAAAAAACGTCGCCTTGACACCATTCTTATCGAGGACGTCAGCCAGACCCGGAGCGGGATGCGCCGCCTCTTTGCTGCCAAAGAGGACATACGGGCGCGGGCCGTCGTCAAAGGTGAGAGCAATCAGCTTGTCAGCCGGAAGAACCGCTGTGGTATGAGTTTCTGTGTTGGCTGTCGCCGACTCAGTATTCTTCGATACCAGGATGATACCGGCGTCATGGCTGCCCGAGGCAGAATTGTTGGAATCGAGGCCGGCGCTGAAATGGCTGGAGCTGCTACAAGCAGTTATCACGCAGAGAACAGCAGTTGAAAGCAATACCTTGAATTGGCCCATCACACTCCCACCCGAATCACCGGTTGATTCCGGAAAATTGGCCAGTGCCGCTGTTCCACAGGTTGTTCGGGAGACAGATCAGTAAAAGTTGTAGCGGTGAAACGCTAGACAATCTTTACCATGTGATGAGCTTGAGCCGGTAGAGTCTGAAGGTCAGTGACGAAGGTAATACCGCCGCAAGGGATATCCTAAGCTCCGCTCTGCAGGCGTTTAAGGCGCTGGATGGGCTGATTCGTCTGAGGAGCAACAAATGCAAAAAACGCGGGAGCGCCCTTCAGGCTCCCGCGCCCAACGGCGGCTCCTTATCTGGCGCTTCCGCAGCGGATACGGGAGCGCCTCCTTGAGCTTTATAGCGCGAACTCCAGGGCATAGCAGGAAGCGATTCCAGGAAATCAATCAGCTCCCCGTTATCGAGCGACCGAAAAACCCCGGCGTCAAATGCGCGTATAAAGCTCCCGCCAGTAGGGATCAGGCAGTGCATTGCGCTTTGGACGCTCTCATGTTCATGTCCGCAGGAATACACGCCATCATCCCAGGTACAGCACGCGACGTAATGAATCTTTGCTATAGTCACTGGCAACGAATTGGAAGTTGATTATACACCCTACAGGGTGCAACCCTGTACGGGGTAGATTTTAACCGAAGTGCCGAAAGACCCTATATGGCGTGCCCAGCGCATTGGATTTGTTCGGCAAGAAGGTGAAATTATTACGGATTGAACGGCGGCTCTCGCAAGAGAAGCTTGCGGCGATGTGTGCCGTTCATAGGAACTACATCGGACGAGTGGAACGCGGAAAAACCAATATCAAATTTGACCGCTTGATGAAGCTCGCCGGAGGGCTCAGAGTACGGCCCGCAGAGCTTTTCAAGCTTATCCCCAAACCTGCTCCCCCGGAACCGCACGATACGAAATAGCCTTTTTGTTATTCAGCTTGAAACAGGCTTCATGAAATAAAAAGCGCCCTCATACGAAGGTCGCTTCCAGATCGGCCAGCGCCCCGATCATGACAGGGAGGGTCAGCAAAATCAAACCGCCGTCGGTTTAATCTCACTTAAAGGGATGATTTTCCACGAACGGGAACTATGAATGGCAAGCGGCGGCGTTCAGGAGCAACCACGATCCGATCGGGCGAGCGGCAGAAGTCAATGCCGGCAATCGCGACCCGGGCCCATGGATCAAAAACTATGCCCTTATCCAGAATGCGGTCAAAGAAATCCAGGACGCTACGATCTTCCGGATTAATGCGCAAAGATCGATACACGACCCGTTTTCTCCGTTTTGAAGACTGCGGAAGCAATCATCAACAGGATTTCCCAGTCTGGTGTTGGTCATTCATTGCGTTCACGCGCGAAAGGAAGCATGTGATCAGCGAGTTCCAGCCATCTCCTGATCTGTCCCAACACGCAACGGTCTTCCTCTGCTTTTGATTCCTTGAGTTCTTCCATCCAGGCTGGCAGCTTGTTCAACTCGGACTCTTGCTGGTTGAGGCATGATGCAGCATATGCACTCCACTCAGCCGAGCCGGGGTCAGCCCCATTTTCGGCGATTACAACGGAAAATCTTAAACTATTTATTTTGGTCATCATCGCCAATGGATAATTCTTACCGACATAACATGCTATTGCAGATTTACAAGCTCTTTAGGATAGGAACACAATCTGGCTGTGGTTCCGTAATCAAGATTCTCCCCCCTTGGAATCAGATTGCTTTATTCGATGCAGGGTTGGCATCAGTGGTGACAAAATCGAGAGTGTCTCGCCTGGTCCTCTGAAAATTGCGCATCTATTTATTAAATTGGGAAAAATTAGAGGGCACGATGAGTCAAAAACCCGAGACGAAAATCCGGGAAATCAATGGCTTGATTGAAGCATTGTGTGGAATTTATTCAAGAGTTGCACGCCGTTTAGGTGTGCATCGCACTTACGTGAGCAGGGTGGCGCGCGGGAAAGGCGCTCAGAAGAGATTGAGAACGCGCTTATTGCAGAATACGACCGGGTGCAAGAAGGCAAGCACTCGCCCAGATGAATTCATGGATTGAGTGGCGATGGGAAATTCTGCGGCTTGGTAGACGTGTTGGCCTTATAACGATTTAGCAACCGCCTCAATGCCCGCTTTCTCTTTAAATCTTCCCGGCACTTCATTGGATCGTGGCGCTGCGCTTGCCGCCGCGAGAATCGCTCCGGCAAAGAAGAGCGTGTCGGCAAAGTAGTTGATCCCCTCGATCTTGACTCCGATATCCGGGTTGGCCAGTGCCCCGATCATGACAGGGAGATAGATGGCGAGGATGGTCAGCAAAATCCAGCCGCCGACACAGGCTGCCACGGTCCGCGCTTTGCGATTCAGCAGAAGGCTCACGCCGCAAGCGAGAAGAGCCGCGCCGGTCACATAGTCAATGAGCACGCGCGCCGGGACCCACTCCGGCATCAGCTTTTGCAGCGGGACTCCGGGAAGCCCAAGCGGGTGCAGAAAGTGCTGAACGCCAAAGAAGAGCGCGGCTAGAGCGATGAGGGTGCGTCCCACAGTGATCAGCGTGGTTTTGGCTGGACCATGCCATCCATTCGTTGCAATTCCGGCAAGGACCCAGCCAGCGCCGCCGAACGAACTCTCACGAAAGACGATGGTCCAGGTAATTCGGGCACGCGCCCACGGAATATGGGCGTGCATTTGGCGCAGCCCGCCGGGAAGATAGAGCATGGCGACAAACAGAAGCATCATGATCCCAATCAGCAGGCCGGACCAGCGCACCTGAATTTTGGTGGCGATGCTCAAGGCGGCAGCGATCAACGCGCAGCCAACGAAATAGACCCAAAACATTCGACTGGGCATGTAGCTTGGCACAAGGTCTTTGACAAAGTCCGGGCCAAAGAGATGCAGCGTGCCGAACACCGCGAGCGGCACTGCGTAACATAAATTGGCCAGGGCGACGATCTTATCCAGGCCGCGTGCCGCGGCGACATCGCTTTTCGCGGCCCATCCGCCGATCAAGAAGAGCGCGATTCCGGCGATGCACATCGCTGTTGAAGTGCTAAGGAATGCAAGAAATAGGGCGAGAGTGGTTGGGTGCATAGATTATCCGCGCGGATACAGGGCTTCAGATTCTAATACGAAAACAACGCGCGGAAAGCGCAGGTTGGGCTGCCAGGATTTTTCTGTAGCCCACGTGATGACGAGGAACATTAAAAGCGTGACAAAATGCGCTTCGTCGATTTGGTAGGAATGTGGGGGGTATTGATCGGGGTACCCAATCGTGTGATTGGGCGTACGCGGTCCGGCCAGAAGCCGGACCGCGTACGCCCTTTATGACGGAAGGATTGAATGAGCTTAATTAATTGAGCTTATAAGTTGCAGCCCTCGTGGTCATTGTCGCCGTTGGGGTACATCGGTGAAGGGGCGCTACAGAAGGCGGTCAAGGTGTTAATTGCGCCGGAGATTTGTTGTACCTCTTCCCACGTCAATTCGCGGGCGCCGATGCGCTGCAGGACTCGATTGTCTTGATTCATAGCTGTCTCTCCTTTCTATTTTGAGCTTAACATCGCTCCATACGGATTTTTACCAAACTTCTTCCGTAATTCCGGTCAACAGTTCCAAAAGGGGACATGGTTCGAAAAAGTCATCCTTCTTTTGATGAGGGATAGGGGCTGTCGATTGGAAGCGATGTAGAAGCGGGTAGGGATCTCTCACCCGCTTCGCGGATTCGAGATAAAGAAAAGCTGGCGGAGGACGCAGTCTCCTGCTAACCCGTCTCCGGGGCCAAATTCCCGTTAACAGGGAAAAATACAGGGAATTCTGGTTGTCGAGCGGGTTGGAGTGCGGTTTACCCCGCAAAAACACTGGGGTAAGTAGCTTTTAGGCTGAAAATCGGAACAGGGGACGAGCAGGGAATTAACAGAAGGGATAACAGGGAAATTGCACGCAGGAACAGGGATAAGGAGCGCCATTATAAAAGTTGGCGACACGGGCGCTAGAATCCCTCTAACCCCTACCGATGATCGAGCTTAATGATCCTGTGCAGCGGCTTGCGCGGAAATATATTTCACAGGATCAAACAGCAGCTTTTGATTCCCGGCTGCACTGGGATCACGCAGCAGAACCAATTGCCTCCAAAGATCGATTCCCCATTGTTTCATTACCAAGGGCTTCTTGCGGACTGCTTCCCCCGCGGCAAGGAACCACGCAATCCTGGGTGCTGAGAAGCTTGTTCCCGAGATATCATCAGTAACCATGCCGTCAAAACCGGCCGCCATGGCTACGTCTATGTTCTGGTCATCGAGCCGTGTCGAGGTTTGGTCGACACCACTGCCGGTCATATTGATGATTGCCATGGTGTCTTTGGTGAGCGCGGAGCGTTGAGCAAAATCGAGCAGGTTTGTAGTCCCATCATTTCCAGCCGCCGATGTGACCATCCCATATTGGGGGGTTTGGTATTGAACGTAATATTTCCCCCCGTGCTCCACGGTCCAGGACTCATTGGCGAAGAAAACTGTTTGCGCTTGCTCCGCATAGGCTTGCCCAATGAGAAGGACGGCATCCATCACGGATTTGTCGGTCTGGACTGTCTGTCCAGACCACTGAGCGGGGTAGTACTTTGCCACCAGAGAGCGGGCATAATCGCGCGTGCCACGGACAATCTTACTGTTGATGGTGCCCTCTTCCGCGGTCAGCCGCTGCAGGAGCGCACTGGTTTGCAATAGGTCGGTAAGGATTGTGCTCGCACCCTGCTCTCGCGTCAGAGGCACGTAGATCACTTGTATCATTTTTGCTGGATCCAGCCCTTGCTGGAGAGTTTGCAATTCTTTGAGCGCTCGCTGAATGCAGCGACAATGCTCATTGCTGGCGGGCTGGATTTGCGCTTGGGCTGGAGCATGCTGAAAACCGGTTCCGAATTTCGATTTCCAGACCGCATCCAGGATCTTGTACAGCGCCTCCCGTGACTGTGCATAATCTGAGTAACTTGGCCAACCGGTATCCAGAATAAACAAGACCGGGGAACGCTGACTTTGATCTTTGAGCAGTTGCGCAATTTTGTTCTTCTGATCAATTGTCAGTGTTTGATGATCTCGCGAATCCGGCTCAGTGTCACATTTGTTATCGGCAGCCAGCAGGATCGGTATGCTGTGAGTGAAGGCGGTTACGACTCCGGGCCCGAAAAGAGCAGATTCCACGAGACTGTCGGCGGGTTTTACCGGCATTTCCAGGGAGACGGTCTCACTGGGTGCGGTAAACCTGTGTTCGTCTGCGAGAGTTGAAGCTCTAAACGCAAGTTCCGGCGGCGGGCTCTCCGCGAGGGTTGCCGTTGCTGTTTGCGGAGCGCGGTTGGCCGCCTTTGATGCCGGAGCGACGCTTTCAGAACTATAGATGGTCATGTTGCTGACGTAGTTCTGGGGATTTTTGCGTCCCCAGCCCATCCAGGCTCGCCTGGGCACCGCGGGGATGATGAGAGGCCCTGGCCGCAACTCTTCCGCACGGGCAAGATGATTTTTTTCCAGGATGGACTCTAAAAGGAGCTTATACGACTTGGGAAGATCGCTCACGCCGAAGCCATATTCGCGTACGAAGAGGCCATCAAGTGTATCCCCGGGGACAACCGTGATCTGGCGAACAGGGGCATAAAAGGCAATGGCCTTCAGGAGCGCAAGGCTTCTCTCGGAATCATCATAGGCCGTGTTAACACGGATATGCACCACCGCCGTGCTTGCCGGATTGGCAGTCATCTGCTGGGCACAGCAGCTTTGCGTAAAAGAAGCTGCCCATATGCAACTCCAGATCCAACGGTGAATTGAAGAGAACAGCGGGTTCATTTGACTACCTGCGACTGACCGCATGGGAAAGCGCCTCGATTGTCCATGCGCCTCGTCCGTGTGTGGCCGCAACGATCTTCCTGCCGGCGTTCATTTTTAACTCGAGCACCGCCGTACGTGGCAATCCGACGCTGTATGGCTGCCATGTGGCTCCCTTGTCACTGCTGACAAACACTCCTATATCAGTCGCGAGATAAACGTCTGACGGAAAATCAGGATCAATCAGAATGGAATTGGCGGGCGTATCAATCTGGACGGCTTGACCACCCATATGGAATTTGGGAGTGACGTCCAGCCATGAGCCACCGCCGTTGTCCGTTCGGAAGAGATGCCCACTTCGGAACCCCTGGACAGCCAGGTAGACCACCTTCGCGCTGCGCGGATCAACCGCTACAGCCGCATAGGGCCGGCCATCCGGAAGGCCCCTTTTAATGGTAGACCATTGAGGATCCGGGGCGTGAACATTGGGACTTACGAATACCTGGCCCTCGCTGGTAGTTACATAGACAGTTTGTGGCGAATGCGGCGCCGAAGCAATGCTTTGAACGAAGCCGTTTCGCGTGAGTAGCGGGCTTATAGAACGCCACCCTGCGCCCGGAGATGCCGGGACTGCCGGCCCAAGCCAAATCCGCTGCGTGCCGAGAAGTACTTCGGTCGCTTGTGTCCGCAGAAGTTTGTAAGGCACGTAAAAGGGCTGCGGTTCGCTAATCGTGTTAGTGTCTACTACGGTTTTCCACGTAGTGCCGGAGTCATCTGAGCGGCAGAGGCTTACCCAAAAGCGTTCAGTAAAGTACTGTTTGGGCAAGCTTGGATTATCCGCGGTGAAGCCCCCGTCGCCGGTCAACGTTGTAGCCCATTGTCCGGCAACATTGCCGGTCAAGACCGTTCCATTATCCTGAGAACCGCCCAGATAACCCTCGCCTGGGCTGCGCAGCGGGGTCACGCTCATGAATTGAATCGAGCTGATGTCAGTATTGAGATCGATCCAGGTATTGCCTGCATCTGATGTGCGCCAGATGCCGCCGTCATTGCCTACAATCCAATTCCTGTCATCTAGGAAGACAATAGCATGTTGGTCGGGATGAATGTGGCGATTCGGATGAAGAACAGCATCTCCATACTCGTAAGCCCGGCTCACGTTCATCCATGCCGGGCCGCTCGCAAAATCAGCTCGCCAGATGTCTATTCCACCAGCCAATAAAGTCTGATTGCCGGCGGGGGCCACAATCCATTGATCATAGAAGCCTTGGCCGCCAAATACCTGATCCGGGGCTTGAACGGGGCTCCAGCTTGCGCCGCCATCATTCGTCTGGACCACACCGGTATCGTTGGGGGTAGGGCGCGATAAATTGAAAGTTCTGGGATCGTTTTCCCCAAAGTCCCCAGCGCTTATGATCATATAAATTGTGCTTTGAGAGCCACTGGTGCGCACAGCCAGTGACGCCCGGCTAAAGTTCCCGGCATCTACCGTGGTTCCATTGAAGGGAGAAGCCGTTGCTTTCCATGACGTGCCCCCGGGACCCAATCGAAAGACGCCGCGCCCCTGAATGGCAGCATAGAAAACTTTCTGCACGGGCTCATAGATCAGGTCAGAGCAGTTATAGGATGTGGTCCCATTTTCAAGGGTGGTCGCTTTCCAGGAATCGCCTCCGTCTGGCGACTCGAATATCGCTGTGACAGGAGATTTAGTTGCGCCCAGGAAGGAACTGGAAACAGCAGCTAGAACGTGTTTTGGCTTTTCCGGGTCAACCACAATTTTGGAGATGGCTGCCCCCACGAAGGGGCCGTCCAGATTCAGCACGGGAGATGGAAGCTGAACTGGAGTTCCCGCGCCTGTTGAGAGTGACCATGTGTTTCCGCCGTCGGAGGATTTCAGAATGCCGATCCCATAATAACTGTCCAGTGAGTCATTCGCTTCGCCCGTCCCCACATAGATGATGGGAGGCTGTCCGGCTGGCTGGCTGGTATCCAGCGCTATGCTTCCTACCGCCAAACTGGGCCAGAGGGTGTCTCCGAGCGGAACAAAATGCGGTTGTGCAGCGGTTACATCATCGGTCTTCCAAAGTCCTCCGAATGCAGTTCCGGCGTAGAGGGCTTTTGCTCCGTTGCGTCTGTCTGCAGCAAGACTGGTCACGCGGCCGGAGACGTCCCCCCAGTACCTCGTGCTCTGAGGCGCTGGGCCAAGAGGCCGCCATGCTGGCGGAGCCGCCGCCAAACCTGGCCGCCTGGGCATCTGGTTTAGCTGCTGAACCGATTGCAGCAGTCTGCGCGCAGGGGGAACTTGGTTCGCTTCAGCCAGGCCCTGAGTGGAGGTTTTACGCCCGTTCAGAAACCAATTGCTGCGCGCGGCAGGGTTGTCCTTGAATTGGGTCGGCAAGCTGCCGCTGTGCTCTACCTGAGAAGTGGGATTCGAGCAGGTATCATCGTCCACTCGCGCCCAGCCCCGGACTGTCAGATGCAAAAATGCAGCAGTGCAGAGCGTATACAATATCCAACCCTTTTTCAATTTCGTCTTCATCGTTTACTCCATCGGGACAAAATGGTGTATTCCAAGACTCATTTCTTTGAGGAATTTGAGGTGGTGTCCGTTGATTGTGTTTTTGGAGCCGAAGTCTTCGGCAAATGGAATGAGATGGCAATCGCAAACCGAGGAACATATTTTTTCTGTACGGTGAGATCTCCGGTTAAGGCGGAAGGCACCTCTTCTCCAACGCGCAATCCGGGCGTGAGACTCTGCTGTTTTCCCAGATAGAGACCGGGAGTGATGAAGATCCAGTTATTCAGCAGGCTTTGTGATACGCCAAAGAAATATTCAACTGCCGTGCCCTGATTATCCGGACGTCCGGTAAGTCCGATGGTTCCCCAGAGAGCGTTGTCAGAGCCACGGAAGCTATACAGCCGGGCATGCGCCATTATCAAAGGACTGGGCACGATCCGATCATCTGTTTTCAGTTGGATCGTATTTACGGCCTCTTTGCCGACGATAGGCTGTCCATTTGCATCCAACGCCTGACCAATGGCTTTTTGGAATTCCTGCTTGTGCATGAAAACCGTCGCCAGGCCTGCAGAAACCATGATCCTGGGCCCTCCGAATGTGAGCGTTCCGTGGGCGAGTTGCACCTCTTCAGGGGGTGCCGCTGGCGCGGGAGATGAATTTGCCGGAGGCGTCTGTGCTCCGCCCGCGGGCGTCTGCCCCGCTTGTGGTCCGCCCTGCGGCGGGTTCTTCTTAGGCTTTTGCGCAGTGGTCCAGAAAACTGCCGGCATAAACGCATCCGGAGCGGTTTTATAGAAAGCAGAAGAGGAACTCTGACCGGTGCTTGAACTCTGGCCGGTGTTTCCGGGTTGTGACTGTTGTGGAGGCGTTAGACAATCCCTATAGGGATCACCGCTGATATCGCCTCCTGAGGCAAGACTGGCGGCCTGCGTGGAAGTCACCTTCCAGTTCGCGGAGGTCGGTTGTGAGTAGGGGCCGAGGACGGGTGAGAGATACACAAAGTGACTGGGATCCCCCAAAATATCGCTGAGCGGGTCCAGTACTTTCGGGCCTATCTTGGTTTCCAGCAGAGCTCCGGTTTTAGTCGCAATGCAGCTTTGAACCGTAAGCGCTTTTTTAACTGCATTCATCGATGAGATCTGCTGCGTGGTTAATGGGGCATGGCTAAATGGGCCGGAGGAAGCAGCGTCCAGGCGCTGATCGATTTCGCTAATAATTAACGTGATTAGCTGGTTGATATTTCGGAGATCCGGGCTGGAAACCAAATTATTTGCGTCACTCCAGAGGTCTTGCGCCTTCTTCACCCGCTCCGTGCAATCGATGGAATCATCTTCTATATTAGCTTTGACGCTGCGATATTTACTTACAAAATCTATGTAGCTATTTTCAGTCTTCTTCAATCGACCTGCGACCGTCGACAAGCACGCCTGGATGTGGTCCTGAATCTCAAATACCTTTGGAGCAAGCGCGAACATATGAGCTGCTGCGTTTGCTTTGTTATTGGCATTCATTGAAGTGGTTTTCCCAGCAGAATTTTGCGAAGCCATATCTTTGGCGGTGTTCGCCGCAGTCGTCGCCCCGAGCAGTGGATCGAGAAACCCAAGAAAAGTCGTTATGTCGTCATCCTCAATCGGTTGTTCGTCCACTACGAGCTTGGTTGAATAGCGAAATGGATTTTTGTTGCAGACCAGGATTTGCACGGCGGAATTAGGGCTGAGACGCGTGGCCTTGAGCGGAAATTTGGATATGGTCCCATGATTGGTGCAAAAGGCGTCATTCACCGCAGCGGTCTTCGCTTTGGTTAATGCATTGATGGCGTAATCCGCTTTCGGTATTGTGCAAAGGCCGTTCCCGCCCGGCGCGGGCGCCGTGGATGATGTTCCACTGCCATCGTTTGCCGCAGGCTGGGCCACAACCGGGGGAGCGGCGGGAGCAGGCTGCTCGTCAGGACACATTTCCAGTACGTTCCGCACTTCCAGTGTGACAGAGACTGTCTTATCTTTCGACTTAAGCTCCAAGGTTACTTTTCCGGTTTGTGGTGGATTGAGTGTCACATTGATGAAAAGGTCTGCGGGAGGAGCCATGAAGATGTCTTGTTGCTCGATTTTGAGAGGAGACACAGGAGTGACTTGCAAGTCATTGAGGCCGGGAAATTTGCCAGTCAGATGAATGGTTTGCGGAGCACCGGTCTTTTCCAGAAAGAGAGGCTCGACGCCTTCGACTTGCAGATCGTCTGTGGCTTTGCTTTCATTTTTAAGTGCGGGCTTTGCCGGTTTGGCGGCAGCGGGCGACTTTCTTGGTACTGGCGTAGGGTCCTGCCCTTGGGAGTGAGCGAAACCGAAGAGAAGTGAAATCAACAGAACTGCGGCCAGTTGCCTAAACATGATATCTCCCTCATTGAGCGGCTTTTCCGCAAGTGCAATAACAGTCTTTAACGGTTAATTGAGGCGTTTCCCTTTTGCTTTGTATTTGTTCACGTTCAACGCGCCAGTGCCAGTTTCTTAAGTTTCGTCCTGTCAGTAGTGGGTATGGCGTGGCTTCTATCATTAAGGCGAAGGATCAGTTCAAAAGAGGACACAATGCGAAGCAAAATTTGAAACCGGTAAAGCGCCGGGCCTGGGCGATGGGAGCCGGCTACTGCTTCGGAGGGGGAGCGTTCTCTTGTTGTCTCAACTGAAGCTCTTGCAGTTGCAGGTCATGGAGATTTTGCTGGAAAAGATGCATCAGGGGCTGGATATCATTACTGTTCAGGCTGTTTGCGATGCTCCAGATGAAATCTGTCTGAACTCGATTATCGAAATAATGTGGGTCAGGAGCCTTTCCGCTCGCCAGAGTCTTGCCATCCCGCCCCAAGACACCTAAATCATAGGCGCTAATTCGCGACGGTGGCCCATACGCGGCTTTGCTGTGACATTGCAGGCAATTTGAAATGGCGCCGTTCCGGAGGGGTGTTTCCAAATAGGGATTAAAGCAGATCTTGGGCCCGCCGTCGGTTTCTAGGGGTGTCGTTCCGCTCAGGGTCGTTTCCATCAGGAAGTGCGACCACCTGGGTTTTATCGTCTTGGGCCGTTCCGCAGCGCGGGGGTCGCTGATCCCGTGATTGTCCCACCAGAAGGTTGCCCAAACCCAATCGGGAATTTCCTTTGTCGTTACATGCACCGCCACCAGCACCAAATAATTGCCGGGGATTATGCCCGTGTCACTGATCGCAACCAGACGTGGCGGAGATGCATTCAAGGCATCCACGTCCTCTTGGGTGAGTTGAATCGCGTAGAAGCATTTCAACGGTACTACTTCATCGTCTCCATAGTCGCGGTTCTCACACTCAGCAGTTGACTTCGTGTCCACTCTGACTGTCGAGGTCCTGAATCGATCGATATTGTTATCGTTTGGTTGCTGAATATTATTCCATAGCTCCTGTTTCCATGTTTCAAGCTGGCCAATTCCGTTGGCGTCGGCAATAACCAGCTGCCAAAATGTTTTTAGAGCAACAGCTCCGCGTCTGAACTCCTTGATCTTGCCCGTGGCTGGCAAGGACGGACAAGACGATGTTGCTGCAGATAGGTTTCCCTCGTGGGCATAAAGGCACTGCTTCCTTATGGCATCCGCGGCCTCCCGATTGAAGAGTACAGAGGCAAACTGTGGATGGGTGCGGGTCCTGATCGCGAATGCTCGTATGCGTTTCTGGAAAGCATCTGAGCTTGACTGAGCCGCGAAGGATTGCTCGCCCGGACCAAGACTTAACGATTGTAGTTCTTCAAGGGACTGTACCGGGACTTCGAAGTTGCGCAGTGATCGGTGTAGGTTGAGCTTCTCTTCCAAAAACTTGGTCCCGCAATCTGCGAGACCAAGGTCACACTTGGTATACCAGGTATCCCAGATCGGCAATTCCTTCGCCATTATCGATTCTCTAGTGAGCCCTGCGAACAGATCCCATGCATGTGCCCGGATGCGCGCCTTCGCTTTCTTGCCGGGTGTGTCCCGCAGCCGCAGCAAGCGATGCTGAGAGGCGGGAAAGCGCTTCGGAAACGACAGGCGCAACGGCTCATATTTCGGCTTGGAAGTCTGGTCCTGCGCCCCGGTCGGAAGGGTCACGGCGATCCCAGCTAACAGGATGAAGATCAACTTTGCGTTGCGCATTTTTCCTTTTTATAGTCCATTCGCGGTGCGACGCTACTTGATGCCCTAAGCGTTACTTTCCGGAGTGGCGTGCCTTCGCCGGAGCAGGGCTGGTACCCCGCAAGGCTGCGATAGGCGCGAGCTTTGCTGGTGTTTCTGGACACTGACCGCCACTGTAAAGCGAATCAGGCAAGGAGAACGCTTGTGCGAGAGTGCCAAATGCGCTCCTCACGCTATTAAATGCTTTCTGTGTTTCATCGCTCTCCGCGTACTTCGCATAGACAGCCTGAGCCGAGGCAGGGCTGAGGTTCGCAACTGATTGTAGTGCCGCCACACTCACGGATCCCGGAGCATTGGTCGTGAGAAGTACCCATGCTGTCACCAGTGGAAAAAGGTTGGTCGGATCCAGGTGCAGTTGTCCAGGATTTTTTCCGTAGTCGACTGGCGTGGGAACAGGCAGCGCCTTTACCCTCGGATCCAGGATCATCCCTGCGGCCGCAATTGCGGCTGTCTTGAGTGCTGAACGCCGCGACATCCCGGTGTTCCGTTCTTTGTCCAACTTCTGTTTTCGCATCCTACTCCTCCTAACTAGTTGTTTGGTACAGTAACCTTGGTTGAAGACGCCAACCGTTTAGCTTCTTCAACATCGCGAAGCCCTTGATTTGCGCGGCTCCTGCGGTGCATATATTGTCTAAGCTCGACCTTTGCTTCATCATCAAAGCTCCTGCCGTCGTATGCGATTTGGACACAGGAGAGCGTCTCATCAGAAAGATATCCGGGCGAATAGCTGAGCGCCCATTGCCAGACGAGGCCCGGCCTGGAAGCCGTGTTCCGGCACGCTATGAGAGCCTCTTTTCTCATTCGTGCCGCCACGGCGCGATCACTCATGTGCCGGGCTGCCGTAACGAGACCTCGCGCTAAATAGCCTTTATCTTTCGCCGGAGCTTCCAATTGAGATGCTCTTCTGAATTCATCGACCGCCTGTCTCCATGCGCCCTCCGCCAGGAAGACCTCGCCGCGTACACGAGCGCGAGCAATATGGGAGAATATGCCCAACTCTTGTCGAAGAGCTTGCGTTTCGATCTTCTGTATCTCGCGGGTAAGCCGGTTCCGCAAGCTTCCTTGAGTTTTAGCCGCGGCTTGCCCCATAAGTACGACCGCAGTCAGCCAATTCTGTGGGCTCTTCTCGAGACTGGCGGCTTTTCGAATGTCTGCCAAACAAGCTTCAAAATTTTCAAGCTTCAGATTGATATAAGCACGATCCAGAAGTTTGCTTGCCTGTTGAGCTACATCGCCTGTCTTGACGTCCTCTCGGATTCCGTGTTCCAAGACATCGAGTGCGTTGTGATATTGGCCAAGTTCAGCGTAGACCCTAACTTGGAGGGCGAAGGAATACGACCGGTAGTGCGGATCCGAAGATTGCTGCAGCTTTGCAAACTGGTTGAGAGCTTGGTCGTATTGCCCCTGCAGAAAATCAGACTCTCCCTGGATAAGATCAGCATCGTCTTTATGGCCATGATCTTGAAGATGTCGGATCCATTTGGACGCGTCTCCAAAACTTCCGAGGAGCAAGTCAATGCGGGCAATCAGCGCCGGAGCAAACATTTTTTGGGGATCGATGGCCACCGCTTTTTCCAGCCTTGCAATTCCTTCTTCCGGATGCCCCAGCATCATTAGCGGGTAGGCTTGGTAAAACCAGCCCAGATAGTCATTGGGATAGTAGACCGAGTAGTCGCGAAAGACTGACTCTGCAGTCTTAAAGTCCTCCGTATCCGAAGCATAGATCCCGGCAAGGCGGTCCTTCTCGCGCCGGGTAAGCCGCTGTTGCTGCTCTTGAGCCAAAGCACTTTGATAAGCGCTGTAACCTTCATCGAGCCGGCCGAGCGACACCAGCACGTCACCCAGACGCGTGTAGGCCAGAGCGAAGTGTGGGTCGGAAGTGATCGCATTGTGGAGAGCAACCACTGCATTTTCAGCCTCTCCATCCGCTTTAAACTTCTCAGCGTTAACGAATTCTGAAAGGGCGTTCCAGTTATCGGTGGTGATGTCTTGAGGAGGCGCATTGATGCGTGCGATGTCATTAACCGATTCGCCCACCTGCGTACGAATCCAATCTCCGCTATCGCGAATGGCATCCAGAAAGTCGCCAGGGATTTCTTTTTGCGACGATTCCGGCATTGCGTTCCATGTCCAATGGTTTTCCCACTGGGCACGCGCTCGCCGGGTGTCGTTGTCAGGCCGTTCGATTTCGATGTCTAAAACATAACGACCGCCTACGCGGGAAACCGCGCCGAAGATAATGCGCGGAGCCCCGTTGCGCAGCGCAATGCCGCGCGCGGTGGATGGCGAAAGTGACGAATCGGCGGGTTGCCGCATTTCTTCAAGTGATTCTTTCAGGCGGTCGGAATCCATGAGGTTGAAATAAGGGGACTGCAAAAGCTGGCGACGCAGCAGCTCTGTCGTACTGTCGAATCGTTTGTCGCCGGTGCTGTTTTGAATCTCAGTCAGTAGCACGGTCGCTCCGCTGGCCACCTTGGGATCTGCTTTCTTTTCATAAAGGCGTAGAAGGACGAAAAAAAGGGACACAACAACAGCAACACATATCCCAGCGGTCAAAGTTGCCTTTCGCAGCCACCGTTTCGATCGATAGCTATCAGAAGGCTGAGTTACTGTCTGCTTCCCAGGCTTTTGGAGGATTGCTGCCGACGTCGGAAAACCTGGCTTATTGCTGGTGGCAAGCTCCGCAACTTCGGAGACACTTTCAAACCGGTTTTTGGGCTGAACCTCCAGGCATTTGCGGATTGCAGCTTCCCACCGAGGATCGAGATCAGGAACGAATTCTCTTGGGGACGGAGCCGGTTCTTTGATTCGCTTTACGGCTTCGCTGAAAGGGACTGAATCGAAAAAAGGTCGCCGACCCGTGACCATTTCGAACAGGACTAAGCCGAGAGAGTAAATGTCGCTTGAGACTGTGGCTTCTCCGCGCTCAATCTGCTCAGGCGCCATGTAGACCAAAGTGCCTAGGAGTTCCCAACTGCCGGTGAATGACGTTGCAAAGCTTTCCGCAGAACTGGCCTCGTGCAAACTCAAAGTCCGTGCCAACCCGAAATCAGTCACTACCGCCCGCACCGTCGTATCCGAAGAAATAAGGAGTATGTTCGAAGGCTTGAAGTCGCGATGAACTATGCCGGCGCTATGGGCAGCAGAAAGGGCTTCAATCATCTGCAGCACTAAAGGTAGAGCATCAACGGTTCTCAATTTTCCTGTGCGGCGGAGAAAATCGGCCAGAGTCTCTCCTTCCAACAGTTCCATTGTCAGGAAGGTGATTTCGCTTTGCACGGCACTTTCGGTAATGGTGTGGTGATCTATATCGAACGTCCGGCATATGTTGGGGTGCGTCACTCGCCGGGTGAGCTGTACTTCACGACGAAACCGAGACAGAGCCCGCAGGTCGGAGGAAATCTCCGGCCGTATTGCTTTGAGCGCAACGCGCTCTCCGAGTTCAAGATCAAAGGCTTCGTACACTTGCCCCATTCCGCCCTGGCCGAGCATGCGAATGATTTCGAAACGGTGGGAAATGACCGCACCGGGAGAAAGCAAGGGGGAATCGTCGAGACGTGGTTTCACGGGACCTGTGCTCAGCCATGGTTGTTCCAGGAAGCTTCCGGCACGTTCATTAGCAACAAGAAGCTTTTTGACTTGTAATTCCAACTCTAGATCCCCGTGGCATTCACAGTGGACAAAGTCCATGCGCTCGCTGGCAGGCTTATCCAGTGCTGCATCGAACAATTTCGTAACCAATTCCCAACGAGATGGGGTCATATGAATGAACTCGTGAGCTGTCTTCCTCCAGTCCACAGCAATCTATTGATCGGGATATCAACCGCGCTCTTTCGATTGCTCTCCCTGATAGCCGTGCCCACAACTCATTTCGTCGTATAGCCAGGCTTTGGCTACCCTCCAATCGCGTTTCACCGTACGCGCCGAGACCCCAAGAACTACACCTGCCTCTTCTTCGCTCATACCACCAAAAAATCGCAACTCCACAATCTTGCTTTGCCGTTCGTTAAGCTGTTTGAGCCTTTCGAGAGCTTCATCCAGAGCAAGGAATTGAGAAGAACGGCCGGGTGACATCACGAAAACTCCTTCGATGTCAATCGCATCGCGAAAGCCGGCGCGCTTATCAGCGCATTGGGTGCGGGCGTGATCGACCAGAATCCGGCGCATAACGTTAGCAGCAGTGGCAAAAAAGTGCGACCGGCTCTGCCAATCCACCTTGTGTATCTTAGTCAATCGGATGTACGCCTCGTGAACCAAGGCCGTGGGCTGGAGGGTATGATCGGGACGCTCACCTCTTAAGTAATGGGCCGCAAGGCGGCGAAGCTCGGAATACACGAGTTGAATCAGCCTGGCTTCCGCGTCGCGATTCCCGGCACGAACTTCTCCAAGCAGACGTGTGACTTCCCCCCGATCTTCAGCCACGGCAACTCCCCAAAAAGTCGGCAACATTCTATCGCAGCTCTCGTATTACTTTGTAAGACTTTTGGCGGGGGTTTTGCTGCTCGCAACGCATAGCTTATTGAAATAATACGGACTGCGGAACGCGCTCTTACGTCTGTCCAAGCAAAAACCCAGCAGATTAGGTCAGACGGCGCAGTTAGCGGAGGGACCGGAACTGGCAGACACTCTCCTTAACATCCTCGCCGGCTTGGTTGCGGACGAGGACCGGATTATCCAGCTCGGAGACGTCGCCCCGGGATCAGCACCAAGAAGCCGAATATTGTTCGTTTCGAGCCTTCAAAAAGTCCCCACGATACTACGGCGATCTGCTCAAGGCAACGCTCCGGTACCGGCGTGACCGGATTATTGTGGGGAAGATTCGTGCGGTGAAGCCCTTGATCTGTCCAAGCGCTCAATACCGGCCATTCCGGCTTGCTCTCGATTATCCACGCCAATTCTGCGGCCCAGATACTCCAGCGGTTCACAAGACGCGTCTTGCAAAGCGCCGTGAGCTGCCTTACCGCGATCAAGAGCAATATCGCCGATTCAATTCAGTTGCTCGCCCATATTGAGCGCCAACACGGGAAAGACTTGTCTCCCAATTCTCGAAATACAAGGGTATGACCTGCAAACCAACAATACGAATTCAGGTCGTTTTTTTGACACGAACCCGGCTGCTATAAAGAGGAATTGACACCCCCATTACACTTATTGTCGAGCTATCCTAACAATGTATAAAATCGTGAAATCCTTCATTTGCCAGACGCAGGGTTGCTTCACAGCTAAGCTTCATTACAGAAGCGAATGTTGCGGGCAATTAATCTCGACCATAGCGGAGGGAACGAGCCTCTTGTCTTTTGATTGGAAAATCAGGCCGTCCTCAAAATATGTGCGGAATCTTTATTATGGCGACTCGTATCTGATAGGAGTAGCCCTAGTGGTTGGAATAAATCAGCCTTCGGATTGCGGCAGCTTCTTAGAGTTTAAGCCGGCATTGTATCGGCAGTCGCATTTTATGAATTTCATCTTTTTAGTATTCGACCTTTCTTGAACTCTTCAAATTAAAAGTGGGCTTATGAGCGTGGGTCCACGCTCATAAGAGCACGCGATCGACAAAATTGGGAGGCTGGGGGTAAGGTAAATCCTCCACTGGCGTATCCCTAGGCCCTCGATCACTTTCATTTCACACAGAATGCGACTATCTTCCTTGCTTTGTCACATGAAACTCGATCACCTTGGCTCATCCATTTAGCATTTACATCCGCCCCCATGTGAAGGGGCGGCAGCTGAGCAAAGCACTACTGCACTGTAAGCGAAAGCACTATATTTCTTGAAGTGGCGCCTGATGTCCCGGTAACAGAGATGCTATAAGTTCCGGGCGGCGTGCCTCCCGTTCCTGGTTGTGGCGTGGGAGTGTTGCCTCCACAACTTATAACGCTCATAAGCAGGGCCATAAAGCCTGCCAACGAAACAGCGCGCCATTTGCGCCGCCGGAAACATACGACAGTTGCCAACAAGCCGAGGAGTGCAAGCGCATATTCGATCGTAAGAGACCAGACGGCAAACCGTGGTTGCATGGTAGAGGGGAATGCGGAAATTGTTGCTGACCGCCGCGTGGTGGAAACTGTAACGCTAACAGACACTGCCGAGCCTGTAATATTCGCAATAACGGGATTTACCGCACATACCGGACCTGCGGGAGCCACTGAACACCCCAGCGTTACTTGTCCTGTAAATCCGTTTTGAGGATTCAGTTGAAGATTGTATGTAGCCGGCGTTCCCGCTGTAACTGTCTGGGATATGGGAGTGCCTGAAGCTACCGCAAAGGAGAAATCGCTTCCTGGATTCACGGCGAGGTTCGCGCTGGTGGTGATGTTATTGTACGTGGCGGTGACAGTTGCGACCGTCTGGCTCTGCACGCTCAAAATGGTCGCGGGAAAAGTTGCTGATAGCGCACCGGAGGCAATAGAGACCGTAGAGGGCACCTGGACACTCGCATTGTCACTCTGAAGCGCCACGCCGGCAATAGTTTGAGCAGGAGAACTCAAGATTACCGTGCCGGTTACGCTTCCGGGAGCGTTGATACTGGTGGAGCTGAAGGCGAGAGAGCTTACGACCACAGGTATGGCATCGACTTCAAGAGAAATCTGGGTTGTAGCAGGCGAATTGGACGCACTGCCGGCGGCAACAGTGACAACTCCGGTATACGTCCCCACCGCAAGCCCGGCGGGATTCACGCTGATATCGACCGAACCGGGCGCGTTGCCCGCTGCTGGCGTAACAATAATCCACGGTTGTGAAATTGTTATCGACCACGGTTCCGCGCCATCGCCGGTGTTGGAAATCGCAAGCTGCTGTAGAGGCGGAACGGACGAGCCTTGCGTGACGTTAAAAAGCAGATTTTCGGGAGCAACATGCAAAATTGGCCCGGCCGATTGCAGCAGGATGCCGATTCCGCCGCCGTTGATGGTATTGGCCACCAGAAAATCGGGAGCCCCGTCATTGTTAATGTCGGCGATGGTGAGCAGGCTACTGGAGAGCGCAAGAGGCACGATCACTGGCGAAGCCGCAAATGCACCGGCACCGTCGCCAAGAAAAATTGAAGCTGAATGCGGGGTCCCGATGCCGGCCATGAGCACAAGATCAAGTTTGCCGTCGCCGTCAACATCGTCGGTAGCGATAGCAAAGAATTCCTGTCCGGGAGAATAGATAGCCGGAGCAGTGAAAGTGCCGTTACCATTATTCAGAAGCACGGCAGCGCCTCCACCCGCCCCGCCGACCGGCCCTTCATTTGCCACAGCAATATCCGGATGATCGTCGCCGTTGAAGTCCGCTATGACGATGGCGACTGCGTTTCCGTTGGTTGTATATTCCTTCTGGGGCTGGAAAGTGCCGTCGCCATTGCCCAGTAGAACGGCGACAGACATGTTTTGGGAATCGCTTAGGACCACATCAAGGTGTCCATCCGCATTCAGGTCCGCCAGAGCTACGCTCAGGGGAGAATTGACGGTTCCGATACTGACCGGAGCCTGAAAAGTGCCGTCCCCTTTTCCTATCATAAGAAGCGCGTGCGGAAAATCGTTGTCGGCTACAACCAGATCGAGTTTGCCATCGCCGTTAATGTCGCCGGCGGCGAGGGTACCGTTCGTAGCCAAGGCGTCTACCGGGATATCAGGGAGAGTGGTAAATGTGCCATCGCCATTGCCCAAAAAGACCCGGAGCGCGCTGTGGGTGTTATCTACATTGACGATCACACCGATATCCGGTTTGCCGTCGCCGTTGAAATCAGCCGCCACCAATGCTGCGGTGGCAATTGCAGGCAGGATCAATTCCGGTCCAAACGTGCCATCGCCATTACCCAGGAAGACCGAAACGCCCAGATCCCTGGCAATCACCAGATCGAGGTTGCCGTCGCCATTCAAATCAACAGCGATGACCGAGTCCGGCGTATTGCTGGTCGCCAGCAATGCATTCGAAAATGACAAGTTTTTACGGGGATAGCCAAGGTGCACAGGCAAGGAATTCGATGCTGCAGAAATGGGCCCGGAATTTTTGACTTGCACGATTGCGGAGCCATTGATATTGGATGGCTGGATAGGCGCCTGCAACTTCGATGTTGAGACGAAGCCAGTTGGCAGCGCCGCGCCGTTCCAGAAAATTTGCGATCCCGGCATAAATCCCGAGCCATTCACGGTGAGAGTCGATCTGTTGAGTGTGGGGACCTGGCTCAATGGACTAAGCGGGTCTACGAGCAATGGCACCGGGTTCAAGGATGGTCCAGGTGTGGCTGGAACCAGCGTCAGCAGTGTGCTTTGCGAAACTCCGTTCAGGCTTGCCCTGATGGTTGCCGTGGAAAGCGCTTGTACACCGATGGATTGAACAGTGAAAGATGCGCTGTTGGCGCCCGCAGGAACCGTGACCGAGGGCGGAATTGTGACATTGGTATTGTCGGAAGCGATAAAAACCAGCGCTCCGCCATTCGGCGCCAGACCAGTAAGGGCAATGGTCCCGGTAGAAGAAGTTCCTCCTGTGATTTGGGTGGGATTGAATGCGACCGAGGCCGGGGCAAGTGGAGTTCCGGGAGGAACAATCGTTAGAACACTGCTCGCCGAGGTCCCATTAAAAGAGACAGTCACCGGAAGCTGTGCGACAAAACCGATTGGAGCTGTATGTACGCTAAATGTGCCAGTGGTGCTGCCGAACGGAATACTTATATTAAATGGAACAAAGGCGATTCCGGCTTGCGTGCTGGAAGTCAGCAGCGGTGACACCCCGCCCAGCGGCGCGGGAGCGGTGAGGGTAACAGTTCCGGTAGCCGTGATTCCGCTGTCGACGGTGGAAGGACTGAAACTCAGCGAAGCCACAAAAGGCAGGGGAGGGACCAACGTTATAGTAAGGTCCTGTGAGACGCCGCCAAAGCTTGCAGTCAATACCACATTCGTGATCGTGCTGACGGCTGAGGTCGCAAATGAAAAAGGTGCGAAGACGCTGCCCGTGGGAATATTCACAGGACCTGAAGCAATCAAATTACTGGATGAGGAAATAGTAACGTTGGCTCCTCCGGCCGGCGCCGGGGCGCTCAGCCCGACAGTGCCGGTGACCGAGGAGCCGCCAGTGACGGTCTGGGCGTTGACGCCGAAATTGTTCAACGTGAGAGGCGGCGCAGGCGTCACGGTCAGCGTTGCCAGGGAGGAAGACAGATTGTAGCTGGCTGTTAGAGTCACCGTAGTTTGCGAGACGACAGCGGTGGTTGTGCCGTTCACAGAGACGCTGTTCGTGCCTGGAGTCATCGCCACATTTGCAGGTACTTGCAGCACCGCGGGATTTGAACTCGTCAACGAAACAAATGTTCCAGCAGGCGCGGGGCCGGTCAAAAACACCGTGAACAGGGCGGGGGTACCGGCCGTGATGATGGAGGGGAAAAAGCTCACACCACTTACCGCCACAGGCAAGACCGTAATCCCCGCTCCCGCGACTGTTCCGTTGTAATGCGCGGTAATGGTTGCGCCCACGATTCCACTAGTAAAGTTCGTAGCAATGGGAAAAGCCCTGGAATTGAAGCCCTGAGTGACTGTTACCGAAGGCGGAACCGGCACAAATTGCGGATTGTTGCTCTCAAATGAGACTACCGCATTGGCCGGGGCGGGCCCGGTAAGCGTGACCGCACCCTGGGCCATGAGTCCTCCGGTAATGGTGGCGGGAGTGATTGTCAGATTGGCCAGGACCGGTCCCGACGATTGCTGCTGCACATTAACATTCGCCACATTGGAGAGGGCACTGCCATAAACTGCGTCGCCGTTGTAAATAGCTACCAGCGCGTGGAGGCCAGTGGAAAGAAGCTGTTCAGAGCAGGTTGCGGTGTACTGCCCTGCCGTCGGGCTGGCGATAAAAGGCTGCGAACACACCAGCGTAGCAACGTTGTTGAAGACATCGCGGAAAGATATAAGCCCCGTGGGCGCAGGGCCGGTCGCGCCGCTTACGACAGCCGTGAATGTAACTGTCTGCCCCGGAGCAGCGCTGGGTTGAGAGGCAGCAAGCGAGACGGAGAGGGAGACCTTGGAAGCAGGATTGACTATAACCGCCGCCGTTTTCGCCGTTCCGTTATAAATTCCAATTACGGTTACATTCGTTGCGACAGCGAGATTTCCGGCAATAATGGCTACCGAGTTGCCAGTGGCTTGTCCGGGCAGGATGGTTATGCCGGCAGGGGTGGGAAATGCGCCTGAATCGCTACTGGAAAGAGTAATGAGCGCTCCACCGGCGGGCGCGGGGCCATCCAGAGTAGCGGTCAGTATGGCCGACTGTCCACCTGAAATCGTTGTGGGAGTGCTGGTCAGGTTTACCAGCGAAGGCAGTGTTACAGGCTGCTGCACAAAAACCGAGACCGGAGAGGATATGGAAGCGAGATAAGACGCGCTGGAGTTGCTGGTGTATTGGGCTTTTATGACGTGCTCGCCGGTGGCGGAGAATGTAGCCGTAAAGGTGACTACATAGTTGAGAGTAGGAATATCGAGCGCGGGAGACAGGCTGCCAAGTTGGGTAGTTCCATCAAAAAATGCCACGGCTCCGCCGGGAACCGGTCCCCATGCCCCACCTGGAACACTCAAAGAGGCGGAAAATGTTACCGGTTGGCCGATGCTTGCGACCCCGCTGGCAGGACTAATTACTTTAAGCACCAGGGACGTGCTGCGCGGTGTTGCCGTCTGCCACTGATTGAACAGATTGGTGGCGTTGACTGAACCAAGCCCTGTGGCCAGATCATAGCCTGGGCGTGCGCTGAAGTTTGCCAGAACACCGGTGGATGGACAATTCGTGGAACCAATTTCGCACGGTATGCCATTGCTGCCACTGGTAATGTCATTAAAGATGCAACTGGAATCGGGCGGCGTGGTCCCGGTGGAGTTGCAGATCGCAGTATTCTGCTTCGCCGCAAGATTGTAATAAACGTAGGCTGTCTGTCCCTGTCGTCCATACTTTTGATTGATGATGGCCTGAATGCCGGCAAAAGCGGGTGCGGCTGCGGAGGTTCCGCCCATACTTATAGCAGTGGCCGGCGTATCGTCATGACAATTACCCGTGGATACGAAAAGCACCTCTGGGACTTCTGAGCAGACCAGATAAGCATCATGTTGTGCTGCCGTCAGAGAGACATCCGGAAGATAGCGATGGGGGCCTGGAATTACGCTGGAAACACTGATCGGATCTTGCGCGGGGACTCCCGGCCCAGTTTGCCAGGGAGGTTTGCTGTAAAGCATACTAACCCCTCCACCAGCCGACCAGAGACCAGCACCGGAATCGCAGTCCAAACCGTTTCCGGTCGCGGTTCCGTTAAAACAAGATTCACTCCAAACGACCTCGGGAATATAACCGAGTGCTGAGGCTTGGTTCGAATTATTCGTCGAAGACCAATAAAGGGAATTGTTACCGTTCTCATGGAATTCGGTTCCGCCGACTGCCACATTGAAGGGCGTTGAGGCAAATCGGTTTACTGCATATCCATTGAGCGATGCGGGAGCACTAGCTGAATCGCAGTCTGCAGAACCGCTGTCACCTGAGGAGACAAATACCGTGATTCCTTCGGCAGCAGCTTGTGACCAGAGGAGCTGATAAAGATCGCTGGAAGGCTGCTCGCAGGAACCGTAGCTCATGCTGATGATGTCCACAAAATTCGTATCCACCGCATAGCGCGCCGCGATTTCCAAGGTTAAAGAAGCGAAATTGATGATGGTAGCGCCCGGCGCCGTTCCACCGGCCCATTCAAGATCAAGATCCGCTTCCTCTTCTTGTTTGTCGCCGGTATTGCCGGGATCTCCGCCCGGAGTGAAAAGCGCCGGAACATTCACCGGACGCCCGGGAAAAAAGGTGTCCCGAAAATTCTGCATGTCCACAGGATTGACGTTCGAGAGCGAAATAATGCCGATCTTTACGCCTGTCCCATCAAAATTGTCATCAAGTAGTGGCTGCGTCCTGTAAATAACGGCGAAATCACCGGGCGACAATCCGTGGCTTTGGCCACTCGTAAATGTTGGGATTATCTGATCTTGGTTGGCTGCTCGCGCAACAGTGTGCATTGGCTTGGGCTTGAAATCGCTGAGCGACAGTACGTTGGCGACCACCGGGTTCAATGCCGTTGGAATCGCTATGTCAGTGCTGTTGGAAAAGTGCTGCTCCCCATCGACAAGGTACCGATGAATTTCCGTATGAAATGCTTTCTCAACCTGTTCAACTCTGCCGCTGAATACAACGCTGGTGTGACCATGGCCAATGTCTTCGATCACAAAGCCTTCCTGCGCGAGCCAATCACTGATCTTCTGCAAGTCAGACGAGGCCATGCCAAACTGCAGTCCGAATTCATTCGGCGTGAGCCAGTGATGATAGTTCGGCGAATTTTTATCCTGCTGTTGATCTAATAGGCTAGTCAGCGCGTGTTCCTGCTCTGGACCAGGTTTAAGGACGAGAATAAGGTTTTGCATCCTGGTTGCAGAGGGCAGCCTGCCTTGATCCAAGGCTCTTTGAAGCACTCGCGGTGCGGTATTGGAAATGCGGACAGTATCAGTATCATCGATCGCTTGCATGATTCGCGAGACAGATGGGTTCGGAAGAGTGGGCCGGACGGTCTGTGCGGCGCAGAAAACAGCGACAAGATGGAAAATCAGCAACCATCCCCAATGGCATTTCTGCCGATTCTGTATAAGCCGGTTGGCCGGCTTGGTCCAATGGGGCTGATTAAGCTGTGAGAAGCATAATTTACATAGCTCCCGGCCGACGATTTTTAACATGCGCGCCCCTTATCTATTCCTGCAATGATCTTTGAATTACTCGGGCCTAAGACCGACTGCGAAAGCTCGAACAACCCAATTGTTTCTATGCACTTTGAATTACTTGCAAGACAGGAAAAGCAATTGCAGATTGAATCACAAAAAGATAAGCTGACCCAGAGCACAACATGTGGCAAATCATGGCATTTAGTGACATCTGTCTCTTGCCGATGTTCTATTTGCAACGAGTGCAATTTTTTGCCTACTCGCGCGTTGATTAAGAGGTTTCAAGAAAGTGCCCCAGAGCCAAGTCGGAAGAAGACGATTAGATTCCTGGAAGGAGATTGCCCGCTATTTAGGTAAGCATCAACGGACAGTTATCAGATGGGAAAAAAAGAATCATTTGCCAGTGCATCGAGTGCCCGGCGGATCGAAGCAGGCAGTCTTCGCATACGCAGACGAAATTGACGCATGGCTCCTGGGCGAGGATCTTGATAAAGCCATTTCTCTGAAAGACGACGCAAGCACAACCCAATCTTCGGCAAATAGGTCCATTGTTTCCACATCCGCTCCTTCTGAAATTCAACCTTTTCCTTCACCAGCGTACCCCACGCCAGCTTTGGAGAAATCTGACAGGGGTTTTCCGGCTTGGAGGTGGAATCTTGCCGCTCTTGTGGTGGGCTTGCTGATAATATTTGCAATTGTCCGTTTCGTCCTATCACCTCTTCCCAGTGGGTCCTCTCGTCCTTTTAAGTTTGCCCAGATCACCGATGACGGAAGATACAAGCTGAACCTCCGCACAGACAGCCATACGCTTTATTTCAATGAATTTGAGGTCAGCCGAGAGGTTTTGATGTCTGCTTCCGTGGCAGGAGGACCACCTCACGAGATTGCCACGCCATTTGCCAATATAGATTTGCAAGATATCTCGAACGATGGCCGACGGCTCTTGGTCACTTCTTTTGAAGGAACTGAATTGCAACGCCCACTATGGATCTTTCCTCTGGACGGCGGAGCACCACAGCGGATCGGTAACATCCCCTGCCATTTTGCTCGCTGGTCACCGGACAACACTCGCATTGCCTGCTCTGCGGGAACCACAATTATAGTGATGAACTCTGATGGAAGTACACACCAGGTGCTCGGTCCATTTCCCGGCGTTATCAATGATCTGATCTGGTCTCCCAAAGGGAGCAAACTGAGATTCGTGCTGCAAGATCAACACACAATCAGGAATGTTGCCTGGGAAATAGAAGTTGGAAAAAGTGAAACATCCATGCAAAGCGTTCCGACCAAGCTTTCATGGGGAGAAGATTGCTGCTTGGGTTGGGCATGGACTCCAGATGGCGGGAACTTCGTCTACGCATCATATGACGGTAAATCAACGCTCTATGTTCAATCCGATACATCATCATCAGAAAATCTGCAAACTGAGTTGCCCATCAATATTGGAAGTTCGACAGCTATTACGGCAAACAGAAATGGCGACGGAATGTATCTGTTGATTTCAAAGGGTAGCCGCGGGCAGTTACTGAAATTTAATAGCAGGCAGAAGGCACTGCAAGCAATTCTTCCCGGTTTGGCAGCCGATTTCCTTTCATTTTCCCGGGACGGACAATGGATGACCTATACCACCGCAGCGGATTTTTCCTTATGGCGTAGCCGAATAGATGGTTCTGAAGCGGTCCAATTGACCAAACCTCCCATGGAGGTAGAACTCTCATCATGGTCTCCGGGTGGCCGTCAAATCGCTTTCATGGGAAGACAACCAGGAAAACCTTTTAGGCTCTTTCTCATCAATCGCGACGGAGGTACTGCGCAAAAGGTTGTAGAAGGAAATGATCAGCAAGGAGCGCCGACATGGTCAGCAGATGGCAAATTCCTGGTCTATGGGGATGTCTTATGTCAGGAAACAGAAAGCTGCTGGATAAGAGTTCTAAATTTGGCAACACGTCAAATAGAAAAACTGCCCGATTCTCACGGTCTCCGTACAGCACGTTGGTCGCCTGACGGAAAATATATCGCCGCGTTTCAGCCAAAAACGCACAAATTGATGCTATTTGATATGAAAAAGCGCCATTGGTCCGTTCTGGCAAATTCTGTAACTGGGGATAATCTCAATTGGTCGTTCGATTCAAAATTTGTTTACGCCGATAGTCCGCAGGGAGAAAAGCCAATCATTGAGCGAATACAAATTGCAAATAGGCAACGTGCTACTGTTATGGAACTAGCTTCATTGCAAGGACTGCCAGGGCAATTCGATTTTTGGTTTGGCTTAACTTCCCACAATGAAATCATTCTGTATAACCGGTACACAATCAGCGAAGTTTACAAGCTCAATTGGCGTTACCGTTAGTCCTTCGCAATTCAGTCAGCAACGGCAATTTGCTTGATTAATGCGTCGAGAAGATAAATCTTGTCGAGCGCGCTCCACCCGGATTGACCACTTCGATGCCGAACGTCCCCGCCGTAGCACCGAGATTGATAACCATCGTAAACGAAGTCTGGTCGGGCGATGTCAGGTTCAGAATCTGGGTTCCGCTCAGCGTGCCCAGTTTCGTGCCGGCGCTGTCAAACACATCCACGGTCAGTCCCGGCTCGAACCCATTGCCGTTTACCTGGACATTCTGATTGCCATTGAAGACCGGCGGGCTAGTCGGACTTATAGAACTGACGGTTGCCGTCACCGATGCTGTTGAGAAGAAGAAACGCGGTGATCGCGTTCCGTCCGAATTCACTACTTCAATCCCAAATGTCCCAGCCGTACTGCCCAGATCGACAATCATGATGAAGCTGTTGGCGGTTACGTTCTGGATCTGTGTTCCGCTCAGGGTTCCCACCTTGGTGCCGCCACCATTGAACACATCCACCGTCAATCCGGCTTGGAAATTGCTGCCGATGACTCCTATATTCCGGTTCCCGATCACAACCGGAGGCGTAGATGGACTGATCGAACTTACCGCAGGTGTATTTGCTGGATCAGTAGTCGAGAAGATAAATCGTGCCGAACGTGCACCACCCGGATTGACTACCTCAATGCCAAACGTTCCCGCCGCTGCGCCGAGATTGACAACTATCGTAAAAGAGGTCTGGTCAGGCGATGCCAGGTTCAGAATCTGAGTTCCGCTCAGCGTACCCAGTTTCGTGCCGGTACTGCTGAACACATCTACAGTCAGCCCCGGCTCGAACCCAGTGCCGTTTACCTGGACGTTCTGATTGCCATTGAAGACCGGCGGACTGGCCGGATTTAGAGAGCTGACGGTTGCCGTCACCGATGCGGTAGAGAAGAGGAAGCGCGTAGACCGTATTCCGCCCGGGTTCACTACCTCAATCCCAAATGCCCCAGCCGTGCTTCCCAGATCGATGACCATGGTGAAGCTGTTGGCCGTCACGTTCTGGATCTGTGTTCCGCTCAGGGTCCCCACCTTGGTGCCGCCACCATTGAACACATCCACCGTCAATCCGGCTTGGAAGTTACTGCCGTTGACTCCTATATTCCGATTCCCGATCACAACCGGAGGGGTCAATGGACTGATCGAACTTACCGCAGGCGTGTTTGCGCCTGCCTGGACAATCAACGTCACAGGAATATCAAAAGGCCCTAAACCAGACGCAATAGACGTGCTCCTGACAGTGAAGTTATATGTTCCGGGTGCAGTGCTGCTGCTCATATTGATATTTAAGGTATCGGTCACGGTTGTATTAGGCAGAAGAGAGACTGAATCTGAGCTCCAAGAAGCAGTTGCTGCAGGAATGAGGCTCCAATTCAACGCGGCCACCTGTACCTGGCCGCTGAATCCGTTCACACTGCTCAAGTTTAGAACATAACTCGCAGTGTTACCCTGGGTCACCGTAGTGGCCGTTGGTGTTAGTGTTTGGTTATAGCTGGAAGCACCAGCTGCCGCTTGGACAACCAGAGTTGCCGGTATATCGAAAGGACCCAGGCCTGCTGCAGTTGAAGTTGTACGGACGGTGAAATTATAAGTTCCGGGGGGTGTACTGCTGCTCGTGATGATTTTAAAAGTATCACTTGATCTCGCATTCGCTGGAAGAGACAGGATGTCCGAGGTCCACGAAGCTGTTGTGCCGGGAATAAGGCTCCAGTTCAGCGCGGCCACTTCCACTTGGCCGCTAAATCCGTTCACACTGCTCAAGTTTAGAACATAACTCGCAGTATTACCCTGGGTCACCGTAGTGGTTACCGGTGTTAGCATCTGGGTGTAATTGGGGGCGGAGCCGGTAGCCTTCACCATAAGAGTTACTGGAATATCAAAGGGACCAAGGCCAGCCGCAATGGAAGTTGTCCTCACTGTAAAATTGTAAGTGCCAGGAGGCGTGGCGCTGCTGGTTTTTAAGGTGAGAGTGTCCGGTAGAGCCGGGCCTACTGCGGGTACACCAATCGTGTTGGCTGCCAATGAGGCAGTGACTCCAGGAATGAGATTGAAGTCTAATGCTGCAACTTGTACTTGGCCTATGAACCCATGCAGTCCCTGCACATTAAGCACATATGTAGCTGTTTCGCCTGGTGCTACAGTCGTGGCGGTTGGGGTCAAAACTTGCGAGTAGGTTGGCCCTGAAGCAACCACAGCTACCATTGCAGATTGTGATATGCCGCTGGGAGCAGTAGCCGTAATTGCTGCTTGACCAATGGCATTTCCAGTGACGGTAACAGTACCTCCGCTTCCTAAAGACACGCTGGCAATCGAGTTGTTACTCGATGACCAGATCCAACCCACGGACGGAATTACGGCTCCGCTCGCGTCAAATCCGGCCGCCGTCAAGGTAGCTGTACCTTGTTTTACAATCGTAGTCTGGGGTGGGGTAAGTTGGACCGTTGACACTATCGCCGGCTGCACTGGGCCGACTGTAATATAAGCGGTATCCACCGGACTGTCTAAGAATTCCAGTTCCAGCAGCACTTGCAACGTTTGGCCAACATTGCCGATATGCCCCGCTACATCGGCTATGTCTGCCAATTTGGCGGCCGCATCCATTGCTTTTGAAGCAATTTTTGATTTCGCAGCTTTTTGAAGCTGTTGGTCCACAATGCAGACCGGGACTGAGTTCGACAGGTCATCCAAAACAATATTCGTTATTGCGGTGAAATCGTCCCAATGCGGCTGGTTCCGGGCAGATAGTACCGCCAGTACATTATCCATTGTGCCGTCATCGATTAAATGCTGCACGAAGCAGTTCGCTGTAGTGCTGTCCTGACTGCCTATTAAATCATCTATGGAAACCGTAAGAAGATTGGTGGCCTGCGCCATAAACCATAATTTGTCTCCTGCGAAAATGCCGCCGCTGCCAAACTGATTTGTGATCAGAGGCAGCTCTAAGTTGTCGGCGACTCCTCCGCTATAAAATCGAATCAGGTAGGTTCCCGTCTGATTTCCGGGAATGGTGAGATTCGGCGCTAGCGTTTGCGGCTGTCCAGTAATCTTGTTCCATATTCCGCTTGCGAGTTTTTGTACATCGTCGGCCACGCTGAAGTACTGAAATGTCGAGTTTCCTGGAATCCAGACCGGCGGCTGCAGCTCGGGAGCATCCTCGCCCAGCACTGGAGCCGGGCTGTCCGGATGGGCATCATCATTATTTACGACCATGAAAGAATGCGGATCGAATGTATCGGGTAACTGGACCACTCGCATCATCCAACCGGCAGCATCCCCGGAAAGGTTAAATTGAGCTGAAAAAGGATTTGGATTAAACCCCGCTACCTTGAGGTTAGTCACATAATTTCCGTTAACGAGCGAAAATGGTGGCTGATATATACAGCAGGAATCAATATTGTGAACCTCAGGGCTGCCAAAAGTAGCGAGCGAGACACCTGCTGTCTGGGTCCCTGCGTTGGCCACCGTGGTTGTCATTGGTTGTACTGGAGTGATGGCAGCCGCGGCATTCTGGTTCTGCTGGATCAGGGTCGAGAGAATCGAATGTAATGCGGTCGAATATGCACTGATAACCGCCGGGTTGCTGAATGGAAACGGCTGGCCGGAGGCCTGCTGAATAGCTGTCGCTAAATCCGCAGTATTTGGATCAGCGGCTATGACTGCGAGAATGGCCGCCGCAACATTCGGATCATGGTTGGATAACGTATATGAATTAAATAGCACCGCCTCAGCCGTTGTCTGAAAGTCTAAAACAAGTCCGGATGGCAACGCAGGTATGAGTGGTGACGCGGTAATTTGGTGTTCGCGCAAAAAAAGAGGATGAGGTGAGGCAGCAATAGCATCCGCCAAAATTTTGTTGGCAATGATCTGCGCCGGGGTACTGGACGCATTCTGTCCAGCCGGATTGCCGGGAAAAGTAACAGCCATTAAAACGGAGGTGTCCGATGGGAGTGTCGCCGTCACAATAGTTGTACCGGCATTATCGATAGTGGTGGTAAATGATCCAGTATTGCTCAGCGACGAGCTCTGATTATGAAATCCTATGACAGCAATGCTGGCAGGATCGACTCCTGCCGGAACAGATACATTTCCGGGCACTGTGGAGGGGGCCGCAGTGTCGAATTGGCTGGAAAAAATTGACTGCAAGGTATTCCCCCCGAGATCTCGGGCCAGGGTGTTGATGGAAATAATATAGGCGGTAGAAGGCGACAAAAGCACCGATGGCGCAAGAGTTACTGAATTGGAGGACACGTCGTAGCTGTATTGAGCAGGTATTTGGTTTCCAACCGTGTCCGTAAGTAAAATGCTGGATAACCCAATTGTGGAAGGATCAAGCTCTTCATTGAATTGAATAGTAATTTCTTGCTGGATAGATACCCCAGCGGTACCTCTGGCAGGAGTGACACTAATTACTGACAAGGGCGTTGTGTCGAGTTGAAGTGTAGCGGCACAATCGGCAAATTGAGTGCTGTCCGCCTGACTCGTTGCAGTTATCTTTATTGCTGACGTACTCGGTAGAATCGCAGGGGGATGGTAGACCCCATCATTTCCTATCTGTCCCAAGGTAGCATTCCCGCCAGCAATTCCGTTCACAGACCACACTACATTTGCATTGCTTACCCCTTGGACTGTTGCAGTGAATGGAAACGAATGGAATTGTTGAATTGTGGCCGTAGCAGGCGAGATGGTTACTAATGGATGAATCAGAACTGACGCGGTGGAAGACTTTGAGGCGTCACTCTGACTGATCGCGGTAATTACGACTGCAACATTCGGAACTGTTGCTGGGGCTGTATATAATCCGCTGGAACTGATACTGCCCAATAGGGAACTTCCTCCAATCACCCCATTCACCTGCCATTGGACCGCGGTATTTGCGGTAAATTGAGTACTTTCCAGAATATGAAGCGATGCCGTAGAAGGTGTAACCACAACCGCAGGGGGAGGCGTATTAGTTGGAGTTGATCCACCGCCGCCACAGCCAATAAAAGCATTCATCCATAAGCTAACGAAAACGATATAAAGAAAGCGGCGTTGAAACAAAACTAATCTTGGGTTCGTCTCTCTGGGCCTAATGACAGTGTTCCCAGACGACTGACTGCATTTTTGACAAAAAGTTCCATTCATCTGAGCGCCACAGGCTGTGCAATACGGCATATTCGATCTCCATTGGCTTCCCGCCAAATTAATGGTCAAGGTGGAAAAAATGTTGCAACATGATCCAAATCAGTACATTCACTCGCTTTCTTTGAGTGATTTATCATAAGAAATTTCTAATGAGCATCACTGGAAAGCTAAAGCTGATATGAATTTTTCTCGCCTGATTCACGGGTAATGATCTATAGTTGGGCTCTGCAATTCAACGTGTAAGTACATGCACTAGCGCTTATTTGCGCAGGTACTGGCGCTCATAAGCGGGCAAATGTGGAGAACGAATTACATGTCGGAAGAGAAGTTGAGTTCATGGAAGGAAATTGCCGCATATCTTAAATGTGATGAAAGCACTGCCAGGCGATGGGAGCGCAAGAATGGACTTCCTGTTCATCGGGTCGGAAGCAAGGGCGGTTCTGTATATGCTTATCCACAGGAAATTGAGGCTTGGGTTCGAGGAGGAGGCCTGAATGGGCCGGAAGTGGATACTTTACAAGAAGGTCCCAAGCCTTCTGGGAATCATTCTGAAATAGAGCAGGCTCTGCCTGATCTTTGGACTCTTGACCAAAGGCCACCCTCAGTTGTGGGGCAAAGCCCTGCGATACCGTCCAGTGGGAAAAGGCGGCGGTATTCGCTGCTTGGAGCCATTACCATCATTAGCATCTCAGGTCTCTGGATAATCATAAATAGTGCTGGTCGTCACCGCGCTGAAGCTCAACCACGAAGCGATTCGACCGTGCCGGCGTGGCGTTTATCATCGGTCAGAGCCGATCAAAACTCCAGTGGTTCTGCTATACACAAGGCAACAAAGCCCGACGAATTGGACGAATCGGAAATTTCCGGGATCAAGGCGCTTGTCAAGGAGTCCCAAATATGGGAAATGCTCACGCTGTATTCTGCACCATGGAACTGTGATGCCAAAGATATTGAGCGCTACTGGCTTCCTGGCTCAAAGGCATATCTTGATGTTGGAAAGAGCGTCTCACGCCTAAACGAACGCGGTACGCATTATGGGTTTGACGCCAAACTGTTGAACTTTGAATTCAGATACGTAAAAATTTCCAGAGACGGCTTATCGGCCAACATCGGGACGGTAGAACATTGGTGGCTGCCAGTATATACTCGCGACGAAACGCTGGTTACTAGCCGAAACCCTGATCAAGGGCCATATGAAATTGACTATTTGCTTATTAAAGTTAATGACCACTGGTATTTGAAATCTACCACTACTCCTTACACGCAATGGACGCCCCAGAAAATAACCTGCAAAAACTGGCCCGAGGAGAGTAATAGGCTTGCTGACGCAAGCAAATAATATGTCTTAATACCAGCGCTGCTGCGAACATCGACGCTGGAAATTGGGAAAAGCTATTAGCATTTCGATTTGGTCGACGAGGGCCACGCGTCTGAAATGAGCCTGGCCCTGCAGCAGGCCGGCTTTCGCCGGCCCATTCCTTTCGCTCAGAGAAGCTTCCTGTGCTAGAAGCTGATCTTCGCGCCCAGTTGCACGATGCGCGCATCACGCGCACCGGTCACTTGGCCAAAGGTGCTGGAGCCGAACGTGGTGTTCAGCGTTGTGTAGTTGGTGTGGTTGAAAGCATTGAACGCTTCAAACCGGAGCTGTGATGAGACCCTCTCCGAAAGCTTAAGGTTCTTAAACAGCGAGAGGTCCCAATTGCTGAAGCCTGGCCCTAGAACGATTCCGCGTCCGGCATTGCCGTTGCGGAGCTGTCCGGCAGGAACCGGAGCAAACGCCGCCGTGTTGAACCACTGCGTTAGCGTCTTGGGCCCGCTGTTCGGGTCGCCAATCACGTCTGGACGTACGGAGCAGGGGCTCGAACCCAGGCAGCCTTGCCCGCTGGGGTCGGCGTCCTGTGAAGACGTAACGGTAAACGGTACGCCGCTCTGGAAGGTGATGATTCCGGAGAACTCCCAGCCGCCAGCCACGTGTCCCAGCACGCCCTGTTGCGATTTGAAGAATGGCAGATCATACACGTAATTCGCGGTAAAGATGTGCCGGCGATCCTGCTGTGACGGCCCATATTCGCAGGCGATGCAGTAGGAATTCTGCGGGGCCGTGCTGCGGTCTGTCTGATTGTCAGTAAGCGACTTGGACCAGGTATAGGCGACATTGATCATGGAATGGCCCTGGAAGCGCTTCTGCGCTGCTACCTGCAGGGAGTTGTAATTCGAATTGAAGGCCGTGGCAATGGCATCGATCGCTCCATAGCCTGGGAACGGACGAATGCGGTTCAGCAGCGGCGTGGTTGCGCCTTTCACCGGCTGTCCGGCAGGAACGCAATTGGTGGTGACGGTGGCGGTGCAGAAGAGCGATGAATAAGCCCCGGGCAGCGGTTGATTCAGGTCAAGGATGCCGAGCATGTGCGTGCCCTTTGACGCGTAGTAGCCCACATCGAACAGGAAGTCCTTGGCCAGCGTGCGCTGCGCGTCAAGGCTCCACTGCTGAATGTAAGGCGTGTGGTACGGTGCAGCAATCAGACTGCGCACGCGCAGCGGATTTGCTGAAGGGGCAGCCACCGCGGCATTGCCGGGATTATCCAGCGTGGTATTGGGGATATTCACCTGCGGGTTGAACGCCGGGTTCAGGAACACGTCATTCTCAGCGTTGCCGAAAAGAATGCTGTCATAGAAGATGCCGTATCCTGAGCGGATCACCGTCTTGCCCGTGCCAAACGGGTCCCAGGCAATGCCCACGCGCGGCGCAATGTTTTTGCTGTCTTCATTGGATACCTTGTCGCCGAACGGCGAGGTGGTGCCTGCGATGGCAAATCCGTTCAGCGGGTCAAAATTGGCCGCTTGCGGGCACGTTACCGGATTCTTATCGATCGTTCCGTTGGCCTTGATGCAGGGCGCGTGCGCCGGATTGAACAAGGCAGCGTCAAAATTGGAAAGTTTGTTGTTGCCGTCCGTCGGCTGGCGGAACATGGAGTACCGCGCGCCGTAGGTCACGGTGAGGTTCGGCCTGACCTTGAATTCGTCCTGAGCGAAGAATTCAATCTGATTGGTCTCGATAACCGCCGTCAGGTCCACCGAGTCCTGGCGGAAATTGGAAGCGCGGCCCAGCAGGAAGTTGGCCCAGGTGCGCTCAAAACTGATGTTGCCGGCAGTGGGCTGTCCGGCCGTATTCACCGTAAAAATGCCCTGGTTGCCGTTGGCGGAGTTCTCGTTCTTCTCATAATGATAGAAAGCCCCGCCGGCCTTGATGGTGTGCTTGTTCCATACCTTGGTCACGGTTGAAAACACGCCGTGATTGGTGTTCAGGTCACGATACGGAGCGGTGGCGCCGAATCCTGTCGGTCCGCCGGTGAACGCGATGCTGGGAATACGGTTCAGCGTGCTGTTAAAGAGCAGTGGCACATGGATGTCAGGCGAGCCCACGGGTGTCGCCAGTCCGGCAATGTCGCTGATGATGGCACCGTAGGAGTACAGATAGCCGCCTTCCAGCAGCAGGGTTGGGCTCAGCGTGGAAACGGCGCGGATGGTGTAGTTGTGCCCCGGTGCATTCGTGGTGCTGTTAGTAATGCCAGGCAGCCCCACGCTCGTTCCGTTAAAAATGCCGAACGGCTCCTGGGTGGGAATGCTGTCATGCAGGTACTTGCCGTTGATGGTCAGCTTGGGGCCGAACACGTGGTCAATCTTGAGCATCTCTTCGCGGAAGTTGAACAGGCTGCGTACTGAAAGATTGAGCTTGTTCGGGTCTGTGGCGTCATTGGGAAGAGGCAGCTTGTTGAAGATGTCATTCAGGTACTGCTGCGCCACCGGGCTGATGGTGGTGATCTGGTTGCCAGTGGCGGTGCAGGTCCCGGCGGCATTGAAAGCCGTGCAAACCGTACCGGTAAAGGCGCCCGCGCGCTGCGCTTGCGTTGGCACTTCTGCGGAAGCAGCGCCGTTGTAGGTGATTGCCCTGCGGAACTCTTCTGAGAAGAAGAAGAATGTCTTCTGCTTGCTTTCGTTGTACACGTGCGGAATAACTACCGGCCCACCCAGGGTCCAGCCAAAATTGTTGTAACGCAGCGGCGGACGATTCAGCCCCGCCTTATTGGTAAAGAAGTTATTGGCCGTAAGCACGTCATTGCGAAAAAATTCATATCCGCTGCCATGAAAGGAGCTGGTGCCGGATTTGGTCACCACATTCACCTGCGCTCCACCGCCGCGTCCGAACTCCGGCTCATAAGCGCCACGCACTACTTTGAATTCGTCGATTGCGTCCACGCTGGGGAAAGAAAGTAGGGTCAGGTTAGAGCCGCGGTCCACGTTGTCCGCGCCGTCAATCGTCCAGTTGTTCTGGCTTGTCCGCGCGCCGTTGATGGAAAACGTGATCACGTTTGTGCCCAGCGGTGCAAAGGCGCCGGCGTATATCTGGCTGCTGGTGGCGCTCGATGAAACGCCGGGAAGCAGCGTCACCAATTGCTCATAGTTGCGGGTGTTCAGTGAGAGTTCGCGGATCTGCGTGCCGCCCACCAGCCCGGTAGCCGTGGCCGAGTTCAACTCCACCTGCACCTGGTTTGATTCCACAACCACGCTCTCCTGCGTGTTTCCGATTTCGAGCGTCGCATTTTCCGTGAGCTTGTCATTCACGTTCAGCTCAATACCCTTGCGCACTGATTTGCTGAACCCCGCGGCCTCAACCGTGATCTGGTAATGCCCGATCGGCAATAGTTGCGCGGAATAATTTCCTGAGCCGTCGGTCTTTAGCGTTCGCACAGTCACGCCGGTATCAGTATTTACAACAGAGACTGTGGCATTGCTTACCATGGCCCCTGTCGGGTCTTTGACCGTACCGGAAATTGAGCCGGTAATGCTCTGGCCCCACGCTGCTGCAATGAATGCTCCTAACAACACCAGCAGCAGACAGGCTTTCCCGACTGCATGTAGACAAAACCACTTTGTTTCGCGCATTTCTCCCCCTAAAGAACCAGGTGCTCGTCCCAGCAAAATGGCAGTCTCAACCCTGCCGCAATTTTTACAGTCTCTTATTAAGTCAGTTTTGCTAAAACGCCGTGAATTCTACTAACAACTGGTGAGTTCCCGGAAGAGAAAAATTCACTTAGGTGATGAATGGGGTGACTCAACTCTATACGGGCGACTTTCAATATACCCACTGTTACTTTAAGCAATGTTATGAACGCATTTCCACTGACCGTGGCCATCATAAAGATGGGATTCATCAGTCAAAGCAGCGATCCATGTTGAAAGCAGGCGTGGCCTGCAAATTTCTTAGCTCGTGCTTTCGATCCAACAACAGATGTCGGCTTTTCTGAGACGAAGGGATCGAATCGATCTGCTTGCTTTGTAGCCTACTCAATCCATATTTTGTACTTCGGTTGCTTTTCAGCAGGCCATGAACGAGATCTTTCTGCGTAAACAACATGAAGTATCAGAACATTCCGTTATGTTCCCAGTTTCAACCCATTGATTGAGCTGCTCTAATTCTTTATCTTTCCTGAATATCTTTGCGGAGTTGTTCCGCCTTCAATGCTCGCCTCGTTCAGCCTCACTTTGTTCGGCATTGTTCCACCGAAGAGGAGGCCGGAGGAGCAACGGGAAGACACCAACCTCGGTAGTACTAGCTTGAGTCCTCATCCTGTATTGCAGATAAAAACCTACCATCAATGGCCGGATCTATCCGATCAGCTTGTGCCAATGCCCATTTACTCCATTGTTCGATCTCGTCGGTCGAAGAGGGCCCGCCGCCAGCCTGTGCTTGTCGGATTGCTTTGACGTATTTCCTTATCTCGCGCGCCTGCTGAAAAGCTGCCGCATCCCTGAGGAGCCGGTTTATGCGGCCTTGTTCGATGCGCTTCTGCCGTTCTTTCTCCGCGCGTTCTGCTTCTAGCTTGCGCTTACGCTCTTTCTCTTCAAGTTCGGCTTTCCGTTGAACGCGCCATTGATAATGACTCAAAGCGTGCTCGCGATACTTAATCTCAGCTGTCAGGATCACCTGAACCACGATGTCCGTCATTCGCATTTCGAGTTTCTGAGAATCGTCGTCCTGCCAAGTCCTCAATACCTCCTCAGAGCCCCAGGACTTCAGAATGGACAAGCAGAGTCTCGTATCGTTGGATTTCCCTGTAGTATTTAGCCCTTGTCCACGGTGAATCGACTTTTTAGGTCTATCCAGAGAGAGTTGAAGATGCTGCTGAAAAAATGAAATGCTAATTTCCCGCGCTTCCTGACCGTGGACCGATGATTTACCATTCATCTTCGCCACTGCAAAAAACAGTTTGCTTAAAATCCGAAGCCGGCGGCGTTCAAATGGTGTGTCAAAGCGGGGATTGTTCCACGACATCGGATAACGCTCGGCTAATTGCTTCTCACGGCGTTGTTCATCCTCTTTGAGGAGACGCTCAATCGCGGGATGCCAGCTCTGGACTTTATAGGGGACGGTTACATGACTAACGATTTCAGAAATCCTTGCCCGCACGCTTTCAATCGGCTCGGGAAACTCTGGAGGAGCGTCAATAACTGCAAGAAGATCGTCCTCGCCCCAGTAATAGTACGACCTATTGTGTCCACCCCCGATTAAGACCTCATCATCCATCCCTGGAGAACGTATCGGAAATGCTGGCTGAAACGTCTTCTTTCCCGCATCTTTCTTTGCCCAATGGCCGCGATCAGGAGTAGGGATTCCTGCCCGCTCGCATATCTTCTTAAGGCCAACGTCCGAGACTCCGAAGCGGGCTGACAACGTTTTGATCGGCTCAGACCAGACGAGATCGTACAGCATCTTTCGAGAAAGCCGCTCAGCCATGATTGCTTCCTGAATGGAATGTTTTGGTCGCGAATCTGATTCTAAGTATATTGTCAATGTGATTCGGGGAACAACGGCACCGCATTTGTCTAACGGTTGTCAAATGATGGCAATCAACTCAAGATCGTTGGCGCATGGGGCCATCACTCTCCGGAACTTGGCATCGATTAAAGAATCCTGTTTTGCTACAGCTATGAGGGTTAGGAGAGTCCAGCCTCGATATCGAGGATTTTCGTGAAAGCGAAGGCATGTTCACGATAAAGGATAAAAAGCGGATAGCACGACCGGGACTTGGTAGCTGTGAGAAATGGCAACCCATTTTTAGAAGCGTTCCGATAATGGCCATGACAACATCGAGCTTTTGCTGTGAACGGCTCGCCATCGCTTGATACCTTTCCAATTTCCGGTTTTCCAGTCTGATAACTCAGGAAATACGGTGAGACGCGGATCAAGATCAAAACTGAGTGCAGTTTTGTCCTGAAACAGGATCGTGATTGCGTTGACGTCTGCATCAATTTCAACGTTCTCAACGATCTTCCCCTTAACTTGGGGAAAGTAAGTGAACAGCCTTGTGCGTTTCTTGCGTGACTCTCTACCTTTGCGTGCAGCCAATTCTCGCCTCCACTTTGGTTGTTTGGTCAGAGCGCACTCGTGCTGCCCACGAACGCGTCCGTGTTCTATAGCTTCCGTTGCCTCAGAAAATCAACTGAAATATCATGTTGGCAAGCAATTATTTTGATCCGGCGCAAGATCGCTGAATTACGATCAATTGTGCGGTTTCCCGCAATACTGACCTCCCCTATAATCGAAGTCAGCAAAATATTTTTCTAGGCGGATGAGTATGGATCTTCAGAAAATCGAAAATGTGGGTATCAACCATGCAGTAGGTAAACTCTGTACTCTGAAAGAGGTAAATGAGTGGAATCGCCAATTCTGGTCCGACTTATCAGATTCCATTGAGCGGTGGATGGCAGATCCGGAAGTTTTAAAACTTGCCATGGAGGATATTGAATCCGAGTCTGTCCGGCGGGTGCCGCTCTATAATCAAAAATCCTTTGCTCAAGCATTGGAGAGAGCTGCGAACACAAAAACCGGCATTCTAAAAGGAGCAGCCAAGAGTTTTCAAATCGATTTTTCGAAGAAGGGAGGATCTGCCCCAAAGCCGAGTGCTCTTCAGAAATTAATTCTGGAGATAGTCCAAAGAAAGCAAAGCATCACCGAACCAGAGTTGCTGCGTGAGCTTGAGACCAGAAAGCTGCAAGGAATAATTACTGATATCGATTACGGCCTCAATCTTATAGAGTTTCAAAATAACAACGATCAGCAATTGAAGCGAGCTTCCATCTCCGGATTGAAAGACCGCTTATCGCGGGCAAAGAAAAAACTTGCTCAAAAGGAATCGCGCTAACCGGCAAACGCGAAATCGGTCCTCAAGATTGGATTTAGGGGGTAATTCCCCTTGAAATCCAATATCAGAGGTACCGATGAAACCGCTGCATGCTCTTCCTTTGTCCGTCGTTTACCGGCCGATTAATCTCCTCGCTCCAAATCCGCGCAATCCGAGGAAACATTCGAAATCCCAGCTTCGACAGATTGCTGCCAGCATCCGAGAATTTGGCTTCACAAATCCCGTCCTGGTCGATCGAAAAAATACAATTATTGCCGGCCATGGCCGGGTAGAAGCTGCCAAGATTGAAGGAATGGAAGAAGTACCGACGATTCTGTTGGAAAATCTGACGCCGGATCAGATCAAGGCTTACCTGGTCGCCGATAATCGGCTTGCCGAAAAAGCTGGGTGGGACTATGAGATCCTGGCAATTGAACTCCAAGAGCTATCAATCTCGATACTTCCGACGTCACACTCACTGGCTTCGATGTTCCTGAGATTGACCAGATCCTGCAGGAAGTAGGAACAAAACAGGATAAAGATGACGTCATTGAAACGGACCAAAGCGGTCCGGCTGTTGCTCAACCCGGAGATCTCTGGCAACTAGGCAGGCACAGAGTCCTGTGCGGCAATGCTCTCCAAGAAGACTGCTATCAAGCGCTCATGGGCAGCAAACGCGCTCACGCCATTTTTACGGACCCACCATACAACGTAGCCATTGATGGAAACGTCTGCGGCAAGGGCGCAATCAAGCACCGAGAATTTGCCATGGGATCGGGCGAGATGAGCGAAGCTGAGTTCATAGTCTTTCTGAATACGACTTTCCGACTCTTAGCTCGGCATAGCACCAGTGGATCTGTTCACTATATCTGCATGGATTGGCGTCCTACTCCGGCTTCGAGCAGATCAACCGTGCAGGCGATGAACGCGCGTTCGCCAGAGCCGCGCATCGGCTCTATCATATCTGCGCCGTTGTTGGTACCAGCCATGCACTTGAAGGCGTAATAATCCTTGGGTTCCTGTCCCTTCTCCTTGCACCAGCGGACATAGAGATTATTCATCTGCTGCACGACGCGGTCTGCATGAATCTCGCGGGTACAGAAGATGATAACTTTCTGTTCCGGTCCCCCATTTTGGCAAAGTAACTGGAAGAGATCCTGACACATAGCCGGAGTGCGCAATTCAATGAACAATTCATCATCGAAGTCCTTGCCAGTGTACTCGTTTTTTTCAGATCCTCGGCAGTGAGCGGCTTGCCTGTGCGAATGTCTTTGACACCCGCTTTGAGAATCTCTTCTTTGGTGAAAATCCGGTTGTCAATGCTCGGCTTGCGTTTCACGATTTCGCAGGCGGCCAGGTAGCCATCTTCCTGCGCCTGGATGAGCGTGTACTCGTACACAGGCTCACCGAAGTAGCGGAGGTTGTTGGCGCTGATCTCCTGATCGTCAGCCGGGGCGCTCTTATCTTCGTGCAGCTTTCGGGGTGTAGCAGTGAGGCCAAGATGAATGGCGTTCGGATTTCGCTTGAGCACCTCAGACCACTTGCCCCATGCGGAACGATGGCACTCGTCGATAATAATGATGCTGAAGGCGTCCTTGCCGTAATTCTCCGTAAGGAAACTGGCGAAGTCCTTACCTTCCGATTGGTCATCAATGCCAAGAGTCTGATAGGTGGCGATGTGTACTCGCGCATTCTGCGCGGCGTTTTTGCCGTTCTCGGTTTTGACTATACGGGCGTTGTCGCCAAATGCCGCATGTAGCTTTTCGTACGCCTGCTCTCGCAATTCGTCCCGGTCACAGAGAAAGAGTGCAGGCTTAGGAAGCTGACCTGCTTGGCTCAACCGCCAAAGGAGATTGGTGGCGATGATTGTTTTTCCGGCGCCCGTGGCCATTGAAAGCAGAACGCGGGGTGCCTCTCCACGCTGGCGGCATTGGATGATCTTCTCAAAAGTCGCCCTAATGGCCGCGTCCTGATAGTAGCGAGTCTTTGACCATGCTGGGCTGTCCTGCTGGAAGAGAATTGCGGCCTCAGGCTTTGCGATATCGATACCCGTGTCCTTGGCGTAGCGAACGGTCAAATCGCAATGCGGGGGGAAGTCCTGAAAAGGCCAAGTCCCACCTTGCAGCTTGGTGGTTAGGTCGTATTCACCATACAGATGGCCGTTTGTCGCAAAGATATATTTCACATCGAAGCGCTTGCAGTCAGAGTAGCCTTTGGCCTGCTGCATTCCCTTGAGCGGATCTTCCGACTCCTTTTTTGCTTCGACAACGGCAACGGGCAGGGGTTTAGGCATCGAGCCACATTGAACGCACAGAAGGTAATCCGTGCGCCCCGATCCTTTGCGCCGCCGCCCTTTTGGGCCGGTAGGTTCCACAGGGGCAGGGGTTTCCATCCTGATTCGCTGGTAATCGTCGTACCCTTTTGTGCGTAGAAGGGGATCGATGAGAAAAAATCTTGTCTCTTGCTCGTTGTAGCTCACCGCACCTCGCGTCCTCAACCTTCAATCCAAACAGCACAGGCTACCGCGGAGATCCTCGGAAAGCTGCACCGAATTTTCACAACCTGGGGCAGAATCCATCTGCATCTTGCCCAATCGCCCCTTTGAATATGTGGCCGCCAGTTTAACCTGGGTGAATTTCACTGACAACCCATTTAAGTACCAATGGTTTATGACCATTCACGGGATGAGCCATTCGGCCTGATAGGATCATGCACGCACAAGTATCTGGGCACTAGCTTCTTCCCCACAGTATCCGAGTCGGTTTCTGAAAAACTGTTTTCGATCTTACAGGATCATCAAACTTACCGTTTTCAAATCTGGTCTTCAGCCCCAATACGCAAGCGGGATCTGCAGAGTTAACCGGCACTGGAACCGGACTGCTGTAAGGTGGTCCGGAGAAAAATGTGGGGTTGAATATGGCAAACTCGTTCTCTGGCGGGGATTGCCCGGGCGAAGGATCCAAAAGAGCCCGAAACGGGCGCGATAAATGGTCTTCCGGAGAAATAACTGGTTCGCATCAGACTAGCTGGCGGAGAGGGGGGGATTCGAACCCCCGATAGAGGTGTTAGCCCCTATAACGGTTTAGCAAACCGCCGCCTTCAGCCACTCGGCCACCTCTCCGGCGATGGAATGTCTATTCTAACTTAACCGGTTTGATTTCGCAGCAACATGCCACGCAGAGCTTGCCAAAAAATTGCACTTACCACTGATTTGCACTGATAACACTGATCAAACAAATGCTTCACCAGGATCTGCTGACAATTGACCTTTTCTTATCAGTTGTTTTCAGCGTTCATCAGTGTAAGAGTTGTTCTTTAGGCAAAGCTGCCACGCAGAGCTTGCCGGGGCAAGGGCAAAGGTTATCCATTACCCGCTCCCTTACTCGTACTTCAACGCTATCAGCGGATCCACGCGAATGGCGCGGCGCGCGGGGAGATAGCAGGCCAACAGCGCGACCAGGGTAAGCAGAACGCCCACACCAACAAAGGTAAGCGGATCATTTGGGCTGACGCCGAAAAGCTGGCTGGCCATGAGCCGGGTGAGCGCCAAAGCAGCAATGATGCCGATGAGCACGCCGAGGAATGCCATCCGCAATCCCTGGCCGAGCACGAGGCGCATGACATCACCGGGTTGCGCTCCCAGCGCCATGCGTACGCCGATTTCATGTGTGCGCTGGCCTACCAGATGGGAGATCACGCCATAAATTCCAATGCAGCAAAGAAGCAGCGCGAGCACTGCAAATGCGCTGAGCAGGAGCATTGAGAGCCTGCGCGGAGCGAGCGAACCGGCAAGCACGCCTTGCATGGTTTGTACGCCATAAACGACATCACGCGAATCGAGTTTGGACACGGCGTGGCGAACCGCGCCCATGATGGCTGTTGGATCGCCCTGTGTGCGCAGTACTACGGCAGCGCCGCCAGCAGCCAGCGGCATGAGCTTTTCCGGCAATTGCATGAAGGGATAAAAGAATTGCGCTTCAATTGAGGAAGCAGAATCGCCGGCCGGGCCCCACTGCTTCACATGGCCGACTACGCCCACAATCTCGGCATCCACGTTGAACTGTTCAAGATGGACGTGCTTGCCAATGGGATCTTCATGCGGAAAGTATGTGCGGGCGAAGGCGTCGTCAATATCGATCACCACAGGCGCGTTCTCATTGTCCTGGGCGGTGATGAACCGGCCGCGCTCAAGGGTGATTCCCATCGCCTGCTGAAAGCCGGCTTCAGCAAGATAGAACATGGCCTGCGGCATCTCGTTGTCATTGGCAGGTTTGGGACGGCCTTGAATCCAGAAAGGCAGAGAAGAATCATGGATCATGGGCCGCGAGCCGAGCGTGACCGACACAGCTTCAACGCCGGGGATGGAGAGCATCTTGTCATGGAACTGGCGTAGTTGAGCGCGCGTTTCTGCTGAAGTGGTCGAGGGCGAGGACGGCATTGACACAACAAAGGTGATGGCGTGGCTGGGATTGTATCCGGGATTCACACGCCAGAGCGCGGCCAAACTGCGCAGCATTAGCCCTGCGCCGATCAGCAAGACGAGAGCCAGCGCAACTTCACCAGCGACAAACACTTTTTGCAGCCGCTGGCGGGCTCCGCTGAAGCCACGACCGGTTTCCTTGAGGACCTCGAGCACGTTGATCCGAGAAGTTTTTATGGCGGGCGCCAGCCCAAAGACGATGGCTGCGAGCAATGAAGCGGCTGCGGCAAAGAGCAACACGCGCGCATCAAGCGAAACTTCGCCGACGCGCGGTAATGTTCCGGGCAAAGTATTCACCAGAGCTTTGGTCCCAAAAAACGCGAGCAGGAGCCCGAGCACTCCGCCTATGCCGGCAAGCAGAATGCTTTCAGTAAGCAGTTGGCGAATCACACGCGCATGGCTTGCTCCCAAGGCGGCGCGCACAGCAAATTCACGCGAACGCCCGAGCGAACGCGCCAGCAGAAGATTGGCGACGTTGGCACAAGCAATGAGCAGCAGGAACCCGACGGCGGCGAGAAGCACAATCAGAAACGGCTGTACGTTGCCGACGATATCCTGCTTCATGGAAACCAGGGTGATGCCGGTTTGTTTGTTGGCTACCGGATATGCTGCCGCAAGATTGCGGGATATCACATCCATATCGGCCTGGGCCTGAGCGAGCGTCACGCCGGGTTTCATGCGGCCGATAACGCGGGCGCTCACGCTGATGCGGCGGTCGCGAAAGGATGGATCGGTCCACTGACCGATGGGCGTGTACACGTCGCGGTCCTGGCCGTAAAAAGTAAAGCCGGAAGGAATCACGCCAACCACGGTGTACAAGGTCCCGTTCAGGAGCAATGACTTTCCCAGCACATCGGAAGAAGCGCCGAATTTCCGGCTCCACAGGCCGCCACTGAGAACAGCAACCGGCGCTGCGCCAGGCCGATCATCGTCAGAGCGGAATGTTCGCCCAATTGCAGGTTTCACGCCCAGAGTGGAAAAGAAGTCCGCAGAAATCATGTAACCACTTAGCCGTTCGGCTTCACCGGAGCCGGTGACGTTGTAATCCTGACCCCGGTACATGGCCATGGAAGAGAAAGTTTGCGTCTGCCGCTGCCAGTCAAGAAAATTGAGGTAGGTCGCGGGCCCGCGGTCCACTCCTGATGTGGTCGCGTAGACGGCCACCAGCTGGTCAGAATGCGGATACGGCAGAGGATTGAGCAACACGCCGTTGACGACGGTAAAAAGCGCGGTATTTGCGCCGATGCCGAGCGCAAGAGTAATCACCGCGACCGCCGCAAATCCCGGCGCTTTAAGCAGCATACGGATGGCGTAACGCAAGTCCTGCGAGAGCGTATTCATGACACTGTTTGGACTTCTCCAGCGGCCCAATCGTAACCATGAAAACAATGGGACGCAAATGAGGCTTCAGAAGGCCATGAAAGCGTTATGCCGCCTACCTAAGATCCTAGAACGAGCGGCGCTTTATTTCACATGGCTTCCTGCCGCCAGTACGTCTGCATACCAGAAGCCATCACGCTCTACTTTTATTTCTTGTAGATAATCTTGCCGCCTCGCACGGTGTACTTTACCTTGGCCAAATTTCTTACGTCCTGCGCAGGGTCGCTCTCCAGTACCACAAAGTCTGCGTCCATGCCTTTTTCTATCCGGCCTTTGGTGGATGCTTTGAAGTATGCGCTGGGATTGGTTGTCAACGATGCCAGAATGTCTTTCCAGCCCATGGCGCGTCCCATGAATTCATATTCCTGTGTGGTGTCATACTTGGAGGTGAAACCCACGTCAGTGCCAAACAGAATCGTGCCGCCCTGGGAGAAATAGGACTTCAATTCATCCACGCCCGCCTGCACCAATTGATCCGCAATAGCCGGGTCATCCACAACCGTTGTCCACAGGGTAAGAGTGGGAATGAGCGCGGCGTGCTGCTGCTTCATTTGCGCCAGTTCGCCCGGAGAAAAACTTTTCTCCGTGGGAATGGTATGCGCCAGGATATTCACACCGCCGGCCAAAGCATTGTCTACGCCAGCCCGGTTTTGCGGATGCGCAAAGACCGGCTTGCCTTGCGCGTGCGCCACGTCTACAGCCGCCTTTACGATTGCAGTGTCCATGTTGATCACTGGCTTTGGGCCCATAAAGGAGCCGGTGAAGAGCTTGATTCCGTCCAGCCCCATCTGCAAATATCCCCGCGCCATCTGATCAGCTTGCTGTGGCGTTGCCGCCTCAGGCAGTTGCAGTTCCGGGGGAAGGTACACGGGATGGCCATTCTTGGGAAAGATGTCTCCCGCCATGAATATCTTTGGTCCAGGGACATCGCCGGAGTCTACGCGCTTGCGCAACGCGATGGTATTGTCAGGATCTGAGCCAAGGTCCCACACGGTGGTGAAGCCCCAGCGCGTGAGCATCTGCTGCATGTGCGCTTGAAGCGCAGCAGCAGGAGCAGTTGCAGCGTGGTCCCATCCGTTTTCAAAATGCACGTGACTGTTCCAGAAACCGGGGACCACGATTTTTCCGGCGCAGTTGAGCTTGACTGCCGATTGGGGCAGGTCATGCTTTAAATGATTAGCTGCTACAACTTCAACAATCTTGCCATCGCTGGCAATCAATACGCCGTTGTTAATGGGTGGAGCGGTGGGCGAAGGATAGATTTTTGCTCCGATGCAGGCGATGATGCTGTGGTCAACCGCGGCGACGAGATGGCCGAATGCTATGAGGACGAAGAGCAGAAGAGCGAGTTTATCGCGCAATTTCATGACGATTTTGGCTGAACGAATTCACAATGGTCGATCTCGTGTTGTGTAATCAAACGCACCGCCCTAAATTCGTAATCGTAACACTGATCTTAAAAGCCAGCGGGTAATCCATCATGGAGTCCTTCATGCGCATGCCTCCTGGCCAGTGAAAGTTGGGCGAAGCGCGCCCATACTAGCACACGATTCTGGCGATGGCTTTGCTGCCTTGCCTTATACTGCTCACCGCTATGAAACCGACAAGAATCATCTGCCTGTTTTTGCTCATTACGTTCTGCTGCGCCATGCTGACGGCGCAAAGCAGTTTCACCGTAGGGACAGCTACTGCCGCCGCTGGACAGAAAGCCACCGGGGTTTTGGAAGTGCCTGCCGGGGTTGATGCAGGGACTTCAATTCCTGTGGCCGTCTTTCAAGGCGCAAAGCCGGGCCCGGTGCTGGCGCTGGCGAGCGGAGCGCATGGCACGGAATATGCTTCCATTATCGCGCTGGAAAAATTGATTCAGACGCTTGACCCCGCGCATATCTCAGGCACGGTCATTATTCTGCCGGTGATAAACATTGCATCGTTTGAACAAAAGGTGCCGCACGTGAACCCGGTGGACGACAAGAGCATGAACCGGTTTTATCCCGGCAAGCAGGATGGCACGCAGACGGAGCGCGCGTCATACGTGATTACAAAATAGGTGGTGGAGCGCTGCGATTACCTGGTGGACTACCACGGCGGCGATCTGGACGAGAACCTGCGTCCTTATTCCTACTGGCCAAAATCCGGCAATCCCAGGCAAGATGCCACAACGCACGGTATGGTTTTAGCGTTTGGGCTGGACCACATCATTGTATGGAGTGACCGCCCGAAAGACCCGAACGCCTCGCGCTATCTGGACAACACAGCGAACACGCGCGGAAAGCCGGCCATCGCGGTAGAAGCAGGATACTCTGGCACAGTACAGCCTGAAGATGTCGCGCTGCTGGTGAATGGCACGTTGAGCCTGATGCGTTATTTGAAAATGCTGCCCGGAGCGCCCGCAATAGTGGAACATCCGGTATGGCTGGGCAAGGTGGATACCGTGAGCAGCGAGCAGCCGGGGATTTTTTATCCGCTGGTGCAGCGCGGCACGTATGTAGAGAAAGGGATGAAAATCGGCTACGTGACCGACTACTTCGGCAAGACGATTTTTGAGGCGCGTGCGCCCACGGCCGGAGTGGTCCTATACATTTGCGGCGTGCCGTCGATGAAGAAAGATGACCCAATCGCAAACATCGGCGAGATCACGATGAATCCATAATTGGCAATAACTTTTCTGTAGTCGGTTAATCGCATCCGATCACCGACCGTTGATCATCGATCCTGGCGTTTTCTCTGCCAGCGCTGGTAAAAGAAGCAAGCCCAAAGGCCGGCAGTGAAAAAGGCTATGATTGGCCCGCCAGCTGAGTCATGATTGAACATAAGCCATACAATCTTGTGATTTTCAATCCTGAAGAGGAAAAGCAAGACTGTATAAAAGATTGCCATCCATAGGAATTTAACGTGCGCGGGCAAAGGTTCATTTCTACGCAAGGTATAAAAATAAAAGAGCCAGAGAAACGCCGCTGTGCAAGCAAACAGGATTCCAGCCATGGGCTTCACCCACAAAATCCAGATAATTTTGCCATTCTGTATGCGGAAGAGGAACAGGATAAGAGTGCTGACAATGGCCATCCAGAGAAATGAGGTGCGCGTTTCGGTAATGCCGCGGGCGCGCTCCAAAGCCATTTTTTCTTTTTCCGGATCAACGGCGGCAGTAGGAACATTCAGGCGCTCCAGCCAACTGCCGGCATTGCGGGCTGACTGTTCAAAGTCAGGGTGCTCACGAAAATATTCTTCCACCAGCGCACGCGTAGCCGCGCTGGCCTCGCCGGAGAAGTAAGCCGGCAACAGATCAACAATCACTTCACGTTCAAGTTTCATGAGCGCACCTCCAGGAATGATTCGCGGGCCCGCATCAGTTTCAGCCGGGCGCGATGTACTTTGACTTTTACAGTGGTTACAGGCAGATCAAGGGCATTAGCAATTTCTTCGTAGGACATCTCTTCCTGCGCGCGCATCAACAGAGCGGCGCGGTCAACTTCTGAAAGCTTCTTCAGCGCTGCCATTACCGTTTCCAGCTCGGCTTTGTGCTCGGTCCGCGCAGCCAGGCCCGGGTTGGAATCAGGCATCGACTCTTCCAGTTCAGCCAGGCGATTGTTGCGACGAAGATGGTCGCGGTACAGGTTGCGCGCGATCGTGAACAGATAAGCTTTTACCGTGTCTTCGCGGATTTTTCCCCGCGTTGTCCAGGCGCGAACAAAGGCTTCTGAAGTGATATCGTCAGCCAGCGAGCTGTCTCCACAGAGGAATAGGGCGAATCGATGCACCTGGGGCGCATAGCTCTGGTAGAGAGTATGGAAGTCAAGCATCGCTAGCGTGAAATCGTAATAGATACGGGGAGAGAAGAGGAAAGTTACGGAAAAGACGGACGCTTTTTACGGGGATCAGGACGCGATGGCAGGAGATTCTCCATCGTCCGCCACGGGCAGAGCGTAAAGCGCGACCTTGAAACCATCCAAGGCAGTATCTGGCACACCGCGCACCAGTTCAAAATAAACCAGGTCTTCACACCTCGCGCACTTGGGAAATAACTGGCCACTGAGGAGGGTTACTTCATGGGCAAGGCGATGCTTATTGTGCACCACGCGGTAAATCCCGCTCTCAGGGATTTTTTCCCCACAGCGAAACTGCTTCCCTCCCGCAGGCGTATCGTGACGCGCAGGCACCAGACGAAGTTTCTGCCTATTCCTCATTGACGGGCCTAACTACCAGCTAATTTGATGCCAAAGCGATTCAGATAAGTTGTGCTTCAGGACTTGCCAATCGAACCAATTTGAAATTTTGGAAAGGTAGGTAGCTGAATTCATTGTAGTTAGTGAAGGACGAACAATTTAAGAATACTGGAACCCATCATCCCAAAAGGGCCGGTTGGCAGTGATTGGCCCCGTAGGCTGGTTCTGAGCCGACTAGTGCAAAAATCTGTTGAGCATCGCTGCGCGGTTGAAGTCAAGCCAAGCCTTCCAGCTTATTTCGGTCACGTCAGGATATTTGACCTTGCCAAAAGCGATCCAGTCTTTGCAGTACTGGCGCCAGGCATCCTCACTCTTTTTTACGCTTTGGCGATCAATGGTGCCCCAACGCGTAACGCTGCCGGTTTGACTGCGCTGGTAAGCGGTGGTCTCTGCAACTTCCTGCTGATGAAATTCGTCTTCTGTGTATTCGGGCAGTTGGCCGCCTTCAAATTGCTGCAGAACAGTGAGCAGATTGTTACGCTGGAAGATCTCTTCCTGGATTTCAAAGGTGCCATCCAGGTCAATACCATTTTCCGCCTGCAACACAAAGAATTTTTCAGCTTCCTGGCGGAAGGCCTGGAAGGCTTTTTTCTCCGCAGGGCTCCATTTGGCGGTGAGATCGTCAAATTTCTGGTCGCGCTCAATCTTGTCAAAGCGCTCCTGCAAGGTAACGCACTGCTTATAAAGGTCACGGCCGCTGCTGTGGCTGCAGATGCCGAAGTTGTCTCCGGTCCAGTTTGATTTCTTCAGGCGGTCCAGTTCACGGATGCGGCCAGCGGCGTCTCCGGGCTCGCCGCCAATCGAGCAAGCCAGGTTCAGCGCAACATCAAAATTGCGCGGCACGCCCTTGGCATCGGCATAGATACTCATCAGCATGGCTTTGCCGCCAAGGATGTCTTTGCTGCCGCGGTCAATTTCCGCGTAAGCGCATTTGCGGGCCTTTACCGGATCAGCAGGCTCACCAAACCCATAATAAAGGTCTACCGAAGAACACTTCGCCAACGCTTTGACCTCGGCCGGGGTAGGGCGGTCGGCAGCGGGCAGTTGGACATCTTTCACGGAGGCGCAAATCTGTTTGGAAGCCGGATCAGAGAGTGGAGCCTGGGAAAGAGCCGCTCCAAAGCCACCGGCAAGGAATACGGCAAGCTGGAAAAATTTATATGAAGGCATTGCAGACATTTTCCGTCAATCGCGGTGAGGGAGCAATCAGATATTCTGCTGAGACGGCAGGAGTTACGCGCGTTTGGGGTATGCCGGGAGTAACTGCTAGGTTATTAAGCACTGTGCTAATCTTTTCGCGGAGCCAGCTTGCGCGCCACCTTTGAAAAAGCACCGCCGGAAATCCAGGAAATCCTGGGCAAGCCCATTCGTGATCTGGGGCTTAAGCTGGAAGGCTCTCCGCTGGAGCGCTTTGTACAGCAGCTTTATCGCGAGCTTGACCGCAAGGGACTGAAGAAGTTCCGGCCAGCCTGCTACCTGACGGATGAGTGGGGATGCCCCTCCGGCGAGCCGATTATCGGCATTCCGTTTTACCTGGCCGATCCCAACCTGGCGCGCCTGGAAAAGGAGATGAATGATTTGGAGGATTCGCGCCAAATCATGATGTACCTGCGCCATGAGGCCGGACACGCCATCAACTATGCCTACGCCCTGCACAAGACGCCGGAGTGGAAGCAGATGTTTGGACCGTATCGCAAGCCGTATCGCGATGCTTACCGGCCGATTCCATTTTCGCGCAGTTTTGTACGACACATGGAAGGCTGGTACGCGCAAAAGCATCCAGACGAGGATTTTGCTGAGACATTTGCCGTCTGGCTCACGCCCGGCTCAAGCTGGCAAAAGAAATATAAAGGATGGCCCGCACTGGAGAAGCTGCGCTACGTGGACCGCACCTTTAGAAAGCTGCGCAACACTGATCCGGTGAGGCCGCGAGGGCGCACAGATATTACGGTGGAAGAGATGGACACCACGGTGGCAGATTTCTACGAGTCAGCGTTGAGCGAGGAGCCTTCACCCGGCGAACTGCCGCTGGACGCCGACCTGCAAGATATCTTTAAGGTGGGCCGCAGGCGCAAGACCGGCGTTCGCCCGGCGGTTGATCTGCTGCGCGAAAACCGAAAATCTATAGTGGACAAACTTACTTACTGGAGCGGGGTGCCGCGTCCGCTCATCAAAAAACTGATGGAGTCCATTGAGACGCGGGTGAGCGAAATGGACCTGCGCGCTAACGTAAAGCTGGAAAAAGAGTATCTGACGGAAATCACGGTGTACGCAACCGCGCTGGCAATGAACTATGTGGCGCGGGGAAAATTTGTACAGACATGAGACGATGATTTCCGCCAGACAATCGCGGCGATAATAGAGAATGCTATTCATAAATTATGGAAACCAAATTGAAAATCACGGTCCTGTACGAGAGCTGGGGAGAGGAAGAAGAGACAGCTCCAGAACCGGAGAAGGAAAAAAAGAAGCGCGGCGCGAACAAGCGTCGCAAGAAAAGGGAGAAGCACGACCGAGAAGAGATATTTGAAGCCCTGGAAAAGCTGGGCCATGAGCCTACTTACATGGTCCTGGATGGAGAGGATAAGTCGCTCACGGCGCTCTCAAAGCATGAGACTGATCTGTTCTTCAACCTGGTGGAATCATACGCGGGCGATGACACCATGGAGATGCATGTTGCGGCCTATCTTGATCTTCTTGGCCGGCCTTACACCGGCGCGGGACCGCAAGGACTTTATCTGGCGCAGGACAAGGGCGTGGCAAAAAAGCTGTTTCAGTTTTACGGCATCCGCACGCCTTATTTCGCCACCTGCTACCAGGGCAAGCTAGACCACTCGCAGGACATCTCTTTTCCGCTGATTGTAAAACCCATCTCTGAAGATGGATCGCTGGGCATCGATAAAGGCTCAGTTGTTGGCAGCGTGAAGGAGTTGATGGAGCGCATCCATTACGTTCAGGAAGAATTCAACTCTCCCGCGCTGATTGAAGAATATATTGAGGGCAGAGAGATTTATGCCGGTGTTCTGGGGAACCAGAATCCTGAAGTGCTGCCGCTGGTTGAGCTTGATCTCTCCAAATTACCGGAAGGAATGCCGAAAGTCGCCGGCATGGAAGTAAAGTGGGAGAAGGACAGCGAAGCTTACAAGGTCACTAAATCTGCTCCGGTGGAAGACCTGGATGAAGATACTCAGGAATTGCTCTCGGCCACCGCACTGAATGCGTATCGCGTTCTCAAGCTGCGCGATTATGGCCGCATTGATATGCGGCTTACCGACAAAGGCGAGGTTTACCTGATTGAAGCCAATCCGAATCCTTGGCTTTCCAGCAATTCAGAGTTTTTCATGGCGGCAAAAAAGTCCGGGCGTTCTTATGCGGACATGATTGCGGAGATCATCCAATTTGCCCGGACTGACCGGCGGAGACGCGACAAGCTGCATATGAGCTAGCGCTGCGCCCGAGCGCTTGATTTTTCTGCCGCACGAGCGTGAGCGCATCTCATCCTATCCTTGCCTGAGTTTGGACTATCAGTGTCAAATGTTCCTCAGGAGCCTACCGTCGATGAGACTACAATGGGCCATGCCTGCGGAGTGGATATTCAAGGCCGCTATTTCTTGGATTATTTGTGGGCGCGGTAGTAATTTGCATACACTACCAGCGTCTGGCAAGGACTTATGAAAAAGGCGTAGCTGGCCATGGTTCTGTGCTGGTTTTTTGCGCCGCAACGTTAGGCGTCATTTTATTTGTGCCGGAGGTTTCCATGAGATTTTTGGCATTCGTTCTTTTGTTTCTGTCGTGGGTCAATCCGGCCCGGGAACCAATTGGGCAAGATGATGGCGCGACCACGCAGGACGAACTTGTGCGCAGAACGCAGGAGCTTTTCGATTCCATAGCTCCGGGAAATACCGAGCCATTCAAGAAATACTTTGCCGAAGATGCGATGTTCTTTGATGAAAAAGGCAGCATGGATAAAGCTGCCCTGGTGAATAACGTGCAGCCGCTGCCCAAGGGGTATTCCGACACGATCAAGCTGATGCGACCAAAGAGCCATATCGAAGGCAATGTCGCAATCCTGAGCTATGACCTGGATGAGTCGGAAACAATCTTTGGGCAGAACATGACCGCGCGCTATCACGAAACCGACACATGGATGCGGCGCAGCGGCAAGTGGCAGATCGTGGCGGGGCAGAGGCTGCGCTATTACGAAGATCCCGCGCCGGGCAAGGCAGACACGAGCAAGTTCCCGGCTTACGCAGGGACTTATCAGCTGGGGCCGGAACGAATGATGACAGTCACCGCCGAAGATGGACATCTCTATTCGCAGCGCAACAGCCGGCCGAGGGAAGAACTTATTCCCGAAGCCAGCGATATTTTCTTCCGCAAAGGTGTGGAAGGCAGGATCTTGTTTGGCTCGGGCGGCAACGGCAAGGTGACGTCACTCATCGATCGCAGAAATAATGAAGATATAGTGTGGACGAGAGTGAAGTAAGATGTTCTTAAGGCCGGAGCGGATCGTGTGGCGGTAAGGTTGAGAAGGTAGAGTTGTTATCTGCTGAGATCAAGGCGAGAAGTCCTACAGCAACGGTTATGGCTCCTTGCCTTTGGAAGTCTTTTGTTGTTCGGATCCGAAATCTCATCATACTCAAGCACACAAAGATATATGTTGCCATAATATAGCGAGAGACCCTGGCACGATAACCCGCAGTGTGCATTTCTCCACTGGCATTTGCCGGCTGCCGTTGTGTCCGGCCACACACATTGTGTTTCGCCCACCACGTGGCGCCGAGTTTTTCTTCTCAGCTAACCCGTGCAGAATCAATGAATTTACAAATGGCTGCCACCTTGCCATAGCAATGGGTGCTGCCCAGGCAGCGGAGGTGAAACAAACATGGCAAACCAGAAATCTTACAATCTTGGTCCATCAGTAAGCAGCAGCCCGACAAAGCGGGCGCGCATGATTGGCAACGCAATCACAGCAGCAGCGGCAGCAATGCTGGTGCTTATGGTGGTACTCGACTTTAACGGCTGCTCAAAAGAAAAGAAGAACAACGTGAGTCCGGCGGCGCAGAGCCAGAGCGTGGCAAGCCCCAGCCCCACGCCTGCGGCCCAGGCAACGCCGCTGGAAAGCAAGATAGAAGCGACTGTCGCCAAGAAAAAAGCTGTCATCAAGCGGGCTTCAACCGCGACCTATAAAAACAGCACGTACGGCGTTTCATTCCGCTATCCCAAGACCTATACGATGCTGACGCCGGACAAGGACACCCAGGAATCTGCATGGCCTGATCCGGTGGCAATGAACTTTGTTGAAGACGGCGGCGAGACCTTGACGACGCTGGTGCTGCCGGGAACGCGCGCTTCCTCTTACTTTAAGGTGAGCGTGAACAAGAACCTGAACGCCGACCAGTGCGGCAAATTTGCTAGCACGCCGGAGCAGTCTGAAGCTGTGACCAATCCTCCGGTGGACGCGAATGATGATTCACTTACGCCGGAGAAGACGAACGTGCTGGGCGTGGATTTCTCAAAGGCAGAAAACGTAACCGACCAAAGCGAGGCGCGTTACTACCATCACTTTGAGAACGGATCATGCTACGAGTTTGCGTTGGGAGTGGCAGATGCGCCGAACACAACCAAACCGGTTGACCATCTGCAGGTGTTCGACAGGCTGGAGCGGATCATGACCACGGTGAAGATCAAGACTGAACCAGCGCCGGCAGTGGCCGCGAGCGAATCGACAGCACAGAGCACTCCGGTAAGCACTCCTCAGCAGTAAGCGGTTTTCGATAAACCCCAAGCGGTGACACGCATGCCAGGCTCTTAAAAAGAGCCTGGCTTTTTTGACTTCGCTTTCGATCTTGATGTGTCTGTGCGGCAACAAGTGTCTTATGTCGGCCACAATAGCAATGAAGGGTGCTTCTTATAAGCGATGCTGATTCAATCAGTTACGGTCTGGTGCCCGGCTTGCTTTTATGTAGTGATAGCGGAGGTTAACACCATGACGCACACGCAATCAGTAAACACGAACTCAGTTCACAAGAGCCTTATGCCAATGCTGCTGACCTGGACCCGCTGCATCAGTTGGACCGTTCTGCTCTCAGCGTTGTTGGCGGTGCTCTTCGCTCTTATGATCGATGGCTGCTCTGGCATTCACTAAAAGCGCTCGCAATTGAGCAGTCGCCAATCAATTTTTCGCAGCAAGGTGCCTGCGAGCGTGATTGCGGTGTGCGCCACTTGCAGTCCAGTGGTAAGGTTCTCTGAGTTAGCCGTGTTCGACGCGCGCCTTGATATCTGCGTACGCCGCTTCGATGAGCCTGTTCAGCGCCGCGGCATTTGTAGCTGTTCCCGGTTTCAGTTTTACATGGCGCATGAACTTGCCGCTGCCTTGAAGCAATCGAGCTGGTGCTGGCGGCGATCGGAATCTACAGCGTGCTTGCGTATGTGGTGCGCCGACGCGTCCGTGAAATCGGCATTCGCATGGCCCTGGGAGCGCAGACTGGGAGTTGCGATTGGAATTGGCGGCGCGCTGCTGCTGGGGCGCGTGATGGCCAAGCTTGTATTTGGTGTAAAGACTACCGACCCAGCGACGTTTGCATCGGTCTCCGGTCTGCTGGTGCTTGTGGCGTTGCTGGCAATTACTGTTCCGGCATATCGCGCGACACAGGTGGACCCAATGCGAACGCTGAGGGATAAGTAGGGCTTGCTTCACCACAGAGGACACAGAGAACACGGAGAAAACCAATCGAGGCATCACCACGAAGACTGCGCGGCATCTAGCGGGTGAAGGAGGTTGGAGATGGACGAACTTATTCAACAACTGAAATCACGCGTTGGTCTTGACGACGATAAAGCGCATTCCGCCGTCCAAACCGTAGTGGAGTTCCTGAAGCAACGGCTTCCCGGGCCTCTGGCCAGCCAATTGGATTCGGCACTCTCGGGCGGGGAACTGAATGCACTCAAAGACAAAGCTGAGGGCATCTTTGGAAAGAAGACAGCATGAGTTGACCGGCACGGTTCTATCTCAGTAACCGTGCCCTGAAATTTCGCAGACAGACAAAAGGCCATGTTCATCTCTGAATGTGGCCTTTTGTTTTTAAAAAGCAATTCAGAGTTGATTTATCCCGTTGGATTTTTTCACCGGGGCTGAAGCCCAGGACTTTTTGCCGCCTTAACGCGGCACTAAAGTGCCGCTCTTCCACGGATCGGGACACAGCAACTCTAGATTTGCTTTAAAGGTCTGCTCCACCCCGTGTGAGATACAGCAGAGTCTAAGATTTTAGCTAAATAATTTAATGAGGCGATAACTTACTTCGATCCATGCTGGATTTCCGAGTATCGGGCGCTCTCCAGCAGTGTGCGTTCAAGGTAGCGGATGCGGGTCTCGGGGAAGCGGCTGCGGAAGATGGCAAGCAGATACTGACGGCGCAGTGATTGCGGCATGAGTTCCCAGCCGCGACGAGCCTGCTCGTTGCGGGCGAAAGCGGATTTGATCAGCGGCGGTGGATCGAGCTCGGCTTCCATAACTTCGGTCAGGAGCTCGATGGTTTGTTGGACGCGGCGGATGCGGGTTTCTTCTCTTTTGACGCTGCGAATGAAATGGTCGAAATCGTTGCGGGTGGATTCGGAGAGGGAGTTGAAGAATCTTTTGAGGCGGTGGTGGCGGAGAGCGTGGGCGAGGAGCGGGTGGAGGGGCATTGAGGACACCTTATCACCCTATTCAGGATGCGAATAGAGTGGCCCGGCGGTAAGTTACTCAGCTTCACGGCTGGGAGTTCCTGAAAATAGAATGGGACCGGCAAGCCTGTTGGACATTTCTGCAAGCAGTAGTATCATGCGCCTCCATGAATTTGAGAGTGTGGCTGATTGTGGGTGTTCTTTGCGGCTTGGCCATCCCTTTTTCGATGGCTGAATCACGCCGGCCAATGGAGGGAATTTCTTTCATCGCGCAGGCAGGCGCAAACACGGCGGACGAAGAAATCAAGGGCTGCGACGCCGGAAAAGAGCCGGACCTACGCATTGCCGCATGCACGGAGATCATCCGGAAAAACCCGGGCGTGACCAAAAAACTTGGCCTTGCGTATTTCTTGCGCGGCAACGCGTACCAGGCGAAACAGGACTACGAGCACGCCATTGCGGATTATGACGAGTCACTGCGGCTGGCACCCGGCATCGCGGTGGTGGTCAAGAATCGCGGCGTGGCTTATGCGCGCAAAGGCGACTACGACCATTCGATTGAGGATCTAGAGCAGTTATTGCAACTGAAAGATAACGATCCCCAGGTAAGCGAAGTCCTGGTTATTGTGTATAACAATCGTGGCCTGGGGTACGGCAAAAACAGTGATTATGACCGCGCTATCCAGGACTTCAGCAAGGCGTTGGCGCTCAATCCCGACTTCACTGAGGCGATCAGTAACCGGGGCGTGTACGAAGCCAAGAAGGGCGATCTCGACAAGGCGATCGATGATCTTGAGCATACGTTGCGGCTGAGCCCCCATGACCATCGAGCCACCGACGGCCTCTTTGTCACTTACAACACCCGCGCCGTGAAGTTTGCCGAAAAGGGCGATTACGGCCGCGCCATTGAGGATAGCAACAAGGCCCTGGGACTGCGCCCAGACGATCCGGGGGTACTCACCAGCCGCGGAGCGTTCGAGTTGGAGCAGCACGATTACGACCACGCCCTGCAGGACTTCGATCAGGCCTTGCGGCAGGATCCCAAGCAAGTGGGCGCGCTGCTCGGACGCGGCGCCGTACACTATAAAAAATACCAGTTCGATGAAGCGCTGAAAGACTACGATGAGGCGCTGCGGCTGGATCCAAGCAACCAGACCGTGATCGACCAGCGCAACAAGACCTTATTGGTCAAAGGCGATTTGAACCGAGCACCAGGCGCGGAAACCGAGCCAAAAAATTCAACGCCGAACCTTCCGTTCACGGTGAAGAACCTAGTTTCCTTCCAGCCACCTTTCATAGCCGTGAAAGCCGGCTCCTCCTATAAGGGCTATCGATGGCGCGGATTGTATGAGATCAATAATCAGGGCGATACGAACGTCACTATCACTGATTTCCAGGTTCTATGGCAGTCCGCGTCATTCGAAGGCCAGCAACTCAAGTTGGCTGCCCGATTGAAGCCGACTGCCTTTTCGATCTTCGATGATCTGGATGCAGTGATCAAGTCGGCTGACGAAAAAGAAGGCGAGGCAGCAAAGAAGTTCCCCATCAGCGTTCCACCGCACTCCACCCGATACGTTGCGATTTACTTCCTTTTCGATCTTTTTTCCGAAGAGAAGCAGCCCTTGCAGTTTCAGGATGAGGAGAAGGCCTACCGGCAGCTTTCTGCGGCCTTGGGATGGAAACCCAACAGCGACGGCAACTTCAACTGCCAAAATGACAATATTACTGTGGCAGTTTCAACCGCTCAGAGCAAAGGTCTAAAATTCGAATCGCTCACCGCCCTTCTAGTGCCTGGATGCAAGGTCAATGTGCCTCGCCGATCCGCATTCACACCGTTCACCCCGGCTCTGCCGGGTGCTGCTGGTCCGGCGTTAGGCTCGTCCCCTGGAAGCAAAGGCCCACCTTCTTCTCTGATGTTGCGCAACGTTGTCACCAAAGGCCTGAGCGTGGAGGAGTACACCAGGGTGATTAGTCAGGATCCCAACAATGCCGAGGCATACAATGAGCGCGGAAAAGCTTATCTCTCCAAGAGAGAATATGACCGGGCTATTCAGGATTTCAATCAGGCGCTCCGCCTGCGGCCGTATTATGGCGAAGCAAAAGACAACTTGAAGGAGGCAGAGCGAGCCAAAGCCAAGGTGGCTTGCGGCTTCCAGCTATTCTGCAACCCGTAGGCTATTCAATGGCCCTTACTTGCTGAGAATACGAAAGGCCACGCTCATTCCTGAACGTGGCCTTTAGATTTAATGCGGCGACGACCTACTCTCCCACACACTTTCGCGTACAGTACAATCGGCCCTGCGGGGCTTAACTTCCGTGTTCGGGATGGGAACGGGTGGAACCCCCGCGGTAAGATCACCGCAAACCTGTCCGCGCTTTAGCGCGGGCAATTAGCTCTTAGCTTTTGGCCTTTAGCTTGATTCTTCTGAGGCCAGGTCATTTGCCGGCTCCCGCGATACACAAGGCTAAGAGCCAACGGCTAAGGACTAACCGCTGAATTTAGCGATGCGCGAGCATCAGTCAGGTTCTACCGTGTTTTTCTCGCGCAAGGGGCGTTTCACAACTGGAAACGCCAAAGACTGTCAAAGAACATGAGGGCGATGCCTCACAACTGAATAGATTGATTTTGTCTTTCTAACTACATTGGCGCGAGACCAAGGCTAAAGCCCTTTGCTCAAGCGTGGCGTTTCCCCGGACTAAAGTCCGGGGCTTCCACCATAAGCGTTCATCATGATGGTTTTCACCATCTGATCAAGCCTTTGGCTTCCACCAATGCCCTGAGTAAATTTTATGGTCAAGCCGAACGGGCGATTAGTACATGTAAGCTCAAACCATTACTGGTCTTACACTCCATGCCTATCAAGCAGGTGGTCTTCCTGCGCCCTTCATTACCCTTTTGGGTTGGGAGATCTAATCTTGAGGAGTACTTCACGCTTATATGCATTCAGCGTTTATTACAACCGAACTTCGCTACCCAGCCGTGCCGTTGACACGACAGCTGGAACACAAGAGGTTCGTTCATCCCGGTCCTCTCGTACTAAGGACAAGCCCTCTCAAATCTCCTACGCCCACACCAGATAGGGACCGAACTGTCTCGCGACGTTCTGAACCCAGTTCACGTACCGCTTTAATAG
>DASTCT010000127.1:0-5275 GCA_035710845.1 Candidatus Angelobacter sp.
GCTGCGTTCTGGCCCCTGCATTCAGTTCAAGCGTCCTGCGGACCGCGCCACCGCTCAGTTTGAACCCTTCTCTCCGGAGCTGAAGTGCGCGTGCTTTGATCCGGTCCGATGTCACCTTCATGGCAAATTTCCTTTAGCTAAGTTAAAAGGTTCTGAATTTTTTGAAGGAGCAAAGAGACTAGCGACCTCTAGTTAGAAGCAAATGCGAAGAAAAGGATGTATAGGATTACGGAAGCCTTAATACCTGGCTGGTCAAAATGCCTTATTGCCTGCGATGTCTGCCGTGACTAATCTGCGTCCATGCAACAACGCAATTTCTATATAGCGCTGCTTCTTGCGCTGTGTTTGTCTACCGCTATGGGCGCACAAATGTCCGCGCAGACAGCCGCACCCTCCCCCACGCCCCTCGACGAATTCACCATCGTCGCTCTGCCGGACACGCAGTTCTATTCCTCACTGAATCCTCAGATCTTTGCCGCGCAGACGCAGTGGATTGCCGATCACATTCAGGACCAGAACATACAACTGGTGGCCGGGCTGGGCGATATTGTTGATGGCGGAGGCAGCCTTACGCAATGGCAGAACGCGAGCGCGGCTTATCGTTTGATCGCGGGAAAAGTGCCTTACATGATTGCGATTGGCAATCATGATTATGACCAGAACAATCCTGCGGGACGCACGGCATCAACGCAGAATTTCAATTCGTTTTTTGGCCCTGCGTACTACGCTGGAGCAAGCTGGTATCGCGGCAGCTTTCCCGCTGGCAGCAATGAGAATTTTTATGGCGTCATCACGGTCAACCGGCACAGCTACCTCATCATGGTGCTTGAGTTTGCGGCGCGCGATTCCTCGTTGGCCTGGGCTGACGCCATTATCAAAGCCAACCAGGACAAAGACGTCATCATTGTGACCCACATGTTCACCTACGCGGACAACACGCGCATCTCGCAGTGCGATCAGAACAGCGCGGCCAGCTTTGGCGTGGGACAGGACAATAACGGTGAAGATATGTGGTGGAAGCTGGTGCGCAAGTATCCTAACATTCATCTTGTCTTGAGCGGCCATGTGGTGCAGGGAGACGGCACGGGCCGCCGCATGGACGTGGGAGCAAACGGCAACCTGGTAAACCAGATTCTTTCTGACTACCAGTCTTATGCTTCTGGCGGCAGCGGCTATCTGCGCCTGATCAGGATTTCCCCTTCATTGAACCGCGTGAGCGTGAGCACCTATTCGCCTTTTCTTGATTCCTCACTGACTGACGATCACAACCAGTTCGTTGTGCCTTATCGCAATCCGGGGATTTCTACCGCGCCCGGCACTCTCTCCGGCACGGTCAAGAGCGCAATCGATTGTTCTCCCGCAGCAGGCGTGACCGTGGCTTACAGCGGCGGCTCTGCCGTTACCGATGCCGCTGGTAATTTTTCTATCCCAGCGAATGCTCGCAAATCGCTGGCCATTACCGCCGGAAAAACCGGCTGGATGAGCAACGCTCGTTTTGGCACGTCAATGCTTAATGCGACCACGGAACCAAGCCCAACCAAAATTTTTGTATCGACGGCAGGCCGAATCAGCGGTCATGTGCTCAACAGCGGCGGCGCTCCGGTTATCGGCGCTACCGTTACCTTTACCGGCGGCAACTTGCGGTTGAGTAAATCCGTGATCACCAATGGCAGCGGCGCATACAGCACAAGCTGGACTTCAATAGGGAATTACACCATCACGGTCACTGCTTCCGGCTATGCAGGCGCCAGCGCGGCTACATCTATCAATCCAGGTTTGACTAGCACAGTGAACTTCAGTTTGCATCCTTAACTGCATGGATCGAAAGCAGGTCAAGCGCGCATTTATTTTGAGCATGGTGTAATTTTCGCGAGCTCTCCTGCGTCTTCTTGATTGATGAGGGTTGTATAGCAGGTCAGCCAAGCATGGAAACTTCCCGCCGTCGTCCGTCAGCATCTTCAATGCGCCTGATATGGAAGCTCTTGCTTGCAGCCATTTCTTTGTATCTTGTGCTTGCAATAGTCGCAGGCGTGGTGATTGCCAATGCCTCTTTGAAGCTTCGCCATCTCCCGTTGCATCACAGGCAGGCAATTGCCGCAGCGGTGCAAAATCAATTTCAGGCTGAGCTTCAAGATGTGAGCATTCAGGCTGCTGACGGCGCGGTGCTCAAAGCGTGGTATATCCATCCTCATACGTTTAACGGCTCCTCGGTCATTCTTCTGCACGGCATTACGGATAATCGCGAAGGCGTAGCCGGGTATGGCAAGCTTTTTCTGGCACATGGATACGCCGTCCTGCTGCCGGATGCTCGCGGCCACGGTGAAAGCGGCGGCCAACTGGCTACTTACGGTGTGAAGGAATCAGACGACATTCACCGCTGGGTTTCATGGATGTATGAACATGATCCGCCACAGTGCGTTTATGGCTTTGGTGAATCGTATGGCGCAGCCCTGATATTGCAGTCGCTGGCGGCGGAGCAGCGCTACTGTGCGATCGCCGTAGAAAGTCCTTTCTCCACAGCGCGTGAGATGAGCTTTGAAAGAATCTCCGGGCCGCTGCATCTACAGCCGTGGTTCGGCAAGACGCTGGGGCGTCCAGTCATCTGGTCAGCAGAGTTATATGCGCGGCTTCGCTATGGCGTAGATCTGCTTCAGCCGAATCCTCTGGAAGCCGTCAAGCACTCATCTGTGCCTGTCCTGCTGATTCACGGAGAAGAAGACCGGAGCATCTCTCCGCATCATTCTCAGCTCATCGCCGCTGCCGCTCCAGATCATGTGCAGCTTTGGCTGGTTCCACATACTGGCCACACCATGGCCTGGGCTGCTGCACATCAGGAGTTTGAGCAGCGGGTGCTGGACTGGTTTGCAGTGCATGAGAGGCAGGCCGGACAGATAGCTGGCGCAGAAAACTAGAAAGCAATGGGCCAGGATTTTGGAAACCAAATCTTCTTGGAACCCAACCTTCCAAAACAGCCACATTATGCTTAAGAAAAGCACCATATTAGCGGACTATTTTTGCAAAACCGTGTTTCATTTCCGAATTTCGAACAATTTGAATTTTCTAATCTTTCATTTACGAGGACGGTAGTAGTTTGACTGCCCAGTTTGCAAAGGGGAGAGGGGTTCCCGTTTTGCGACAGCAGGTTGCTATCGCCCGAAGGACTGCCTCTGAGTCTTCTTTGCTCTACCAGGCAATCGGCGTTGGCGCTTGCTGAACTATTCACCAGTACCCGGCCAAGTTTCACTCAATCCAAAAACAAGGTGGTACACAAATGAATACTATTCTGTGTAGAAGCAAGCTTCTTTTTTGTCTGTGCATGTTAGCGGGCGTGTTGGCTCTCCTGCCCATCAGCGCCGGCGCGCAAGTACTTGCGCCTACTCGTCCGCCGTCATGGCCGCAGTGGGGACTCAATCCGCAGCATACGCTCTTTGATGGAGGGATAGCCGCCCAGCCTCTTAACGAAAACCTTGTCAATCTGGTCTATGACGCCAATGTTTCTGCGGAGAAAGCTGATCCCAACCAACTAGGCGACCTTGCTGTGCACTATCAGGTCCCCCTGGTCGATGGCAATGATGTATTTATCGAGTCCAAGGATGGCACCTACAGCAACAGCACTTACAGCACGCAAAAGTGGCATCAGAACAAATACACCTGGCAGAACAATACGTTCACCAAGGTTTGGACGTTTGATACAGACTGGTTTGCTCCGGGTTCTTCAGCCCTTTACTGGGAGCCGGTATACCATGCGGTGCTGGCCAACGGTTTTTTGTACGATCCTGGCCAGGGCGGTACCATCTTTAAGATCAACAAAACCAACGGCTCGGTAGTGAAGCGCATTAATCCCTTTGGCACAACCATTAATCCAAATACGTTCACGGCCTCGCCACTGAGCGCGGATGCCAGTGGGAACATTTATTACAACGTGATCCAGGTCGCCTCGAACGACATCACTGGCTGGACGGGCACGGATGTAGTCGGCTCCTGGCTGGTGAAGGTCACACCCAGTGACGTGATAAGCATGGTGAGTTACAGCACGCTGCTCACGCAGGCCCAGATCAAAGGCGACGCTGTCCAGCCCGGCAATGGTCGATGCAACGTGTCATTCCTCGATTCACAGTTGCCCTGGCCGCCACAGCCCAATGCCAACCCGCAGACTACGCCTTGCGGCAGCGAGCGCGCGGCCATGAACATAGCTCCGGCCATCGCGCCTGATGGCACGATTTACACCATCGCCAAGGCCCATTTTGTGACCCGCTACAACTACCTGGTCGCAGTGAATGCGAATTTGACCGGCAAGTGGGCGGCCTCATTGCGCAACCGGCTCAATGATGGATGCGGTGTGAGCTTCCCCATCGGCAATCCGGGCGGAGCCAACGCGAACGGCGGATGCAGCGCAGGAGCCACTTTCGGCATTGATCCCGCAACCAATGAACCGCCGCCGGGGCGCGTATTGGATGATTCGTCATCCTCGCCTGTGGTGGCCCCTGACGGCAGCATTTTCTATGGCGCTTACACGCTCTATAACTTTGCCCAGGGACACATGATGCACTTTGACGCCAACGGCAATTTCCTGAATGCCTTTACCTTTGGCTGGGACAACACGCCAGCCATCTATCCGCACGGCGGGACTTACTCCGTGATCTTTAAGAACAATCACTACGGCGGGACTGGTTATTGCGATGATCCCAATTGGTGCCCGGACCGCTCAAACCCCAATGCGTCATTCCTTGGGCCGGAGCAGTACTTTGTGACCCAGCTTGATCCCAATCTGAATGTCGAGTGGAGTTTCCAGAACACCAATACCCAGAGCTGCACGCGCAACCCTGATGGCACCATCAGCTGCGTTTCCGACCATCCGAATGGCTTTGAATGGTGCGTGAACGCTGCCGTGGTGGACGCGAACGGCGTGGTCTATGCCAATAGCGAAGATGGAAATCTCTATGCGATTGGCCAGGGCGGCACGCTGATCCAGCACATCTTCCAGCAGCTTGCTCTGGGCGCTGCCTATACTCCGGCTTCGCTCGATAGCAGCGGCAGAATCTACTCGCAGAATGATGGGCACCTTTTTGTAGTAGGAAAGTAACCCATTTTTCTGTTCATCCTGCGTTCTTTAGGGCCCGGCATTGCTGGGCCCCTTTTGTGTGCCGAGCATGTTCGACAGCTAGGAGGTGAAAGTCCTCTTCACAACCTGATGGAGGTGAAGTGATAGTGAAGCGCAAGGACGTCGTCGCGAGGCGAAGTCTGAAAGAAGCGTGGAGCAAAGGCGCGAGCCGAT
>DASTCT010000128.1:0-23370 GCA_035710845.1 Candidatus Angelobacter sp.
GGATGTGTCAAACCCTGCGGCTGAAATCAAAGCTGATTGCCCGCTACCCAGGTTGGCAGCTTCGGGCAAGTATCCAGCGAAGCAGAACTGCCCAGCGAAGCAGGCTCAGTCACCGCCAACTTACGTAAGCACTATCCGGCCGCGATAATCGCACAGAGTAGTGATCGGCTACGTGGCTTCGGCATCCAAACTTTATGAATCGCATAAAACAGCAATTCTGGTGGACTACTCTGAATTCAAAGTTAGCCCACTACCAATTCTGGCTTTGCTTTAAGCAATTCTTTTTTCGATCATTACTGCTGATCCGCTCACGCGCCGGATTTCGCACACATATATTTCACACACAGGCAAAGTTTCTTCCCATAGAATTTCAACGTCCCTAAAGGAGCCCTTTCATGTCGACGATATCTTTAGTCGCTACTCCAGCCAAGACCAAGACTGCTGCTTATGCGGCGCAGTCAGCCACATCTTCTCTTGCGCCTTTTTCTTTTACCCGGCGTGAACCGCTGCCCCAGGACGTGCAACTGGAAATTCTTTTCTGCGGCGTGTGCCACTCTGATCTGCACACGGTCCGCAACGAGTGGAAAGGCACCACCTACCCTGCGGTTCCCGGACATGAAATTGTTGGCCGCGTCACCGCCGTCGGCGATGAAGTAAAGCGCTTCAAGCCCGGCGATCTGGCCGCCGTGGGCTGCATGGTGGATTCTGATCGCACCTGCCCCAACTGCAAAGCGGGATTTGAGCAGTTCTGTGACACCGGCTTCACCGGCACCTACAACTCGCCCGACAAACATCTTGGCGGCATGACCTACGGCGGATATTCAAAGAGCATCGTCGTCGATGAGCATTTTGTCCTGCATCTTCCCGACAAGAAAAATCTCGCCGGAGTGGCGCCGCTGCTCTGCGCCGGCATCACCACATATTCTCCGCTGCGCCACTGGAACGTGGGCAAAGGGCAAAAGGTCGGCATCGTCGGCCTCGGCGGACTGGGCCACATGGGCGTGAAACTGGCCAACGCTCTGGGCGCGCATGTGGTGCTCTTCACCACTTCTCCCAACAAAAAAGAGGATGCACAGCGCCTGGGCGCGCATGAAGTTGTGGTCTCAAAAAATCAGAATGAAATGGACCGCCACCTGAACAGCTTTGATTTCATTCTCGATACGGTCTCTGCCCAGCACGATCTGAATGCCTATCTGGCGTTATTGAAGCGCGATGCCACGCTCACTCTGGTCGGCGCGCCGGAGAATCCGCCTGTAGTTGAGCCGTTCAATCTCATCATTAAGCGGCGACAGTATGCGGGCTCTTTGATCGGCGGCATTCCAGAGACGCAGGAGATGCTCGATTTCTGCGCTGAGCGCGGTATCACCTCAGACGTGGAAGTGATTCCGATCCAGAAGATCAATGAAGCGTATGAACGTATGCTCCGTAGCGACGTGAAGTATCGTTTCGTGATAGATATGGCGTCACTGTGAGGACGTAGGTTTTCCTTTGTGATCCTCTGTGGGTAAGCGCCTTTGCAAGAGATATTCGATTTCTGCGCCCGAGTGAAATATCGCTTCGTGATAGATATGGCGTCACTCTGAAGATGTAGGTTTTCCTTTGTGATACTCTGCGTCCTCTGTGGTAAGTGCTGCAGAAAGCCACTGCAGCGACGTTTAAGTATCGCTTTGTGATAGATATGGCGTCATTGTGAGGATGTAGGTTTTCCTTTGTGACCCTCCGTGTCCTCTGTGGTAAGCGCTTTTGCGTCCGGGCCAAGCAGCGCCACCACTTCCTTCTCTAGCGATGGAAAATCAACCGTGCCTTCCTGCTTCCCATGAATGCGGCTATCGCGCCCGATCACAAACGTTGTGGGCAGGCCCAGCACGCCGCCAAAAGCGTCAGCAATGCGGAGATCGCTGGGCACAACCGGATAGTTCACCTGATGTTCACGGCAGAAGTCGCGCAGCTTTCCCGCATCGTCTTCCACGGATATGCCAATCACCTGCAAGCCCTCGCCTTGATATTTTTTCTGCAGCGCGACGAACTGCGGCACTTCCTCAGCGCACGGCACACACCACGCCGCCCAGAAATTTACCAGCACCACCTTGCCTTTGTAATCAGCCGTGCGTACTGTGGCACCGTTAATGTCAGTAAAGGAAAGCTCCGGCGCAGCCCGCAGATTGGACGAAGCAGCCGGTAGCTTTGCCGAACCACCCATCACTCCAGCACCAGCAGGCCCGCCGCCAGCTAGCTCAGCCTTACGCTGCGTGAAGTGTTGCACTCCGGCATAGACGCCAACGGCGAGAACCACAGCAGCGATCAAAAGAATTACGCGGCGCAACGTCAAATATTTATTCTCACAGCAGGTTTACCATTGATAAACGCTGAGAACACTGATTAGAAAAAGCCATTTGTCAGCAGATCATATGCAAGCATTTGTTTTGATCAGTGTTATCTGTGTAATCAGTGGTAAATGCAATTTTTGGGGCAAAAGCTATTCGCCCTTGGCCACCGGGAATCCCTTTTCCGCCCAATCAATGCCAAAACCTTTCTCTATATAAAGGACGCGCACTTTGCTAAAGCCCAGCTTCTTCAGCTCGGCAAATGCAGGCCGGATATTCGGGCAACGGTCCCACGGACAGCACCCGCAATAGACCACCACCGGCCCGTCTTTCGGCAACCGTGCAGCTCGCGCGCGCAGCTTTGCCATTCCCTCAGGCTGGCCCACCGCGCCCATGTCTTCCGCGCCGGGAATATGCGCCTGAACATAAAACTGCTTTGGCCCCACATAAAGGACCACCGGCTTTTCTCCCGACTTCAGCGCCTGCGCCAGCTCCTGCGGCTGAACCAGACTGCCCGATGGGATATCGTCCGCAGCCGCTCTCGCGTATGCCACCGCAGCAAAGACCGTTGCCGTAAAGACCGTCGCTGCGATTATTGCCATCGCTGCCGGCCACCGCCGAACTTTATTCATCATCGTGAATCGCCCCTTTTCTTTAATTGTTTTGGGTTTGCTTTTGTTTTTGCTAATTGCCAATGGCTAATGGCTGATTTCTCCCTCCACCAGCCACAGCGGCGCTTTGGTCGGGATCACCCTGCTCAATCGCCAGCCCGCTGCCGCAAACAGTTTCCTGAACTCTTCTTCTGTGCGCTCACGCCCTCCCGGATAAACGAACATCTCCAGGTCAATAAATTTTCCAAAATGCGGCTCATTCCCCGGCGGCAGGACAGATTCAACCAGCAGCAGCTTGGCGTTGGGCTTTCCCGCCAGGGCCTTGCGGCAGTTCTTCAGGATGACGACTGCCTTATCGTCTTCCCAGTCATGAATAATGTGCTTCATCAGGATGGCGTCGGCCTTCGCCGGCACCTCGGCAAAAAAATCTCCGGTAAGGAACTCGCAACGGTACGCCATCGCCTGGTTTTCCGGAACTTTCTTTGCTCCTTCAATCACGTGATCCAGGTCAATCAATATGCCGCGCATCTCCTTGTGCTTTTTCAAAATCGCGCGCAGCAGTGCGCCGTGTCCTCCGGCCACGTCCATCAGCGTGTTGATTCCGGCAAAGTCATAGGCCTCAAGCACCGCTGGCGTAACCGCCTCGCTCATGCAGGTCATGGCCGCGTTGAACACCGCAGATTCCTCCGGATCTTCCGCAAAGTATTCAAAGATCGGCTTGCCATAGACGTGGTTAAAGGTAATCTCGCCGGTTTTCACTGAGTGCATCATTCCGGCAAAGGTCTTGAAGTGGAAGGCATCGGTCATCCAGGTCACCATCGGCAGCGCGGAGTTGGGCGCGTCAGAGCGCAGCGTCTCCGCCGCCGGAGTCAGGGCAAAGGTGCGCGGCTCCGTTTCAGTAAATACGCCCACACTGGCCAGCACCCTCAGCACACGATAAAGCCGGTCCTCGTGCGCTCCGGTGCTTCGCGCCAATTCCTTTACCGGCTTCGGTCCCCTGGCCAGCAGGTCGGCAATGCCCAGCTTCGCCGCTACCTGCAGGCACATGGAAGCCATGTAGCCCAGGCTCAATTGCATAATGGTTTCCACCGGATCGGGCTTGGGTGGTGTTTGACGTACCGTTCCGGAAGTTGATACAGACGCAGACATTCATTCTCCTTTTCCTTATTTATAACACCTGAAATCGGGGGGATTGGAAATGCGATTTTCGCATTGGTATCCCTTTGTATTCCTCTGTGGTTAAGGGATCAGCCTTCGAGCACACGAAAAAAGGGGGCCGTTGCCGGCCCCAAAATCACTGCTTCAGCGATCCTTGCTTTTTGCGATCCTTACTTTTACAAATCCTTACTTCTGCAATTCTTACTGCGCGGAATTTCCAACAGCGGACTGCACTGGATTTCCGTCAGCATCAATTTTGTGGATCTCACCCAAGTTCAGGTCTCTGATGCCTTGCTCAACCTTGCTCATATCACCCACCACCACCCAAACCAGATGGTTGGGCTGGATGAGTTTTTTAGCGATGGCATTGGCTGAGTCTGGCGTAACGGCAGTTACCTTTTGGGTAAAGGTGTTGAAGTAGTCTTCCGGCAAGCCGTACTCAAGAATCTGGCTATAAGCGCCGGAGAGCTGTTGCACGGTTTCAAACTGTCCGGGCAGCGCCAGGGTAGCGTTGCTCTGCTCATGCGACAGTTCTTGTGGAGTAATGGGTTTGCTGCTGACAATGTCGTCGTACTCTTTTTTCAGCTCAACCAGTGATTCCTTGGTCTTATCCGTTTGCACTGGAGCAATGCTGAAGTATGGCCGCTGGCCGCGCGCCGCAGGCAGAGCAGCAAACACGCCATACGAGTAGTGCTTGTCTTCACGCAGGTTCATGTTGATGCGCGAGCTGAACGTGCCGCCGAAGATCGCATTCACCAGCTGAATGGGAATGGCGTTTGGATCGTTGCGCGGAGGCGCCAGCAGTCCGCCAAAGATGATGCTCTGGCCGGAGCCAGGGCGATCGATAAGATAAACTTCCGGCTTCTGCGTCATCTGGACCGCAGCGATATCTTTTTTGGGAACGTCGCCGCGCTTCCATCCGGCAAAAAGTTTTTCCAGCTTGGGAGTGACCTCCGCCAGAGTGGTGTCACCAACCACCAGCAAAGTCGCGTTGTTAGGCTTGAACCAGGTGTTATGCCATTTGACCAGATCTTCCCGGGTCATCTTGCTGACACTCTCTTCATTTCCAGAGCCGGTAAATGGAACGCCATAAGGGTGGTCTTTGCCATAAAGCAGTTCCGGGATCACGCGCAACCCCATGGTCTGAGGCTGAACTTTCTCACGACGAATGCCGGCAATGCGCTCGCGCTTGAGACGGTCAAATTCTTTTTGCGGATACGCAGGATGAAGAATGAGATCGCCGTAAATATCAAGCGCCTTGTCCATGGTGCTTTTGAGCGTGTTGAGGTTGACGGTGGCCCAATCCAGATTGGCCCCGGCATTGAATTCGGCGCTGAGAGCTTCAAGATCTTCTCCGATCTTGAGCGAATCGCGCGTCGGCGTGCCTTCTTCCAGCATTCGCTGAGAGAAGCTGGCCGTGCCGGGAGCGCCCGCGGGATCAGAGGAGTAGCCGCTATCGACCATGAGAGTGAAGTTCACTACCGGCGCGGTGTGCCGCTCAGCCAGAACAACTTTCAGTCCGTTGGAGAGCGTGGCTTTTTGCATTGGGGGCAGCTTGAGTGACTCAGGCGCGCCCAGCGCAGGCTCTTTGGAGCGATCCAACTTACCTTCAGCCTGCAGGTTGGCAGGATAAGGCTGGACTTCCAGATTGTAGTCGCCGTCGCTGAGCCAGTCGTTGGCAGCTTTTTTTACTGAAGCAACAGTCGCGGATTTAATGCGCTCAAGATAAACCTTGTAGCAATCAGGATTGCCGGTGTAGGTTTGGCAGCGGGCAAGCAGATCACTCTTGCCGCCGAAGCCGCCAATTCGCTCCACAATGCGCGCATAATTCCCCAGGATGCGCGTCTTGGCCAGTTGCAATTCGTTTTCTGTCGGACCGTTCTTCAGAAAGTTCTGCAGCTCTTCGTTGGCCTCTTTTTCAGATCGCGCGAAGTTGTCTGCCGTTTTTTGCGCGTCCTGGTCTGGCTTGGCGGTGAGGATGATATCAAATTGTCCAGCAATTTCATTGGTGTCATCAAACGAATTGGCGTTCGTGGCAACCTGATCCTTGTACACCAGGCGCTTGTACAGCCGCGACGTTTTTCCGCCACCCAGGATTTCCCCGACCAGATCAAGCTGCGCTTCTTCCGGCGATCCATATTGAGGCACATTCCACGTGCGATAAAGCCTTGCTTGAGGGACGCGATCTTGAACGAAACCTCTGTGCGAACCGGTGCGCTTGGCAACCCATGCCTCCTGCTTGGCGATAGGCGGCCCCGGAGGAATTTCGCCATAATACTTTTCTACTTTTTGGTGCGCTTCTTCCGGCGTAATATCGCCAGCGATGACCACCGTGGTGTTGTTAGGACCATAGTAGGTTTTGAACCACTCATGCACGTCGTTAAGAGAAGCGGCATCAAGGTCAGCCATCTCGCCAATCACAGTCCATGAATAAGGATGGCCCACCGGATACGTATTTTTAGCAAGCAGCTCTTCTGTTACGCCATAAGGCTGGTTCTCGTCCTGGCGTTTTTCGTTCTGCACCACGCCGCGCTGCAGGTCCACCTTTTTCTGGTCGAGCACCGGCAGCAAGTGCCCCATGCGGTCGCTTTCTGCAAACAGGACATAGTCAAGCATGGAAGTTGGCACGTTCTCAAAATAATTTGTGCGATCGTTATTAGTGGTGCCGTTGATATTGGTTGCGCCAATCGCTTCCATCGACTGAATATAAGTGTGGTTGAAATCCTCGCTGCCGCTGAACATCAGGTGCTCAAACAGGTGAGCGAACCCGGTCTTGCCCGGCTTCTCATTTTTGGAACCAACGTGGTACCAGGTATTCACCGCCACAATTGGCGCTTTGTGGTCTTCATGCACCAGCAGCGTCAGCCCATTCTTCAGGACAAACTTGGTGTATTTGATATCGGGGATAGGAATGTTGACGGCACTGCTGGCCGATGCTTTGGGCGTTGTAGCTTTAGGCGCTGTTTTTTGCTTGGCCTCAGTCTTGGCCTCAGTTTGGGCATGCGCAGCCAGGGGAAGGGAAACGTAACTCATGGCCGCCGCTGCCAGCATCAGGCTGGCGATTCTACGCATGAACGTGCTTTTCAAAAGAGCCTCCACAAAGAAATTGAACTTTTCACCGGCTAGGAGCCGGAGCCTCGGGCGATCCAGAGCGAACTCAAGGTTTGCGCCTTTCCAGCCGCGTTTTTGCTGTCGCTTTTATGTGAGCGGGGCAAGAAACCATGCATGGAAACGTGTTTTTTAAGTTCGGGGGACTAGCGCAATCATAACAGGATTAGCTGGCGGAGTTCATCCCGGTAAGGGCTGTTTTTGCTGAAAACAGAATCTTTTCTAACGATTACCCGGCTGTCACGTCTAAGGTCAACGTAAGAGTGTATGCGGTTGCGCTACAGCAAATTTAGCGTTGCTGTGTCCCCGATCCGGCGACTCTCTCGGCAAAAGCCTTCTGCTCAGAAGTATCCGGAACAGGGCAACCACGCGCGTCCTGAACTAACTCCCAAGCCTGACTGCAAGTGAAGCCAAGCCGAACCAGCACGGAGCATAATAATAAGATGAACGTCCAATCCCTGCTCGGCAGTGGATGGCTACGGGCTTACCTCCCTTTGACCTGGTTGCTATCTGGTCCACAAATTCTTTGAACCGTGAAATGTCTCCAGGCAAGCTACGATCTTCAATCGGGAAATTGAGATACTCAATGCCGCAAACGCGGCATTCTTCTTGCTCCAGCAACAAGCCCAATTCTTTCGTTTCATTTTGTGTAAGCATGGAGACAAGAACATCGACCCCGGAGTTTTTCAGCCTTCGCAGATCATCGCCAAGCCAGTCTCCGCCGCGCGGGCGCAGCAATAGCCAGCTGCAGTGACTTCGCCTTAATCCAATAGAGTAACAAGCTTTTTCTTACTTCCAGTTTCTCTCGTCTTCGACTAGTATTTTCTCCATGAGCTGCCGGAAATGGCTGAAAATAGCTGCTGACAATTCCACAATTTAATGTGGATTTACGCATTCGAAAATTAATTAACATTTTTTGAAACAGCTTATTCCATTTCGAAACAATCAGGCCATCCCCAAAATTCAAAACAATTATTTTCATATGTCTTGTTTTAAATTGTTGAGTATATAGATATTAGCATGCTAATAAACTAAAAATTCACACATACAATAGAAAACATTTTTATATATTTTTAAATTCTTTTCCTTAGTTCTGTTTGATACCCATTTTCTAAATTCAAAAAAGAATCCACTAACAAGTTAATTTTTTCAACTTCTCATCTACTTTAAACGCTGGAGGTATTTACTATGAAGCGTTTCAAACTGTCGAAAACTCTCTGCGCTCTCGTTCTGGGAGTGGTCTCCATGGGCAGTCTTTCCCAGCTTGCTCAGGCCACTACCTGTACGGTCCACATAGGAGCGGGCTGCTCCTGCACAGTTAATTCCGACTGTTCGTTGGATTGTACTTGCACCGTTAGCTAACATAACTTGTTCTGCCCGGATACCCGGGCAGAACATTTATTCTGCAAAATTTCAGAGAAAGGTCTCTAATGATAAGCCTTCGCGTCCTTCTACTAGTCATATCGATGCATATTGCAGCACAACCAAGAGTTGAACAGGCTCAAACCTCCTCGCACCAGCAGAACCCTCCTGCAGTCTTAACCGTCAATGCACCCATTAAGAATTTATTACAGGGCTATCACACTTGGACTCATCGCCGCTTGGGATCAGCTGCACCCGATATGATAAAGACATATATGCCATTTATTGATGTGTACTCACCATCGGGTGTTTCGGTCTATCACGGGATAGGTTCAGCCAAAAATGCCGCATTCATCCATGCTATTCCGGGCAACATCCCACATGGAAAGGTGGCGCAGACGGATGCGGCTCGACCTACGCTCCAGGAGGCCATCGATATGTTTCCTGAATTGGCGACCTACAAAATCCAGCCTGATTCCGGGAATATTTACACAATATTTGCTGTGACTTTTCCTAATAATGACCAGTGCAAAGCGCAAAATGATGCAATGGATCAACTCAAGGCACGAGCGCAAAATACTGGCCTTCGCGTGATTGAGGTCAGAATTCTCAAGTGAGGTTAATCATAAATGGATTCGAAGGTTAAATGCCGTCAGCATGCCGTGCGATACACGTTTATCGTATTGCTATTTGCGTCACTATGGATTTTCGGATGTAAACAATCGGAAGGAAATAGAGGAGTATTGATCTCAGCTAAATTTCCGTTATATTCCTATGTGCACGCTCGCTTGAATGAACATTCCGGGGAACACTTGAACTTTCCGCTATTGGCCATTTACGACCGGTCTGGCGCTCTCATTTACTCAGGCTATGATGTGAGTGAAAATATGCAATTACTGGTAGACCTCCCTGACAAAATCAGTAATTTGCAATCTAAACCGGAGGCTGCAAATCTTGCGGCAGCAATCGAAGAAATTCCGGATTTCAAGACGCGGAAAACTGAGATATTGAATAGCCGTAAAAACACTGTTGTTTCTACCTTTCTGCAGGAATGCGACGCCTGTTCCTTTCAGGAAGAAGCTTTGCAAAGCGCCGAGCCTCAACTGCTGAGAAACGGTATCAATGTGTTGGTTATCCATCTTTTAAAACCCAAACAATGAGGCTCATTTGTTGAAGTCTGACGTTAGAACCTCAAAATTGCATCCTGGTTACCTCTACCGGGGAAGATCCCTATGATCATGCGGGAATCGCGGCGCTTTTTTCGGAGCAGTCCGCTTTTAAGCCTGTCAGGCACTGTGGTTCTGGCTTTGGGTATAGGGGTTTCTTCGTTGGCGCTGGCTTTGATCCTGGCATTTTCTTCGCTCACCTATTCCGGGATGCGCTCTGCCGGCTATGCAACCATCGCCGAAGAAACGCAAGGCGGAGGCTCCGTACAGGTATCTTGGCGCAGGCTGGATGAATTGCGCGCGCCACTTGGGCAGGGCACGACTCTCGCGACTTACAGCACGCCGATTTCAACACCCCTTGAAGCTGGCGGCATGAGCAGAAAGGTGGATGTTTCAGCTATTTCAAGCGGCTTTTTCTCGGTATTTACAACCCGTCTTTCCGCAGGGAGGGATTTCAGATATGACGAAGAAAGCCATACCGGAAAGCACGTCATGATTCTTAGTTCCACTCTCGCTGTAACACTTTTTGAATCTCCAGCGAATGCATTGGGAAGCTCGATTCTGTTGAGTGGTATCCCATTTGAAGTTGTTGGAGTTGCCCCGTCAGGTTTTCATGGAATGTTCGGAAATAATGTCGATGCGTGGGTGCCTTCCAACTGCGTGATTCCTCTCAAATTCAATATGTCACCAGGCCAACATTCCAATCCAGACGCCTGGAAGGAAATAGCATTATTTTATGGTGTTGTGGCCTCCGATCGGCTCTCATCTTTGACACTAACAGCAACGTTGTCTAACCTGTTACCACTGCGCGCCACAGATAAGACGCCTTTGCACGTCTCGCAAGGACTCACTGCCGATCCGGTTCGTGACATGAAGGTGCGCAAGTGGCTGCGGTTTGGGCTATTGCTGGCGTTCATTTTTACATTGGTCAGCAGTTTGAACTACTGCATGTTGCTGTTAGCAAGGGCAGCGCGCTCTGAGGAAGAGGTGCGTCTGAAGAAGGCTTTGGGAGCGTCTGGCAGGCAGCTTGTGACGGAGCTGATGATCGGTCCGGTGGCGATGGTGGTGGCGGCGCTGGCGGTTGCATGTCTACTTTGTGCAGGCGGCATGATGGCGATCGCTCACGTTTCGCCATTTTATGAACAACTGGTGCGTGGTTCCTGGCATGTGGCACTGGTGGCAATTGAAATTCAGCTTCTGCTTGCAGGCGTTCTCACATTGATCGTCGCCTTGATTCCGGCGATTGGTTGTCTCCGCGCAGATACCATACCGCGAATGGGCTACACCGCCACCAGTCGGCGTACAGGGTCTTTGTTGCAGATTCCAGTGACCGTTCAGATTATCTTCTGTGTTGGAAGTTGGATACTGGCGGGCATGATTGTCGCTTCTTTTCTTGCCCTGATGCGCGTTCCCCTAGGATATGATCCCAGCCATCTATCCGTAGTCAAGTTTGTGATGGCCTCCAATTCCATGAATGTAACTTCCGGTCATTCCACCCCGGAAGCAACGGCACTGGAGAGCTTCACCGATCAGCTTGCCGCAATACCAGGAGTGCAAAGCGCCAGTTATTCAGATGGAATCCCATTTGTGGGCCCTGGCCAAACACTTGAGATACAGCGTCTGGATCGGGCCTCGACTGCGCCCCGAACCATCAGCGAGACAGAGGCCAGCCCAAACTATTTCAAGACCATGGGAATCCATATTCTCCAAGGTCAAGGCTTTTCTCCGCATGGCATTGGTGTGGAGGAGATCATGGTTAATCAGACCTTGGCTAAGGAACTTTGGCCTGACGAGAATCCAACGAATCAATCTGTTCGGCTGATTCAGCCTGCCTATGCCGGCATGCCGACTTTTTCCAATGTTGCCAGAGTGGTGGGCGTAGTGGAAGATCTGCGCCTTGCCGGATATGCCGAGACTCCGGAACCATCCATCATCGCCTCCATTTATGGTGCTAATTTTGTCGATATGACACCTGCATTTGTAGTCAAAGGAACGGTCTCTGCCAAGACGCTGCAGGAAGTGGCCAGCCGCCAAGGTGCCTCCTATTTGCCGGAGTATCGTCTAGACTCTCTTGACAACGTAAGTGAACAAGCCAAAGCCTCATTGAGCACGGATAGGCAGCGCACATGGTGCGCCCTGGCAGGTGCGGCGATCATGGCTGGCGTGGCATACATCGGCCTGTTTGGAGCGCTTGTGTACTATGTTAATATCCGGCGGCGCGAGTTGGCCGTGCGGGTTTGTCTGGGTGCCTCGCGCTGGGCCATTCGCAAGATCGTACTGATGCGGGCTGCAGGATGCGCTGTTGCCGGGCTTCTGCTCTCTCTGCCATTGTGGCCGGTTCTGGCGCACCTATCGGCGAATGACTACTTGGGACGAGTATCCTGGTCCACCGGCCGTGCGGCACTGATTGCAATGTCGTGTGCGCTGGTTTCGGTCTGTGTTTCCTTGCTTCCTGCATCCTCAGCTGCATCGGTCTCACCGTCTGAGGTATTGAAAGAGCAATGAAGATTGTGATTCTTTTCATAGCTCGTCTCGCAGGCGCGACCCTTCGCAGCTTAAAGCTTTGGGCTGTGCTGCGGAGTATTTGGACGTTCATCGAGCTAGCGATGAATCCTATCTGGAAAAGTCTGGCATATATTTCCTACACCCTTCGCATCCCCTGAAGATTTACAATTGATTTCGTATTGATCCAATCGAGCGAGTAGTAAGTTTGCAGTTGTCAAAGCCACAAGTTTTAACATCTCCAACATTAAGTTCTTCTTAAAGTTCGCCCACTTTAAGACCTAAGGACGTGCTAAGAGAAGATTAGTTTCCAAACTTTATTTGTCGCAATTTAGCTCTTGCTTCAGAGCTGGATTGATCCTACAGTGGCTCCAATAATTCGCGCGGTAACACTCCGGGATCTCCGTATGCTATCCATCCATAAGGCATCGCCGCTATTCCTAAGATGCTCATTTCATCTGGTGCTTGCTGCGCAAATGCTGGTGGGGTCAGTCCTGGACCATCGCTGATTTCTGCACGGGAAGTATTGCGTCGCTGCCCTGAAGCTGCCCTTCACCACAATGTTGTAACTGCGAAATTCCCTCGTCCGCAAAGCAGGTTCGTAGCTGTAGCGTCCAAGAGGTCTAACAAAGAAATCTAGCCTTCCTAATAATTCCAGAACGTGAGGTTTATATGTTTCGTTTCACTCGCCTGCTCAGTCTTCTACTATTCGTTTGGGTAAGTACGATTTTGGCATCGGGCCAAGTCAAATTCACTCAATCTATCTTTGACACGAATCTCGACGGCGTTACCCCGAATGCAATTGTCGCGGCGGATTTCGACAAGGACGGCATCCTTGACCTGGAACTGACCGTCGACGTTGGCTTGTTCTTCTACAAAGGCCTGGGCGGCGGCAAGTTCAGTCCTTTTCAACAGCCGGGGAATCAGATCAATGCGGGCCAGGTCGTCGCCGCAGACTTTAACCGTGATGGCAATGTTGATATTGCCTTCATTCCTTCCGAGCGCGGCTCCGGTGGAGTAAGCATCGCGAATGGCAATGGCGACGGGACTTTCCTGACAGACCGATTAGGATCCATTGACGTTGGCGGCACCGCGAAATCCATCACCCTGGCCGACTTCAATGGCGATCATCTGCCGGACATTGCGGTTTCCGTTTGCCGGACTCCAACAGCTGGGCCATGCGACACCAAGGTCTTCCTCGGCCGGGGCGACGGTACCTTCAGACTGTCAGCAACTTTGCGCGACGGCGGCGGGCCGATCGTGGCTGGAGATTTCAATGCCGACGGACGCCAGGACCTGGCCGTGGTTGCAGGCAATGAAGTGGCGCTCTATTTAGGCAAAGGAAATGGCACGTTTGAAACCCCGGTTCTGGCCAGCCTGAGCCATGTGGCTTCCCTGGCAGTGGGAGATTTCTTTAACACTCATCGTATCCAGAGCCTGGTGGCGCTAGTGGTCGCTCCGGTTGGCTCGAATGAGAGCAGCACGTTCCTGCACGCGCTCCGGTTTTCTGACGGCCATTTGCTGGTGGAGAACCAGCGCTTATTGCAGGACCACACCACGAACCCATTCCTTCAGCTTGCCGCCGGCGATCTGAACGGTGACTTTAAGGATGATGTCTTTCTGATTGGCGGAAACGGAAGGGACAAAGCAATTTCCGCCTATATGCTGGGGAATGGCAATGGCACGTTTCAGGCGCCGGTCGCCGCTCCTGCTGCTCCTCGCCTCAATTTCGGAGAGGAAGAGGCCACACAGGCATTCCCGTTCGTGCGCGATCTGAGCGGAGATTCCCGGCACGACGTTGGCATGATCTGGACGGCGGGTTTGGATGGTGGAGCAGAAATCCTGCTCAACACCAATGCCACCCGAAATTGCTCTTTGCCGCCGGCCAATGCTCTCCATGTGCATATCTGCGCTCCCGCGAATGGGCAGGTTGTCGGCGAGACCTTCACTTTCCGAGGCTCCGGCAATGTGTTGAACGGAATTGCCAAGCGCATGGAACTATGGATTGACGGCAAGAAAGTAGCGCAAAACCTGGAGGACCAATTGAAAGCAACCGTCCATCTCCACAGAGGAACGCATGTCGCGAGTTTTGTGGTGGTGGACAGCTTCGACAGCCACTTGGCCAGATCGGTCCGTTTCAAGTCGGAATTCTAATCGTAGCTGTAGCGTCCAAGAGGTCTAACAAAGAAATCTAGTCTTCCTAAGAATTTCAGAACGTGAGGTTTATATGCTTCGTTTCACTCGCTTGCTCAGTCTTCCACTATTAGTTTGGGTCACTACAATTTTGGCATCGGGCCAAGTTAATTTCAGCCAAACTCTTTATCTTGGCGAACCCGACGAAACCCCTACCCATGCACTGGCTGCTGCAGATTTTAATAGGGACGGGATTCTTGATTTGGTGGAAGGACATGACGGGTTCTTGGTCCTCTACAAAGGAGTCGGAGGGGGCAAGTTCTCCCCAAACGGTTTCTTGCCGTCGGTATTTGCAGGCCAGGTCGTGGCCGCGGACTTTAACCATGATGGCAGCCCTGACGTTGCCTTCATTCCTCCTTCTGGGGATGCAGGTGCCGTAACCATTTTGCTCGGTAATGGAGACGGAACTTTCAAGACAGATCGACTCGGGTTCCCAATCACGCAGTCCATTGACGTCGGTGGTACGGCAAAATCCATCACTCTAGCCGACTTTAATGGAGACCATGTTCCGGACATCGCCGTTTCTGTCTGTCGTACTCCAACCGCCGGGCCATGCGATACAAAGGTCTTCCTCGGTCGTGGCGATGGCACGTTCCGCCTCTCGGCAACTTTGCCGGACGGCGGCGGCCCCATCGTGGCCGGAGATTTCAACGCCGACGGGCACCAGGACCTGGCAGTGATTGCAGCTAACCTGGTCGCTCTGTATTTAGGAAAGGGGAATGGCACTTTTCAAAGTCCAGCCCTGGCCAGCCTGAGCCATGTGGCTTCCCTGGCAGTGGGAGACTTCTTTAACACTCATCGCATCCAGAGCCTGGTGGCCTTGGTGGTCGCTCCCGTTGGTTCAGGCCAGAGCAGCACGTTTCTGCATGCTCTTCGTTTTTCTGCAGGCCATCTGCTGGTAGAGAACCAACACCTGTTACAGGATCACACTCCGAATCCATATTTGCAGGTGGCTGCCGGAGATCTGAATGGCGACTTCAAGGACGACGTTTTTCTGGCCGGGGGGAACCTAAACAACAAGCCAATCTCCGCTTTCATGCTGGGCAATGGCAACGGCACATTCTCAAATCCTGTGGCTGCTCCTTCCGCGAATGTGGAAAATTTTGAAGGAGGAAGTGTGGGGCCGTTCCCATTTATCCGCGATCTGGGCAGAGATTCCCGGCACGACGTCGGCCTGGTATGGGATAGCAGCCCCTTTGATGCTGGCGGCGCAGACATCCTGCTCAATACCAATGCGACTCCAAATTGCTCCCTGCCTCCAGCCAATGCACTCGGCGTGCATATCTGCGCCCCCGCAAACAATCAGGTTGTGGGCAGTACCTTCACTTTCCGTGGCTCTGGCAATGCCTTGAGCGGCATCGCCAAGCGCATGGAACTATGGATTGACGGCAAGAAAGTAGCGCAAAACCTGGAGGACCAATTGAAAGCAACCGTCCATCTGCAGCGCGGAACGCACGTCGCAAGTTTCGTAGTAGTGAACAGCTTTGATAATCACGTGGCGAAGTCAGTCCGTTTCAAGTCGGAATTCTAAGTAAGGCTCTTCCGATTCGAAGCACATGGGAAACCCGCAAAGCTTCCAGAAGTGCCTTATGTCTGCTCTTATCAGGTTTGCGTGATGGAGCCGCGGAGCATCCTTCTGCCGCATTTACCAAGCCGGCCACTTGGTGCAAAATCAGTTTCCTACTATCTAAAAAGACACGGGACCCGCCTTGCCGGCGGATTCCGTTATTTTTATGACTGTTGGGTCATTAATCCTACTTGCGGATCGGGAATCATAAACTGGCGAATTTCTCGACAAAAGCCTTTTGCTCAGAAGTATCTGGAACAGGGCAACCGCGCGCGTCCTGGATTAACGGCCAGGCCTGATTGCAAGTGAAGCCAAGCTGTATCAGCACCGAGCATAATAATAAGGATGAACGTCCAATCCCTGCCCGGCAGTGGATGGCTACGGACTTACCTTCCTTTGTGCTGGTTGCTATATGATCCACAAATTCCTTGAATCGCGGAATATCTTCCGGCAGGTCCCGATCTTCAATCGGGGAATTGAGGTACTCAATGCCACAAGCGCGGCATTCTTCCTGCTCCAGCAACAAGCCCAACTCCTTCATTTCATTTTGCGTGAGCATGGAGACGAGAACATCAACCCCGGAATTTTTCAGCCGTCGCAGATCATCGCCAAGCCAGTCTCCGCCGCGCGGGCGCGCAGCAATGGCCAGCCTGTATGACTCCGTATTGATCCAATACAGTGACAAGCTTTCTTACCTCCAGTTCTTCTCCGCCCCAGCCTAATGAATCTTCCCAGCTAGTTACTTTCTAGTTATCGACGAGCGCTAGCCCAATGTGGTAAAAGTTCGCTCACTGTTTTTCTGTACAAGTGCCGATGACTCGTACTGCTTCGGGAGAGACTGGCCTCAAACTTGTGCGAGAAAACCCAGGCTTTCTGTAGGACGTAAAAGCAAACTTAACTAGCGATGAACTACAAGCTAAGAACCGCGCTGGTTAGAAAATAAAGGTATTGGGATGAAATGCTATGCATTTCCTTGTCATTAGTTCAGTAGTGGCGTAGTAGGAGCGATGGAATACCGAGTACTTTCACTCACGCTGGCGGGAACAAGCGGCTCGACTTCCAGCAGCGTCCCCCTAACGCTAAAGGTCACTCAGGCAAATAGAAATCCCGGCTGCAAGATCTGGTGTGTATGACGATCATGGAAACAGGAGGCCAAGGGCGTGACTAACCGGAACAAGAATCTGCAATTCATCTATACCCTGGCGATCGGCGTGGTTCTTCTGCTGTCTGCAAGTCGCGCTTTTGCGACCAACGATGAGAACCATATTCAGGAAATCATGGCGGGCGCAAATGGCAACTCCAAAATCCAATTCATCGTCATCAAGCAGGAGGGCGGCGGCAACTTATGGGGCCCGCAGGCTGGCGAGACTCAATCGAGGGTGATGCTACAGTTCTTCGACGCCGCGGGAAGAGAAATTGGCAAGTTCAAATTCCCGCATAATGTGCCCCTGGATGCCAACCCGCAGTTGATTGCGACCCAGGACTTTGCCAATCTGACTGGAGCACCGGCTCCCGATTTCATTATGCCGCCGCTCCTGAGCCCCATTGGCGGGAAGGTGTGCTTCACGAACAATCCGCTGAATCCCAATGCGTTTTCACGAACCGACTGCGTTGCCTATGGGAGCTTTCCTGTTGACGGGACCGGAAGTACCGGAACCGACTCCGGCGGCTGCAATGGAACCGTTGTAGCAGGTCCTCCGACGGCCGCCCTTCCCATCATGAATACGGTGAGCCTGAAGCGTACCTCTACCACGTGCGGTTCCGTCCCTAACTCCGATTTCGCGCTCAATTCCACACCTACACCAATCAACGATGCGGGCGCGACGCTCACCATCGCGGTAGCCACGCAAGTGGATCAGGGCGGGAATCTGTTCAACGGCGAGACTTTTCAGGGCAATGGGCGGACCTGCGGAACTTGTCACATAGCGAGCCTGAACTTGGCGTTGCCGCCGAGCAATATCCAGTCGCGATTCAGTACGGTCTCCACGACGTTCGATCCGCTGTTCATCGGCGAGACGAGTCCGTCGAGCTTCGATACCGGCTTCGACTTCAATCTCAACATGCTGGTTCTCACCGACACGGTGCAGAGCGGCACGCCATGCATCGGTACGTTGCAGGGCATCATAACCAGTGGAAGCGGGGCAACAGCAGCCAAAGCTAAGGTGCTGTCGCAGATTTCGCCGACCACGTATCTTGTCTATGGCGGCATGAACCCGGCCTTGTCCGGCACCGTGAGCGACAGCAACTCCTGTGCGGGAACCGTCTCGAGTATCACGGCAGGAAGTCTCGGCGCTATCGTAGGTTCGTCTACGCCCGGCCTGGAAGATCCCAAGCGAATGAGGACGAGCGCGGATACGGTGAACTTCCCTCAAGGCCGTGGTCTCATCCTGGAAAACATCGATGGGTTTACCAGCCCGAACGTGTTCCGCAAGTCTCCACATCTCCTGAACCTGAGCCAAAGATTTGGTCCGTTTGGACTGAGCGGCGGCTTCACCGACCTGCAATCGTTCGCGACGGGAGCCGTCACCCAGCACTTCCCGCGGACGCTGGCTCGGAACAGCAGTGGATCGAACCCGGATTTCCGGCTGCCGACGTCTGATGAACTGGACGCAATGGCAGCGTTCATGCGGTCGCTGGATTTCCCGGCAGGGACTGACCCGAATAAATTCAATTTGAACAACTTCGTGCTCACCGCCGCGCAAAAGCGAGGCTCGAATGCCTTTTTCGGCGCCGCCAAATGCTCCTTTTGCCACGGCTCGACGATCCTGGGCAGCTCAGCATCATTCAACACTGGCGTAGTGAACCAGACCATCAACTCGGCCGCGGTGGACAATCTCCCGTGTGAGCCCGCTTCACCGTGCGGGTCGCGTGCGTTCGTTGTCCGCCAACTTTTCAACATCGCCAACCTGGGTCCGTTCTTCCATGACGGCTCCGCAGCCACCTTGCAAGATGTGCTCGCGTTTTATAATTCGTCTAACTTCGCCAACTCGCCAGGGTCCACGGGTTTTTCCGGCCCCATCAACACTGCCGCGATTAGTCCCACTGCAACCGACGACATCATAGCTTTCCTCGAAGGCATCAGCTTCAGCCCGTTTTCGCCGACCTTCGGCCCAGCCGGAACGAGCGTGACGATTACCGGCTTCACCGGAGCCACGGCTGTTTCTTTTAATGGAGCGGCGGCTGCCTTCACGGTTGACCCCTCCGGGACGATTACGACGACAGTTCCCGCCGGGGCTACCACCGGCCGCATCACCGTTACCACTGGCAGCGGGCCTTTGATTACCACGACCCGCTTTACGGTTATTCCGGCCATCACTTCCTTTGCACCGACCTCAGGTCCGGTTGCAACGGGTGTGACGATTAGCGGCACGACCTTCACCGGAGCCACGTCTGTTTCGTTTGGTGGAACGGCGGCTACATTCACGGTGAGCAACTCCGGGACAATTACGACGGCAGTTCCCTTCGGGGCTCCCACTGGTCCCATCATTGTCACAACGCTGGACGGGACCGCGACCAGCGCCGGCAATTTTACGGTTACGTCGGGCGGTCCCCCTTTTGGTCTGGGTTCCACGCCTTCTTCTCAGACCGTGTCTGCCGGCGCCAGCACAAGTTACACTTTTACTATCTCGCGGACAGCAGGTTTCTCAGATAATCTGACCTTCACTGCTACCGGATTGCCGGCGGCGACTACCGCAACTTTCAATCCGAACCCGACTACTGGCAACTCTTCAACAATGACCGTGACGACCACCGCCCGGGGCCAATTGGCGCCTTGGACGACGCTGCAGCTTCGCCCGACCAACTTCAGCGTCCGTGCCTGGCCGCTATGGGTCATCTGCCTGCTGGTAATGGTTCTGCTTGCTCATTGGGAGAGAGCCAGGAGGCGCATTCCACGCTGGGTCTTTGCGACTGGCGCTGGCGCGTTCGTTGTGCTGCTTTGCATCGGCTGCGGCGGAGGAAGCTCTACTCCACCACCGCCACCGCCCGGAACGCCGCCCGGAACCTTCACAATCACAGTGACTGCTACCAGCTCCAATTCAAGCGTACAGCCGGTAAGTATGCCCGTCACGTTGATCGTCAAGTGATGGCCGGCTGGAAAGGGATTGATTGGTTAGGGAGCGGATTTGAACCGCTCCCCGATCCGATGGACTCAGGTTGGTTCTTTTTCTACTCCTTTCTTAGTCGGAAACGTGAATTACAGCTTTCGACAGCTTGATTAATCGCATCCACTCGCTGTTCCCACCTGCTCTTGCCGTAAACATTTGGGTCACACGATATTGGCGTGACCCAGATTGTCGCCGCACAACTTCCGATCTCGCATCTTCGCAGCACATAGCTGGAATGCATGGTGCGGAAGATCCGAACTACCCCTCTATTGATCGAATCGGCCGGGTCCGAAACTCCGCAAGTGGTTGCAAGCTTTCCCTGGCAGATTGGAATGTGGGTGTGTACGTGCGAAATCTGCCATCGATCTGCCTACACTTGCGTTCACCGGGGTTAACAGAATGGAGTGGATGTCGCCCACATGCGGCCCGGTGACCACGGTTGCCATACCAGAGATTTGTCCACGCTCATTGATATTGCTGGCATTGATGATGAGCAGGCCGGAATCTTCGGGAATGAGCGTGTTCAGGTCGGTCAAGACGCCGTTCTGCCAGATAAAGCCACCGGACCAGTTGAAGCCAGAGTCAAAGGTGCTTCCCACCACCTGGCCCTTGCTGTTGATGCCGGTGGCGCTGGAAGCACTTTGTCCCGGCAGAATGCCGAGCACTGTGAGTGTGCCGTTCGGCTGCCAAAGAGAGGCGACGCGGGTTGAGCCGTCAGCAGTGCGGACTTGCCCAACAACTTGGCCCTGGTTGTTAATGGCGAAGCCGAAATTGGAACGCTCAACTCCCATGTCTTGAAGCGGGAAAGCAGTGCCGTTTTGCCACATTACGGCGTGCTTCGCTGTGGAGCAGTCTCCCGAATAGCCAACGGCTTGGCCTAGATCGTTGATCCCAAATGCGACCCCGTCGGGATCGGTGCCGATCGTAGGAAGAGGCTGGGCCTGGCCTTTTACCCATAACACCGGCGAGTCGGAAGGAGTAGGCGGGCATGTGGGATCAGCGTTAGCTGTTTCTGCAAATCCCACGACTTCTCCGCGGTTATTGATGGCGCTGGCCTGCCCGTTATTGCCGCCCACTGTCGGTAGAGCGCTCATGTGGCCGTCTCTCCAAAGAAATGGAACGCAGGTAAGGAATGTGCCGAAGCCGCAGATGTCTTCACCGTTCGGGTCCGGAACAGATGTTTCAGACATACCCACGGCTTCCCCGCGGTCGTTGATCCCGCCCCAGTTGATCCAACTGTTGCCGGTGTCGGGTTTTCCCAGCGTGCCCAGGTCGATGTTGACTCCCTCGCGGTTGATCACCGCGCGGCCCCTTGCAACTGTCGTAAAAAGATTGTTCTCGGGAGGGTTCACGAACCCATCCATGTTCTCCGTCCAGCCCTGATTATTGAGGCCCATGGCCATGCTGAAGTTGTCGTTGCTTTTGTTAGTGCCCAAATCGGTAATTTTGTAGCTCGTTTGAGCCGCCGCATTGCTGACGCAAGCTAGAATCATCGTCGCAACCCAAAGCATCCAGAAATTCCGCATCCGTTTAGAAGTGCTCATGTTTTATCTTCTCCTCCGATTAAAGTTTGTTTGCCGGCGACTAAAAAAAGCATTTGGTGTTCCACGTTCACCAACGATTACGTGGCACAACAGACCCAACATTTCAGTGATCGAAAATGAGTGGCGGATGAACAATTTCCTGAGACGGTCCCAAAAGGGCCAGAGCGAGTGTTTCTCCAGCTTTCCATACAGACACTGGCGAGAGGCTACAAAATTCGAAAACGTCAGCAGCCAAAAAGCAGTCTGGTCAATTGTGATTGACGTTCAGATGAATAACTTACATACTAATTGGTATGTTAAGTAGTCGAGCCAGGAAGCGAAGACTACGTGATCCGGAACGCACGCGGGAACGTCTGCTGCAAGCGGGTTTTCGGGAGGTCTTCAGATCAGGATTCCAGAGTGCCAGCATCGATACGATTCTGGCTGCCACCAACGTCACCAAGGGCGCACTGTATCACCACTTCGACAACAAGGAAGATCTCGGACATGCCATCGTCGAAGAGATCATCGCAACATTCCCCCGTGACAGGTGGTTGCTTCCTCTCGAACGGAACAAGGACAAAGACCCTATCGATGCTTTGATCGGCATTGTACGGGCAATACCAGCTCGGCCAGAAGATGTAAAGGGTGGTTGTCCCCTGGTCAATTTGACGCAGGAAATGTCTGGTTTGGACGAACAATTCCGCAAGCGGTTAGAGGCCATCTTCCATGCCTGGCAAGAAGGGATTGCCACAGCTTTGCGGAGAGGACAGTCTCAGGGAACAGTCCGCCGCGATTTGGTTCCATCAGAGACTGCCGGCTTTCTGATCGCGATGGTCGAAGGTTACCAAGTGTTGGCAAAGGTTGCTCAAGATCCGAAGGTGTGGAATGTGGGAATCAAAAATATCGTCGGATGGCTGAGGTCTCTTCGCGCACCTCGTCAATCGCGTAGACGCGGACGGCGTTTGATGTCGAAGGGGCGTGTGGTTAAGCGACGGCAGTGATTCTGACGCAAGAGAAGCTGATGAACCAGCAGATTGGCAGTGATGGCTTCTCTGAATTTTGTTTCTCGCACTTGGGATGATTGGAATGAAGCAAGGGCACGGACAGGCACCCAAAACATCGGACGAGTTCTGCGAAGCTGAAGATACATCATTGCCTCCGGTAATCCGCGTCGATGCTGCAAACCTCATGCGAGTCTTGCGGCAGTTGGAGGTGATAGTAAAACGACAGGCAGCACGAATCGCGATTAAGGCGAAAGGCAAAACCCTATTCTTAGATGTAGCTGAGATTGTGGCAGTGCAGGCAGAAGGTAACTACATCTCTCTTAGACACCGGACAAATCCGTATTTGGTGCGGGAGTCCCTCTCGTCCATGGCGGAGAAGCTTAGACCCTACGGTTTTGTCCGCATCGCCCGCTCAGCCATCGTGAATATTTCAGCCGTGGAGGAGATCCAACCTTTGCCGACGGGAGAGTACAGGCTGCGTGTAAAAGGTGGGAAGGAATACCTGGTAACGCGTACATACAAACACAACCTCAGAGATTTGGCTCAACTGTGGGTAGGCTCAGAGCGGCTAAAGTAGTAATTGAATAGTAAGCCCATGCTTAATGAGGCTGTTACGAAACTCGCTATAGCTGTTCTCGCAAGGCGCATATTTAATTCTGCAACGAGAGCGCTGGATGTTTAACATCCCTTCAGGCGAGCGCGAGCTTTACCGTCAGCAAGTACCCGCCGATAACGTTGATCAT
>DASTCT010000129.1:0-18536 GCA_035710845.1 Candidatus Angelobacter sp.
TCCGGACAGTGCAGATTCATCCATGCTCTCGATCATGGTCAGCAAGGCGTCCTCAACAAATAGGGCGATATCAGACACGGTAGGCGATTGCAACAGCGCCTCAAGGGGAAACTCGATCTGAAAAGTTTCACGCAACTCCGCAGCTACGCGTATGGCTAAAAGCGAATTTCCGCCTAGGCGGAGGAACTCGTCGTGAACTCCAATAGGATGAATCCCCAGCAACCCCTCCCACATTTCCACGATCTTTTGCTCGGTGGAATTGCGAGGCGCGACATATTCGGCGCTCAGATATGAGCGCGAACTCCCCACACCAGTACCTTCCGGCTGGGCGCTTTGGTTTGACACAACTACTTCTTGCGCCAACGGAGCAACCATGGCCTTGGCTTTTGCAGGCTCGGCTTCCAATCTCTCCGTTTGCCGCCTGCTGGGCGTGTGCCAATAGCTTTGCCGCTCAAAAGGATACGTTGGAAGCGGAACTCGGCTTCTCCGTTCATGGCGATGGACACCAGTCCAGTCGGGCTCAATACCTGCCAGCCATAAATTTCCAAGAGTGCTGAGAATAAAAGCACGATCTGGCTGCGCGTCCGACGCATGAGGCAAACAGGGCAGCGCGACCCGATCAGCCAAGCCTCTGCCAGCAAGATACTGTTCAGTAAGCGACGTTAGCATTTGCCCAGGACCGACCTCCAGGAACACCGGCGCAGAGGGCGAGCACATGTGCTGTAAGCCTGCCGCAAACTGCACCGGGTGCGTAAGGTGCCGCGCCCAATATGCCGGGTCAGTGGCCTCAGAATTCGTAATCGGCTTGCCGGTCACATTGGAGATATAAGGAATTTTGGGCGGATTGAGACGGATAGATCGCGCAATTCTGGTCAATTCCTCAGCCACAGGCTCCATCAGCGATGAATGGAAAGCATGCGTTGCAAGAAGCCGGCGGCACACCAGCTCGCCTTCGCGCTGCAGCCGTTGTTGCAGTGCATCAACCGCCTCCAACGTGCCCGCAACTACGCACAATGATTTGCCATTGATGCCCGCCATGGAGATTTCTCTGGTAAGCAGCGGACGAATCTCTTCTTCAGACGCTGCAATGGCCAGCATTGCGCCGGGGGCAAGCGCTTCAATCTTCTGCGCCCGCACCGCCAGCATACGCAGGCTGTCTTCCAGAGAGATAACGCCAGCCAGGCAAGCAGCCACGTATTCCCCAATGCTATAGCCCATCATGTTTTCTGGAACCACGCCCCAGCTCATCCATAGCTTGGCCAGTGCATACTCAATGACAAAGAGCGCTGGCTGAGCCCACAAGGTGCGGTGAATTTCCTGCAGAGCCGGAGAACTTTCTTCGCGCGCACGCTGCACCAGGTTGCGGAAGTTCATTCGCTCTTCCGTCTTAACTTCGTTCTGCTGCCGCACACGGGGATTGGGATACATGACCTTGCGCAGGTCGATACCCAGAAGCGACTGAAGAAGCCTGGAACAATGGTCCACATGCTGCGCGAACTCAGGCTCCGATTCATACAAGCCCCGACCCATATCCAGGTATTGATCTCCCAATCCCGGCAGCAGGAAAGCAACAGGACGCCGTCCGGATGATGCTGCAGCAGTAAAGACATGAGCAGGAGTTCGGGCTTGTAAGAGGGTTGCTGCGGCAGAAACATCGCGAGCCACAGCCATGCGCCTGTGCTCAAAAGCCTTTCTACCCTGCTGCAAAGTAAACGCGACATCGGCAAAGCTCTGTTCTGAATGTTCGGACAGATGCGCGGCTAATTGGTCCGTAGCTCTCTCCAGAGCTTGCCGGCTGCGGGCAGAGATCACCATGAGCTGCCAGAGCTTTGCCGGGTCTGATGGCTTTGTCTCCGGCGCTTCCTCCAAAATCACATGAACATTGGAGCCGCCAATCCCGAATGAACTTACTCCTGCGCGCCTCGGTTTATTGCTTTCCGGCCAGGGAGTAAGCGTGTGATTTACGCGGAAAGGACCGTGTTCGAAAGGAATCTTTGGGTTCGCCTGCCGGAAATTCAAAGAAGGCGGAATATAGCCATGTTGAACGGCCAAAATGGTCTTAATCAACCCGGCCACTCCGGCCGCTGCGTTCAAATGTCCAATGTTGCTCTTTACAGATCCAACGCCAATGCTTCCGGGCTTGAGGCCCGACTTGCCATAGACTTGGTTCAGCGCAGCTATCTCAATCGGGTCTCCCATTGTTGTGGCACTCCCGTGAGCTTCCACATAGCCAACGCTCTCGCATCCTGCTTCCGCTGCCGCAAGTGCCATAGCAATAACTTCTGCCTGACCTTCCACCGCAGGCGCAGTGAAACCAACTTTCCTTCGGCCATCGTTGTTGACTGCCGACCCCTTGATAACCGCGTAAATCGTATCGGCGGCGGCGACCGCATCATCCAGCCGTTTTAAAAGAACAACCCCAACTCCATCACCGCTTACTGATCCGCTAGCATCGGCATCGAAGCTGCGGCAGTGACCATCAGCAGAAGCAATGCCTCCAGGCTCGTACATGTAGCCGCTGCGCTGAGGCACACTGACGGTAGCACCGCCGGCCAGTGCCATATCGCACTCATAGGTCATCACTGCTCTAGCAGCCGCATGCACGGCGGTGAGCGAGGTGGAACATGCAGTTTGGATATTCATGCTTGGGCCGCGCAAGTTAAGGCGATAAGAGATGGTCGTCGCCAAATGGTCTTTTTCCGCGCCACCCATGAGGATACGGAAACCGCTTACGGAGTCCCCTTCCGTCTCTTCTGCTGCAAGTTGCCATATATAAGAGGTGAATGACATTCCGGCATAAACGCCGATCATTCCAGGAAATTTCTCCGGATCATATCCCGCCGATTCCAAGGCTTCCCACGCGCTCTCCAGAAACAACCGTATCTGCGGATCGGTGAATTCCGCTTCGCGCGGCGAGTAACCCCAAAAGCCGGCGTCGAACAAATCGGCGTCATCCAGCACTCCTCTGGCTTTCACATAGTTCGGATGGTGCAGCAGCTCAGGAGGAACCCCGGCTTGTTCCAACTCCTCGTCAGAGAAAAATGACATTCCTTCAATTCCCTGGCGGAGATTCTCCCAGAACTGCTGGAGATTACGGGCCTTGGGAAATCGTCCCGCCATGCCGATGATTGCTATTCCGTCAAGCGCGTCTGTTGTCATGGTGTCTGTATCCTTCTAAATTTTTGGACGGCGCTCTTCTGCTTTCCCGCCCGGTCCTGCGTTTCGCGGGACTTTACGTCAAAGTTGTAACCCGCCTGAAGAAAACGGACGAGTGAATCAATTGTGGGAAATTGAAAGAGGTGTAGAAGTTCAATATCAACCGCAAGGCTCGCCCGCAGTTTCTGATGAAGCTGGATCATGAGGAGCGAATGCCCGCCAAGATCAAAAAAGTTGTCATGCACTCCCACCTGGTCAACACCAAGAACGGCCTGCCAGGCAGTCGCAATGGTTTGTTCCAATTCGGTCCGAGGAAGCACAAATTCTCTGGTCAATTGTTCCTGGCCCAAAACAGACAATGCCGCTCGGTTCACCTCACCTTTGGCATTTCGCGGTAACTCCTGCAATGTGATGAAAGCGCTCGGGATCATATAAGGAGGCAGCTTCTCATCGAGATAATTGTGCAGCTCGTTTTGACCCAATCTCTTTCCGCTGCGGACCACGACATAGGCAACCAATTCGCTATTAGGACGTAGAACTACCGCCACATCCTGAACGCTCTCGCAATTCAGCAGAGCGGCCTCAATTTCTCCCAACTCCACCTTGAAGCCTTCAATCTCTACCTGATCATCCAGTCTGCCCATAAGTTCAATCGTCCCATCCTCTCGATATCGAGCACGCTCTCCACTCCGGCGCATATGCGCACCTTTTTCCGAGGTAAATGGATTGGGAAGAAACTTCTCCTCCGCCAGTGATGGCTGCCCCAGATAGCCACGGCCCGCAGCAGGTCCGGCCATCCACAGTTCTCCGGGAACACCAATGGCAACACGCTGGAGATGCGGATCAAGGATATAGATCTCTGCATTGCCGTTTGGCTTGAATCTGGTTCGTTCTCCTTCTGTAAACGACATGAGAAAGGCAGAGTTGGAGATGAGGAAAGAACTTGACATTAAACGCGACCAAATTTCCGGATAGATATTCTCTCGAGCATGTCCGTTTTGGCCAGAATCGGAGAGCTTGCTGGGTAATACAAGGTCCATCAACCCACGGTGTTCGATCATCAAACCTTTGGCACGTTTTTCCGCTGCCGTTGTATAGACCACGCAAGCAAGGTTCTGCGGGTTGATCTGGACCTCAGGATTGGTTGCGTTTTGCTGATCTATCATTTCTCGTTCCGCATCCAAACAAACCACACGCGCACTGGTCTGCGGGAGATGCTTCCGCAAGCCTTCCAGAGTCAGCAGCACCTCTATACCAGAACTTTCAATAATCGACCGCAAACGATCTTTGGGATTCTGAACATCAAGAGACAGATAAGCACCTCCGGCTTTCAGCACTCCCAGTATGGCCACCATCATTTCCTGCGACTGCGGCAAGAAAATGCCGACCACAGATTCCGGCGCTACTCCCATGCCGGCGAGATAATTTCCAACTTGGTTGGCCCGGCTATTCAGCTCGCCGTAACTGAGTTGTGTTGCGCCAAAAGTTGCAGCCGATTCCTGCGGCCGGTACTCTGCTTGCGCATTGAAAACTTCACTGATGTTGCTCTCTGTATGAGAGAGAGGGCTGGCAGTGCTCCAACTGGCCAGGATTTTCTCGTCCAATTCGCTCATCATAGGCAAAGCCCAGATTGGCTGGTCGGCGTCTGCAACGATTCCTTCCAGCAGACGCTCATAGTGTTGCAACATCTGCTGCATGGTCTCAACCTCAAATAAGTCTCTGGCATAGTTAAGGCTGACCGCTGCTCTCTGGCCTGCCTCTTCTACACCCAGAATGAGATCGAACTTAGATGTACCCGGGTCAAGTTCAAATGGGACCAATTCCAATCCTTTTAATTCCAACTTGCCCGCAGCTCTTCTAAGGAACGTAAACGCTACTTGAAAGACAGGGCTACGGCTAACATCGCGGTTCGGCGCAAGGTCTTCCACCAATTTTTCAAATGCCAGATCCTGGTTTTCGTATCCGCTTAACACCGACTCCCGTACTCGCCGCAGTACATCGCGGAAAGTGGGTTCTCCGCTCAGATTTGCGCGTATCACCAGCGTGTTCAGAAAGAAGCCAATCAATCCTTTGGTTTCTTTCCGCTTACGATTGGCCACCACGGTGCCAACACCAAAATCTTCCTGCCCGCTATATCTCATCAGCAGCACCTGGAACGCTGCCAGCATGGTCATAAGTAAGCTGGCCTTCTCTGCCCTTCCCAGTGCATTCAAGCCTTCCAGCAAATCGCTTGATAGAATTCGCTGCTCTGTTCCTCCGCTGAAAGTCTCTCGAGCAGGCCGCACATAGTCTGTCGGCAGCTCCAGCACTTGCGGCATCCCAGCTAACTCTCCTTTCCAATACTCCATCTGCTGCTGGAACTTTCCACCACGCAGCCATTCCCGCTGCTCCAGCGCGTAATCCCCATACTGCATTTCCAATTCCGGTAGCGGCGATTCTTTTCCTTTCCCATACGCGTCATACAGTTTCCACAACTCTTCTATCAACACACCCAACGACCAGTCATCACAAATAATGTGGTGCAGCGTTAGGACTAAAACATGCTCCTTGTCTCCAGTCTGCACCAACACTCCACGCAGCAAAGGTGCATGGCCTAGATCAAATGCTTTTCCAGCTGCTTCCTCCACGACCTTCTTTGCCTGTTTTTCTCGCTCGCCTGCCTCTAACATCCTTAAGTCCATTGCCGGCAGGCGCACATCGATCTCCCCAACAACCTTCTGCTTCGGTTCCTGGTGTTCGTCCATGACAAAACGAGTCCGCAGGATTTCGTGCCGCCGCACTACCTCCTGCAAGCTTCGCTCCAGCAGGGAAACATCCAGGTCGCCCTTAATCCTCCAGGACATAGGTATGTTGTAGAACGCATTGCCGGGATTGAACTTGTCAAGAAACCAAAGCTGCTCCTGCTGATAGGAAATCGGGAAAAGAGAAGGTCGTGAGGCAGCAGCTATCCGTGTGGGGGTAACTCCTTTGTCAGCTTCAGGCTTCCTTCCCGGCAATTTCAAGCCAGACTCGATCACCTCTGCCAATTCCGCGATGGTTGGAGATTCGAATATCGCCCGCACTGGAACATGAATTCCAAACGTGTTCCCCATTCGCCCGACCAGTAATGTGGCCAACAATGAGTGGCCGCCTAAATCAAAGAAATTATCGTTTCTGCCAACTCGCGCGATTCCCAGTGTCTCGGCCCAAATTTCAGCCAGCTGCTCCTCCACCACAGTGCGAGGAATTTGGTAATGTTCGGTACCCGGCCCCACATCTTCCAATTTTTCCAATGCCTCGCGGTCAACCTTCCCATTGCCGGAAAGCGGTAACGCCTGTAGACCTACAATGGCGCTTGGAATCATGTATGCCGGAAGCTTGCCTTTTAGGTCTTTCCGCAACTCTTCAAGGTTCCGTTCACCAACTACATAAGCCACCAGCCGTTTACTTCCATTCGCGCCAGTCTTCACCACCACTGCACAGCCACTTACTCCGCTCTGCTGTTGCAGCATCGCCTCAATCTCTCCCAGTTCTACGCGATAGCCGCGTATCTTCACCTGGGAATCATTCCGTCCAATAAATTCAATTGTTCCATCCGGCCGCCACCTCCCAAGGTCACCTGACCGGTACATCCGCGCTCCTTTTTCTTTTGCAAACCGGTTTTTCAGGAAACGCTTGGCTTCCAACTCTGGACGGTTCAAATACCCTCGCGCTACGCCCGCTCCTCCGATATATAGTTCTCCGACCACTCCTACCGGAACAAACTGCTCGTGCTTATCCAATATGTAAATCTGCGCATTGGAAATTGGCTGCCCTATGGATGGCAACAGCGGCCAGCGTTCACTTTCCGTACCCAAATGAAATGCACTTGCAGCGTGCGTTTCTGTGGGGCCATAGTGATTGTTCAACCGGCAGCGCTGCAGACGTTGGAAAAGTCCTCTTATCTTGTCATCGATGCGCAGTTGCTCCCCGGCTACATTGATTTCCTGCAGTGCACAATCGAAAGGCCCTTTGCCGATCTGGGCCACACCATCGGCCAACATTTGCAATCCAACAAAGGGAAGAAACAAGCGCTGAATCTTCTTCTCCACCACATAGCGCGTCAGATCGGTAGAATTGCGCCTCTTCTCTTCATCGATCAGGACCAAAGTCCCGCCTGCGCATAACGTGCTGAAGATTTCTTGAAATGAAACATCAAAACCAAGGGCAGCAAACTGCAAGGTACGTTGTGAGCCAGCCCACGCTGATTCACTCATCTGCCATGCAAGCATATTCATGGCACCACGCACCGGCATGACAACGCCCTTAGGCATACCGGTTGAGCCCGAGGTATAGATGACGTAGACCAAATTTTGAGCGGTCAATCCGATCTCTGTATTCTCCAAGTTCGAATCAGATTGACGACTCCACGCCTGGGCATCCCCCAGATCAATCACCTTCAGGTCATTGATTTCCGTAAACAATCCGCGTAGGTGGTTTTGTGTCAACAGCACCGCAGGCTTGCTGTCCTCCACCATGAATTGCAATCGCTCTTCTGGATAGGCTGGATCTAATGGCACGTATGCTCCGCCAGCCTTCATCACTGCAAGCACCGCCACAATCATTTCCAGGCTGCGATCCACGCAGACGGCCACCAGCGTGTCCGGCTTTACCCCCAAGCCTCGCAGATAATTCGCCAAACGGTTAGCTTGTCGATTCAAATCACCATATTTCAGTTCCTGCCCTTCGTACTCCACCGCCACGGTATTCGGTGTCTTCGCCGCATGCTCTTCAAACAATTCTGCGATGGTTTTATCGTGCGGATAATCTCGCGCAGTCTGATTCCATTGTTCTAGTTGCTTTCTTTCCGGCTCGGTCAACAAGGGCAAGTTCCATACCCGTTGCGCTGGATTCTCCACTACTGCTTTCAGTAACTGCTCGTAATGTCCCAGCATCCGCTGAATGGTCTCAGCTTCAAATAAATCAGTGGTGTAGTTGATTGTTGCCGCTCCACCCCGGCCATCTTCCTCTACACTCATGGCGAGATCGAACTTAGACATCCCAATATCGACCGCAAAGCCGCCCAATTCCAGGTCCCCGAATTCCAATTTGTCGGCTTGGCCAAGCGACGTAAACAGCACTTGGAATATAGGCGTACGGCTAACATCACGGTCTGGCGCCAATTCTTCTACCAATTTTTCAAATGACAGGTCCTGATGCTCATATCCGCCCAGCGCTGCTGCCCGCACCCGTCGCAGCACTGTAAGAAAGGTAGGTTCTCCGCCCAGGTTCGCACGTATCACCAACGTGTTCAAAAAGAAACCGATCAATTGTTCTGTCTGTATGCGCTTACGGTTGGCCACCACTGTGCCAACTCCAAAATCCTCCTGCCCGCTGTATCTCATCAGCAGCACTTGGCACACCGCCATCAGTATCATGAACAAACTAGCCTTTTCTTCCCTTCCCAACGCATTCAAACTGTTCAACAAACCGATAGGCAGAAATCGATGTGCTGTCTCTCCGCGGAAACTCTGTCGCGCCGGCCGTGCATAATCGGTTGGCAATTCCAGCACTTGCGGCATCTCTTTTAACTGCTCTTTCCAGTAGTCCATGTGCTGCTGGAACTTCCCTTGGCGCAGCCTTTCCCGCTGCTCCAACGCATATTCCCCATATTGCGTTCTCAATTCCGGCAGTGGTGACTCTTCCCCCTTCCCATACGCTTCATACAATTTCCCCAACTCTCGCAGCAATATTCTTAATGACCAGTCGTCACAAATAATGTGGTGCATTGTCAGGCCTAAAACATGCTCCTGGTCTCCCATCTGCACCAACACTCCCCGCAATAACGGGGCTTGGCTTAAATCAAAGGCCTTGCTGCCTTCCTCCGCCACAAACTTTCTTGCCTGCTCCTCCCGCTCGCCTGCTTCTAAACCCCGCAAATCCAGCACAGGCAACCGCACATCGAGCTTCTCTCCAACAACTTTCTGCTTGGGTTCCTGGTCTTCACCCATAACAAAGCAGGTCCGCAGGATTTCATGCCGCCGTACCACCTCCTGCAAGCTCCGTTCCAGCCGGCGCACATCCAAATTGCCTTTGAGAGTCCAGGCCAAGGGCACGTTGTAGAAGTCGCTACTTGGCTGGAACCGGTCCAAGAACCAGAGCTGCTCCTGTTGGAAGGAAATTGGGAAGAGAGAAGGTCTTGAGCCGGCAGCTATCTGCGTCTGGGTTCCTTCTGATTTTTCTCCCGGCGATTTCAACTCAAGCTCGATCACCTCTGCCAGTTCAGCAAGCGTTGGCGACTCGAATATCACGCGTACCGGAACATCTACTCCAAATAACTCTTGAACCCTCGATACCATTGATGTTGCCAGCAACGAGTGTCCACCCAGATCAAAGAAATTACCGTGCCTTCCGACTCGTGTGATTTCCAGCAACCCTGTCCAAATCTCTGCCAGTCGCTTTTCTGTTTCAGTGCGAGGAGTCTCATAGTGCTCTTCCTCACGACCAAAATCCGAAACTTCTAACTTTTCCAGTGCTTGCCGGTCTACCTTCCCTGTGCTCGAAAGAGGCAATTCATCCAAGTGCACCAAGACACTTGGAACCATGTAAGCCGGAAGTTTGCCTTTCAAATCTCGTCGTAACTCTTCATGGTTCCGATCTCCAACCACATAAGCCACCAGCCGTTTGCTTCCATTTGCGCCGGCCTTCGCCACAACTGCACAGCCCCGCACTCCGCTCTGCTGTTCTACTATTGCTTCGATTTCAGTAAGCTCAATTCTGAAGCCGCGGATCTTCACCTGACCGTCATTCCGGCCTATAAACTCAAGCGTCCCATCCTTCCGCCACCGCACCAGATCTCCCGTCCGATATAAACGTCCTCCGCCTTCCTCGCTATATGGATCAGGCACAAACTTCTCCGCCGTCAGCTCCGCTCGCCGCAAATATCCTCGCGCTACGCTCGCTCCTCCGATGTACGCTTCCCCTATCACTCTCGCCGGCACGGCCCTCATCCTTACATCCAGTACATACATCCGCCGGTCTCCGATCGGTTTACCGATAGGCAGCGAGATCATCGTCTCCGGCAACTCTTCCGGCACTACATAGCAACTGCTGAACACCGTGCATTCTGAAGGTCCATACCCGTTCACCACCCGCAGTTCCGGTAATTCTTCTTTCACCCGCCGGATATACCTCACCGAGGCCGCTTCGCCCCCGGTCATCAGATACTTCAATCCTTCCAGACACCTCACATCGCTTTCCACAATCGCGTTGAACTGCGCCGCTGTCAGCCACAGCGTATTGACTCCGGCTTCCTGCACATACTTCCGAATGTCTTCTGCACTCAACACTCGCTGGTAAGCCAGCACGCTCCGTCCGCCCCGCAAGAGTGCCGGCCACAACTCCAGCATCATGGCATCCCAACTCACTGAGGAATGCTGCAACAGGACTGTCTCTTCGTCGAAACGGACATAATCTATTTTTAAAAAGAATCCGGGAATACTGCGATGCGGAATCTCGCTGCCCTTCGGTTCGCCGGTTGAGCCCGATGTGTAGATCACGCAGGCCAGGCATTCAGGATCAACACCCGTTTCAGCCCGGTCAAGGTTCGTCTCCGGCATATCCTCAAACATAAACTCATTGCCTGGATCGATAATTTGCACACGCTCATCGATTACACTCGGCAAGCCTCGCAAGTCATTGCGTGCCAAAAGCGCCACCGGAGCACTGTCTTCTAAAATGAAGCGCAAGCGTTCTTCGGGATACGAGAGGTCCAGTGGCACATAAGCCCCGCCTGCCTTCAGGACAGCCACCATCCCCACCACCATCTCCAAGCCACGCTCTAAGCCAATCGCCACCCGCGCGTCCGGTTTTACTCCAACGCTTCGCAGATAACGCGCCAACTGGTTTGCTCGGCGGTTCAAATCTTCATACGTCAACCTCTGCCCCTCATACTCCACGGCCGCGGAGTTCGGCATTGTGGCTGCACACTCTTCGAACAACTCTGTGACGGTCCTGTCGCACTTGTAGTCTTTGCTCCTCTGGCTCCAATTTTCCAGTTGCTTCTTTTCCTGATCCGTCAAAAGAGGCAGCTCCCACACCCGCTGCTCCGGGTTTTCCACGACCGCCTTTAGCAATTGCCCAAAATGATCCAGCATCCGTCCTATGGTCTCTGCTTCAAACAGGTCAGTACTGTAGTTAAAGGCGATCTGTGCCTGTTTGGAATCCTCGACCAGAATGGTGAGATCAAACTTGGATGAGTAAACTTCAGATCCGAAGTCGCTCGACTCAATGGACTTGAATTGTGAGTCCACGGACCTGTTTACCGAGAGCACTACTTGAATGAGGGGGTTGCGGCTGATGTCACGGTCCGATGCCAACTCATCCACTAGTTTGTCAAACGGGAGGTCCTGGTGCTCGTACGCGCTCAGCGCTGTCTGCCGCACCTGCCGCAGCACTTCACGGAAAGTCGGATCACCGCTCAAATTTGCGCGCATTACCAGCATGTTTACAAAGAACCCGATCAATCCGTGCGTTTTCGCCTGATTACGGTTGACGATTGACGTGCCAACTCCAAAATCTTCCTGTCCGGTGTACCTCATCAGCAGCACCTGGAGCACTGCCAGTAATGTCATGAATAAACTGGCCCCTTCTGCTCTTCCCAGTGCATTCAAACTTTCCAGAACATTGTTAGCAATGCCCCGCTCTTGCATTCTTCCGCGGAAGCTTTGCTGCACCGCCCGCACATGGTCTGCCGGCAATTCCAGGACTTGCGGCATCCCGGCCAATTGTTTTTTCCAGTACTCCATCTGCTGTTGGAACTTTCCTTCGCGCAGTCTCTCCCGCTGCTCCAGCGCGTAATCCCCATACTGCATTTCCAATTCTGGTAAAGGCGACTCTTCTCCTCGCCCATAGGCGTCATACAACTTCTCAAACTCCTCCACCAATACGCCTAAAGACCACTCATCACAAATAATGTGGTGCAGCGTCAATGCCAGGATGTACTCTCTTTCCCCCGTTCTCACCAGCAATCCCCGCAACAAAGGCGCATGATTTAAATCAAAGGGTTTGCTGTTCTCCTCCGCTACAATCTTTTTCGCCCGCTCCTCCCGCTCGTCTGCCTCTAACATCCGCAAATCAATCACCGGCAAACGCATTTCAAGTCTTTCTTCAATAACCTTCTGCTTTGGTTTTTCGTCTTCACCTACAACAAAACAGGTCCGCAGGATTTCATGCCGCCACATCACCTCCTGCAGGCTCCGCTCCATCTGAGGAACATCCAGATCGCCTTTGAGAACCCGGGTTACAAACACGTTGTAGAAATCGCTACCAGGCTGGAACCGGTCAAGAAACCAAAGCTGTTCCTGCTGGCAGGAAAGCGGGAAGATTGAAGGCCGCCCTTTAGAGCCTTCTGATGAAGAGGCGGTTTGCTCCTGAGCCTCACCATTCGTTGTCTGCGCGCCTGAAGTGAGGCCTTCTTTCTCCAATAAACGGCGCAGGAGTTCCCGCTCTTCTTCCAACCGGTCTTTTTTCAATACAGCTCTTCCCGAAGACATTTTCTTAACCCTTTCTGGAAGTCTTCCCAACCATCAAATTCTCTTTCCTAGTTCTAGCTTTTCGGCCAGCAGTCGTACTGTGGGATACAAGAAGAAATCGATGAGCGCTATCTGCTTCTGCAACTTCTCCCGCAAATTGAAACGCACACGCACCACCAGCATCGAATGTCCACCAATATCGAAAAAGTTATCGTCCAGACCAACTTTTTCTACCCCAAGCGCCTCCTGCCATGCACTGGCCACCGTTTGCTCCAAAGGCGTCCGCGGCGCCACATACAGATTCTTTGCAGACGTATGCCGCAGTGCTCTCCGTTCCGCCTTTCCAGCTTCGGTCATTCCTTGAATCTTTAACTGCTGTATCTCGCTCCCGCTTAACATCTCCATATGGCAGACAGGTTTCTCCAGATCCTGCACCGCCGTTGCCAGTAATTGCTCAAAATGTCGTGCCATCTGTTCTATGCGCCAGCGATCAAACAAATCCAGGTTGTAGAGCCAAACGATGTCCAATTGTTCATTGCGTTCAAGAGCGTGAACTTCCAAATCAAAACGCACGCGCCAATCTTCTGTTCCTAGTGGCTCAATTTCCAGTCCTTTGAACTCCTGCGTTCCTGAGGAAGCATTCTGGAGCGCAAAAATTACTTGGAAGATGGGTGTGCGGTTTAAGCTGCGGTGCAACGGCAACTCCTCCACCAGTCGTTCAAACGGAACATGCTGATGCCGGTACGCATCCAATGACATCTCGCGCACTCGCTCAAGGAGCTCGCCGAAGCTGGCGTTCGGATCTACTCCCACTCGCATGGCCAGCGTATTTGCAAAGAACCCGATCAATCCTTCCAACCGCTCGTCCTGACGGTTGGCAATGGGCGATCCAACCACGATGTCATCCTGCCCGCTGTAGCGATGCATCAGAACGGCAAAAGCCGAAAGCAACGTCATATATAAGGTAGAGCGGCCGCACCGTTTCAATGCGGCTACCTTTTCCGCCGGCAAAGTTATTCCGCAAGCGGCCGCAGCATAGGTCTGCACGGGTGGACGTGGCCTATCTTTGGGAATCTTCAATTCTTCCGGTATTCCTGCCAGATGTTCTTTCCAGAACCGAATGTCCTCATCCAGAAGTCCCTCACTTATTGTCTGCATCTGCCACAATGCAAAATCTGCGAATTGAAGCGGCAGATCTGGCAATGGATTCTCGCGGCCTTGCGAATAGGCCTCATATAAATCTCTGAATTCCCGCATGAACACACCCCACGACCAGCCATCGGACGCGATGTGGTGGAATGTTTGCAGGAGAACGTGATCTTCCTCAGCCAGCTTAAGCAGCTTTAGTCGCAACAGAGGACCATGAGCCAGATTGAAGGCTGCGCACCATTCATTGTTTGTGGACGCCATCACCTGCCGATGCTGTTCCGCTTGGGAAAGTCCGCTGAGGTCCTCGATTGGGATTTCAAGAGTAAGGCTGGGCGCAATCACCTGCACCGGCTCTCCCTGATCTTCTACAAAATGTGTGCGCAGGATTTCATGACGATCCACAATCGTCTGTAGGGCGCGGCGGAGTGCGCCTACATCCAATCTGCCGCGTAAGCGCAGGACCTCCGGCATGTTGTATTCGGTGCTGCTGCCTTGCAGTTCATTGATGAGCCACAGCCGCCGTTGGGGATAAGACAGTGGGGCGCGCTCAGCATTGGGATGGCGCTGTAATGCAAGCTGGATTTTCTGGGCTTTCCTGCCATCCTCCAGTTGAGACGCTAATCTAGCAACCGTGGGTGATTCAAAGACGCTGCGCAGCGGCAGATCTATTCCCAGAATGGCGCGGATCCGGCTTACCAGCTTGGTAGCCAGCAACGAGTGCCCACCGCTAGCAAAGAAATCGTCATGCACACCCACACGGTCCCGGTTCAGCACCTCTGCAAACAGACCACACAATATTTCTTCTTCGCCATTGCGCGGTCCTACATAACCTTTTCTTTCACTCCATTCTCTCTCTGGAAGTGGCAATGCTTTGCGGTCGATCTTGCCGTTTGGCGTCAACGGCAACTGCTCCATTTCCACAAAAGCAGATGGAATCATGTAGTCGGGCAATCGCTCTTTGAGGAATTCTCTGAGCTCAATTTTTTCAGCGCCATTTTTGACTACATAGGCCACCACTCGTTTCTCTATGGGCTGATCTTCTCGAACGATTACGGCACACGCTCTGACTCCCTCATGTGCTTGCAAAGCCGCTTCAATTTCTTCCAGTTCAATACGGTAGCCCCGAACCTTCACCTGCTGATCCAGCCGACCCAGAAACTCAAGATTTCCGTTCTGTCCCCATTTCACCTGGTCACCGGTTCGGTAGAGTCTCTCTCCTTCGCGCTTAGAGAAAGGATTGGGAACAAACTTTTCAGCAGTTAGCTCGGGGCGATTCAGATATCCTCGCGCAATCCCCTGGCCGCCAAGATACAACTCGCCGACTACCCCGACAGGCACGGGCTGATACTCACGATTCAGTACATAGGCTTGCGTATTGCTGATCGGCTTTCCGATCGGCACCCTTCCGTTTGCCTGCTCTCTTTTCAAGGAAGCATATGTGGAATAGGTCGTGTCTTCTGATGGTCCATACAGATTGAAAACCCGCTCCACCTTTAATTCTTCATAAAGCTGCTCTACTGTATTCAGCGGCAGTGCTTCTCCAGCCAGGTTCACGGTTCGAACTGAACCGGGTACGCCCTTGATTCGCAGCAACTCCGCCATGGCAGAAGGCACTGTGTTGATCAATCTCACTTCCAACTTTTGTCCAAGCTCCGCCAGGCTCAGCGCGTCCCGGACCACGATTGTCTTTCCGCCCCAACTGAGAGGAGCAAAAATCTCAAATACAGAGAGGTCGAAACAAATGGACGTGGAAGCCAGGACTCCTTCCAATTCCTCTGCCGAAAACACTTCACGCGACCATTGCAACAGCACGTTCGCACTACCGTGCTGGATCGCCACTCCGCGCGGCCTTCCCGTGGATCCCGATGTGTAAATTACATAAGCAAGATTTTCTGGTTGAAGCGAAAGCCCAATATTTTCCTCGCACTCACGCGAGATCTCAGCAAGTTTCTTATCAAAGCAAATTACTTTTGCTGATCCAGGCAATTGCAATAAGCTGCTTTGGGTCACCAGCACCGCAAGGGATGAATCCTCAGCCATGAACCGGAGACGTTCCGCCGGGTAATGTGGATCGAGCGCGACATATGCTCCGCCGGCCTTTAGAATCCCCAGCAGCCCAATTACCATCTCCAGACTGCGTTCCATGCAGATTCCCACCCGTATCTCCGGCCCTACTCCTGCTTTCCTCAAATAATGCGCTAGTTGATTTGCTCTCCGGTTTAGCTCACCGTACGTTAACTTCTGCCCGGCAAATTCCACTGCAAACGCTTCCGCATTTCTTCTCACTTGATCTTCAAATAACTCGTGCACGCATTTCTGGGGATATGCTGCCTCAGTCTGGTTCCACTCATACAAAACCTGACACCGTTCATCCTCAGATAGCAAGCCCAAAGAATCCAATATCTCGCGGCTTCCGGCAACCATACCTTGCAGGATGCGACGCCAATATTCCATGTAGCGCTCAATCCTTGCTTTCTCAAAGAGCGCTGTGGAATATTCCACTCCGCCGGCAATCCGTTCATCCGTCTCCCATAGGGACACTGTTAAATCAAACCGCGCTACGCGATGTGTTGCCGTTGCCGTCTCCAGCAACACCGCCTTCAAGCCGACAAGATCCAGCGCTCCTCTGGGGGCGTTTTGCCAGGCAAACATCACCTGGAACAATGGGCTGTGGGCCAGACTGCGTTCCGGCTGTACAATTTCCACGACCTGCTCAAAGGGAATGTCTTGATGCTGCTGCGCCCCAACTGACTGGCGCTTTACTCTCTCGATCAACTCCCCTACCTGCGGTCTGCCAGATAAATCCATCCGCAGCACCAGCGTGTTCACAAAAAATCCGATCAGCCGCTCAAGTTCCCCTTGTCCCCGGTTGGCAGTAGGCGTCCCAATCAATATGTCCAGTTGCCCTGATAGTCGTCCCAACAGTGCCGCCCAACCCGCCAGGAGGGTCATATATAAGGTTGCGCCATGTTGTTTGCTCAACGCCTTTAGCCCTGACGTCAGCCTTTCATCCAACAACACATCACTCAATGCGCCCGTATACTCCTGCTTTGCCGGTCGCACGTGGTCCACAGGCAACTCAAGCAACGTTGGCGATCCTGCCAGAGTGGTTTTCCAGTACTCGCCTTGCTCCCTCAGGAGATCTCCCTGCATCCGATTCCGCTGCCACACCGCGTAATCCGGATACTGCACGCTTAACTCGGGCAATGGATCGGCTTCCCCGCGCACAAATGCTCTGTACAGCAAGCTCAATTCGTTGAATAAGACGCCTAGCGACCAACCATCAGAGACGATGTGGTGCATGGCGACCAGCAGCGTATGTTCATTCTCTCCCTGACGAATCAGCCGCCCACGAATCAGCGGACCAGCTTCCAAATTAAAACTTGTATTCGCCTCATCATCCGCCAGTTGCCGGACTCGAAGCTCCGCGTTCGGCTGCTCTCGCAAATCATGTTCCTGCAATGAAAACCGGCTCTCTTCCGCGGAGGCAATTCGTTGCACTGGTTCGCCATCCACCACAATGAATGTAGTGCGCAATGCTTCATGGCGCTGCACCAACCGGTCAAGAGCCTGGATTAATGCATCTCTGTTCAGTTTGCCAAGGAGACGTACACCAAAGGGGATGTGATAGACATCACTAATTCCTTCCATCTGCGCCAGGAACCATAAACGCTGCTGGGCATAAGAAAGCGGAAGAGGCTGCTGGCGATCAGCTTTCGTGATCGGCTGCAATTGTGCCTGACTGCTGCCAGATATCTTGGAAGCCAAATCACTCAGACGTGAATGCTCGAATACATCGCCGAGTTCCACATCCAAGCCGATCGCTTCTTTCAACCGGCCAATCATCCACACCGCCAACAGCGAGTGCCCGCCCAGGTCAAAAAAGTTGTCGTGCCGGCCGACCCTTTCTACTCCGAGCACCTCTTTCCAAATCCTCGCCAGTGTTGTCTCAATTTCTCCTTGCGGTTCCTCATACCCACTCACCGCGTACGCATTTTTATCATGGAATAGCAACCGGTTCCGATCCAGCTTTCCGTTAGGCGTTAGTGGCAATGCTTCCAGCCGTACATACGCTGCCGGCACCATATACTCTGGCAATCTTTGTGTCAGATGGCTGCGCAATTCTTCTGTCCCAATTTTGCCGCTGGAGCCGTTCTGCTGATTGTTATTCGTGGCTTCGGTGTAATAAGCCACCAGACGCTTGGCTCCGACTGCATCCTCCTGCACGGCTACCGCTGCTTCCCTTACTCCGTCATATTCCAGCAGCCGCGCTTCAATCTCTCCTAGCTCGATTCGGAAACCGCGGACCTTCACCTGACCGTCATTCCGGCCTATAAACTCCAACGTCCCATCCTTCCGCCAACGCACCAGGTCGCCCGTCCGATATAAACGCCCTCCGCCTTCCTCGCTATATGGATCAGGTACAAACTTCTCTGCCGTCAGCTCCGGCCGCCGCAAATATCCTCGCGCTACACTCGGCCCTCCGATATATGCTTCCCCTATCACTCCCACCGGCACTACCCTCATCCCCGCATCCAGCACATACATCCTTCGGTCTCCGATCGGCTTACCGATCGGCAGCGAGATCATCGTCTCCGGCAACTCTTCCGGCACTACATAGCAACTGCTGAACACCGTGCACTCCGAAGGCCCATACCCGTTCACCACTCGCAGTCCGGGCAATTCTTCTTTCACTCGCCGGATATGCCTCACCGAGGCCGCTTCGCCCCCGGTCATCAG
>DASTCT010000130.1:0-24512 GCA_035710845.1 Candidatus Angelobacter sp.
GCGCCTCCGGGATTCAGACCTCCACGTCCTCCAGTCGACAACAGAATTGTAATTAGTGGGCCTCCAGGCGGGCGCGTGGTTCGTACCACTCCTGGCGAAGTCGGCGGTATTGGCGGACACAACGCTGGAACTTCAGTTGGCGGCAGGTTGGTTCGGCAGGATGGTGGTGACGGCACTGGATTCAGGGGCAAAGGACGCATCTTTACCAATGACGACGTAGCCAGAGTACCCAGAACTGATGATCCTACGCAGCCTGTGCAGAAAGACAACAGGCCAAAGGAAGTTGAGCGCCAGCCGATTGCGAATGGCTCAAGCCAAACTGGTGTGGGCCGTTTTAATGGTGGCGATCGTGAGCCGCCGCGTATGAACCGCCAGGTGGATTCAACACTGCCTGTGCAACGTTCGCGGATTTCAGATTCTCCAGCGCAACGGGATTCCGCTCCGCAGGTTTCACGGCCTGTGCGCGAATCTGCTCCGCCGGTGCGTGAGTACACTCGGCCCGCAGAGACGATGCGCCAGTCCGCTCCGGCGCCAGCACCAATGCGGCAGGCAGCGCCTGCGGCAGCACCGATGCGGCAATCAGCACCTGCGGCAGCGCCCATGCGGCAATCGGCACCGCCACCTGCAATGCACTCGCAACCAAGCGGTGGTGGAGGCGGCGCGCGCAGCAGCGGCAAGCAGAGGTAATCTGGTAATTGCGTAATTTGGTAAATGGGTAAAGTGATCTGAGATTTGGTAATCGAGTGATTGGTAATTGTGCAATCTTAAGTAGCGGTTGAACAAGGGATCGCACCTACAGGTTTTCAATTACCAACTTACTAAATTCGCTTTACCCAATACCATTCAGTCGTCGAAAGACCTCCGCGCTTCTTTCCAGCGGCAAGGCTTCAGCGCGGATGTCCGCACGAATAGCGGCTTCCTTCAACGCCGCGCGGACTTTTTCTTCACCATATTTCTCCCGCAAATTGTTCATCAGCGTTTTGCGTTTCATGGCGAACGCAGTTTTCAGGAAGTCGATGAACTCCGCAGGCTTGACCTGAAGCTCTGCAAATCGCGGCGCTACGGTCAGGCGCAGCACTGAAGAATGCACCTTGGGCGGAGGCTCAAATGCTCCGGGCGGCAGGGTGAACAGGTTTTCCACGCTGGTATAAAGCTGGGCCGTAGCGGAGAGCAAGCCGTAATCGCGGGAGCCGGGCTTGGCAGCGATGCGGTCTGCCACCTCGCGCTGCACCATGATCACGATCACGTCAAACTGCTCATGGAACTCAAAGAGGCGCAACAGAATGTCTGAAGTAATGTAGTAAGGCAGGTTGCCCACCACTCGCGCACGCGACGGCTTGAGCGGTCGGAGATCGTTCAGCGGGCCAATGGTACGATTGAGTACGGTGCGGAAATCCAGCTTGAGCATGTCGGCCTCAATGATCTCTACGTGCGGGTGGCGGGAGTAGCTGAAGCGCAGTTGCGTAGCCAGAAGCCTGTCCAGCTCAATGGCAATCAGGCGGCCCGCGCGACGGGCCAGAGTTTGCGTGAGCGCGCCAGTACCGGGGCCAATCTCCACCGCCACTGTCTGCGAGATATCGCCAAGCGCATCCACAATTTTTTCTGCTGCGCTGGGATCAGCAAGAAAATTTTGTCCCAAAGCGGGACGTTTTGCGGTCCGCGGAGTGGCCCTTTTTGTAATCGCCATTTAGAATTTTCTCATCGGGTTGCTCTTGCCTGGTGTTAGTACGGAGGCCCCATGAACATTGTCTTTGCCGCTTCAGAATGTGTGCCTTTCGCCAAAACCGGCGGCCTGGCCGATGTTGTTGGAGCATTGCCGCAGGCCCTGGCTGAACTGGGCCATACCGTCTCCGTTTACCTGCCTAAATATAAACAGACCAAGCTCCCAGATGCCAAGGTGCTCCTGCGCAGCATTACTGTTCCTTTTGATGATGAATATCGATTCTGCTCCGTGTTGGATGGCGGAAAGCGCGCCGGGGTGCAATTCTATTTCATTGATTACCCGCCTTTCTTTGAGCGCGATGCGCTCTATGGCACTCCCGCGGGCGATTATCCTGACAACGCCGAGCGCTTCGCCTTGTATTGTCGCGCCGTGCTGGAAGCTTCAAAGGTGCTAGGCGTGCCGGATATCTTTCACTGCCATGACTGGCAAACCGCTCTGATTCCCGTGCTGCTGCGCACCAGCTATCAGGATGATCCGGTGTTTCGCGCTACGCGCACGGTTTTTACCATCCACAACATTGGCTATCAGGGACTGTTTCCGCCGGACACGCTGCCGCTGCTCATGCTGCCCTGGGACCTCTTTACCATCGACAAGATGGAGTTTTGGGGCAAAGCCAATTTCCTGAAGAGCGCCTTGGTGTTCTCCGATCACATCACCACCGTGAGCCGCAAATACGCCCATGAAATCCAGACCAGCGAATACGGCTTTGGCCTGGAAGGGGTGCTGCGCGCGCGCGCGGGTTCGCTCAGTGGCATTTTGAACGGCGTGGATTACAAGGAATGGGACCCGGCCAAAGATAAACACATTGTCCGGCAGTATTCGCCGGAAAACCTGGCGGGCAAAAAGGAATGCAAATACGATCTGCTGCGCCAGTTCGGTCTGGAGAATGTTTCCATTGACCTGCCGGTGATTGGGATCGTTTCCCGCTTTGCCGCGCAAAAAGGTTTTGACCTGATCACGGAGATTATCCACGATCTGGCGCGCCTGCCGCTGGTGCTGGCCGTGCTCGGCAGCGGCGATAAGGAATACCAGGAGATGTTTCTCAAGCTGAGCAAGCAGTTCCCGGAGAAACTGGCGGTCAGGATCGCTTATGACAACACGCTGGCGCACAAGATTGAGGCAGGCGCAGATATGTTCCTGATGCCTTCACGCTATGAGCCGAGCGGCTTGAATCAGATGTACAGCCTGAAATACGGAACAGTGCCGATTGTGCGTGCTACCGGCGGGCTTGATGACACGATTGAGCCCTGGGACGCCGCCAGCGGCAAAGGCACAGGCTTTAAGTTCAGCGCCTATTCAGGCGTGGCGCTGCTGAACTGTATCCATGAGGCGTTGCGCGCATTCAAAGACCAGGACGGATGGAAGAAGCTGATGCTGAACGGCATGAAGAAAGATTTTTCCTGGACAGTTTCAGCGCGCGATTATGTGAAGGTCTATGAGCGCCTGGTCCCGCCGAAGGCCGGTTCAACAGAGAAGGTGTTGGAATTCAGCAGAGCTTAGCTTTTCAGAAATTGAAAAATCCAAACTCTGCAGCTAGGTTTTTTTGCAATCCCGAACCGCAGATTTTGCAGTAAGGAATCGCTACACTCTTCTATTCCCTTGCTATCGCAACCCATAGTTTTCTCGCCGTTATAGGACTCCCTCGCTACGCTCGGGATTGCAGAAAAAGCTACTTGCCGCCAGGGTTCCGCTTGATCACGGGACGATCATCATCTTGTTTCTTATCTTGATCAGGGCTGGTATCGCCGGCAGTGCGGCGCAAATCACCGGGTTTTGCTTCCGTGCCATCTTTTTGCAGTTTGTGTTTCATCACTAAAGCCAGCCGCTTCTTGACTTGCTCAAAATCAGAGCTGTCCACAATGTACTGCTCGCGGGGCGGCAGAATAGTCCCGATCTCTTTCTGTGATTTTTCAATCCGGTCCGGCGTCTGCGGATGGTCGCCGTAAAGTTTCATGGCAACGCCCGGACGCTTCTTCTCCAGGGCCTGCAGCTTTTCAAAAAAGTCGATCATGCCATTTGGGTCGTAGCCCGCTTTATACGCGTACTGCACGCCCAGATAATCCGCCTGTGCTTCAAAGCCGCGGCTAAACTTGCTGAAAGCGGCCGGAATCCCGATGTTCGCTGCCTCATTGACTCCAATTCCCGCCAAGCCGCCCGTCATAATCACCACCGGGATCATCGCCAGGCTGGCCAAAGTTCCGCGCGTTTGTCCGCGCGCCGCGTGGCAGGCAGCCACGTGCCCAATCTCGTGCGCCATCACGCCCACCAACTCAGATTCATCGTCAGCCATCAGAATGGTGCCGGCATTTACAAACATGAAGCCGCCCGGCAGCGCAAAAGCGTTGGGCTCTTCCACGTCAAGGATCTTGATGGTAAATGGCAGCTTTGTATCAGAATTGCGCGCAAGGTTCTGTCCCAGGCGATTGACGTACTCGTTCACTACCGGATCGGTAATCAGGTGTGAAGTCTGTTCTACCTGCTGGGCGAACTCCTGCCCCATCTTGACCTGCGAATCAAGGCTGTACCAGTTAAACAGCCCGCGATTGCAGCCGACGTTGCGATTGCCAATCGCATTTACATCGTTGATTCCCGTGCCGTGGTAGAACTTGTCATCATCCTTGCTTTCCTTTTGCTGGTCTTTTTGTTGGTCCTTCTGATCTTGCTGATCTTGCGGAAACGCAAAGGCCGAGGCCATGGAGAGCAGGAGCGTTATACCCAGAAAAACTGTTCTGCGAAACACAAATTACCTTCCTTCAGGGGCCGGGTGTTGTAGAAGATGATTATACCTTGCGGTGATGTCGTGGCGTCAGGGCCGCAAGCCGAAATCCTGGGCTGTCCTGTGGCTTACCGAAGGGAGCTGAAGGACCTTACTGCATTAGTTTTGGGTGCTAACCCCTTTCCTGGCGGCAAAATAGAGATACACCGGAATTCCCGCCAGGATCACCAACGTCCCTGCAATCGAGTTACGTAAATTGTCTGTAAAAGTGTAGTAAAGCAGGATCGCAGCTACCACAATGAAGAGCGCCGGAACCACAGGGTATCCCCAGGTGCGATAGGGACGAGGCGTATCCGGCTCGCGTTTGCGGAAGACAAAGATGGTGCTGGCCGCAATCATGTAAAAGAGCCACTCGGCAAAGATCGCCAGAGAAAAAAGGTCTTTAAAAGCGCCGCCGACCAGCAGCAGCACAACCGCGATGACGGCCTGCACCACCAGCGCCAGAGCAGGCGTATGAAAGCGCGGATGGACTTCAGCCAGAGCTTTGAAGAAATATCCATCGCGCGCCACGGCAAAAGGCACGCGCCCACCACTCATGATGGTGCCGTTGAGCGTGACGAACATGGAAAATGCCATTCCGGCAGAGACAAGCGCCGCGCCCAACGAGCCAATAGCGATTTGCGTCGCCATTGACGCAGGAACTTTCAGACCCGCAATTGTGCTGGCCGGCATTACGTACTGCACCGCAGCGTTGATGCCCATGTAAAGAAGAGCTACCAGCGCCACGCCGGAGATCAGAGCGACGGGAATGGTACGGCCGGGTTCTTTGATCTCGCCGCTCACCATGTTCAGATCATTCCAGCCGTCATAAGCCCAAAGAGCAGCTTTAAGAGCAAGCATGAAGCCCGCCATGCCGCTTTTTGCGCCGAGAAATGTCGTATGGAAGTTTCCCCAACTCCCCTGCGTAGCTGTAAAGCCAATAAAGATTATCGCAATGATCATGCCGACCTTGAGCGTGGTTAAAACAAGTTGGAAGCTCCCTGCTTTGCGTACGCCGACATAATTCAATGCGGAGATCAATACCGTAGCAGCGATAGCAACCAAAGTTCCGTAAGTAATCTCAAACGCATTCGTGCTGGTGAAGTGCAGAGTGAGAATGTGATTGCCCAAGAAGCTCAATGAGGGAAAAGTGCCCAGCACATCCACAATGCCGGTGGTAATTGTGGCGATGGATGCAGGCTTGGCGATCAGGAACCATGTCCACGCATAAAGAAAGCCAGGCAGCGGGCCGTAGGCGTCGCGAACATAAACATATTCACCGCCTGCCCAGGGCTTGATAGCGCCGAGCTCGGCGTAAGTAAGCGCGCCGGCAAATGAGAGCAAACCGCCGACAATCCAGACCAGGTAAACCAGCCCGGCGGAGCCAACGTCCTGCATCATCTCGCCCTGGACGCGGAAAATGCCGCTGCCGATGATGGTGCCGGCCACAATCGCTATCGCGTGCCAGACGGTCAGTTCGCGGACCAGCTCCGGCCGGGAGTGATTTGCCGCCGTGGTGGAGGTTGCCATGGATGTCTCTTTAAGGTTTGCCAATGGGTTTTGATCCACTCTGCATTGTAGTGCCCGCACGCTAAATTGACGCCCCACTTGTACTCGTAACTATTTCTTTGGAGCAGCATCACGGCTCATCGGTGGAAGATGCCATCTCTTGCGCAAATTCTTGTACTGGGCTTCTGGGAGCTGCACCAGCAAGGGGGTGAGCGCAGGGTCGAGCCATGCGATCAGAGACTCCAGATCAGTTTGCGGCATAGCCGTGCATCCTACGGTGGGCTGGCTCGGTCCGCGCCAGATGTGCATGAAGATGCACGAACCTTCGCCCGCCAACGGCGGAGCAGCATTGTGGTCCACCAGAATTCCCCAGCGATAAAGATCATCTGAGCGCAGCATGTGCTCTGAGCTGTTCCAGTCCGGCGATACCGTGCTTCGATCCACAACGTGGTTGTAAAACTTTGAGGCCGTATCGTCCACACACTCCACTGACGAGGTGAGGCCCAGGTAAGGCATCTTCCATTCGGGCTGCGCTTGTGGCGCATAACCGAAGACTTTGCTCAGCCGGAATACACCGGCGGGCGCTCTGCTATCACCTTCTTTTTTAACTGGATCGCTCGTGCTGCTGATAAGCGCGTCAACGTGAACAATCCCAGAACCCCAGGCCAGACCGCTTTTGCCGACCATCACTGCAATGGATTCGCCGGCAGCCTGCCATTTTTTATTTGCTTTGGATCGCTCATAGCGGCGCAGTACTCCTTGCGGCGAATTCCAGTTTGCCGTGGTTACCACGACAATCTCAGTGGACGAGCGCAGAGGGTCCTTGTGCCTGGCGTACGAGGGCGAACTGACAGTCGTGCAGATAAGAAGCGCGAGTATGGGAATGGATTTCATGATTAGTGGGCCTGTTTTTCGGCGATTTGCGGATTGTCGGCGAGCGTTTCAGGATTCCGCATGGCCAGGCTGGCCAGATATCCAACGACAAAGGTGGTAATCGCGCCCAGCGTTACATACCACGTCCAGGCAACTTGTGCCGTTGCCCAGATCCAAACATAAACATTCAGGGCCAATCCGCAGAGCATACCAATAATGGCGCCGTTCTCATTGGCACGGCGCGTGATTAGGCCCAGCAGAAATACGCCTAACAACCCTCCATACGCCACTGAAGCGATACTGAGTCCTTTTTCCAGGACGCTGCCGCCATAACGCGAGGCTAGAGCCAGAGCGAAGAGCACAACGCCCCAAAAGATGGTAGCCACGCGTGAGAGGCGCAGACGCTTTTGGTCAGAAGTATCGGGCCGCTTACGCAGATAGAAATCAACCATGCTGGTGGACGAAAGGGAATTCAGCGCTGCGCTCAAATTCGACATTGCCGCAGCCAGGATCGCCGCAAGCAACAATCCGCTAATGCCGCGCGGCATCTGGTTGACGATGAATGTTGGAAAGATATAGTCGGTCTTGGCAAATGGCGCAGCCGGTGGATAAGCGCGGTAGAACGCCCAGAGTGCCGCACCGACAATCAGGAAGAGTGTGAACTGCGCCAGGATCAGCAGACCGCTGGAGAGCAGCGCGGCCTGTGAATCGCGTTTATTACGCGCTGCAAGCAGGCGCTGGACCATCAACTGGTCAGTGCCGTGAGTAGCAGTGTTCAGGAACATGCCGCCAATTAATCCAGCCCAGAAGGTAAATGTTTTGGAGAGAGAAAAAGTAAAGTCGAACACCTGGGTTTTTCCGGCTGCGGCTGCCGCGGAGTGGATCGCCGGCCAGCCGCCGGGGACCAAGTGCACCAGGATGAAGAAGCCCACGATTGTTCCGCCAACATAGATCACGAGCTGCACCACGTCAGTCCAGATCACGGCGGCCAATCCGCCTTCAAACGTATAGACCAGCGTTAGCAGCAACACAATCACCACAGACCAAACTTCGCCCGTTCCCAGCGCCACGCCAATGACAATCGCCACCGCCCAAACGCGCACGCCCTCAGCCGCGGCGCGCGTGATCAAAAAAACCGCAGCGGTGATCTTGTGCAGCCTGGGGCCAAAGCGCCGGTCAATGAGTTGATAGGCGGTAAACATCTCGCCGCGAAAATATTGTGGGATAAAAAGCAGGCAGATGACCACCCGTCCCACTAGATATCCGAAGACCACCTGCAGGAAGCCGAAGTTGCCGCCATAGGCCATTCCGGGCGTGCTGATCACGGTAAGGGTGCTGGTTTCCGCGGCTACAATTGAGAGGGCTATGGCCCACCAGGGGATGTTGCGATCGGCCAGAAAATAATCGCGCAGTGACCTTTGGGACTTACGGAACCTGAGACCAAAAAGAGTGATGCCGATCAGATAAACAACGATAATGGTTCCGTCTACAATATGCAGTCGCATGAATGGAAGAAATCAATCTGCCCCACAGCCATTATTCGAGAAAAATGGTGCAATGCAAAAACAAAAGTTGTGGGATGATGAATTAAAGTTCAATCCATGCCCTTGTACCTGGGAATCGATGCCGGAGGAACTAAGACAGACTGCGCGGTAAGCAACGGCGCTGAGCTGCTGGGCCAAGCCACGGGCGCAAGCTGCAAGCTGGCGCGCGTGGGCAAGGAACGTGGCCGGGAAAATCTGCAATCGGTGATTCACCAGGCTTGTGACGTTGCGCATGTAGCGCCCACGGAAGTTCAGCATGTTTGTATTGGGATGGCGGGCGCTTCGCTGGCTGAGGCTGTGCATTGGGCGCAGCAGACCATCCGCGAACTGACTCCTGACTCAACCATCTATGTCGCGGGCGATCATGTGATTGCGCATCGCGCCGCGTTCGGTATTTCTCCGGGCGTGCTCGTGATCGCCGGCACCGGCTCTATTGCTTTTGGTCGCAACCAGAACGGTGAAACTGCGCGTGCTGGCGGTTGGGGACCAAACATCTCTGACGAAGGCTCGGCATTTTGGGTGGGCAGGGAAGCGGTGGTGGCAGCGCTGCGTTCTTTTGATTTTGGCAACAGCCACGGCCTGCTGGATACGATTGCCGACCATTGGAAAGTTGCGCCGGAAGAGGTGATTCGTCTGGCCAACTCCTCTGAGCCGCGCTTTGCGGAGCTTGCAGGCGCGGTGGCGATTGCTGCCGAACAGGGCGACACGCAGGCACGCGAGATAACGGAACGCGCCGGAAAAGCGCTGGCAGCATTGGCCAGCGCGGTGATTCAAAAGCTCTGGTCGCAGGGCGGAACGGTCCCAGTGGCGCTCTCAGGCGGTGTGCTGCAGGGATCGGCATTGGTCCGCCAGGCTTTTAAAGAAGCCATGCGCATTCAGCAGCCTCAAGCCGCAGTAAGCTTTGCCTATGTGCGTCCTGTGTTGGGCGCTCTGGAGATTGCAGCACAGCGCGGAGTGCGGCGATGAACGATGCCGATGATATAGAACATCTGGGCGAAGCGCCGGAACAACCAGAGCCTCCGCGGGTGCGAGCCGAAGCCGCCAAAATTATTTTGCCTCCGGATGCCGACCTGGAGCGGTTAATACATGAGACATCTCCGGAAATTCTGACTGCAGTTGCAGGCGATTCACGACTCACAGAAGATCTGGCTTTGGCCTTGCTGAACCGCCGCGACTTGCCACGCGAGGTCCTTGAAGCCCTGGGTAAAAACGGCCATGTAGCTAAACAGCGCAAAGTGCGGCTGGCGCTGGTCACGCATCCGCGCACGCCGCGCCATGTCTCAGTGCCAACCATCCGGCATATCTACACCTTTGAGCTGATGCAAGTGGCCCTGCTCCCTGCCGTTCCACCCGACGTGAAACGCGCAGCGGAAGAAGTGCTGATTGGAAGAATGTCCACGATCGCTTCCGGTGAGCGCCTTACCCTGGCCAAGCAAGGTTCCGGCCGGGTGGCGGCGGCGCTGCTGCTGGATAAAGAAGAGCGCATCATGCAGGCTGCGCTTGCCAATCCACAGATGACCGAGGTGTGGATTGTGAAAGCATTGAAGGCAGAAACTGGAACAGAGTTGCTGGCGCCAGCGGTTTCGCGCCATCAGAAATGGTCATTTCGTAATGATGTAAAGGCCGCTCTGCTGGGCAACAAGTTCACGCCCGCGGCGCGTTTGATCCAACTGGCGAGCGAACTACCGATCAACCTGATTAAAGATGTTTTGCGCAGTGGACGGTTAAGCCCACAGGCAAAGAACAGTCTGGTTGCCGTGTTGGAGAAACGGATGGCATCGGTAAGCCGCTAGTGCAGAGACCTTGATTGTCGCGGCTTTTTACGTGTACATCGAATAGCCGTCATCCCGTCCCGGAACAATCAGCTCGTCTAATTTCAGGAACTCCTGCACCACGTCTTCGTGGGCGCGCTCCATCTCCTCCACACTGCCCACAAAAATCGCGCGCGCTTCATGGAGAAAGACGATCCTGTCTGCCAGCTTCTTGGCCAGGCGCATGTCATGCGTTACCACAATGCTGGTGAGCTTGAGCTGCTGTTTGAGTTTCTGTATGAGATCGCCCAGCAATTGCGCCATGAGCGGATCGACCATGGTCGTCGGCTCGTCGTACAAAATGCACTCTGGCTGCGCGGAGAGAGCGCGGGCAATGGCCACGCTGCGCTTCATCCCGGTAGAAAGATCGGAAGGCAGCAGATCGCGCATGGCTTTTACGCCCACCATGTCCAGCAGGCCATCAACAATCTGGAAGATCTGTTCTTCATCAAGATCGCGGCGCTCGCGCAGAGGGAAAGCCACGTTCTCGCCGACCGTGAGCGAATCAAAGAGCGCGCCGTTCTGGAAAACCATGGTGACTTTCTTGCGAATCTGTTCAAGCTGCATCTCGTCGTAATCTGTGATGTCTTCAAAGGCGACAATCACGCGGCCTGAATCGGGCTTAAGAAAGCCCATGATGTGATGCAGTGAAACCGATTTTCCCACGCCGCTACGGCCCAGAATGCAAAGCGTCTCTCCCGCATTTACCTGGAAGCTCACATCTTCCAGCACGCGATGGTCGCCAAAAGCTTTAGAGACGTGCTGGAATTCAATGTAAGGCTCGTTACGCTCGGGCTGCGATGGATGGCTCATGTGTCAACGCGGGAGGACCGTCGCCGGGCGCGTTCCATATCTTCCGGCGTATTCAGATTCTCAAACATCTCCGCGCTGAAGGCAAACCGGCGCAGCTCCGCTTCTTTGATCACCAGGGTTTGGCCGCGCGGAAACAGCGGAACAATCTTGTAATTGCCGGCCTTAATCGCCCTCTCAGCGATGGGCAGAAAGCCCAGGGAGTAAACAGTGGAAAGCGGCTGGGTGTAATCGTTAATTTCTGGGGTGATTACCACCGCGTCCGATGCAATGGCCCGTTCCGCCAGATAAGAGAGAAATTCCGGCATAAGGAAAGGCGTATCCACGGCGATGATCAGGCTATACGGCGTCTGCGCATTGGAGAGCGCGGTGTGGATGCCGCCTAGCGGCCCGCATCCGGGATAGATGTCTTCATAAACCGGAGCGAGCGAGCTATAGAGTTCATACCTGCCCAGAATCGCGACGTCACGGCATACTTGGCGCAAAGCCGCCAGCGCATGCTCCAGCAGCGTTCGTCCGTTCAGCGTTAGGGTAGCTTTATCCTGCCCCATACGCGTACTCTTGCCGCCCGCAAGGACAAAGCCGGAGACCTGGGAATAGGTCATTTGCGCTGATTGTAGCTCTAACCGGCTAGAGTGAAAAGCAGAGAAAGCATAAGGACACGAGTTTTAGCAATTGCCAGAATTGCCAACATTGCCAAAGAATCCAACTTGAAAAGCCTGTTGTGCAGCCGGATTCGACTAACACATCAGAGGTTGCGGGCGAAAAGAGATTCATTTCGGCGATCTTTGGCAATTGTCAATTCTGGCAATGGGTAAGGTTCTACTGAACAGTGATGGTCTTTGTCGATTTGTAGACGTTGCCTTTACTGTCCCAAGCCTGGAAAACCATGGTGTGGTTGCCTGTGGCCATGGTAAGAGTCGTGTCAATCTGGCCGGCGCTTGCTGAAGCCTTGCTGACGCTATCGACGTAAATACGCATGAAGGTGATTGGATTTGTCGCGCTGGCCGCAGCGGCAGCGTGCACGCTGGGACCGGTTGCCGCGCTGGTTGTAGGCGCAGAAATTGTTACCGAGCCATTTGCTGCTGTGCTGGTACTGACATTGTTCTTGAAGAACTCACGCATATCAGGAGCCGTATTGGCTGCGGCAGGAAAGTTTGCCGTGGTGCCAAGCGCTTCCAGCATGGTACGCAGCACGCTCTGTTGATGGTAAGTGGTGGTGGATTTGTAGCCGGCTTTTACCTGAGGGCCAATCATCGCTACCAGGATGTGGCCGCCACAGCCCGTTAGCACCGTTGCGCTGCAGCGATTATCAGTGCTCAGGTCGGCTTCATCGGACCAGATAATTAGAACCCCGTCTCCGCCGGGCTGGAAGGCGGCAGTCGCCAGCAGCGGCGCGATATTGGCCTTGAGCCAGGCGTCGGCGGTCTGCAGACAGGCATTCAGGCCGTTGGGACAGTTGTGCATGTCATGGTCGCCATCCGGAGTGATGAAGGCGAAGTTCGGCAAAGTGCCGTTGGCTATATCTTTTGCCATCTGCGTGGTGGAGTCGTGGTCCTTGATCAGGCTGCTGTTGGCCATGTCAGTGTAGTAAGGCAGGGGAGCGTGCCGCTTCATGTACGCGTTGTAGTAGAGGCCGGTATAGCCTGCATAGGGCAGGGTCTGCGCATAGGATTTGAAGGTCTTGCCATTGGTCAGCAAGTGGCGCTCAATATTGTCGACATTGAACGTTGCCAGGGTATCGTTATTGTGCGTGAGGTACTGGCCGGAGGTGACGATCAGATAATTTTCCAGAGACCCGTGTTCATTGGCGTAAAACTGCGTGGCCGTTCCGCCTTTGGCGAGCAGACTGTTCAGGTACGGCATGTAGATGCTGCCAACAATATGCTCGTAACTGTGGTTCTCTTCCGCCACAATGTAAACGTGATTGGAGCGGGGGACTTGAGCAAAAGCCGAGACGCCAACGAGCAGCGCCAGAAGGAGAAGCGATTTTCCGGTGGTGGAGGTGACCTGTGATCGATTCATGGGTACGAACCCTAACGGCAACCGCCGCAATGCAGAATCGGTTGGGACACCTAGGGCACTAGGGCTTGTTACCCCAAAAAAATAAGCAGAGTAGCTGGATTTTGGCCCCATTTTGAAAGATAAGTTGCTGCCATTGCGATAGATATGTTGTAAAAAGGGGATAGTGTTAGGTGGTACTAAGGCAATTAAAATTCACAAAGGATTCATGTTCGCTCCAGCGAATGCGCAGCGAATCCACGGCGCGATTTTAGTTGATTTCCAGCCCCATGATCCTGCCGGCTGAGTCTACTTCCAGATTGCCTCTGCCTTGCAGCACAGAGTCACCGCTGAGACCCGGAACGGTCACAAACACCCGCTCTTCCACCAGATTGGCGGAGCTGGTGCGGGAAAGATATTCCAGGCACCGGCGGTTGAGCAAAGGCTGTGGCAGGCTGAAGGCCAAATCTGCCAACTCGCCAGTTTCAGTGACGGAGAGCGCCACCTCCACCGGATAGCTGCGCTCCACGGCGCGCTCTTCCTCCGTGGGATCAAGCGTGGGCTTGAAAGAGACGTAGTAGTGGAAGCGCTCTTTCTCCGGGTTATAAACGCCGCGTGCGATTCGCAGGGACATAGAGAACGGAAGTTTTATCACATCCGGAAGCTTTGCGGCCAGCATGCAGCTTTCGATTTGGAGAAGTTCGCGGTCCGCACTCGATTCCTTGGAAGGGCTACACACCGTTTATCCTCCCGCGGCATCTGATTAACCTCACAAGAAAAAATTTCATAAGGAGCAGTAACCCCAAATGCGCAATATTAACCAGGCCGCACAGCAGAATGAACTTGTCGCTTTTTTCCACGATCAATCGGACGCACTTTCAGCCATTTCAGAACTGAAAGAAGCTGGATTCAGATCGGACCAGATCGGGTTCGCCATCGCCGGCCAGAGAGACGTTACCACAGCCGACAAAAGCACCATAAGAGCTAATGAAGAAAACCGGAGCGGGTGGGAAAAGATCAAGGATTTCTTCAGCGGCGAGCAGGAGAGCTACCACGGCCCTAGTCAGGACTACCAAAATACTTTTTCTCATCTATCGCTTTCACCAGACCAAGCCCGTTATTACTCTGAGGGAATCACCGCCGGCGGTGCATTGGTGACAGTCCGGGCCGAACCGGAGCGGCAGGCCGCAGCGCGGGTGATCCTAGTGGAGAACGATGCTGACCTGCGGACCACTGGATTTGAGCAAGTCTCAACCACGCCCCGGGCCGCCAACCTGGATGCCGGTACCGGAACAGAACGCAGGCTGGAACTGCGAGGCGAGTTGTTGCGGGCCGTCAAACAGCGTGTGCAGACCGGCGAGATCCGCCTGCGTAAGGAGGTTGTGACGGAAAATCAGACCATCAACGTGCCCGTTACCCGTGAAGACGTAATCGTTGAGCGAGTGCCGGCCGCGGAAGCAGGACGCCGTCCCGGATCAACCAGGCCGATCGGTGAAGGAGAAGAAATCCGCATCCCGGTTTCAGAAGAGCGGGTCAGCGTGACGAAAGAGCCTGTGGTCACAGGAGAGGTGCGGGTCCAGAAGCGCGCGATCCAGGATACACAGCAGGTTTCCGATACGGTCCGGCACGAGGAAGTCAGGGTAGAAAACGAAGGCAATGCTCGGGTCACCGACAAAGCCTCGGTCAAAGATGAAAAGAGCGGCAAGAAAAAGCCTGCAGCGTAACTGCTTACCTCTTTTGAGACGCCCGTGCGCGGCGGGCGGAGATTTAAAAGACCTGCGAGGAACGGGAGCGCGTTCTTGAGTTCTCTTCATTAGAATGGTGGGGATGAAGATCTTTCTCACCGGTGCGACCGGCTTTGTCGGGCGAAACATGCTGAAACGTCTGTTCGGCGAAGGATATACTGTGCGAGCGCTGGTGCGTGATCCCAAAAAGAGCAGCCAGCTTGCTCAAACCGGCGTTACCTTGATCGCCGGGGACGTAGTTGAGGGAACGGGGCTTGAGGAAGGCCTGCGCGGCTGTGATGCTGCAATCCATCTGGTCGGCATCATTGTGGAGAAAGGTAAAAATACCTTTGAGGCTGTCCACCACATTGGCACACGAAACGTAGTAGAAGCAGCCAAGCGAACGGGGATCAAGCGCTTTGTTCAGATGTCGGCTTTGGGCGTGCGAACCGACGGGGTTGCCGCCTACCAGGTCACCAAGTGGCGCGGGGAAGAAGATGTCCGCAAGAGCGGGATTCCGTACTGCATTCTGCGTCCTTCACTGATCTTTGGCCCAGGCGATGGCTTTGTCACTCAGATGATGGAGACCATGCGCTCGGCACCGCTGTTTCGTCCTGTGCCGGGCAACGGGTCGCCAAGATTTCGGCCGATCTTTATTGGCGATGTCACGGCCTGCTTTGCCAAGGCCCTCACGGTTGAGGCCGCAATCAACCAGACCATCGAACTTGGGGGCGCGGACGAGCTTTCACTGAATGAAGTGCTGGCGGAGATCGCCCGCTGTGCAGGTGTGCAAAAACCTGCAATCCACATTCCCATGCCTCTCATGTTTACCGGCGCGTTCTTTGCTCAGACATTCCTTAAAAATCCGCCGGTAACGGTGGACCAATTGCGCATGCTGAGAGAAGGTTCCACCTGTGAGATCCTGCCCATGCAGCAAATTCTGGGTGTAACGCCCCGCGGCTTTAGCGGTTGCGAGCGCAGCTAAGGATTAAGTGATTACCGGGATATAACTAGGGACTGATTTTCAACAACTCTGCCTGCCACTGAGGGTTAGAATTACTGAAACGTACTCTGGCCGCAAGGTGAGTGCATTTTTGCAAGTGAGGGTGCACCTAAATTGTTGATTAACAAAATTTTACCTTTGGATGCAATCGGAACGAGGAGCTCTGCATCTAATGGGGCATACGCCACCAAAATCAGGAGCAAAAGTTTATGAAGAAGAATCTTTGGGTGGTTCTGGTTTCCCTTGCGCTGCTAGCCGTGGGATGCTCGCGCGTGAGCAAACATACAGATGCACAGGTTGCGTCTGACGTACAGAACAAGATCAACGGGGACAATAATATCCCCGACAAGCAACTCAGTATCAACGCCAATAACGGAACAGTAACGCTTACGGGCACCGTGAGCAGTGATGCGGCCAAGACAGCCGCCGGCGATGATGCCGCGCAAATAGAAGGCGTGAAGGTAGTGGAGAACAATCTTGAAGTCGCGCCCACCTCGGCCTCAACCGAGCAGCAGCAACAGCCGCAGGAGCAAGCCAACAATAATCCTCCTCCGGCGCCTGCTCCGCGGGCCAGGGAAGAGCGGCGTCCTTCACCGCGCACACATACGCGCAGTTCAAGTTCGCACACAAACTCTGCCAGCAATGACAATGGCGATAATGGCTTGCGCACGACCGTTCCTTCGCAGAGCAGCAATGGAGGCAGCAGTGATCTAGCGCAGAACACGGCTCCACCAGAGCCAACTCCCACGCCCAAGGTCACGGTGCCTGCTGGAACGCAGCTCAGCATCCGCCTCACTGACGAAGTGAGCTCAGAGAAGGCGCAGGTGGGAGACACATTTCACGGATCAATCTCCTCTCCAGTTACGATTGACGAGCAAACCGTGATTCCCACCACAGCCGATGTCGAAGGCCGCGTGGTGGAAGTGAAGTCGGCTGGCCGGTTTGCAGGACAGTCAGTGCTGACTCTGGAACTCACCAAGCTGACAATGAATGGGCGCTCGTACAATCTGCAGACCAACCAATGGACCAAATCCGGCAACGGCCGGGGCAAGTCCACTGCGACTAAAGTCGGTGGCGGCGCGGCAGTCGGCGCAATTCTTGGCGGGATCTTTGGCGGCGGCAAGGGTGCTGCCATAGGCGCAGCCGCCGGGGCCGGCGCAGGAACGGGCGTTTCCGCGGCAACCAAAGGCCAGCAGATTGTCCTGAATCCTGAAGCCGTGATTGCGTTCCAGTTGCAAAACTCGCTCACGGTAACGCCGGGAGCCAACCGGTCTGCAATGAATCAATAAACCAAGCAAAGCAAGTGTTTTTGCGAAACGCCGTCCTAACGGACGGCGTTTTTGTTTGCTTGGGAGATAGATAATAATCACGGCTAAAACCTAAGCGCTTAGGATACATGCTAAAATGACTCCAGTGCCGACAATCCTCAGATTCAATGGTCTGCGAGTTGTTGTCTATCCAAACGATCACAGGCCTGCGCATGTGCACGTGATTGGCCGTGGTTGTGAAGCTGATTTCAATCTGAACTGTCCGTTCGGCCCGGTAGAGCTTCGGGAGAATTATGATTTTTCCAGGCGAGAAATTTCGGACATCGAGTCAGCATTAACCGAGCACTTGGAAGAGCCTTGCCGGGCAAGGAGGCAAATTCATGGCGCATGATAATTTTGAACAATCCAATGAACGGGCCAAAGAACGTCAGGCATCCCGGCTTCGGGCAATTTCTGCAAACTTTGACCGCAGAACCGGGCGAATAGTCATCCATTTAAATTCCAACGTAGACGTAAGCTTTTCTCCGGAAGACGCCGAAGGGCTTGAGGATGCAACTCCCGCGCAGTTGCAGGAAATCGAAATCAGTCCCTCAGGATTCGGTATTTACTTTCCCAAACTGGATGCTGACCTATATCTGCCTGCAATTTTGGAAGGTTTATTGGGGTCAAAGAAGTGGATGGCCTCCAGACTCGGACAAGCAGGTGGGAAATCACGCAGCGTTGCCAAGCGCGCGGCGGCAAGAGCCAATGGAAAACTTGGGGGCCGGCCCAAAAGAAAGAGCCGCGCCAGCTGATTTCCACTGCCTGTTTTGTTGGAAATAGCATCCAACACTGCAAGGGCCAAGCCCCACGATTGGTTAACATCGCAATCGCTAAACCCAAGATGGCTAAAACCCGAGATGTCTAAGACAAAGATCAGCGCGTTAATTCATGCCAGCAACAATGAGCGCTCGCTTGGCCGCGCTTTGGATTCACTGCGTCCGTGCGATGAAGTGATTGTGGTAGACCATGGCTCGCAGGATGAGACGGTGAAAGTGGCGCGCGAACACGGCGCAAAGGTGATTACCGGCGTTCCCGGCGTGGATCGTGGCGCTTACGCCCAGGATGCGCGCAATCTCTGGATTCTCTGCCTTTTGCCGCAGGAAGCGCTGGCAGAAGAGCTGGAAGCTTCATTGTTCGAATGGAGTGAAGCTGAGCATGAAGGCAGCCAGATGGGCTTTAACATTGCCATCCGCGAGCAGAACGGCATTGGGTGGAAATCCTTGTCACCGGAGATGCGTCTGGCTAACCGCAAGGAAATCAACTGGACTGGAGACCTGCCGCCTGAGAACCCGAATGCGCCTGCGCTGGCGGGAAACATCTTGCGCATTCCCGACGGGGATTGATGCCTCGCTGATTTGGTAATTGAGTAATTTGGTAATTTGGTAAATGAGGATCAACAACAACATCGATCCGTTTCGGCAGGCTCAGATCGCTTTTCAATTACCAATTTACCAACTTACTTACTTACCAATTCTCCCCGTCTCGGTATAATCTCCCTCAAGTCACCTGACCTTGGGAGCTCGCCGCTGAACTTGCTTGATCTTGCCGGGCACATCTATTTTTTAGCCGCAGCGTTTTTTCTTTTTGGGCTGGTTTTTGGCAGCTTTTTGAACGTCTGTATCTATCGCATGCCGCGCGAAATATCGGTGGTAAGCCCGCGCTCGGCCTGTCCGGCGTGTGAAGCGCCTATTGCCGGTTATGACAACATCCCCGTATTAAGCTGGCTGATCCTGCGTGGCAAGTGCCGCAAGTGCAAGGCTCCCATCTCACCGCGTTATGCAATGGTTGAGCTGCTCACTGGCGTGGCGTTCGTAATGGCCTTTTTTGCTGCCATGGAATTGCTGCCCGGGACAATAGCGAATCTTGACCTGTGGTGTGACATTGTTGGCGGACCGCTGATTGCTGCATTGAAGCTGTGCGTTTTATGTTTTCTTTTAATCGGCTTGATCTTTACCGATGCTGAGACGCAGCTTCTCCCTGATCTGCTCACCAAGCCAGGAATCGTGCTGGGGCTGGCATTTAGCCTTGTGGTCCCGCTGGAGGGCCCGGCCCGTTACCTGCCTTTCGCCATTCATAATTGCCGCGTTCTTTCCCTGGTGAACTCTCTGGCCGGCTCCATTCTGGGTGCTGCCTTCATCTTGGGAGCAGCGCTGCTTTATGAAGCTGTGCGGGGCGTGGAAGGCATGGGCCGCGGCGACGTAAAGCTCATGGCCCTGATCGGCGGGTTCGTGGGCGTTGAATTGACTCTGCTGGTGCTGCTGCTGGGATCGGTGATTGGAAGTCTTTTTGGCATGCTTCTTATCTTTGGCGTGTGGCTCAAGCGGCTGGCGCGCAGGCGAAGACGCATACCATCAGAGCCAGCCAAGATAGCGCGGGCGCGGGCATGGCAGTCAGCCCGGCTGATCCCACGCTATTTCCCCATTCCGTTTGGCGTCTTTCTGGGGATAGGGGCGCTGATCGCTGCATTTTGGGGGCATGCGCTCATCGACTGGTACAAAAACATTTCCGGCTTGAACCATTTACATGCGACCCTGATCAACATGCTTTGAATCTTTAAACTGCTTTGCACAAAAATCAGATCTCACCACGGATGAACGCGGATGACACGGATTAAAATCCGGCTGTTTTCAAGGCTTTGTCACGTACTTTTTCGATCTATTCGATCTATCGGTAAAAATCCGTACCATCTGTGTTTTATCCATGATAGGTTTTTGCGAACTCACGATATTTGATTAGTTCGGCATCGCCTCAGGTACTGAAAAGAACAAAGATGTAGAGACGCAGCAGGCTGCGTCTCTAGGATGGATCTGTACCAAGGCCTTCTTTTTTGTCGCTTCGCTCGACCGCTTACGAGCAATTCTCGTCGAGAGAATAGTCTGCTCCTGTCGCAAGCCGCTCGCCGCCACACGGGGCTCGCGGCTAAATCGCCAGACTGTTACTGCGGCCGTGGAAGCGGGCAACAAACGCATAGACCGTATTGCGGAGTACCAGTAGATGGAACGTTGTGCCACTCGCCGCTGAAGCGGTTCAGTGGCGCCCTGCAGGCAGCCTGGCATGCCATTTGAGGATTAGTATTTGGGATTGGCGCGGTCTGAACGGCGCGACAAGCGGTAGTGGGAGGAGGAGGAGTGCCCACAAGGGTGAGATCAGGACTGTTGTGTTGGGGTGGCTGCACCGGCCTGGCGTCATGCGGCTTCATGCCCTCCAACTGATTCAGCCCCACGGTAAACCCACAGCCCAAGCGGAAGCTCCACTGCGCGGGAGTGTACTTACAGGTATCCGGCGGTTCATCAGGGCTGGTGTTGGAGCCTATCCATTCAACGAGAAGGCCTTGATCGGGCTGCCTGACCGGCGGACCGACTGGGGCCTCCGCAACTACTTCCGCACTAAAGCCCCGGACCACAAACGGAGGCGCCGTGCAGCACCTGAGGTTGTTATCAGGACCAGAGGTCCGGCAACCCTCACTGGTGGTGTCAACCTGATAGGCATAGACAGCATGGAACTCGATCCAATCACCTGGCAACGGATCTTTTTTGGAAGCAGGAACTTTTTTGGAAGTAGGAATTTTTTTCCCGTTGTCGCAGCTTTGCAGGTTCTCTACCGGTAGGTGGTAGTGCCGGTCACAAATGTGCAAGGTCTGGCCCTGATATCGAACCGTTTGTAGATCATCCGGAACCGGGAGATTAACCACCGGAACCGTGCTCTGGTAGTTGTAATCGAGTCCCATTACGGGTTCGCCAGTCCTCTGCCGGTTCAGCGTCAGGTCGCGTGGCGATTGGTTGATGCACGCGGACTGGGAATAGCCGCGTGACATAAAGAGCGTAAGTGTAAGCAGGCTAAGCCCCAGAAAGATACTGCTGCCCTTTCTGGAGCGATGAGAAAAGAGGCCCATGGGGAAATCTCCTCTCTTGAAGCAATGTAGGTGAATTGCGCGGATTCTAGCATTGCCCGTCTCCTGTCCAGCAGATGCCTGCAAATTTTCGGCTTTTGAAACACACGGAGAAGGACCCAGTCTCACTGAGCAGACCAGCAGGTGGTCCAGATCAAGGCATCGAAGCTCGCGAGCGGGTTGGCGCGAAGCGGCAAAACTAAAGTCCTATCCGGCGTTTACCCTATCGTTTCCGCCCATTGAATCGAGCAGAATTCATTCTGAAAGCAACTGTAGAATAATAGAAAGAACTAACAGTAGGGATATTCCTATGAAAACGGTTTTTCTACTTGCCATCATGTCTTTGTTCGCTGCTGCGGCCATGGCGCAGCAATCTCTGGGTGATGTTGCCCGGGCCAATCGCGCCAAAAAGCACACTCCGGCCACCACCAATCTTGATGACGATACCTTTGCCCGCAGCCCATCGCCAGAGCCGGATGCTAAAGCCGATGCGAGCGCAAAGAAGGCAGACGATAAGAGCACTGACGCCAAAGACGCTGACGCCAAGGCTGCCAAGAAAGATCCGGCAGAAGCGCAGAAGCAGAAAAATGAAGAGCTGCAGAAGCAGATTGCCGAAGAGAAAAAAGAAATTGGTACTCTGCAGCGGGAACTGGATATCGCTGAGCGCGAAGCCCGCCTGAGAGCCGCCGCCTTCTATGCGGATGCGGGCACCATGCTGCGCGACCAGGCCAAGTTCGCTGAAGATAGCCGCAAAGAGCAGGACGAGATCACCACCAAGAAACAAGCTTTGCAGACGGCCCAGCAAAAACTCGATGACCTACAGGAGCAGGCGCGCAAAGCCGGCCTGCACAGCGAGGAATGAGAGCAGTTAACTTCCGAAAGACATGCACCTTGGTACATCTTTCTGTGGCAGGCTCTCGTCTAGAATAAAAAACGTGACTCCACTCAAAATGAAAAATCTGAAAACCGCTGCGCTGGCTTTAGTGATGGTCCTGGCGCTGCTTTCCGTTGGTTGCGATTCAGGCTCTAAAAGCTCCACCGAAGCTAAGCCGACGCCCGCGGCTACCCAGTTTGCAACCGGACGTTTTGCTATGCAGAAAATGCTGGTGCCGGCGCACTTGTGGTCGCCAGACGCGCAGCCTGTTCGCCTGGAATCGTCAAACATCAAAGAGGGCAACGGCCAGGATGGCAAGGCCGATTTCTGGCGTGCTCTGTTTGCTTCTGCATCACGGCAAAAGTCTGAGCCGTTCAGTTGGTCAGGCGTTTCTTCGGCTGATGCTGCGCGAGGAGTGGACCACGGCACAGAAGATTCTTACAATCCAGCCAATCGCTCAGCCAGCGCCTTTGACATGAATTACCTCAAGGCCGATACAGACAAGGCTTTTGAAGTAGCGCAACAGCACGGCGGCAAGCAGGTACTGGAAAAAGATCCTAAAGTCAGTATCACCTACCTGCTTGATTGGGACGCTCAATCAAGCCAGTTGCGCTGGCATGTGATGTACGGCGGCGCAAGCATCAACAAGCTTACGGTGCTGGTGGATGCCAGCTCAGGCGAATTCATCCGCAAAGAGTAAGCTACTTGCCCAAAATATAATCAATATCGTCGATCGCCTTTTTGGCGTTCTTGGCAAACTTGCCCTTTGGCTCAAGCTCCAGGTACTTGCGATAGTACATTCGCGCAGGATCAAGCCTCTGCATGCCTTGCAGGCTCTGCGCCATGCGGAAGCAGGCCAGCGGATTCTCCGGGCTGAGCCGCAATGCTTCTTCAAAGCGTTCGCGGGCAGCATCGTAATTATTGGCTGAAAGGTAAGTTTCGCCGACGTCAATATCATGTGCCGCTGTCTTTTCCGCGTAAGCAGGCGGGGCAGCGGTCGTGGGCTTGAGCGATGCCACCTGTGGCCCAAGCCGCTCAATGGCTTCATTGGCGTCTTTGGACTTAGGGCCGTTAGGCAGGATCTCAAGATATTTGTGGTAATTCTGGCTGGCCAGCGAAAGCAAGCCCAGTTTTTCCTGTGTGAGCGCCAGCCCAAAGGTCGCTTCCGCGTCACTGGGTTTGTACGTGAGCGCGTGGTTAAAGCGCTCCAGCGCAGCCCGATAATTTTTTAGCTTCAGATAGTAATTGCCGACCTCTACGTCCTTTGCCGCTTTGTGCGGGTCCCAGGGTTTGAACTCTGAAGTGTCATCTGCCGCTGGTGCAGGCTCAGGCTCGTCCTTTGGTTGGGCGTTTATGTCGATTTGCGAATCGCTGCTGGAGCTTTCTCCTTTGGCCCCTGCTTTGCCGGTGGGATTGGTTCCCGGAGCATCGCCAGGGAAAGCCGGACGATCATAGCCATCTGACGATTTTGAAGTCGGCTGCGATCTTGGCTGCGCAGGCTGAGTTCCTGGTGCATCCCCAGGAAACGGAGGACGGTCGTACTGACCCTGATTCTCATCCTGTTGCTTCTGAGCTGGGCTAACCTTTTGGATCGGCGTTGGTGTGGGTGTAGCCGCGTTACGCGGCTGGATATGAGGATTATTGTCCTGATTGCCATCATTCTGGGCAGTAGCCTGCTGTGCTCCCAGAAAGGCGAATCCCACGACCATAAGAAGAACGTAAAGAATATGAATACGGTACTTCATATCTCATTATTCTAAAACCAAGATCGTTTCGCTTGCTCTCTCTTGCATGTTGCCGGAAAAATTAAAGGCCGCCAGAAATCTGGCGGCCTCTGTCTGCGCAAGTGTCCCGGGGGAGGAGAGACTACCGGCTCGGGTTGGGAGCGGTACTCTGCGCAGAGCTTGGTGATTCTTGTCCGGTCACATTCGTCATCAGGCGAACATCAACGCGGCGGTTCTTGGCGCGGCCATCAGCTGAATTGTTCTCGGCAACGTACTTGTCCTTGCCCAGTCCAATCAGATAGATCTTGTGCGCAGGAATGTTCTTTGACGAGAGATACTGCACCACTGAATCAGCGCGGCGCTCGCTCAGCTTGTAGTTGTACGTTGCTGAGCCAACGGAATCCGTATCGCCTTCCACCACTAGTAGGTAACCTTTGGTGTTGGGGACTTCGGCCAAAAGCTGGTCCAGGGCTGTCTTTGCTTTGCCCGTCAAATCAGCCTTGTTGAAGGCAAAATGCACTGAGGTCTCAGCTACGGGACGATAGTTATCCAGATTGGCAACTGTGTTGGCCAGCGCGCCAGCGCGAGTATTGGCCTGGTCTGCCAGGGTCTGGGCCTGGTCAGCGCGATTGCGGGCGTCCAGGGCCTTTTGATCGGCCTGGCCGGCCTTATCGTTCACGCTCGAAATACCCTGCTGTGCGCGGGTATCAACGTCATGGATTGCGGCATTGTTCTTCGCCGTTCTGGCGTCAAGCTCGTTGGATTTGTCAACGATAGGCTGGGTCTCCTTGCGCACGTAATTCTTTGTCGTGCAGCCCGTCGCAATCAGCAGTGACGAACCAGCAAGCAGAACCAGAAGACTCGATTTCAAGTTCATGGGGAAAGCTCCTTAAGGACCCACGCGGCGCAGGGTGTTAGCCGCACATAAAGTCACTCGTTACCAGAGCAACTGGAATGCCATT
>DASTCT010000131.1:0-13431 GCA_035710845.1 Candidatus Angelobacter sp.
ATTTTTGGTAGTGGTTCCTTTGGGTTTTGCGGGGATTTTGGCGGTGCGAGTAAGAAGCCATCTTATAAGCGAACTGCTCCATTGACAACCAGCGTAGAAGTCCAATAGCATCTGCAAGTTACGCCCTTTCTGACAATCCTGAGGAGAGCTGCCCTGTGATTAAGCTCGATATTATTAACGAAGTGGTTAACAAAACCGGCATCACCAAGACCAAGGCAGAGATGGCCGTGGAAACCGTCTTTGAAAGCATGAAGAAAGCCCTGGCCCAGGGTGAACGCATTGAGCTGCGTGGATTTGGCGTGTTTAACGTACGCCCGCGCAAGACCGGCATCGGGCGCAACCCGCGCACCGGCGCTGAAGTGAGTATCCCTCCGGGAAAGGCCGTGCGCTTTAAGCCGGGGAAGGAGTTGCAATCGATTGATTAGAGAAGGGCGCTGGAGCGATTGCTGGGGCGAGTAGATGATCGGTGATTTTGCGATCAAGCGCTTAGACGATCATAGGATCGTTGCTTTTAGCGACTTTTCACTCAGCAGCTTTTGTTAGTGCTGCCGCTCTTCGATTTTAGGTAGCAGACATTTGTTGGTGCAGACATTCTTCGATTTTTTTAGTGAAGACGCTTCTTCGATCGCAACAATCAAGGCCATCAGTTCATGCCGGACCCTATCCCTCAGGAATATCAAGTTTACGATCCCACGCGAAATGAGATCAGGGTGGTGGTTATTCAGCCACCAAAGCATCGCTATTGGCTGCATGCGTTGCTCTTGCTGGCCACGATTTTTTCCACGCTGTGCATCGGCGCGCGAATGCAGTACGGCTTTGAGCACAACATTGGGTTATTTTCGCAGGATGCTGATATCTGGCCGTGGCTGTGGATTTTTGAGGATTGGCATCGGCTGGGGCTTGGCGTAGCGTACTCGGCTTGCGTGTTGGGAATTTTGGGGGCGCATGAGCTGGGACATTACGTTTTCTGCGTGGTGCGGCGCGTGTTTGCCACGCTGCCGTTTTTTATTCCGGCGCCTACGCTGATCGGAACGCTGGGAGCGTTTATTCGCATCAAGTCACCGCTGCGCAGCAGGGCTGATCTTTTCGATATTGGCATTGCCGGGCCGATTGCCGGCTTTGTAGTGGCTGTGCCTGTGCTGATCTTTGGCCTGCTGGCGTCAAAACCATTGACTGGCGAGGCGCTTGCGAACACTTCGCCAGATAACAGTCTTGTCCTCGGCTTTCCTCTGATCTTCAAACTCGTTCATTGGGCTCTGGGCGCAGCAGGCGTGCATTCTGCAGCAGTTCAAGCGCCGCTTGCCGGCCTTTATTTGCATCCTGCCGCCGTAGGCGCGTGGATTGGTATGCTGGCAACCGCGTTAAATCTGCTTCCAGGCGGCCAGCTCGATGGAGGCCACATTATCTTTGCTGTGAATCCGCGACTGCATCGCCCCATTTCATTTATTAGCATTACAGTTTTGCTGCTCCTGAGCTGGTTCTATTGGGAAGGTTGGCTGCTGTGGGCTGTAGTGCTTCGTTTCACAGAAAGCCGCCATCCTGACGTGCCTCTCGCTCCGCCTCTTAATCGCACGCGCCGCGTGTTGGCGATCTTTGCCTTGATCATGCTTGTGTTGACCCTCACACCTGCGCCTTTTGTTGGCCCTAACAACGGCTTGAGTGGATACTTCAACAAACACAAAGCAGAGCAACAGCACATCGCGCCATCAAAGTAGCGATAGCGCATCTACGTCCACGATTACATTTGTTCGCGGCATTTTTTCTGTATCCGCGAAGGCCAGCATTCTCCTGAGCGCGGCGTTCAGCTTCTCGCGGCTGGCGGCTTTCAGTATGAAGTGGTAGCGAAAATCGCGCTTCAATCGCATGATCGGCGCAACAGACGGCCCCAGCACGCGCACGCCCTCATTGCGCGTCGATTCAAACCATCGCCCCAGTTGGCCCGTCCAGCGCATGGTCTGCTCAAGCTTATCGCTGCGCACCAGCACATTGGCCAGCGCACTAAAAGGCGGATAGTGCATCCACTTGCGGAAGCGAACTTCTTTTTCGTAAAAACCTGCGTAATCGTGGCGTTGCGCAAACTGAATCGCGTAGTGATCAGGATGATAAGTCTGCAGCACCACTTTTCCCGGTGTCTCGCCTCGGCCTGCACGGCCTGCGACCTGCGTCAGCAACTGGAACGTCCGTTCAGCAGCGCGAAAATCCGGAAAACCCAACGCATAATCCGCGCCCACCACGCCCACCAGCGTAACGCCATGCACATCGTGCCCCTTGGCGATCATCTGCGTCCCCACCAGCAAATTGATCTCGCCGGAATGAAATTGGTTGAGCACGCGTTCAAAATCGTTGCGGCTGCGCACTGTGTCGCGATCCAGCCGGCCAATTCGCGCCTGCGGAAACGCTTCATGCAGCCGCTCTTCAACTTTTTCTGATCCTGCACCAAGGAAAAAAATGTGCTCGCTGTCGCATGCCTTACAGCGCTGCGGCACAGCCTGCCGATAGCCGCAGTAATGGCACTCCATGCGGTGCGCGGCCTTGTGGTAGGTCATGGCGATAGTGCAGTTCTTGCACTGCAATGTCTCTCCGCACGCGCGGCACAGCACCACCGATGAATATCCTCTGCGGTTGAGCAGGATCATGGCCTGTTCGCCGCGCTGCAAGCGGTCCGTCACTTCCTGGATCAGTTGCCGTGAGAAAATCTGGTCACTGCCGGTCTGTTGAAACTCAAATCGCATGTCCACCAGTTCAACCTCAGGCAATGGCCGCTGCTCCACCCGCTCTTTCAACTCGATCAACGCGTACTTCCCCGTTTCCGCATTGTGGTAAGACTCAATGGAAGGCGTAGCTGAAGCCAGCACCACGGCTGCTCCTGTGAGCTTGCCGCGCATTACCGCAACGTCGCGACCGTGATAGCGCGGCGTCTCTTCCTGTTTGTATGATCCATCGTGCTCTTCATCCACCACAATCAGCGCCAGGTTCTCAACTGGGGCAAAGACCGCTGAGCGCGTGCCCACAACAATCCGCGCCTCTCCGCGACGAATGCGGTGCCACTGCTCCGCGCGTTCATCGGCCGAAAGCGCTGAATGCAGGATTGCTACCTCGTCGCCGAAGACTTGATACAGGTTGGCCGCTGCGGCAGGAGTAAGACCGATCTCCGGCACCAAAAGAATCGCCGACCTGCCTGACTCCAGCACCCCCTGCATCGCCGCTAGATAAACCGCAGTCTTGCCTGAGCCAGTCACCCCGTGCAGCAGCTCCACCGAAAATAGCCCGCTCTCAACCGACCGCAAGATCGTCGCTAGCGCGGCTTTCTGGTGAGCATTAAAGATGAAGTCCAGATGCGATGGGCCACGCTTCTTCATCGTGCTCACGCTGAAACCAGCCGGCTCTTCTATCAGTTCAACAATCCCTCGCTTCACCAGTGTTTGCAGCGTGGTTCGTGGAACGTCGAGAGTCCGCACCTTCTCCACCAACGCTCTTCCCTGCTGTTGCTGCAGAAACTCAACAATCTTCTGCTGGTTCTCATTCAGCTTGCCGCTCACGTCCTTAAGCACCGCCACCTGAACTGTCCGGCGTGCATCGCGGGCAGAAGAAGCATCTTCCCGCGCAATCCACTTCTTGCGCAGCAGCAAATCCAGCACCTGTCGATTCGCTCCAGTGGCGGAGCGGATCGTCCCTTCCAGCGCATCGTCTGACATGGAGAGATAATCCAGCACGGCATACTCAAGCATCTGCGTATCAACATCCTGCTTTGAACGCCGAGACGAGCCGACGGTCGCCGAAGCATGCAGCGCCTCATGCCCTGCTTCGGTGATGCGGTATAACTTTGCTTTTTTGATCTCAGCAGCCAGTGGCAGCATGGTACGGTACACATCCCCGATTGGTGCCAGGTAATACTGTGCGATCCATTGCCCCAGCTTCATCAATCCATCGTCGAGCACCGGCTCTGCATCCAGCACTTGCAGCACAGCCTTGGCTTGCATGGAAGGTGCGCGATCATGCAGCGCTGTCACTACTCCGGAAAGCCGTTCTGCACGAAAAGGAACCAACACCCGCCCACCCACCACCGGCTCGCGGTCGGCAATCTTGTAAGTAAATGCCATGTCCAGTGGGACCGGCAGGGCTACGTCGCAGAAGCTGGGCATAGGGCTATGCTGATTGTAAGGTACAGGAAGTTATTCAGCCGCAGGTTTCGCAGGCGACTTCAATCCCAGCTCTTTCATCGCCATCTGCAAATCTTTCCACGCTTCTTTTTTCTGCCGGGGATCGCGCAGCAGGTACGCCGGATGATAAGTCACCAGCAGCTTTGAATTTTTAAATTCATACCAGCAGCCACGCAGGTTGGCCATGGAATCATTCACAGCGAGCAGGTTTTTGGCCGCCACCGCACCCAGCGCAACAATCACCTTCGGTCGGATCACATCAATCTGGCGCATCAGGAATGGCGAGCACGTATCGCATTCGTCTTTCTCTGGTGTGCGGTTTCCCGGCGGTCGGCATTTAACCACGTTAGCGATGTAAACATCTTCACGCTTAATGCCCATCGCGGAAATCATATTGTTTAAAAGCTGTCCCGCACGACCCACAAACGGCTCACCCTGCGCGTCTTCATCGGCGCCCGGACCTTCGCCAATAAACATGAGATCGGCATTCACATTGCCTACGCCAAAGACGAGCTTGTTTCGGCCTTTGTGGAGGCGGCAGCGCGTGCAATCGCCAATATCTTCGCGGATCAGCTTCAGCGCCGCAGGTTTGTCTTGGATCACAGGCAGCAGCGAATCAAAAAGAGAGTGTCCCCCGCCAGCCGCACGCATTGGCGCGACATCAGACGGAGATTCCTTAGCCGCAGGCGCTTCATTCGGCACTTCTGGCCCGCCCTCGCGGCGATAGAAATCGTAAATTCCCATCTCGCGGTAATATTCCACGCGGGCTGCAAGTTGCTTTTTGGTGTCAGCATCAAGAGACTTGGGCATGTAGAGATCAAAAATAAATGTTCAAATCAAAGAAGTAAATACGCAGGTTATTTCCCTTGTATTCGCAATAGCGTCAGACGTCTAATACATATCCCGGAGGCAGTCAGTCGTGACCGCAACACCCAGGTTGACATTTGAAGAATTTCAAAGGCTGCCCGAACGTGAGGGAACCATCTACGAACTCGATGAGGGTGAGCTGCGAATAGAACCATCGCCAGCACTCAGACACAATCTTATCCGTCAACACATAGCTCTGAAGCTAACCCAGTTTCTGGAGCTAAAAAACCTGGGAATTGTGGTAGAAGAGATGGATTTCCGCCTCGGCCCTGATATCGTGCGCAATCCTGATGTTGCCTTCATCACAAATGAACATCTGAAGACGGTTGACCTTGACCGGTCTCCGGTTGATGGCGCTCCCGCACTGGCTCTTGAGGTCATCTCGCCCAGCAACAGTGCTCAGGACATGGCAAAGAAGACGCAGCAATATCTTGCAGCGGGCTGCAAAATTGTATGGATTGTCTATCCTTCGTTGCGGCTGGTTGAGGTCCACACACCGTCTGGACTCCATCAAGTTCGCGAGCCTGAACTCATCCAGGCAGAAAATCTGCTCCCGGAATTTTCATTATCGTTAACTTACATCTTAGAGGAGCCGAAGCGTTAGGAAGTTTTTGACGTGCGCTGAAGGCTGGCTCGTTCCAATTTCAGCTTCACCACCGCATCCAGCACGCGGTGTGCGACCTCCCACTTGCTGGTCTCCGGCACAGTTTCAGCGCCGCTGTGAGTAAGGATGGTAACTGCGTTGCGCTCGGAATCGAAACCAATGCCGGGCTGAGAAACATCATTGAGCACAATTGCGTCCAGCGATTTGCTTTCCAGCTTTTTTCGCGCATTGGTCACAACGTTGTTGGTCTCTGCGGCAAAGCCAACCACAATGCGGCTTCCCTTCTTCGCTCCAATTTCAGCCAGGATATCTGCCGTCGGCTCCAGTTCCAGAGTCATGGGGCCTTTGCGCTTGATCTTTTCATCGGCAGCTTGTCGCACGGTAAAGTCAGCCACAGCCGCTGCTTTCGCTACAATCGTGGAGCGCTCAAGCTGAGCCAGCACCGCATCGCGCATCTCTGCCGCTGTTTGCACCTGAATGACCTCTGCTGCTGAAGGCGGCTTCAAGGCCGTTGGCCCGCTGATCAGGATCACCTTTGCACCGCGACGCAGCGCCGCTTCTGCCAGCGCATAACCCATCTTGCCGCTTGATCGGTTGCCAATGTAGCGCACAGGATCAATCGGCTCACGCGTAGGCCCGGCAGTCACCAGCACAGTCTCGCCTGCCAAATCCTGCTCCGCGTGCAATACCTTGAGCACCGCTTTCACGATAGTTTCATTCGCCGCCAGCCTTCCTGCGCCAACCATGCCGCAGGCAAGATAACCGCTATCCGGCTCAACCACGGTATAGCCACGTGCCTTCAGCGTCTGGATATTGGCCTGCGTGGCAGCGTTCTCCCACATGTTCACATTCATGGCTGGCGCAATCACCACCGGAGCCGTGGTGGCAAGAAACAGCGTGGTCAGAAAATCATTGGCTTCGCCGTGGGCAAACTTGGCAATCACATCCGCCGTTGCTGGCGCAACCACCAGCGCATCGATCGACTGCGCCACAGCTATGTGCTCAACCGCAGAATCGATGTTCGGCTCTTCAGCCCCTGCTCCAAAAAGATCGGTAATCACCTTCTCTCCGCTCAACGCGGCAAAGGTAAGCGGGCGCACAAACTCCTGCGCAGCGCGGGTCATCACCACCTGCACGCGGACACCACGGTCCTGCAGCAAACGGACAAGTTCCGCCGCTTTATAAGCCGCAATACCGCCGGTGACGCCCAGAGCGATCTTCATAAGGAAATTCTAGCCTGCTTATGAATAGAGTAATAGTGGCAGGGGAGGGACGCTTTTTTCCTTCTGTGGAAGCAAGGCATATTTATTCGTCAGGGCACGGTAAACGGACTTCACTGTAACGCATTCGGTTCAGGTCACCGGCGGACTCAATCAGACCAGCTTCCGCCAAATACTTGATGCGGAGAGAGTAGAAGGCGTCTGGAATATGAGGAAATTCGTTCTGTAGGTCCATCATTGTCCTGCCAACTACTCGCGCAACCTTATACCAACGATGTGATATTTGAGACAAAAGGCGTTCATCGATGCATCGGATCTCATCTGCCGTCAGCAAGCGGATTTGGGCCTCTTCTTCCGGTGTTAGGGGATCGTTGGGCTGATTATCGTCCATCTGCAGCCACTCCAGGGGCGATTGTGCCACATCGCCTACATGATGCAAAAGCTTCTAACTCTCTTCCGCTTTAGGCGGTTCCGCAACCGGCGCAGCCGGAGCCTCTTTGGTCTTGACGGTGAACTGGATTTTACCGGCGTCAATCTCTTCCTGGGCAATCTTGCTGGGCTTGCGTGCGGCTGTATTCACCAGCGGAGGCGCTCCCCCAGAAAGCTGTCTCGCGCGGCGGGCCGCCACCAGGACGTAGCGGTAGTTGCTGTCAAATCCATCTTTAAGCTTCATCGTCAGTACCCCCCATCATTCAGGCAGGAGAGGAATCAATCGAAGGAACCCAGAATACCCCTGATCTCGTCTTCCATATTCGACTTCAGGCATTTCTCCGCCGTCTCTAAGTACCGTTTCTCGTCGGCGGATGGCGGTTTACCCGAACGTCTGATGCGCTCGCTCAGAACAATGGCCTGGAGCCGGTCCACGGATTGCTCAAGGCGGTCGTTGATCAGAATATAGTCGTAATTCGGATACTTCTCAATCTCCTTCCGCGCTGTATCCAGGCGGCGACGGATGGTTTCTTCCGCGTGCATGTTCTCACTCAGGCTGCGCTTCCTCAGGCGCGATTCCAGTTCTTTACGGCTGGGCGGCAGCACAAAAATGCTGACCGCCTCCGGCATCTTCTCTTTTACCTGCCGCTCGCCCTGCACGTCGATATCCAGCAGCAAATCGTTGCCGCGCTGCTTGGCCTGCTGCAAGACGGAGCGCGATGTGCCGTAATAATTGCCAAAGACCTGGGCGTATTCCAGAAACTCATCGCGCACAATCCTGCCCTCAAACTCTTCGCGGGAAATGAAGTGGTATTCGCGCCCATCCTGCTCACTGCCGCGCGGGGAGCGCGTGGTGAATGACACGGAAAATTCCAGATACGGCACATACTGCCGCAGCTCATTCACCAGTGTGGTTTTGCCGGAACCGGAAGGTGCAGAGATGATATAAAGTATGCCGCTCATTCCAGGTTCTGCACCTGCTCGCGGCATTTTTCAATTTCAGCCTTCATTTGCAGGCCCAGTTCGGTAATGCGCAATCCTTCGCCGGCCACGCCAGAAGTCTTGGAGAGCAGCGTGTTGGCTTCGCGGTTCAGCTCTTGCAGCAGAAAGTCCAGCTTCTTGCCTACCTCGCCGCCCTGGTCCAGCAGTTTGCGGAAGTGGTCAATGTGCGTGTGCAGGCGGACCAGTTCTTCCTGAATGTCACTGCGCTCGGCCAGGATAGCGGCTTCCTGCAAAATGCGGTCTTCATCCGCATTTTCCAGCAGTTCGTGCATCCGAGCCTTGATTTTCTCCATGAAAGCCCTTGAGACCGCGCCGCGCAGCTTTGAAACTTCTTCCGTAGCCTGCTCAAGCGCAGTAAGACGGCGGCGCAGCTCAACTTCAATGCCCTGGCCTTCATGCTCGCGCATGACGTTTAGTTTCTGGATCGCTTTCTCCAGCCCGTCCAGCACCGCAGCTTCAAAGTTGCCATCCACCGGCGTCATGGCGCCCAAGGCGCCGGGCATGCGGAAGACGTTGTTCAGGTCAGGATCGCCCACAGCGCCGAACTCGCGCGCGGCCTTGCGGAAGGCCTCAATATATCCGCCCACCAGTTCGCGATTAAAGTCATAGCCCTGTCCACCACGGCGCTCCACAGAGAGTGTGACCTCAACGTGGCCGCGGGCCAGCCGCTCTTTCAGGATGCGGCGCGCTTTCATCTCCAGTTCGTCCATCTCTAAAGGCAGGCGAAGCTGGGGATCGAGAAAGCGATGATTCACAGATTTGAGTGAGAGCGTAAACGAAGTTCCCTCACCTGCTTGGGACTTCACTTGGGCAAATCCGGTCATGGAGCGGATGGACATGATTGTTTGTGGGCCTTTTTTAGCTTCGCGCTTGTGGGCTGCGGACGCCGACACCGGCGGCCTCGTCACCCATTTTGGGGTCTAAATCCATAAACTGCAATTCATATAATTTGCGGTAGGTTCCCAGGCGAGTCAAAAGGTCTTCATGCGTGCCTGAGTCGCTGATGCGCCCGCCTTCCAGCACCACAATCCGGTCGGCATGGCGAACTGTGGTCAGCCGGTGCGCAATCACAAAGACTGTACGGCCAGACATGAGGTTCTGCAAAGCCGATTGCACCAGCGCTTCCGACTCGGTATCGAGCGCGGAGGTGGCTTCGTCCAGAATCAGGATGGGCGCATTCTTGAGCAGGGCGCGGGCAATGGCAATGCGCTGGCGCTCGCCGCCGGAAAGCCGCAATCCACGCTCGCCGATGATAGTGTCATACCCTTCAGGCAGGCGCATGATGAAGTCGTGGGCCAGCGCGGCGCGGGCAGCTTCCGTCACAGCTTCAGGGGTCACGTCTGGCTGCCCGTAAGCGATGTTGTTGCGCACCGTGTCATTAAAAAGAATGGTTTCCTGGGTCACAATGCCGATCTGCGCCCGCAGTGAGGCCAGCGTGACGTCGCGAACATCATGGCCATCCAGCTTAATTGCGCCCGATGTGACATCAAAGAAGCGCGGAATCAGATGGACCAGCGTGCTCTTCCCCGCTCCGCTGGAACCGACAATCGCCACAATCTCTCCAGCACGCGTCTCCAGGTTCACATTGTGCAAAATCTGCGGCTCTGAGCCATTAGCGCCGGTATAAGAAAAACTGACATTTTCAAACCTGACGCGATCGCGGAACGCAGGTAGCCTGATGGCGTCAGGACGCTCCTGGATTTCATCCACTTCATCCATAAAGTGGAATATCTGTTGCGACGCGCCGAGCGCCTGCTGAAAGCTGTTGTTAAAGAACGCCATTTTGCGCACCGGATCGTAGAGCCGGAAGACCGCGATAATAAACGCGATGAAAGCTCCGGTTGTCATCGCGCCATGATTGATCTGGTTCCGGCCAACAACCAGAAGCAGCGCGCCGGCACAGGCGCCCACTAAGTCCATGAGCGGCGAACTCACCGCTTGGGCCGCGACCGATTTAAGGTTGGCCCGGAACAGCTTCCTCGCTGCTTCCCAGAACCGCCGGCTCTCCCACTTCTCCATGCCAAAGGCTTTCACAATGCGGTTGCCGGTAATGGTCTCATGCAGAATGTTCTGGATATCGGCAAGCTTGTCCTGCCCTTTGCGTGTAGTGCTGCGCACGCGGCGGCCGATCTTGCCTGCAGAAACGATCACGAACGGCACAAAGATTATCAAGACGTAAGCCAGCTTGTGCCCCAGGACAATCACTGCTCCGATCAAAAAAACCAGCGTAAAGACCTGTTGCAGAAACTCCGCCAAGGCGATCGTGAGCGTGACCTGGATTTTCTCTACATCGTTGATCACCGTGGAAACCAGCGTACCGGTCGAATGCCGGGAATAGAAAGCGATTGAGCGATGCAGAATCGTATCGTACAGGCGGTTACGCAAATCCGTGATCAGGCCGAAGCCGGCGTGGTTCACCAGATAGGTCCCTAGATAATCGCAAATGGCCTTGATGATGCCCGTGCCGATCAAAGCGATTGCCACAACCGTCAACGGGTTGCTGCTGAAATGCGCAGGAATAAAATCCTGAACAAAAACCTTGTGCTGCGTTCCTGGAATATTAAAGAGTTCCAGTGACCGTCCCGGTGTCTGCGGAGCCAGTACCCTGTTAATGATGGGGCCGATCAGGAGGATGCGGAAGCCTTCCATTGCGCCCACAACCGCCATGAGCAAAATCGAGGCTAAAAAATGCGGCAAGAAAGGACGGAGATAGGCCAGCAACCGTCTCAGTTGTCGCATACCGCACCCATAGCGCAGGAAAACATTGCCACCATTCTAAAGGAGTGTAGCGGGATCGGGAGCTATTGATTGAAGATAAAGTATTGTTAATTAACGCGGTGAGTCGCGATGAATAACTTTCACCCTGAAGCCCGCCTCAGCCAGCCGCTTTTTAACCTCTTCTCCAATAAAGACCGAGCGATGCTGGCCACCCGTGCAGCCAAAGCCGATAGTCAGATAGCTCTTTCCTTCGCGCACGTAATGGGGAATCAGGTAAACCAGCAGGCCTGAGATTCGATCAATGAACTCCTGGGTTTGCGGAAACGAGCGAATGTACTTGGCCACCTGCGGATGGCGTCCGGTATAAGGTCGAAACGCCGGAATGAAGTGCGGGTTAGGCAAGAACCTCACGTCAAAAAGCAGATCGGCGTCGTTCGGCACGCCAGCCTTATAGCCAAAGCTGACCACGGAAACAAGAAGGTCCTTATCAGTGCTTCCGGCGGTGAATTTGGCCGTGATGTGCGCGCGCAGTTCATGGACATTGAATTTTGAGCTGTCAACCACCATGTCTGCCAGCGCGCGGATAGGTTCCAGCAGGCGGCGTTCTTTTTTGAGCGCATTCTTTACGGTTGAATCTTTGCCCAGCGGATGTGGGCGGCGCGTCTCGCTAAAGCGGCGCAACAACGCTTCATCGGAAGCCTCAAGAAATAGCACTGTTGTCTTTAGCTGCTTGCGCAAGGACTGGATAATGCGAGGCAGGCGGCGAAGCTGCTCACCTTCGCGAATATCGGCCACCAGGGCCGCCTTCTCGATCTCTGCCGATTGCTTTGCCAGATCGGCAAAGCGTGGGATCAAATCGATTGGCAAATTATCAACGCAGTAATAATCCAGGTCTTCAAAGGCCTTGAGCACTGAAGCTTTGCCAGAACCGGACATGCCGGTGATGATCACCAGTTGATTGGCGCTTTGGCGAGGCCGTGATTTTACACGTCTGCCTCGTTGCGCTTTACGGGAAGGGGACACGAAAAAATACTACCATGAGGAGATTCTGGGGCCATCCTGTGAGGTAAATGCCGCCTGCAATGCCGCTGGCTCAATCTGCCGGGAGATGGAATACATGCTGCGCCAGGCGCGCGTCAACATGCGCGATTCCATCTGACGCTTCCATTCCATAGCGCTCTCTTCCGCCATGTGGCGTCCGGGCGACTCCGGCAGTTCACGCAAGAGCTGCAAATAGCCCAGGCACAACTTTTCCCATGCATCAAAGAGCCGGCCTTCAGCCCAGAGCAAGGCGATATCTAGCCGCTGCTTCTGCAGCCGTGTGAGTTTCTTGTTGCGGATGCGATAAACCCAGAACAGCGCCTTGGAAGGATTATCGCGGAACCACGCCTGAAAAACCGCGGCTTCCAGGAACAAGTTGTTGCGCAGCTTTGGCGTAGCGTAGCTCAGCGATTCCAGCGCGCCTTCCAAATGTTTGGTGGCGCAGGTAATATCCTGGCGCTCCGCTGCCCACAGGTAAGCCATCCAGCGTGCGGCAAAGGCATCACCGGAATTGTCATTCACCGCGGCAGCCTGCATGACGCGAGTCTCATCCCAGCCGCGTGGATGCTGGCCCTGGTTCAGGGCAATCTGGCAGCGAATGTTGGAAAGCCAGCGCGCGGCTTTTTCATCGTTCTTGAGCAGCATCAACAGGCGCGCTCCATCAGAAAAACTGCCACGGCGATTTACATCAGGCAGCAGCGCTGTAATTGCCAGCAGCGCTGAAAACGCAGCGCCCATGCGCAGAGCAAAGCTCAAAAGAAAGCCGGACTGCAAAAGTTCCGGGGCCAGTCCAAGAGCAGCGGCCAGCAACAAATTCACAATCGGGCCACCCAATGAAAGAAGCACCAGCCGGCGGCGCAAGCTGGAGTCATCTTGATCTGTCACTCGCGGCTGCAGCGCAGCCAGCCCAAGCGTAAGCACGTCGCCGCAGTAAGGCTCGCCGCAACTGGAATGCTTGCCAAAATACAATGGGCCAATCTGTACGCGCTTGATCCTGAATCCGGCGAAGACCCCGGCAATAAGATGGCCGACTTCATGCATTGCGGCTGCGGTGAGGCAAGCTGCTATGGGAGCAAGCAAGGCGACCCAAAAATCCATGCTGCTGGTCTCTGCTGAAACCCTGGCAATCACGGTACGCAGACCAGGCATAGCCACCAGGGCCAAAATAACCAGGCTGCTTAAAAGAAAGTACTCGCCCGCGCTCAGGCCGTCTTTGGTCTGCTGCGGCAGCGGACGAAAAACATCCAGTACAGGCGTGGATGTAGGCGAATAGTGTTGCGGTGAACTCAGTTTTCTTTCGGCTGTAAGTTCCATGGGGAGAAAGGTACAAACGGCCCTTCCACCATTCATCATAAGTTCAATCGCGTTGGATGACATGAGGTCGTTGGTA
>DASTCT010000132.1:0-79379 GCA_035710845.1 Candidatus Angelobacter sp.
TATTCATGGATGGCAACTCCTTCCGGGTTGACCGTGATGTAGGTGCATTTCTGGTCGACCCACGCGCCCGAGTTGTAATACTCAACTCCATCCCGCACTCGGGCCAGCGGGGCATGAGTGTGACCACAGAAAATGCGCTCAGCTTTGCCAGGTTTTGCATAACTGAGCGCACCGTGCGCTACCTGCTCTGAAAGACGTAACCATCTGGTGTTCAGACGGTCCAGGTAACGGGCAAACCGTTTGTTCTTGGAATCCAGCTTTTGCAACTGGAGAAAAATCAACTGGCCAACCTTGCTGAGAAAGGCGTTGCTGACGGCAAACCTGTCAAACTGATGGCCGTGGATAGCCAAATGGCGCTTGCCGCAGTAGTTCCACGCATACTCCTGATAAACCGGCACACCCACCAGGTGCGACATGACCTCAGTCAGCCCGTGGTCATGGTTGCCTTCCACCCAGACGACTTCAATTTCATGCCTGGGATTCGAGAGCTTGCGGATATAGCCCAGGAATTTCCAGTGCTCTTTGGTCAGGCGGCGGAAGTTCAGGTCAGCAAAGATATCGCCCAGCAGGATGAGCCGCTTGAAACATAGCGACTGCAAAAGCTCCAGCGCATCGGCTGCCCGGCTTACGTCAGAACCCAGGTGCAAGTCAGAAATAATGACTGTATCGAAGCAATATTCCAGCATGCACTCTATTTGTAGCAATGGCAGGTTTCAGTCGCGTGAACGTAACATTAAATCCATGTAAATAAAGAGAGTTGCGAATCCAGACAGTTATCATCTGCCTTATCAAGAATTTGTGGAAAATTAGGGCACAAACCGCGCTCTTACCCCTACTTGAGAACTGGCTGGGAACCATTTTGTGCTGCCCAAACGCGCAGTTGCTGAGCTCGATTGAGCATGTGCCACTGGGCCAATAAAAGAAACAACAACGCGAACGCTGCCATTTCCATGATCATTCCTAGTCTCCAGATCGCGAACAGGAGTGATGCTGCGCCTGTGCTCTTTGACCCGGCGGCGTAAATAGCAAAATTAGCGACCTCATAAGAGAAGACAAATGCCCAACAAAGAGCCGTTAAACCGATCCATTGTTTAGTGCTTAGCCGCCACCGCTCAAGAATCCGGAGATAATTTGGATTCTCCTCTTGCCGCCTCAGACAAAATGGGGGCGCGCTGACCCAAAGCCGGACCAGACAGATGGCCGCTACGAGCAACACAAGGATTAAGAAAAGAGCAAAGAGTTTTTCCGTGGTGGACTCAATAGCGGCGAATGAAAGCACGAATCCCAGAGTTTCCGGCATGGCACCTCTCTAAAGTTGGTTCCGGTGTTTAGACACCATTCAGCCCTCAGCCAGTTCTTTCACTTGACGGCTTCCGGGGTGCGCTCTACGCTCTCAAGCGCAGGTCTCTATCATGCCAATCAGCAAGCAAGCCGAACGCCAGGGTGCGGCCCTGCGATCGCATCTTGGCCGGTCATCGCTGGCTGAACTCCACAAGCGCAAGTTCGATCCACTAGAGGTCTTGCTCCAGGCGGCAAAGCAGCACATCGCCCAACTTGTGCCCATCAAGTTCAAGCTGATGAGCGAATCGCCGTTCGTATTTTTCCGTGGATCGGTTGAGATCATGGCCGCCGACCTGGGACAGGCACGGCACACGAAGATAGAAGTTCAGATGTGCGGTGATGCACACGTAAAAAACTTTGGTTTCTTTGCCACGCCGGCTTCGGAAATTGTTCTGGACATCAATGATTTTGACGAAACACAGCGCGGCCCGTGGGAGTGGGACGTTAAGCGGCTGGCCACTAGCATTATTCTGGCCGGACGCACTGCCGGCGATAAAGAGGCCTGCTGCAAAGAAGCGGTGCGCGTTTTTGTGAGCGACTACTGTGAGTGGATCCGCCGATTTGCCGATATGCCGGCGATTGAAGTTGCTCGCCACCGCATTGTGCGCAACCTTCACGATCCTGCGATCCACGCAGCTCTTAAAAAGGCAGAGCGCGCCGGGCCACTGACGAGTTTGCGCAAGCTTACGCACAAAACGAAGAACGGCTACAGCTTCATTTACAAACGAAATTCCATCTGGGACGTGAAAGGCGCTGAGTCGCAGGCCGTTGTTCGCGCTTTGGCAGCTTACCGCGGCACACTCGCTCCTGATCGCCAATTTCTATTCGACCGTTACACAGTGGCAGACGTCGGCTTCAAAGTGGTGGGCACCGGGAGCGTGGGAACACGCGACTATGTTGTTCTTCTTTTGGGCAAGGAATCCGGCGATGCCGATCCGTTGTTTCTGCAGGTGAAAGAAGAGCCGCCTTCAGCTTATGCTGAGTATTACAAAGACCACACAATGCCAAGCCATCAGGGAGAGCGTGTGGTGCAAGGCCAGCGAGCATTGCAGGTGTATTCAGATTTGCTACTCGGCTGGTGTTCCATTGATGGGCGCGACTATCTGGTGCGCCAACTGAATGACCATAAGAGCGCTGTTGAGCCGGAGGATTTGCAAGGCGAACGGCTGATTGAATACGGCCGCGTCTGTGCGGAGCTGCTGGCCAAAGGGCACGCACGCTCTGACAATCCTGCGATCTTAGCAGCCTATTTGGGTCGTCCTGGAAAGGCAGAAAAATCGCTGGCTCAGTTTGCCCTGGCCTATGCAGAGCAGGTGGAAGCTGATTATGAATCTTTCCGCAAAGCTCTCAAGCGCAGTTTTGTTCAGGATGCAGTGAAACTGGCAGACCACGTAAAAATCTTCCGCTAAACAGAAGCTCGTCGTCCGCTAAGGAAGAAATCGATCATCGCAGAACGCGAAGCGATGGCGCGCGGACAGCGTACGGTCAATCGTCATACAGCTCAAGCATCCCGTAGAAACTCATAAAAAATTGGGCCCGGAGGTCAAACGGGCCCGTTCAAGGAGTTGTTCGAGAGAGAAAAATCGGTTCCGAATGTTCGTAGTGATGAAGCAATAACAATTTTGTACTCTCTCAGTTTTAAGTGAAGATGAATGGCGAGTTAAATTTCATTTACAAATCCGGATCCGGCCTCTGCGGCTACGCTCAAGCGCCCCCGCTAACGGCGACGGCGTGTCCGCCAAGCGCCTGTGTTACACTGATAACGTCTTCCTGTAGCCCCTCTTTTTCATTCCAAAAGCAAAGGGCGCGTAGCTCAACTGGCAGAGCAACTGACTCTTAATCAGTAGGTTGAAGGTTCGATTCCTTCCGCGCTCACCATCTACCCACTCACTGAGAATCGGTCGCCGGCAATTCGCCCTCACTCCCCCGCAGCAGAGAGCATTTCACGGTTTAGAACCTTAATGCAGTAGAGCCAAGTGAAAAAACAAATCGCGCAATAATCTGTAACGACTGCTGGCCTTTTAACACTAGAACTTTAACCGGCACTTCTCCAAGATCGAACCAGGATCGGGGCCAAAAGTATCTCCGTCCCAGCTATCTCGGGTATACGTGCCGGCGCTCAGAGGGTTGCCGGATTACTAACCCGGCAAATCTTCGGCTCATGCAAGGAAGTGCCTGATGAACGACCAACGGGCTCCGCACGATTTACTAACGGCATTTGCGAAACTGGGTTTCATCACCTGCTCACCTAATATGGTGGACCTGCTGCACCGTGCGTGGAGAGCCGCGGATGTAAGCGACATCACAGTTCTCCTTGAGGGTGAAACCGGGACAGGCAAACAAGTCCTGGCACGGAGCATCCACCAACTCGACCAAAAGCGCTGCCGGTTTCCATTTGTCACCGTGCATTGCAGCACGATCAGCGAAGCATTGGCGGAAAGCGAATTGTTTGGGCATCATCGCGGCGCATTTTCGGGTGCAGTGGCTGATCGCAGAGGGCTCTTCCAGTCTGCGCAGCGCGGCACCCTGTTTCTCGACGACATCAACGATCTTCCGTTTCATTTGCAGCCAAAACTATTGGACGTGATCCAGCGAGGCATCATCAGGCCGGTTGGGTCTGACCAGGAGAGCAGCGTCGATGTGCGGATCATCGCTGCCTGTAATCAGCCGCTGGAGCCGCTTGTTCGTGAAAAACGTTTTCGCTCCGATCTTTACCACCGTTTAAATGTGGTCAAACTGACCTTGCCGCCGTTGCGCGAGCGTGCGGGCGATTTGAAACAGCTGGTCCTGGCATTGGCCAAGCGGTATGGCCGCCTGTATGAGCCAATCGTGGATGTCGAACAGAATTTGCTGGCGTTCCTGGAATCCAGGCAATTTCTTGGCAATGTGCGTGAACTGGAAAATGCGGTACAAAGAATGCTGTTTCTGAAAGCAGAAGGATCGTCGTTAGATATGGCGGACTGGCTGGCACAAGCGGCGCCAGAAAATCCCTCAGGCAAAGAAGTAGATCCATTCGCGGACGTGGCTTGTGCCCTGTGGAAGGTGATCTCACAGAGCGGCATCTCCTTTACCCAGGCGTTCCAGGAAATGGAAAAGCGAGTGCTCGAGGCCGCCATCAACATTCAAGGATCTACGCGGCGCGAGATTGCCCAGCGGCTTAGGACCAGCGAACGAACTCTCTACTACAAAATGAGGGCCCACGGACTGAACCATCCGGCATCATGACTTGGTAGCCTATCATCTTCTTTAGCTACCCTCGCCTTGGCTCGCGCATTCCGCTTCTACTGACGACTGGTGCAGCAACTCCGAAAACATAGATCATAAAAATTAACTGCAACCTCTTGCAGCGGCAGCCTTGTCTCTTGCAACACGTAGAAGATTCGGCCTTTGCGAAAATTTGCGGGAACGAACGCATGACGTCACGCTGCCATTTATTGCAGACCGTAAGCAAAAGACAAAGTATGCAAAACTGCAGAGTGAATCATGCCATTGTCATGAGTTTGCAACGCTAACTTCTTTGTTCCTAGCAAAGCACGAGCGTATCTCTGTGCATCCAGGGAAGCTCTTACTGGCGTGAGCAATCGTGGCACATTGCGTGCTTTACATATTGCGCAGACTTCACTTCAAGAGGAGAAAGTCAACGCAAGCCGGCGACAAAGTGCGGTTTCGGACTTCCGATGTGTTTCTTCCCAGCCAGGAAGGTGTGTTATTGGGCCCGCCTCCCGAAGATGAGATGGAAGGAACCATCGTTGATTTTTCCGATTCCGGCCAGAAACCCCGGTTTTTTGCGCTTGTCGATGTAATACGGCGGCAAACCGTTGTGGTGCCGGTGGAGAAGCTGCACCGCGTCCCCCGGTCAGAGGCCGGATCGTGATTCGAGAAAAACGGGCAGTACGTGCGCTGTCCATAAAGGCTTCAAGTCAGAAATGGAGATGATACATGCCAGTTACCCCCACTTATCCGGGTGTTTATATCGAGGAGCTTCCTAGTGGAGTCCACACTATCACCGGCGTGGCCACCTCTATCGCAGCCTTCATCGGCTGGGCGCCGCAAGGTTCCACCACGCAAGCCGAGCTGGTGCTGAGTTGGTCGGATTTCGCCAATCAGTTCGGCGGCCTGGATTCACGCGCCGCGCTGGGCTACGCGGTGAATCAGTTCTTCGCGAATGGCGGAACGCAAGCGTATATCGTTCGCCTTGTCGGCTCCGACGCCGTCACTGCGTCTGTCACCGTAGGCAGCGGGTCGAACGAGATTACTTTCAAAGCCCGGAATCAGGGTAGTTGGGCCAACGCCTACTGGATCGCGATCAAGAACCAGCTTGATCCCGTTACCAGCAAGCCGACTGGAAGGTTTCGCGTGCAGGTGGTGTACGCCCCGGCTACAGCGACGAACCACATCGTGGTCGAATCGTTCGAGAACCTGGGGATGGTTTCTCCAGATCCGCAGGGACGCTTCGTAATCGACGTGATCAACAATGGATCCAGTATTGTCACTATTGATCCCAAGACCGGCATACCTTCAGGAGCCACTGCCCCGCCTGCAGATACGGCGCAATCCTCGACGGCGAATCCCCCACTGCCTTCTCCGCCCGGCTTATTTCCACAGCCCACGCAGCTGATCAACGGATTTGAAGGCAAACCGCTTCTGCCCAACTCGTCCGGCTTCGAAAGCGCATTGGACCCCACAACCGGCTCGGCCGTCCAGCTTCTGAGTCAGATCGATTTATTCAATCTCCTCTGTGTGCCCGGCGAAACCACGGGCAGTGTTCTCTCCGGCCTGGAAGGCTACTGCGAAACGCGCCGCGCGTTTTTAATCGCTGATCCCGATCCCACAATCACCGACTACACGAAAGTGGCTTTGCCTGCCATCAATGGTGCCGGCGGTAACGCCGCATACTACTTCCCGCAGGTGCAGGCTCCCGACCCGTTGAACAACAACGTTCCACGTTTCTATCCGCCATGCGGATTTGTGGCTGGCGTATATGCCGCGACCGACGCGAGCCGCGGCGTATGGAAGGCCCCTGCGGGAACGGCTACAGGACTGATCGGAGCCACTGGTGTACAGGTCCCGCTCAACGACGCGCAGAACGGCCGTTTGAATCCCCTCGGCGTGAACTGCATTCGCAACTTCAGCGCCTTTGGCACCGTGATTTGGGGTGCGCGCACAACCCAGGGCAATGATGAGATCGGTTCGCAATGGAAATATGTGCCGATCCGCCGCCTGGCCCTCTTCCTTGAAGAGAGCCTTTATCGTGGCACGCAGTGGGTGGTCTTTGAACCAAATGATGAACCGCTGTGGGCGCAAATCCGGTTGAACGTTGGCGCTTTCATGCAGACGCTTTTCCGGCAAGGCGCGTTCCAGGGGGCCTCCCCGCAGCAGGCCTATTTTGTGAAATGCGATGGCGAGACCACGACGTCCACGGACCAAAACAACGGAATCGTCAACATTCTGGTGGGCTTTGCACCATTGAAGCCCGCTGAATTTGTCATCATCCAGATCCAGCAGATGGCTGGACAGACTGGCTCGTAAGGAGATCAACATGGCCCAATTCAGCGCTAATCCACAGCGTTTTGACCCATACAAGAATTTCAAGTTCCGCGTGAAATGGGACGGCAAATATGTTGCCGGCATCAGCAAAGTCAGCGGCCTGAAAAAGACCACCGAAGTGGTTAAGCACCGGGAAGGCGGCGATGAGAGCACCAGCCGTAAATCGCCGGCGCGCACTGAATATGACGCCATCACACTGGAGCGTGGGGTTACTCACGATCTGGCCTTTGAGCAGTGGGCCAACAGCGTCTTCAATTACGGCGCCGGTTTGGGCATGCAGATGGCGTTGGCCAGCTTTCGCAAGGACATCATCATCGAGTTCTACAACGAGGCTGGGCAGTTAGCGATCGCCTACAAGGTCTACCGTTGCTGGGTTTCAGAGTTTCTGGCGCAGCCGGACCTGGATGCCAATGGAAATGCAATCGCCATTCAACACATCAAGCTGGAGAACGAAGGCTGGGAGCGCGATTTGAGCGTCACCGAGCCTACAGAGCCCAGCTTTACCGTGCCTGCTGGAGGATAAGCCATGCGATCCCTCTCAGCTCCGCAACTGGTAGAGGTGTGGGAGCGAGGCACGAACCAACACCCTGTGGACCGGGCATTGACCCTGCTTTCCGTTTGCTGCGAAGAATCAAAGGCAGAACTGGCGGAGCTCAGCATCGGGCGTCGCGATGCGCGATTGCTCGAAGTCTATGAACGGACCTTTGGCCCTGATCTCGAAGCGTTCACGCAATGCCCGCAATGCGGCGAACAGTTTGAGTACCGTCTGTCAACCCGAGAACTGGCTCTTCCGCTCCCGGAAACGGAGCAACAGTTGGTGGTGAAAACAGGCGAGACCTGCTTGCGGTTGCGCCTTCTTAACAGCCTGGATCTCCGCGCTGCCAGTGAATCTCCTGGAGTGGACCGGGCATTCAGGCTTCTGCTAGACCGTTGCGTGCTGGAGCGCGATGACCGGCCCGGAATGTCACTGGAGGATTTACCGGAATCCACTCTGGAGCAGATTGCATCATGCCTGGCGCAAGCCGATCCGTTGGCGGAAATAGTGATTGATCTCACTTGTTCCGCATGCAGCCACACATGGCAACTGCTTCTTGATATCGAAGGGTTCTTATGGGCGAAAGTCAGCGCCATAGCGCGGCGGTTGCTTCAGCAGGTCCACGCGCTGGCCAGTGCTTACGGGTGGAGTGAGTCTGACATCATGGCTTTGAGTTCTGTGCGTCGCCATGCGTATCTGGAAATGGTTGGGGCATGACCAACTTTTTGAATCGCATGGCGGGCCGCGCAATGGGTGCTATCACAACAGCGCAGCCTTTCGTTCCATCAGTGTTCACTCCTGTTGGTCTGGCCAGAAACAACGCGTCGGCGTTCTCTCTTCTTGATCCAACGACTGAGGATATCCAGCGGGGTGCCGATCATGTCAGACAGTCCGCTGCCAGTGAAGGCACAAGAGACGCGAGGCTGCCCGGACAAGCTCTGAATCCTACAGCGATGTTCAGTGATGCGGCAGTTTCGCCGCAGACAGAATCTCTTCCGGCTCCGGAATTTGCCGCTGAACACCTGGATCGACTGTTGCTTTTCCCAACAACTATATTGCCGACTAAGCCGGACTCTGCAACTGCGGCGCTTCGTGCTCGGCTGCACCTTCGGCCAGACGGGATCAGTTCCCACACTCCTGATCAATCAATAGCAACATCGCTTGGGCCAGATCAGACGCATCTTTCGGAAACCGACCAACTCATCGGAGCCGTGAGCAAACAGCGGACAGTCTCGCCAACGTCTTGGATCGAAGCAAAGAACGCGGTGAACGCAAGCCCCATCTATTCACCGCGCGACGCGCGTCCAGTGCCGGAAGCGCCGGTTATCCGGGTAAGCATAGGACGCATTGACGTGCGCGCTGAGTTTGCGGCTGCGCCACCTTCCCCTGCTCCCGCAAGAAATATTCGTCCTGCCGCACTCTCCCTGGACGAGTACTTAAAGCAGCGCAGCGAGGGCCGGAGATGAGCAACTACCTGGCGATTGCTACTGTGACTGCGGCTTTGCAGCAGGTGTTGCTGCCTCCGGTGCAGCAGGCAGTTGGCGGCGCTAACGTAGGTTTCAATCGCCCTGACCCTGCAAATTCAACTACTCCGCTGGTCAATATTTTTCTTTACCAGATCACACCGAATGCGGCCTATCGGAATGCGGGCCTACCCACCCGCCGTTCCGATGGCTCTCTCGCCCAGCGTCCGCAGGCAGCTTACGATCTGCACTATCTCTTCACCTTTCATGGCGATGATACTCAGTTGCAACCGCAACTGCTGCTCGGCGCTGTAGTCACTGCACTTCACGCACAGCCTTTGCTTTCTACTGAAAACATCAACAACGCAGTCACCACTTTTAGTTCTCTCACCGGTTCCGGGCTGGAGAACCAGGTTGAGCGCATCAAATTCACGCCCACTGCGCTATCACTGGAAGAGTTTTCCAAACTGTGGTCGGTCTTTTTTCAAGTCGAGTACTGTTTGTCGGCTGCATTTCAGGCTTCGGTTGTCTTGCTGGAAAGCAATGACACTCCTGAGACAGTGCCTCCGGTACTCACGCGCAATGTATATACGCTGCCATTTCAAGTCCCAAACATCAGCCAGATCGTGGCGCAATCGGGTGTCAATGATCCCATTACCACGTTGTCGATCCTGCTGATTCAGGGACAAAATCTGCGCAGTCCAGGGGTGCTGCTGTTAATCGAGAACCAGGAGTTTGCCCCGACGGCGGTTACGGACACGCAGCTTACGCTTCCAGCATCGGCCACCAGCCTGGCCTTGACTCAACTCCATGCTGGAATCAAGGGAGTTCAAGTGCTCCAGAAACTGGCGATGGGCAACGACACCTCCCCACACCACCGCGGACTGGAATCCAATATCGCTCCGTTCGTTCTGCGTCCCACAATCACGAATGCTAAGGCGGTGGCCGCGCCCACACCCCCCGGTGGAACCAACGTCACGCTTACGCTCGCTCCGAACATTGGAGTTGGCCAGCGGGCTGTGCTGTTCCTGAACAACTTCACGACAGGCGCAGCATACACGTCTCTGCCGACGATATCAGCAGCAGATTCGAATCAGATTGTAATCAACATTGCTGGTGTTCCCACAGGAACTTATGTAGTGCGGGTCCAGGTGGATGGCGCCGAGAGTCTGCTGACCGTTGATGGGGGTACCAAACTGCTGACTGGTCCTACGGTGAACATTTCATGAACGCTGCCGCCGGGATAACGTGGTTTGAGGCCAACCAAGCCTATCTATCGGCTGCGCTGGCTGAGGTGCGCGCAGCATTGGAGCAGAAGTGTTCGGGCAGCGGTCCGGGTGAAAAAGATGGTGACGCTCCGCACGATGGCAGCTCTTTTGATCGCGGATCGTGGGCGTTTGCCCAGCCACCCGCGCTTGAGAATATCTGCTCGCTGTTCAATCTCTCAAGCTTTGAGCGAAACGTGCTGCTCATGTGCGCCGGCACGGAAATGGATGCGCAGTTCAAGGCTTTGTTTGCCGTTGCTCAGAACGATGCGAATCGCATGCAGCCCACCTTCAGTTTGGCGCTTTCCGCCTTTCCAGATGCACACTGGAGCGCGCTCACTCTGGTGCGGCCGCTGCGCCAATGGCGGCTGGTGGAGATGACCGGCGGTGACACGCTGGCCACGAGTCCGCTGCGCATTCAGGAACGAGTGTTGCACTATCTGGCCGGAGTGCAGTGTCTTGAAGAAAGATTACAGCCGCTGGTGCGTGCTGTAGCCGAACCTGATTCGCTGGTTCCATCGCATCTCTCGGTGGCGACGCAAATCGCAACAGCTTGGTCGAATGCGAACAGAGAATCGCTGATGCCTATTGTGCAGTTGTGTGGCGGCGCGACAACAAGCAAACGGGCGATTGCCGCCGCGGCTTCGGCAATGACATGCTTGCAACTTCATGCGATCCAGGCCTGGGCGCTGCCCACCGGAGCAGCCGAGATTGAAACACTACTGCGGCTCTGGGAACGCGAAGCGGTGCTCAATTCAAGCGCGCTGCTGCTGGAGTGTGACGACGATAATCACGAAGCGCTCTCCGCCGTCGCCATCACGTGGCTGATAGAAACCATGCGCACTCCATTAATCGTCTCAACGCGAAGCCCGCGCAAGCCGGCGCATCGCTCCACTGTCCTCTTTGAAGTCGAGAACCCAACGCGCGGCGAGCAGGCTGATCTCTGGCAAGCCGCCCTCCAACCTTCTTTTCCGAGCCTTAACGGAAAGCTGGATGCGGTGGTGTCGCAATTCAATCTGGGAGCCGCAGCGATCAAGTCAGCAGCGTGGCAGGCATGCAGCAATCTGCCGGAAGAGCCGAGCGTGACTGCAGAGCAAACCGTTCCCGAAGGACTGTTCGAGCAGCTATGGGATGCTTGCCGGCTCCAGGCGCGGCCCAGTCTTGAGGGGCTGGCTCATCGCATTGAACCAGCGGCAACGTGGGACGATCTGATTCTTCCCAGCAATCAGAAACAGGTGCTCAATCAGATTGCGGTGCATGTGCGGCAGCGGGCCAAGGTCTACCAGACGTGGGGATTCAACTCAAAAGGCTCACGCGGGTTGGGGATCAGCGCCTTATTTGCCGGCGCCAGCGGTACCGGCAAAACCATGGCGGCAGAAGTGCTCGCGAAAGAGCTGCGGCTGGATTTATATCGCATCGATCTCAGTCAAGTTGTGAGCAAATACATTGGCGAGACGGAGAAAAACCTGCGGCGCATCTTTGATGCAGCAGACGAAGGCGCGGCTGTGCTTCTATTTGACGAAGCTGATGCGCTGTTTGGGAAGCGCAGCGAAGTCAAAGACAGTCATGATCGCTACGCGAATATCGAGGTCAGCTATCTACTGCAACGCATGGAAGCGTATCGCGGGCTTGCAGTGCTAACCACCAACCGCAAAAGCGCTCTCGACCAGGCCTTCCTGCGCCGAATTCGATTTGTGGTTGAATTTCCATTTCCGGAAGCGGCACAGCGGGCCGAGATCTGGCGGCGCGTCTTTCCGCATGCTACTCCGACCGAGGGACTCAAGATCGATCGTCTTTCGCGCCTCCATGCGACTGGAGGCCACATCCGCAACATTGCCGTGGGCGCAGCGTTTCTCGCCGCCGATGCCGGAGAGCCGGTGTGCATGTCTCACTTACTGCACGCAGCCCGCAGTGAGTTCGCAAAATTGGAGAAGCCTTTGCCGGAAGCGGAGGTGGCGGGATGGGTGTAAGGATTGGATCATCGGATCATCGGCCAATCAGGCCATCGATAAGCCTAGAAGATTTCCCTGCCCGAACTTCTGCCATCGTGGAGCTGCATATTGAAGAGCTGGTGCTGCACGGTTTCCGGTCCGGCGATCGTTTCCATATTGGCGATGCCCTGGAGCGGGAGTTGGTACGGCTTCTTGGTAAACAGGACCTGCCTGCACTTCTTCGCCAACAGTCGTTCGTCGAGCGACTGGATGCCGGAACTTTCAAAATTACACCGGGCACAAAGCCGCGCGGCATAGGCACGCAATTAGCGCAGAGCCTGCATCAACGGCTCACGTCCTCACACTCGCCTTCTCCGAAAACACCAACACAGGCAAGAGACACGAGGAAGGGCCGATGAGCACACGCTCGCTGATCCCCGACTCGCCTGTCGCAAAGACGCGCGCAGTAACTCGTGTGTCCGATTTATTGCTGCAGCGTAAATGCGCATGCGCTTCATCCGGCCCTGAAAGCAAATGCGAGGAGTGCGAAAAGAAAAAATTCCAGTGCCGGACAACTGGTAATGGGCCAAGTTCGACCGCGGCTCCGCAGTCATCGCAGCACCCCGAACCGCGATCCGGACACGACTTCAGCAAATTGCGGGTTCAGTCTACGGCAGAACAAGAAAGCCTTTCTTCATCTTCGCCAGCGCGAAGATCGGGTCAGGCTTCGGGACCAGGCAGCATTGAGGAAAAAGTCGCCCGTCTCAAGGACCATTATTTCCTATGCCCTCCTACTGCCGACACTCTTACCAACGTCAGCAAGGGGGGTGGAGACGGAGGGACGCTGGGCTTCACCAAAATTGACCAGTCGAGCAGCCTGATATGCGCACCTAAATTTGATATCGATGCCAAGGCGGGTACGTGCTCCTTCAAGCCCGTAGCCACCAATTTGTCGCTTACTTCAAAGTTTTCAAGTCCAACACCGGAATCAATCACCTCAGACGTAATGCAAATTGACGGCTGTCCAAAGCCGGTGCCTATTTTTGGAAAACTCACCCAGGACATAAGTGACCTGGCAAAACAGGGAGAGCAGGAACACTGCGACGATCTGACCATATCTTTCAACCAGACACTGAAGCCCTGCACGGCCGCAGTGAACCAATTGGCCGGCCATGTTTTTAAAGGCAAGACTGAGGACGAGTGTTTCAAGGCGCTCACCTCGAGCTTAGGATTCGATCCCATCAACTGCAGCCTGGAGTTTGCCGATCTAACCAAGAAAGACGATGAGCGCGACAACCAGGGAATGCATGATTTTGATCCAGTCCTCATTTCCAAAGACTGCACAAAGATAGTTATCGGCTACAAGAAGTCTGCCAAGAACAAAATTGGCGATCCCGGTGTAGCCCCAGCCAAATTCATTCCCGCTGCAAGCAAATGCGGGAAAGCAGCGCCTGCGGCGACGTCCACATCTACGGCGCCACCAGGCGGAAGCGCCACAACGGCGCCTCCGCCCAAGAAAGACCAGGGCGGAAAATGACAGAGAGCGCTTAAGGAATTTCGTCCGTTATGGAGAAAGAACTTTTAACTCGATCCGCACATTCACCGGCGCAAGGCCGGCATGCGGTTGCATCTGTTCGACTGCAACGCAAGTGTGCGTGCGGCGGGTCGTCTAGTCACGAGAGTGATTGCGAGGAGTGCAAAAAGAAAAAGGTGCAGCGCCGTGCTAGCGGCAATGCAACCGGGCCCGCCATCGCTCCGCCAATTGTCCATGAAGTGTTGCGCTCCCCAGGCCAGCCGCTGGACAAGCAAACGCGCGCCTTCTTTGAACCTCGCTTTGGGCATGACTTCAGCAGAGTGCGTGTGCACACAGATTCGCGGGCAGCCGAGTCGGCGGCGGCCGTGAACGCGCTGGCCTACACCGTAGGAGACGACATTTCGTTTGCGGGAGGCCGATATGCACCCGATAAACCTGCGGGAAGAGAATTGCTAGCTCACGAACTGGCGCATGTGATCCAGCGGTCATCGGGTGAGGCGGCTTCATCCGAAGCCGGACTCGAGGAAGAGGCTTCACGAGCAGCGCGCGCGGTCACCAGCAGCACCTCTTACAAGATAACCTTTGCTGCCTCTCCCGGCTCCGTCCTGTTCGTGCGCCAGACCATAGCCGGAAAGGATTTTGAAATCGGCGATGTGGTGCTGAACTCAAAAGCCGCCACCGATGTTAAGACCAATGGAGTACTTTTCCCAGGCCCCGATCAAGCGCACATCGCTGTAACAGGTGATCGAAAGCTCGGTTACGAAGTGGCTTATGCCGCACCTGACGATCCTTTTCGCTGGGGGCACCTCAAGGACATAGTGGATAAGGGTTCGCTTGACATCGCTGCGGTTGCTCCCACAGACACTTTCAAGGTGAAGGAGGTGGCGGCAGGCAAAGAAAATGTAGTTAACAAATCTCTGGCGGAAATAGCGTTAACGGCCGGAGCCATCACTTTGCCCCGTCTCTCCGTCCAGAAAGCGATCGACCCCAACGCGAAAGTGTATATCGCCAGCGCCGACGACTCCCGTGACCAGATTTTCTATGACTCCAGCGGTCAAGGAGGCCGCGGCATGCTGGGCTCGAATTCGCTGGCGCACGAACTCTTTGGTCACCTATGGCTTTCGCGACAGGGAGCGTCCTGGAAGCACAACACCCAAATTGACGCGGCATCAGGTGTGAAGGATCCGATGGGCAGGAGCTACACGGGCGGCGTGAACGAATACATCAGTCACTACGCTGGAGAAAGCGGCAGCGCCCTTCAATCTCCCTCACAGGGCGTGGGTCCCTCGCTCCAAGCCGATATCCTTAGTTGGTTTGGCACGAATGGCGCATCGGGCCTGACTCGATCGGGCAATACATTCAAAATTTCGTCGCAGTTTGGCATGCAATGGGAACGCTTGAGCGGCAATTACAGCGTTTTGAAGTTTAAACATGAGAACGAGACCCAGCCGGCGTCGACGATGGCCAATGTTGTGACTACCGCCGATGGGCTCCGGAAGTGGGTTGTGAACTGGTTCAACGCGCTGACCCCGGACCAGCAGTGGGTTTTCAAGAACTTCCTCTCTGCCCTCACCGTGGGATGGAGCGCCCCGCAAGGCCGTCGAACAGAGTTGGCACTGGACTTAAAAAGCATGTTGCCGTAGGTGAACAGAACAGGTGGACGACTCATGAGTTCATTTCCCAATTCGCCACAGCTGCTGAAAGGCGGGATCGTCCTGATCGATCCGATCACCGCCGCGATCCAGCGCGTGATCACGCTGCAGTACAACCCGGACACGCTTTCGCGGACGCTGCAGGTGCAAACGCTTGAGCCGGGCGCCAAGGACCGCTCGGAAGCATTGCGACTGAAAGGCCCGGCCATTGAGACCTTCAAGCTCGATGCCGAAATCGATGCCACCGATCAGCTTGAGTTTCCGCAGCAGAACCCGGCAACGACGCAGTTTGGTATTTATCCGCAACTGGCGGCGCTGGAAACCATTGTCTATCCCACCAGCGCGCAACTGCTGGCCGCCAACTCACTGGCCCAGCAAGGCACGCTTGAAATCGCGCCCATGGAAGCGCCGCTCACGCTATTTGTCTGGAGCAAGAGCCGCGTAGTGCCGGTGCGCATCACCGACTTCAGCATTACTGAAGAGGCCTTCGACTCGTCGCTCAATCCGATCCGCGCCAAAGTAAGCCTGGGCTTGCGCGTGCTCAGCATTGACGATCTCGGCTTCAACGACAAAGGCGGCAACCTTTATATGGTCTATCAGCAGCAGAAAGAGCGGCTGGCGTCACTGGCGCAGGACGGAAGACTGAGCGCTCTGGGAATTGAGGGGATTTCATGAGCACCACACCGGCAAACGTTACATCTGCAATGCAGGCGCTGTTTCAATTTGCGGGATTACAGCCCAGTCTGTTTGCCCCGAACAGCCGTTACATCGGCGTTCCCACATCAACCTATGTCGCGGCCGATGGCGCCACCATCGCTTATGTGCAGCGCCGCTTTCTCCCCCAGCCTGATCAGTTGGCGCAGTTGCAGCAGTATAGCGTCCTGCAAGGCGACCGGCTGGATGTGCTCGCAGCGAAATTTCTCGGCGACCCAACGCTCTTCTGGCGGATTTGCGATGCCAACGGCGCCATGCGTCCTGAAGATCTGATCCTTCTTCCGCAACAACTGATTTCCAATCATGACCCTGCTTTGGCTGCGCCTCAACCAGCGTATGCCGTAGGCAGGATCCTGCGTATCTGTCTGCCGGCCAATATTCCGGGAGGGCCCATTGCTTCTTAGCGGCATCAACCTGACGCTGATGATCGGCCCCGGCATACCTGTGCCGGTCTCCGAAGACGTGTTGAATGCGCTCACCAGCGTGCAGGTTACCAGCAAGACCGACGGGCCAAGCGGGTTCCAGTTGCAGTTCACGATCGACAAAAACTCGCCCCTGCTCACCTTGTTTCTGCTCGCATCTGGCGCGCAGATTCCGCTGGTACGCGTGGTCCTGTATGTAACGATGAATGGCTCGCCGCAGGTCCTGATCGATGGCGTGATGACCGACCATCAGATTGCTCCTGGCAGCGGAACGCAAAGTCCGGTCTTGACTATTACTGGTGAAGATCTCACCCGTGTGATGGACTACCTCACGTTCACGGGCATTCCGTATCCCGCGATGCCGCCGGAAGCACGCGTGGCTCTCATCCTGCTCAAATACATGATTTTTGGCGTGGTGCCTATGGTGATCCCAAGCATCATGCTGGATATACCTATACCGATTGATCGGATTCCCATCCAGAACGGCACGGACCTGGACTATGTGAAGCAACTGGCCGGCGAAGTAGGTTACACATTTTTCATCAAGCCCGGCCCCATTCCCGGACAGAGCATTGCCTATTGGGGGCCTGATATCAAGATCGGAATTCCTCAGCCGGCGTTGAACACAGACATGGATGCGTACACGAATGTGGAATCGTTGAGCTTCAGCTTCAACGGGGCCAATGCTGAGATCCCCCTGGTCTACATCCAGGAGCAGTATTCCAATGCTCCGATCCTGATTCCCATTCCTCCGATTACGCCGTTGAACCCGCCGTTGGGAGCAATTCCTCCGATTCCCTTGAAGTTCCCAATCCTCAAAGAGACGGCCAAGCTCTCGCCCATTCAAGCGGTGTTGGCAGGGCTGGCCAGAGCGTCAAAAACAGCCGACGCCACTACTGCCACCGGATCTCTCGACACGCTGATCTACGGCAATGTCCTGCAGTCGCGAGGACTGGTGGGCGTGCGCGGCGCAGGTACACCGTTCGACGGGCTGTACTACGTTTCGAGCGTTACTCACAACATCAAGCGCGGGGAGTACAAGCAGAACTTCACGCTCACACGCAACGGTCTTATTTCCACGGTTCCGAGTGTTCCATCATGAGCGATAACAACAAGTTTTTCGGGAAGTATCGAGGCACGGTGGTCAACAACGTTGATCCTGAGATGCGAGCGCGTATTCAGGTAATGGTGCCAGACGTCTCTGGTTATGCGCTCACCAGTTGGGCGCTGCCGGCATTTCCAGCCGGCGGAATCGCCATGGGCATGTTTACCGTTCCCATGATCGGCACCGGCGTATGGGTGGAGTTCGAACAAGGGAACATCGATTACCCAATCTGGACCGGCGTCTATTGGGGATCGGCGGCCGACGTGCCTACACTCTCACATCTGCTGGTGCCGGGAGTGCCGGGGATCGCGTTGCAAACTGCGCTGCAAAACGGAATCGTCATCAGCGACGTGCCAGGGCCTTCAGGGGGAATCATGCTCATGAGCACTACGGGAGCCATGATCCTGATCAATGACGTGGGTATCACTATTTCCAATGGACAAGGCGCCACGATCCAGATGACAGGCCCTACTGTTGTCATCAATGAAGGCGCTTTGACCGTGATGTGAAGTGAGGAAATTGAATGCCAGGTTTTTTGTTGCATTTGGGAGCGACGGTGATGTGCGCGCACGGAGGACAGGCGCAACCGACCGCGCCTGAACCCAGCGTGCTGGTAAGCGGCCAGCCTGTGGTGACCATCACAGCGCCTTACGTGGTTGCCGGGTGTGCGTTTCCACCTCCACCCGCAGGGAATGGTCCATGTATTACGGCGCAGTTTGTTATGGGCGCTACGCGTGTTTTGGTAGAAGGCCAGCCGGTGCTCTTGATGGATAGCCAGGCCATCTGCGCACCCACGGGAACGCCGCTGATCGTAGCCGCAACCCAGGTTCGAGTCACAGGAATGTGAGGACGTGAATGAATATCGCTTTTCCATTTCAAATTGATGGCCATGGACGCACCGCTGCCTCAGCGACCATTGACGATCACATTCACGACATGATCGAGCAACTGCTCTTTACCAATCCGGGGGAACGCGTGAACCGGCCTGACTTCGGCAGTGGGCTGATGCAGACCGTCTTCCAGCCCAACAGTACAGCTCTCGCGGCGGCGCTGCAATTCACGCTGCAAGGCGCGTTACAGCAGGCCCTGGGAGATTTGATCCAACTGCAGGCGGTGCAGGTGAATAACGTTGACAGCACGCTCACGGTGACCGTGCAGTATGTGGTCCGCGGTGAGCAGCAATTGCAAACCGCGCAATTCTCACAGGAGATTTCATGAGCACGCAATACTCCTGCAGGAAACCAGAGCGTCGCACGCTAGTTTTGGAGGGGAACAATGGCAATCCCATTGTCAATGGGATTGATTATCTCGAAGTCTCTGCCGACCAGATGACCTTGAGCGTCTATTTCCTGTTTCCGCTGCCCGGACAAACCAACGGTTTCCCCGCGTCTCCAGCCCTCACTTCGGACAACGTAGTCATTCAAGGCGGAGTGCGCATTACAGGAATCAAGGTAAAAGGCCCCGTTACTGCCAGCAACAAAGTGCTGATGGTCAACGTCAACGCGCCCGGAGATTTCTCTACCTACACTCTCAGCCTGGTGACGAATGCCACGAACTCGGCGCCGCCCGCAGGCTTCGATCCACAACTCTCTTCCGTCAACTTTTCTTTCAAGGTAGATTGCCCCAGCGATTTCGACTGCCAGCAAAGCTGCACTTGCCCGCCACCCACGCTACCTTCAGCCCAAATCGATTATCTCGCCAAGGACTACACCAGCTTTCGCCAACTGGTTCTGGACCGGCTCGCGCTCATCATGCCGGACTGGCAGGAAACACATTCGGCAGACATCGGAGTCGCGCTGGTTGAATTGCTGGCCTACGCCGGCGATCAACTCAGCTACTACCAGGACGCCGTCGCTACGGAAGCTTATCTGGGTACGGCGCGGCAGCGGGTTTCAGTGCGCCGCCATGCGCGCCTGCTCGACTACTTCATGCACGATGGCTGTAATGCGCGGGCCTGGATATTTTTCCAGCCGATTCCGTCCGCGCCTCCGCTTGGGATCCCCATTAAGAAAGGCACACAACTGGTCACGCAGAGCGCGGCGCCTGCGGGAGTACTGCCCCAGGCAAAACTCCGGGATGCATTGAGCCAGGGCGCACAGGTTTTTGAGACTCTCTTTGATGTCACCGCCTACTCCCAACTGAACGAATTGGATTTCTACACCTGGAAAGATAGCCAGTGTTGTTTGCCTCAGGGCGCTACTCAGGCCACGCTGGTTGACAGCGATGCTGCTACATCGCCCAAAGCCAGTGAGTTGCTCAAACCCGGTGACTTGTTGCTGTTCGAGGAAGTGATTAGTCCCGCCACCAACTCCCGGGAAGATGCTGATCCTTCGCGTCGCCAAGTGGTTCGCTTGACCCAGGTCACTCCAGGGACTGATCCGCTGACCAACGCGAAAGTGATAGAGATTGAGTGGTCGGCAGATGACGCGCTTACTTTCCCACTGTGCCTCTCTACCGTGATCTCGAACCAGATGGGGACAATTTCAGTTGTTAATGTCAGCGTGGCTCGCGGTAACATCGTGCTCGCCGATCATGGTCTGACGCAGCCGTTGCCCGGGGGCCTGCCGGAGAGGCTGCCAGATCCACCACCAATCAATCAACTCTATCGTCCTCAATTGCAAAGCCCGAATTTAACTTTTTCCGCCGGCTACAACGAAATGCAAGCTCGGACCGCTCCGGCTCAACCGGCAATCGGCGTTCTAATTCAAGATCCACGGCAGGCCATGCCCTCTATCAGCTTGGCGCAGAATGGCAGCGCGTGGACACCGGTCAGGGACCTGCTGAGCAGCGCTCGCAATGCTCTCAACTTTGTGGTGGAGACGCAGAACGATGGATCGGCGATGCTGCGCTTTGGCGATGGCATTCTCGGCGCGCCGTCTGTCGCCGGTTTGGTGGCTACTTATCGCACCGGCAACGGCACGCAAGGGAATGTTGGAGCGGAAGCCATCGCCAACGTGGTGGGTACGCCTGCTGCACCGCTCACCGGCATCATAAGCGTCCGCAATCCTTTGCCGGCCCAGGGCGGCGTGGATGGAGAAACCCTTGACGAAGTCCGCAACTTTGCGCCCTGGGCGTTTCGCACGCAGGAACGCGCAGTGACTGCGGCGGATTATGCCATCACTGTGCAACTCCATCCCGAAGTGATCAAGGCGCAAGCAACTCTGCGTTGGACGGGAAGTTGGTACACCATGTTCGTTACTGTGGAGCGGGCCAATGGTCTACCGGTGGATAGCAAGTTCCGCACCGAAATCAACAATTTTCTCGAGCAATACCGGTTGGCCGGTTACGACGTAGAGATTGAGTCGCCCATCTTTGTTCCACTCGACATTGCTTTCACCGTATGCGTGGCGCAGGGATACTTCCGCAGTTCGGTGGAGTCCGCCCTGCTCGATGCCTTCAGCAATCGCGTGCTACCGAACGGGCAATCCGGATTCTTCTACGCAAGCAACTTCACCTTTGGGCAGCCGGTTTATCTGAGTCAGATCGTGGCTACAGCTATGAAGGTGCCAGGCGTCAGTTGGGTAGATACCAACGATACTTCTCCTTCGGCGAACCACTTCCAGAGATGGGGGCAGGCATCGCAGGGCGAGACTGCTGCCGGACGCATTTCCATGGCGCGTCTGGAAATCGCGCGCCTGGACAACGATCCGAATGAGCCGGAGAACGGCAAGATCCAATTCTTTATGGAAGGTGGCCTATGAGTAACGGGAGCACGCCCAAACTCAATTCGTGCGGATGCTGCCAGGGAGAGCCGGACCTCACCACCATCAGCAATCGCCCCGGGCTCTCCGCACTCTCATATCGCATAGGCACCTACGGACTTTTCTTCCAGCGCATGCTTGACCAGATCCATTCCTATTCCATTCCCGATGGATCTGCGACTCCTCCGCACCCGCTGGCCTTGCTCACCACGCGCTCTGAAAGCGATCCTACGATCGCGCTGCTTGACGCGTGGGCTGTCATTGCCGATGTGCTTACTTTCTATCAGGAGCGCATCGCCAATGAAGGATTTTTGCGCACGGCCATAGAGCGGCGTTCGATCCTGGAGCTGGCGCGCGAGATTGGTTATGAGTTGAGTCCCGGCGTTGCCGCCAGCGCTTACCTGCAATTCACTGTGGAAGAAGTCATCGGCACTACGCCCCCGCCCTCGGTCAACATACCGGGAGTAAAAGTTCAACCGCCCGCAGGTCCGGGAAGTTCAGCTTTCAACTCGGGAATGGTGGACATTCCACAAGGAACGCAGGTACAGAGCATACCCGCACCCGGCCAGGTTCCACAAACCTTTGAGACGTCAGCTGATTTTCAGGCGCAGGTGAATTGGAACACTCTTCAGCCTCGGTTGACCCGGCAGCAAGACCTCGCGTTGGATAGCCAGGGCAACTTGTATCTGCTGGGGACCAGTTCCAGCTTTCCGTCGGGAGCGGTGCAGCTCCAGATTTCAGACCTCTACCTGTTGAATCCCCTGACGCAGCTCGATTTCATGTTGAAGACCTTTCATCCGCCGCACTTCATTGGAGGATTGGTATTTGAGGGGACCACTTTCCTGAGCGCAACGAGCTTCCGGCAGTTGACGATCAATACGGTGAACCCTTTTTCTGCGTCGGGTTCGTCGAGCATCAAGTCAACGCTGGTCGACAAGGCGAGCCTTCAGAAAGAGAGCCTCACATTGCCTCACGCCGGCGAGGACGTCATGGTTGAGGGACCTGGTTCTGCTGTAAAAGTCGGAGGAGCCGGTATCTCTACCCAGGGCAATGGCTCTGGCTCCACTGTACCTGGCGTGCCAGTCAACTTTATCTACCTGCAAGGCACGTCCACAGGTATCAAGACTGGAGACAGATTGCTGCTGGTAGGAATGCAGAACCAAGACACAAAGACTGCGGCCTTCATAGTGCGCAACGTCGAAACTGATTCAACCAGCAGCACCACGCTGATCGAGTTCGCTGATAGTGTTGCTCTTCCTGCGTTCTCCCCGGGAATTTTTCCCGCGACCGACCTGAAAGTCGCAAACATACCGTTCAATCAGGACAGCGTCGCCGCCTATATTCTTTCCAAGACAATTACGGAAGGCGATCTCCAGGCGTTCATAAAAATGAATGGGTGGAACGAAGAAGATCTCGCCACTTTGGTCAACAATCCTCCACCTGCACCGCCTTCCCAGGAGGGCGTGTATTCGTTCGGCGCGACCGCGGCTTTCTTCGGCAACAACGCGCCGTTGTGGGGCAGCCTGCCGGTTAAAGGCAACGTATTGCGTGGCGATCCTTACCCCGATCCCCCAGGAGATTGGGACGCACAGAATAGCGGCCATGGTCGTACCATTTGGACAGATTCTCAAAACAACCCATATCACGGTGGAGATGCCGATGCCTTTCTTGAGCGTAGCTTTCCGCAAATCCTGAAGAATAGCTGGGCGTGGCTGGAATGCCCGAACACAGCCGCAGGCGCTTATCAGATCACCTCAATCGCAGAAAAGAGTCTTGCGGACTATGGAATCAGCGGGAAGACGACCGGACTGTCACTCAGCTCTTCCGATGATCCTAACAATAGTGCGCAATTCTTTGTGCGCAAGACCACAGCCCGGGTACAAAGCCAACAACTTATGCTCGCGGGCGTACCTATAGTCGATGAGATTACCGCGGGAACTACGAGCATCATGCTGAATGAGATGGTGCTTGGCCTGATGCCCGGCCAGTCAATCGCGCTCAGCGGAACCCAGTCTGATCCGCCTGGAGTCGCAGGCAGCGAGATTCTCTTTTTGCAGAACGTCACTCACACGGCCGGTTTCACCGTGCTGAGCTTCACTACGGTTCCGGGATTCAACACCGGCCTCAAAAATAGTTACATTCGATCATCGGTTGTCCTCAACGCGAACGTTACGCTGGCTACGCACGGAGCCACTGTGCGGGAAGTTCTTGGCAGCGGTAACGGCTCCAAGACCAACCAGAGTTTCACACTGAAACGCCCGCCTCTTACCTATGTTTCCGCGCCCACGCCCAGCGGCACTCAAAGTTCTCTGCAAGTTCGGGTGAACGGATTGGAGTGGGAGGAGTCGCCAACGCTCTACGGGCTTACGCCGAGCGACCAGAAATACATTGTGCGGCTGGCTGACGATGGAACGCCAACGCTTACGTTTGGGGATCCGGCGTCGCGTTTGAAAACTGGAAGCCAGAACGTAACCTCCACCTATCGCACTGGAATTGGCCTTGCCGGAAACGTGGCGGCGGGCAGTCTCTCTTTGTTGCAATCGCGTCCGCCAGGTTTGCGCGGTGTTACGAATCCATTGCCGGCCAGTGGAGCAGCCGACCCGCAGAACATAGCCGATGCGCGCAGCAACGCTCCCCTGACAGTGTTGACCCTGGATCGAATCGTGTCTCTTGAGGATTACCAGAGCTTTGCGCAGGCATTCGCTGGGATTGGTAAAGCCCAGGCAGTGGCTATTTGGAGCGGGGCAGCGCACATTGTACAAATCACTGTAGCCGCAGCCGATGGTTCTCCCATCAACCCCACTGACCCGCTTTCCCAGACTTTAATTCAGGCAATTACCATGGCCCACGATCCTGTCCAGAGCTTTTCGGTCGCCGGCTTTCAACCTCTTACATTCAACTTAAGTGCATCGATTCTGATCGATCAGCCAACGTACCTGCCAAGCGTCGTGATGGCCGCCGTGGCTTCTGCCTTGACCACGGCCTTTGCATTCTCCCAACGCTCGTTTGCTCAAGCCGTGACGGCGGCCGAGATACTGAAGCTGATCCAAGATATTCCCGGCGTGATTGCCGTTACCCTCACGCAGCTCTACCGGACCGACGATTCCAATGGTCCAAGCCAGACTGAGCCACTGCCATTTCTACCCTCGTTGCCTGCACGATTTGAAAACAACGCCATTAAGACTGCGCAACTGCTATTGCTCAATCCACTCGGGATGACATTAACGGAGATGACTTCATGAGTACCGCTCCCACAGACCGGCTTTATAACCTACTGCCGGCTATTTATCGCCTGCGCGATGCGGCCCAGGGCCAGCCTCTGCGCGCATTACTCGCTCTCATCCAGCAGGAGTATGACGCTGTTGAGCAGGACATTGCGAATCTCTACGAGAACTGGTTCATCGAGACATGCTCGGAATGGGTGGTGCCTTATATTGGCGATCTTCTTGGTGTCCGGCCCATCTATGCCACTGGCTCTGACACGTTCAGTGCCCGCGGTTATGTTGCCAATACCCTGGATTTCCGACGCCGCAAAGGTACGGCCACAATGCTCGAACAACTTGCGTTCGACGTCACCGGCTGGCCAGCGCGCGTGGTTGAATTCTTTGAGCTTCTATCCACTACCCAATATCTGAATCACGTGCGCCTGGGCAATCTGGCGACGGCCGACCTGCGCAACGCGGATGCGCTTGAGCTTTTGGGCGGGCCCTTTGAGTCGATCTCTCACACCGCCGATGTTCGCCACATTTCCAATGGCCGTGGCAAATACAACATTCCCAGTATCGGGCTCTTTCTCTGGAGACTCGGAGACTACCAGATTGGCCCAATACCAGCTTCGTCGAAGGACCCAACCCAAACTGACCTTAACGGAGCCACGCGTCAGGGTGACGCCCGTGCCATTGTCAGTCCCGCCGATGGACGTTACACGTTCAATCCTCTCGGCATCAGCGCTCCTTTATTTAATCTGCCGAGAACACAGCAGAACGTGACCCAACTGGCGCAAGAGATCAATGTTCCCGGGCCCCTGCGGCGACGCCCGCTCTACCAGGAATTGGAAGCTCTGCGGCAAGCGGAGGTAGATGGTGTACCAGTTCCCCAAGCCGTCTATTTTGGCTCCGATCCAGTCTTTCAGATTGCGATTGATGGCGCTTTCGTTCCGTTTGACCAGATTATGATCTGCGATACCAGTGATATCTCCAAGACTGACTGGCGACGGCCTGCCGCTTCCAAATCGTATACACCTTCCGGTGGAAGCGCAGCGGTATCCAAACCCCTGCGTTTGGCGGTCGATCCGGTGCGTGGACGAATCGCGTTTCCCGCTGGCGCCAAATTGCCGGCATCATCACTGGAGGTCAGCTATGTGTACGGGTTTAGCGGGGATATGGGCGCAGGACCCTATGATCGTTCCGGCTGGCTTTCCAGTCCCACCACAGGCCCTGCTCCATTCAACAGTTCCAGCAGCTGGCAGGTGGCCGTGAGTCTGGAACTCAAGGCAGTTCCTAACATCGTGTTCAACACTTTCACGGCGGCGGTAAAAGCATGGAACAAGCAAGTCACAGGAACAAGCCCGATTCTGGACGGCGTTATCGCGGTGCTCGATAGCTCGACGTACAAGGACGACCTGAACAAAACTCCCATCACCATGCCTGCCGGAAGCCGGTTGCTGATTGTTGCGGCGGATTGGGCGGCACAAAGGCAGTCACCAGCGGGAACATCCAAAACGCTGGACCCGGATGGGCTGCGTCCTCACTTTCTGGGCCCGATTTCCGTCCAAGGTACGGCTCCCGAGGGAAGCCCGAATCCGGGCCAGCTATTCATTGATGGATTATTGATCGAGGGACAAGTCACAATTCAAGCGGGCAATCTCGGCACGCTCGGATTGTCACACTCAACCATCACTCCGGGCGGAGGTCTGGCCGTGCAGACAGCAGCCGGAGCAACCAATGACACGTTGGTTGTCAACCTCTATCGCACGATATGCGGTCCCATCGCGTTCCCTGCGGCCCCTATCTCGCCCGCGCAGCTTAACTCCGTCGATAGCATCATCAGCAGCGGATCGAGCGCCAGCACTGATCCAGCCATCGCCGGCCCGGGCGTGACCGCGAACATCAGCACCTCAACCGTGTTCGGGACAACCAGCAGCTTCATTCTCTCAGCGAGTAACAGTTTGTTCACGGGTGTAGTTACAGCCATGCGGCAGCAGACGGGATGTGTCCGTTTCAGCTTTGTGCCTGACGGTTCAAAAACTGGACAGCGTTACCACTGCCAGCCCGACTTGGCGCTCACCAACGTACCAACGTCCGGTCGCGCCGCCATTCTCGCGCGCGTGTCGCCGCAATTTACGTCCACTGATTTGGGACAGCCCGGATACGCTCAGCTCAATTCTGCGTGCCCGGCAGAGATCACGAACGGCGGCGACAACGAATCGGAAATGGGTGCTTTTAATTTTCTGCAACAACCGCAACGCGCAACCAATTTACAGACGGCGCTCAATGAATACTTGCGCTTCGGGCTCGAGGCCGGCGCGATTCTGGAGACTTAACTAGGAGAGTTTATGAAAGGCGACTTTACCCGCTGGAGCTTTCGAGCAAAGCAGCACTACCGTGGCGTCCTTAAGCAGCAAGGCAGAGTGGACCTCGATTCGGATTGGAACGAGCAGGGTGAAATTGTCGCCCACCGAATTGAGACGGAAGCCACCGATGTGATCGGCGCTTCTGGAGCGCCCCAGGACGATGCTGGCTTTATGATCCAGGCGGCTTCAAACAACAATCTCAGCATCAGCGCTGGCCGGGCATATGTGGATGGCATTCTGTGCGAGAACGAGCAGGCAAACCTTTTGATCACAGCACAGCCCGACCTTCCAGGCTTTCAACTGCCCACTGCGCCGGGCATGTATCTGGCCTATCTGGAAGTATGGGAGCGGCACATCACTTTCCTTGACGACCCTGGGATTCTGGAGGTCGCGCTCGGCGGTCCGGATACTTGCACGCGCACCAAGACAATCTGGCAGGTGAAGCTGCTGCATGCAGGCGCTACGAACTCAGGCATCAACTGCTCTACGGATGAGCCGGCTTACGACACGTTGATCGCCAAGAGCACGGGAACTCTGCAAGCCCAGGCCCAGCCAACCGCCATCACCGATCCCTGCATGGTTCCCGCGACTGCGGGCTTCCGTAGCCTGGAAAACCAGCTCTATCGCGTTGAGATTCACAACGCAGGAACCGGCGATGCCGCGGTAGACAGCGGCACGGCTACATTCAAATGGTCGCGCGACAATGGATCTGTGGTCGCCTCCTGGATTGCGCCGCCCAGCGGCCAAACTCCCGGCGCCAACACTTTGTTTGTCAGCAGCACCGGTAAAGATAGCGTGCTCGGCTTTGCTGCCGGCCAGTGGATTGAACTCTCTGATGACACGCACGAACTCAACTTTCAGCCCGGTACGCTTGTTCAACTGACCAACGTTCAGGGGCAGGTCCTCACGGTTGATCCTGGGACAGTGATTCCCTCCGGCGGATCTTTAAATCTTACCGACTATAAGTTGAATCCCAAGGTGCGCCGTTGGGACTCCGTAGGCGCAACACCCGCCACCACGGGCGGCTGGCTCAATCTTGAAAACGGAGTTCAGGTGCAATTTGCCAAGGGCAACTATGCCACTGGAGACTACTGGTTGATTCCGGCTCGCACGCTTACAGCCAGCATTGATTGGCCGGTGGACAGCGGCGGAAATCCAGTTGCCGCATCGCCCAAGGGAATCCAGAAGCACTATTGCCGTCTTGCTGTGGTGCAGTTCGATGGAAAGACGTGGTCGCTCGCCGCCACTTGTCTGCCCACTTTCCCACCGCTGACTGGTATTACAGCCGGTACAGACAAGGGTATTCACATCACTGCTGTTCGTACCGCCACTCCCGATGCGCCGCTTTTGAATGACAGCAATGTCCCGTTCGATCGGAATGTGATTGGCGTATCTTTGGTCATCAGAATTCTGTGTGACGCTCCCCTGGATCCGATTTCCATCAAGCCGTCCACCTGCCTCATCAGGGTGGATTTACCTTATCCGCTCGACCTCACGAATCCCACGGCTCCTGCGAACAATGACCTCATCGTCGGGTATCAATCGCTCGTATTGCCGGCAACAGTTGCGGTCTCCAACGCAGCAGGATCGGGTGAGATTCAGGTGACGCTTACAAGAGACAATCTTGCTTTCATTGGAAACACGCTCTCCGCGCTTCAGACTCAGAAGCGTCCGGCAAATTTGATGATGCACCTGAATCTCAAAGGAAACGTAATTTGGGGAAAAGATGATCCCACCTTGTTCTTGGATGGTGAGGCATTCGGCGCTACCCGAACGGACCCTGACGGCTCAACCCATATTGGATTGCATCTGCCTCAGAGCGGTGATGGAAAACGTGGCGGCAACTTTGACATGTGGTTCTGGTTTGTCCAGCCGATAACGCTTCAGGGCCTCGCCTTTGCGCCATCCATCGTCAACTCAGGGCAGGCATCCACCGGGACCGTCACCTTGTCCGGACCGGCTCCTGCCAGTGGCGCTTCGGTTACCTTGTCAAGCAACAACCCGAACATTCTTGGGACATTGCCCACAGTCACTATCGCCCCTAACCAGACCATTGGTTCGTTTACAGTAACAAAAACTACGCTACCGGCTGGTGTGGGAAGTACCCCTGTACTTGTTACCGCAGCCTATCAAGGAAGCAGCGCTCAGGCCACGCTCACCATCAACCCGCAAATCGTGCTAACCAAGCTGGCATTCCTCTCTGCGGCTGGAGGTCCGATAACTTCGATTGGAGGAGGGGCGCCAGTTACTCTCACTGCCACGCTCAGTGCTCCGGCTCCAGCCGGGGGCGCGGTAGTAACCTTGGCCGCAGTTGCAGGCACCCCGCCAGCCGCAAATGTGCCTGCTTCCATTACTGTTCCAGCAGGCGCAACAACAGGATCGATTCCTGTAATAACAATACAGCGAGCAAATACCTTTCAGTTGAGTGTTACTGGTACTTTCGGAGCTTCAGCCACGGCGACGTTATCTATTACGGCACCGGGAATCCAGTAACTGCAAGGAAGAGGAGTTGGGAAAGCAAGAGGAGATTGCCGGTCGCAAGGCTGGTTTAGAGAGGAACAATGGCAGAGGTCGCCGGGATTCGCACAACCTCGCATTCTGTAACAGTGGCGTCATCTGTGCCTTGAGTTGCAACACATCGCCACTTGGAGCAAATGATGCAGTTAGCCAGAAAAAGAAGCAGTTCGCCTGCACTTGGGAAAGCATAAGATCGCAGATCCCATGAGTCATTGCAGTCCTGCCGCCAATTCGATTACATAGCAGCGCGAAAGCCATACAAATCAGAGCTCGCCAAAAATTTGTTTTGGTCATTCAGTGCTGCCTCAACGGATGTAAGTAGGTGCGCCAAGTTGCGCATGCACGCTGGTTAGGTTGCTAGCTATGCAACACGCAAGGCGGATTCCACACCAAAGTAAAGTAACGCGCTCTTGTCCGCTGAAGCCATCCGGCGGCCCGGTCAGGCCTTCTTATCACTAGTCCTAATCTTGAAAAAAGAAGGTTTGTCCCACATTTCAGATAAGGAACCTGGCGGGCCAATCCTGTACCTGGGCGGATGAGCTGCCGCAGGATAGCGGGGGTCGAAAATGAAGGTCGTTCTCATAACGCCAAACAACCCATATAACATTTTTCGCGTACCGCAAATGTTCAAAGTGGCGGGCAAGCTCTCGCCCTGGATGCATGTGGATGCCAGGGCTGCTTTTCCAGGTCTAAATCTGGCCATCATTGCAGGTATCACGCCACCGGATGTTGAAGTTCGGATTGTTGACGAGAGCGTGGAACCGATTGATTTTGATTGTGACGCTGACCTCATCGGGATTACCGGCATGACCAATATGGCCAATGTCGCTTATCGCATTGCCGATGAATTTCGCCGCCGCGGCAAAAAGGTTGTGCTGGGTGGCGTGCACGTTACCGTTTGCCCGGATGAGGCGCAGCAGCATGCTGATTCGGTTGTCATTGGCGAGGCGGAACCCATTTGGCACCAACTGCTCAATGATTTCGCACATGGTGAGCTGAAGCCGCGCTACCGGCCGGCGACGCTCTTTAATATGCAAGGCTATGGCATTCCGCGCCGCGACCTGCTGATGAGCAAAAGGTATCTGTTTCCGAGCACGGTTGAGACCGGGCGCGGCTGCCCATTCGATTGTGACTTTTGCTCTGTGAGTCGCACTTCAGGCCGTGGCTACCGGTTTCGTCCCACGGAAGAGGTATTGGAAGATATTGCTTCGCTCAAAAATCGCTGGGTCTTTTTTGTGGATGACATCATCAACGGCCATCGCCAGCACGCGCTCCAGTTGTTCCGCGCCCTTGAAGGTAAAGGGCTGAAATGGGCGGCACAGGCCACGGTGATGATCGCGCGCGACCCCGAACTGCTGGATGCGGCGGTTAAATCCGGTTGCCGTGGATTGTTCATTGGGTTTGAAACTTTTTCTTCACCGAACTTCAAGAAGCTAGGCAAGCCCGGCAATTGGCGGGAGCGATTTTTTGAGGCGTGCGAGGCATTACACGCCAGGAATGTCTCCATCTGGGGAGGATTTGTCTTTGGTCTGGACACCGATACACTTGAAGGTCTGCGCGAGACCGTGAAGCTGGCGGCAGAAGCCAGGCTGGAATTTGCGCAATTTTCCAAACTTACGCCGCTACCCGGAACCATGCAGTGGAGGCAGTTTGAGACCGAGGGCCGGATCACCGAGAATGATTGGTCCAAATTCAATTTCCAGAGCGTTTGCTACCGGCCCAAGCAGATCAATGCTACTGACCTGAATGCCGCCGCCAATGATGCGTGGCATGAATTCTATTCCACTCGGAACGTCATACGCAGGCTGATACGAACCCGGCCTCCGATTACAAAAGGTAATCTGATGGTTTGGGCGCTGAATGCTGGAATCGCCAGAATTGTGCGCCAGTATGGGGGGCCCAAACTGGTCCGCGCCGAAAACCAGCCAGTGAGCATTTTTGAGGAGATGTCAGGCGAGAGCACTTAATTGTGCTTGTTTCCACAGCACATATTTCCCCAAATCACCAGTCATGGGCAGCATTCCGGCTACGCCATCCTGCCTGTGCAGTGGTACAACGATCAAATGCAACATTGACCTGAAAGATTTTTGTTGCTGCGAAATTTTGAAACCGATCAGGCAGCAAGATTGATCAGCGCGAGACCGCTTTCAGCATCGGGAGTGCGGCGAAGATGAACAGGTAGTTCCGTGACAATCATTTCCAGCGTAGGCCAGACGCGGCCGCCCAGAAAGTGTCCTCCGTGCGCCGTGCCATCGGCTTTGCCTACCACCACGTGCGCGTGGAGCATTGGCTTTCCGTCGCGCTGCACAATGTTGCCGGTAAAGGCCAGAACCTCAACTTGTTCATGAATTGGAATTTTCTTGTAGCTCTTCTTTTGCCGCTCAAAAAATCCCAGCGTCACTTCACTGAAGGCGCCGATGGCGGCCAGCTGGACATCGGCAAAATGATTTGTGTTCGCAAACTCCAGTAGACCTTCCTGAACCTCGTCCTCTTTATCGAACACCAGGGCAAAGGTACGCAGCCCGTTGTTCTCATGAAGCAATTTTGATTTCATGCGCCTCTCCTTGTTTGCTCCCGCTGGAACTGTGAGCCTATTGGGGAAGGATGCGCAAAACTAAGCACGCGCTGCCAGCGCGAAACATGTAGTACTGGATCGTTTGGAAAAAATCGATACGATCGCGTCCAACAATGGAAGCGCACAAGCCATAAGCGCTAAGATAAATTGACCACAACAAAGCAGAGATAACGCTCAATGAAAGCCGCCATTCTCACTTCTCCGCGCGATATCTCAACCCGGCCCCTTGAGATCAGGGACATTGCAAAACCTGAACTCAAACCGGGTAACGTTCTTCTGCGAGTGCGCGCGTGCGGCGTCTGCCGGACCGACCTGCACATTGTGGAAGGCGAACTGCCACCGCAGCGACGGGAAATTATTCCTGGCCACCAAATCGTTGGAGAGATTGTGGATGCAGGTACGAGCGATCTGCCGCAAGGCTCGCGTGTGGGCGTCTCATGGATTGGCGGAGTGGATGGAAGCTGCTGGTACTGCCTGCAAAACATGGAGAACCTCTGCGACGCTCCAACCTTTACCGGCTACAGCGTCAACGGCGGCTATGCAGAATACGTGCAAGCCCGCGCAGACTTCGTCTTTCCACTACCGGCGGCCCTTGATGATATGCAGGCTGCTCCGTTGTTGTGCGCGGGGATTATCGGCTTCCGCAGTTTGCGCGTGGCTGAGGTAAAACGCGGAGAGCGCGTTGGCCTGTTTGGCTTTGGGGCTTCAGCGCACCTTGCTATTGCGGTGCTGCAGGCGTGGAACTGCGAAGTTTACGTCTCAACACGAGGCGCTTCACACCGACAACTTGCCGCAGCTTTGAGCGCAACGTGGGTGGGCAGCGAAAATGAAGCGCCGCCGGTGAAGCTTGATCGCGCTGTAACTTTTGCGCCCAGCGGAGACGTGGTTGTCGCAGCGCTGGCCAGCCTGCGTAAAGGCGGCGTGGTTGCCATCAACGCAATTCACCTCGACCGCATTCCGCAGTTTGATTACGACCACCTGTTGTGGGGCGAGCGGCAGATGCGCAGTGTAACCAACATGACTCGCGCTGATGCCCGCGATTTTCTGCAAATTGCAGCCGAGATCAACCTGAAACCTAGAACGGAAGTGTTCTCGCTTGACCGAGCCAATGAAGCGCTTGCGGCAGTGAAAAGCGACGCCATCAATGGTGCAGCGGTCATTGTTCCTTAACCGCAGATTTGGATGAAGTCTTTTACGCTCCATCACTCTCCGCGCTTGAATCCACTCAGCGTTGATTCAAGAAATCTTCCAGCACAGCAAAATATTTTTCCGGCTCTTCATAAGAAGGCAGATGGCCGCTGTGCTCAAAGAAGACGAGCTTTGCGCCGGGGATGGCGTGGGCCAGTTTCCACGCTGTCACCGGAGTAACGTTCATATCAAAACGGCCATTGATCACCAGCGTAGGAAAATTGAAGCTGCCAAGCTTGGCGGTGAAATCAAGATCCATTGACGCTTTTCCCATAGCTTCGCCAACCGCAGGTTCAAAGCCAAGATCGCCCATGCGATCCATGTAGGCGTCACGCTTTTCCGGCGAATAAAAGAGCATGCGGAAGTGGTTGCGCAGGCCGGCGCGGGCAGCAGCTTCGGTATCTCCCAGACTCTTCATCTCCTTTTCATTCTGCTCTTCGACATCAGGAAACACGTCCGGCAGCACGCGCACCAGCTCCTTTAATGCCGGCCCTGGCGAATCTGAGAGCACCAGCTTTGCCACGTGCTCAGGATGAGCTGACGCATAGGCCATGGCGATGAAGCCGCCAAAGGAGTCGCCAAGCAGCGCAACTTTGGTAAGTCCAAGCTTCTGGCGCACGGCTTCAAGGTCTGCAACATACGCGTCCATGGATTGCGGAGCGCCCGTCTGCATTCGCTTAGAGCTGCCAATGCCACGCTGATCATAAAAAATCACAAGGCGATTTTTGGCAACACGCTCCCAGAGATCGTTCTGCACCATGTAAGCGTGAGAGAGCCCCGGGCCGCCGTTGATGGCGATGATCGGCAGTGCTGAGCCTTGCGTGCCTAAAGTTTCATAAGCAATATCCACCTGCTCCGTGTGCGCGATGCCTTTGGCATGCGCCACAGTCTGCGCCGAGAGGGTTGCGGAGCAGAGTAAGAGCGCTGCGGAGCAGAGGAGAAGCAAAGATGTAACCATCATCTTCATAGAGTATGACCTCAGAAGCAGCAGATTAACATCTCTGCGCCTGGACATCGCTGCGCGCCAGCCGCGCCTTCACCATTTTCTTAATCAGCGCAATTGGCAGCGGCTTATCAGCGGGAAGTGAATGGTGCCTTTGGAAGTTGAGTAGCCTTCCAGATCGTCCTTGAATTCTTCAACAATCGCCGCGGTGGGAAAGAGGCTGCAGTGATTGGCAAAAGCGGCATACCACACCAGCACTCGCTTGTGCTTAAACGCAGGAATCTTGTAGCTGATGATCTCGGTGGCTTCCGGCGGAACAACAGAGCGAATCGCCTCGCGAATTTCCAGCAGCACGCTGCGTGCTGCGGCAGGCGCGGCAGGATGTATTGCTCCACAGTCTGCGGTGCGGTTTTGCCTTTGCGTGCGGTCTTGCTTTTGGGCGATGCTTTCTTGCGACCGGCAGAGCGCGATGTCGCGTTCTTTATCAGCGCGGAGGTCTTCAATGCGCGTGCTGGCTGTCTGGCTGGCTTCGCCTTCTTCATACCGCGATGGTATAGGAAGCGCTCAGCAACCGGCAAAGAACAGCAAGCATCTATGAGAGATGAAGATGCCCGCGTAGTATCAATCAACATTTGACAATCCTGTCGGAATCTTGTGTATCCTAGCTGTGAGGCGGTAGTTCATGTCTGCGTTTGCTCCCGTACATTCTGTGTTTTTTTACGATACGGATGTGGCCCTTGTGGAACGTCTGTGCGGAGTGGTTTCCTCAGGTTTTGATCTTGGCAAGTCTGCCGTGATTGTAGCCACTCACGATCACTGCCGGCAGCTCATCCAGGCGCTCAAGAAAAATGGCGTTAACGCGGACGCGCGCATACGTGAGTCGCGCCTCTGGATGCGCGATGCCGGGCAGTTGCTCTCACAGTTTATGGTGGGCGAACGCCCCAATCTCGCGCTCTTCCAGGCGTCTGTTGGCCAGTTGCTGAAAAATGCGAAAAAGTCAGCCGGCCGCAATGATCAGAACCTGGTGGTTTTTGGCGAGATGGTAGCCATCCTGTGGAATAGCGGCAACAAGCAAGGCGCACTGGAACTCGAGTACCTTTGGAACAACGTACTCAGCCAAACCGCCTTTCATTTGCACTGCGCTTATCCTCGGGCACTGTTTTCCAATGACGCCACCGGTATGATGAACGTCTGCGAGAGCCACTCCCACGTTTTCGGCGCGCTAGCTCGCGCAAGCTAGCCTACTCAGCTATTTCTTTCCCTAGGATCTCCCGATAACTGTACTTTGTCAGCGCTCGTTTCGGCGATTTTGGCAATGGCAGTGCCCCCCCACCCGGCCTTTTCTCAGCCGTGTTGAAAATAAAGGCTCACACGCAAATCAATCCACGCGTCTCCCTTGCGTGACGCTTGGCTCTCCCAGGCGTCACCCTTGGGTGACCCAGGCGTGACCCGATCCCAGGGTTCCCGGCATCAGGGATCCCGGAACGCGCCGCTTTTGCGCGATCTGGGAGGCGCATGCGCATTTTTTGCGCGTGTTGGGATGGAATCCCAATCCCAAAATCAGCAGTGGGTCGCAAACTAGGACGCGCGGCGCAAAATCGGGGTCCCCAGCGCGCGTTCCCTTGCGCGTTGGGGTGAAAAACCGCCGCGCCACCGCTTGTCATCCTGAACGTACGGGCGCAAGCCCGAAGTGAAGGACCTCAATGAGCGAGGCTCACCTCTATCCCACCCCCCTATGGTTCCCGTGTTGAAAACAAAGGCCAACATGCCATTCGACCGAACGGTGACCGACCGGTCGAAGTCTTGCTTTGGTTCGCTTTTGCTGTTGATTTAGCTGATTGCTGAGTGCTGACTGCTAAGTTTTCAAAGACCCTGCGCATTTCAGCGCAGCCCCAATTTAACCGATTTCATTGAGCGAATCAATAGCGAAGAATACATTGCCCCAATTTGCTTCAGCAAGCTCACCCACTGAAGCAAGGCAGGAAACAGCACCTACGGCGAACCGCAATCCGGCATTTCTGCGTGGTCAGGTGCGCTTCTTGGATTTGATTCCGTTCGCTCAAGAATCTTTGCGGTGGTATTTCCTTCCTTATGCTTATCAGGATAATAGTGGATATAGTCAAAGACCTCGTCTTCATTAACCTCCACAATTTGCCCGGCATGAAGATCGCGAACATCCACCGGATCATTCTGTAGCGTGCCAGTCATCGTCTTTCCCTTCCAGCGGTTAATCTCAACCCACATCCATTCGTGACCACGATCTGATTTAAAGGGTGCCTTGACCTGAATGTATTCACCAGGCTGTAAGCCTGCGTCAAAAGCCTGATGGAGAGCGGGTAACTTATCGCGTTCGCGGTGGCTCTCAGCCCACAATTCTTCGGTGTCCTCCACATTGTGCGCGACGTCTTTAGTGCCAAAGAGCGAAGAAAGCATGTTGTCCTGTTTGGCCTGTGAGTCAGGACCAGAATAGAGCTCTGCTGAAAGTTGTACTAATCGATTTTCAGGATCGCCTTCGTCCGGCTTGCCCGGCTTCAGGAACAAACAGGCTATACCCAGAGCATGCGTGCTCAGCGACTTCAGTTCCGAATCGCGTAGTTGGTCATTTCTCAGACGGCGAATATCAATTTTGAATTTCCCTGATCCGGGAAACGTAGCTCCCTCAGCCATTGTCTGCGCAAAGATGTTAATCAGGCCCTCAACCTGCTTGCCGGATGATTGTGGCACTTCCTGAACAACCACGTCCGGAAGCCCAAATTTGTCCAGCCCCAGCGTAACGGCACGCATATATTCACCCATTGGATAAAAGTCAATTGTGAATTGCGTGGCAAGCTCCGGCACGCCGCCAGTCCAGACGGCTAGGCGCTGTTTATGCCAAGAATCCGGTGTAAATACGTGACGGGTTTCTTCGTCAAAGATCAACCCGCCGGTCTGCCGGGCCACATCTTCTGCCAGTTGTGTTGCTGCAAACAATGAACTCCAGACGTGCTCTTTGGAGTGAGCAAATTGAAAGATGATAGCCTCGCGCGACTTTTGTAGCGCACCCTGCTCTTCTGCAGAAAAACCAACACCGCGATACCGCAGAGACTCAATGCTGGGCGGCGCATAGTTTTTGTGGACATCGCGTTCCAGATGAACGCTCACGAGCGGATCAGTGAGATGAGCGGGGTGGTCGGGTATGTCGTCGACCATTTTTAGCGCTTTGTATCGTGTGCGCAATAGCTGAGTACTTGCTGCAAGCGCCCGCTTTCCGTCAGTTCTTCCAGGCAGAAGGTAAACCGAATATTTGAATTGGATAACCTCTGCCATCGGCACGCCGGCAGTAAATGGCTGCTCCTTCACTGGCTGCACCGCGTGCGATGAGCGTGAACAAGATGAAAGATTCAGGCAAATGATAAGCAGCAGTGTTGTGCGAAGAAACATTTTTGCGATGAGAGTAGCACGGAAGTATTAAAAGGTGAATGAGAGAAGCGAGCTCGATTGATGCAGAGTAATGCTTGCGTTTGGGCAGGTGGCGACCCAGCTGGGCTTGAGGTGGAGCGCATTCAGGTGGCGTTCCCCGATTGCGAGGCACTACGCGAGGTAGCGCCGGGCAAGTGGAGCGGGTGTGGATTGAGTTTACGGGTCCCCGAGGCGCCGGTTTTGCGCAGGTCGGGGCAGATCATCGTGTGCTGGTGCATAACTGGTTCGGGATGTACGGAGGAAATTGAGGTGTGATTGAGATGAGCAAAGGATCAAGAAAATCGGGTGATCGCCGACATCCGCCGTCATTCGCACGTGATTGGGAAAACCACTTAGGCGAACCGGTTTATAACATCTGCGAGGGTTTTTGTTAGCTCGGCGGTCGGTGTGATATCTGCATTCTCTATTATGACGTTAAAAAGATGGGAAAGCTCAATTTCTTCTTGCCAATGTGCTTTTCTTAAGGCGAGTTCGGAACTAGTGTAACTTCGCTCTGTGAGACGAGCTTGAAGAATTTGATCAGAATTTGGTCTCAGCGAAACAAGCAAAACGTCTGAGTAGGTCGCGGCTATCCGAAGCGCCATTCTCGACAGTGCTTGGATCACTATGTTTTCACCAGATTTAACACTCTCTGCCAAGTCTTTTCCATAGCCATAGTAGTTTCCGAGCACAAAATCCCATGCAGTGAGTCGGCCATCAGAAATCAGCTGACAGAACTGTTCTTTCGAGACAAATTGGTAATCATGTCCGGGGTTCTCGCCAATGCGACTTGATCTAGTCGTAAGTGGAACAACTCGTCGGAACCCGAAGGCTCGCTCGGCGAGATCTAACAGGCGGCTCTTACCTACGCCGGAAGGTCCCGAAATAATGAGCAGCATTTGTGGCTTCAAGATACAGCAAAGAGGGAATTCCATCAACGTGTCGCATTTGTGTGGATATTCAACTGCATACCGATCTTTAAAACCGCATTTTCGATAGAAAGCTAATACTGCAGCATTTTTTGGCTCATCGTTGGTCTGGACCGTTACCGTAAGTAGCCAAGGCATCGCCTCAAAATACAGGGATAGAGCAGTGGCAACGAGCTGAGCGCCAACATAATTACGTTGATGCTCTCGAGCAACACTCATCCTGTGAATGTATATAGAACGGAATGGATGTCGATCAGAGTAATCACGAACATACGAGGTTAGGAATGCGATCGTTTTTCCAGAGTACTCCACGACGAAGCTAGTGCTCCAACGATAGAGCTTGGAAGACATCTCGCCAATTTCATGCAAGAACTCTAGGTCATCTCCCACGTATGGGATTAGCTTGTGAATGGCGGCAAGAGCATTTGCTCGCCGCGCGGCATACTTACGATCTAGTTGCCGCACGAAATACTCCCTGCCATCTCGGCCAGCAAATTTGATCGGCGAGGACAGTATGGCCGGATCGGGGGTCGCTATCGGCTTAAGATCAACCATTTGATTTGAAGGTCGAGCTGACGGGACAGGCTTGTTGTTCGTTGAATACTTATATGGAGTTTGCAATCCGGGGGACCTGAACCACAGTAAATTATGCCAGATGCTGTTACAGGTGTGCTCGTGGGTATTGGTAAGATCCATACCTGGGATCCTGGCGCTGGTTTTTTTTCAAGTGTTATTTCCTGAACAAATTGCTGCTGGTTTGGCGGTATCTCGATGTCAAAAACGCCGCTTTGAGGAAAGTCACGATTAACATTTTGCTGATCTGATGCTTCATGATCAACAGCAGACTTCAAAGCTTGAACCTGCGTCGAGAGAGCATCAATTTGGTCAGCTTTGGAGTCAAATTTCGCATAGCCAAAAATGGCCGCAATGAGCGCGGCACCCGCAGCTAGACCCAAGAAATTATTCCAATTTGTTAGGAGTTGCATCGCCTTAATGCGGATCCGCTCTCGATAGACGGCTGCTGGAATGGGATGCTTTCTCCGCGGTTGCACTTCGGCATCGGTATCTAAAATGCGACGCCAGTTGAGGCCATAATGATGACTCTTTTGTGCGAACTGACTCCGAGCTTCCGGGTTTTCCTCAGCACCCTGAACTTCGTAAAATCTACAGATTGCAATTCGCTCTCCAAAATTAAGACTGTAAGGTCGAGTTGAAAGATTAACGATATATAGCTGAAGAATTCCTTCCCAATAAGGATCAATATATGTCGGCACAACAACGAGACCGGCTGTGGCTAGTGTGAGCCGAGGCAAAATATAAGCTCCGATCTTTGCTCCCATCCGGATAAACTCAATGGAATGGAGCGCCAAAGCCTCGCCAGGCATTATCTCTATCTGGTTGTTTGATTGTGTGAGGTCGAAATGACCACTACGCCCCTTAAAAAGAACCCTGCCTGGAAAATGATGTATCTTTTCGGATACGACTATTGGCCCTAGAGTTAGTCCAAGTCGATCTCCGAAAAATTGTTGTTCAAATATTCGAGTACCAAGGGCGTCCCGATTAAGAGGATCGACTGATGCTGGGGTTTGCAAACGAGATGGTTTATCTAAAAGATCGTACTCATAAGAGATGCTAAGATCACCAGCAGACAAAGCATCCATCATGGCTTTCTTTGCAAACATTTGAGTGAAAATAGACTCGGAATAGTAGCACGCTCTCCACGATATCAAACAAATTTCTTTCGTTTGCTGTGATTCTGACTCAATCCAACTCCCTCAACCCTTCCCTCTGCCAGTACACACCCAGACATCCCAATAGGGCCAGAGTGGCCATGCCAGCGATGGCGTGTGGGGCCTTGATGACGCGGGTGAGCGAGCCGGCGATGAGGCATCCGATGGGTGAGAGGCCGAGGAAGGCGGTGGAGTAGATGCTCATGACGCGGCCGCGCATGTTATCGGCGGCCAGGTGCTGGAGGAGCGAGTTAACGGTGGCCACGGAGATGATCATGCAATATCCGGCGAGGGCAAGTAGCAATCCGGAGAGATAAAAGTTGCGCGAGAAGGTGAAAGCGATGATGGCGGCAAAGAATCCGGCAAGGGCGCGGACCACGAACAGCCCGCGGCGGCGGATGTGCGTGACGGAAGCAATGGTAATCGCGCCCAGGAACGCGCCCGCCCCGGAGCAGGCCATGAGGATGCCGAGGCCGGGCTCTCCGGTGCCCAGGACGTCACGGGCGAAATATGTAACAAAGGTGAGATAAGGCACGGCCAGCAGGCTGCTGATGGCCACCAGCAGAACGAGCGAGGACATCTCCGGGTGGCGGAAGACATAAGCGAAACCCTGCTTCATCTTTTCCCACAAGTGGACTTCCTGCGGGGCGCCTGACTGCGGCTGCCGGTAACGGAGACGCGTGAGCGCAACAAGCACGGCGAGAAAGCTCAGGCCGTTCAAAAAGAAGTTGCCGCCCTCACCCACCAGGGCCATGGCGAACCCGCCGAGAGTTGGCCCGATGACGCGCGACATATTGAACTGCGCGGAGTTGAGCGCGATGCCGTTGGTGAGGTCTTCACGCGGCAGGAGCTGCGGCACCAGCGCCTGGTAGCTGGGCGTGTTGAGCGACATGGCAATGCCCGTACCCAGCGACAACGCGACAATGGCATATACATTGATGTGATGGAGCCAGGTAAGCCCGGCCAGGGTGAAGGCAAAAATCATCATGGCGGACTGCGTCACCATGAGCAGCTTGCGCTTGTTTACATGGTCTGCAATCACGCCGCCGATGAGCGCAAAAAACAAGATTGGGATGGACGCCGAGAAGCCGACCACGCCCAGCCAGAACGCGGAGTTGGTGAGCTTGAGCACAAGCCAGCCCTGGGCGATGTTCTGCATCCAGGTGCCGATGTTGGAGAGAAAGTTTCCCGTCCAGAAGAGGCGGAAGTCGCGATGGCGCAGAGCACGCGCTAGTCGCGGAACTTCAATACTGGTGGTTTCGGCGGGATCAGGTTCGGCGACGGTGGGCGGTTCGGCAGCGATCGTGGGCTTGGCTGCGATCGTGGTTTTGGTAACGTGAACAACAGCGTCGCCAGCAAAGCCAGCATCAGTCGCGATGTCCGGCATGGCTGTGTCTGTCTCAACCGCCAGAGTTATGTCATCGGCAGCCATGGCGCGCGGCAAAGACAGTTCTTCTGCTGAACTCAACAGCGGCGGCTCCGCGATGCCGCCATTCATCTCCGCTTCCGTACTCAATTCCCTTGACCTGATATTGCGCGATTCGAATAAATATCTTCTATAGTGTAAGCTTTTTCGTTCCCAACCCAGACAGCACGAAAGGCCGACGCCGGTTGGTGAAACCCAAAAAGGCACGAGTTCCATAATGAAGCTTTGTTCAGAGACCAGGAGACCAAATTGAAACGCGCCCAGCTTGTTGCCGTTGCATCAATCTTTATTCTTACCAGCTTGATTCTTACCAGCTTTGCCCAGCAGAACACTCAACGCGCGCAGGCCGCGCAAACGCCTTCAACCGCGTCGCCTGCCCAGGGCGTGCCAACGGAGATGTTTGGCTTTCGCGACTTCGCGAAGCAGTACCAGATCGACCAGGAATTTCTAAAGGTGCCCAGCCCGGCGCGGGCGGAGCAGCATTTGAAGATCCTGACCGCGCAGCCTCACGTGGCGGGATCGCCGGAAGACAAAGCGACGGCAGACTACGTGGCCAAGCAGTTTGAAGTGGCCGGATTGCAAACCGAGACGGTGAAATATTCCGTGTGGATGAACCGGCCGGCAGAGATCAGCGTGAAGGTGACCGCGCCTCCGGGCGTGACGATGAATGGCCCGCATCCTGAGCATGTGGAGGGCGATCCGCTGGCTGACAATCCGAAGGTGGTGATGCCGTTTAATGGTTCGTCGCCTTCCGGAGATGCTGAGGCCGATGTTGTGTACGCGAACTATGGCCGCCCGGAAGATTTTAAAAAGCTTGAAGAAATGAAGATCGACGTGCGCGGCAAGGTTGTGATTGTCCGCTATGGAGATAATTTTCGCGGCGTGAAAGCGCTGGTGGCGCAGGAACACGGCGCAGCCGGAGTCATTATCTATTCTGATCCCATTGACGATGGCTACTTCAAGGGCGATGTGTATCCCAAGGGGCCATGGCGTCCGGAGAGCGGAGTGCAGCGCGGGTCAATCCAGTACATGTTTATGTATCCCGGCGATCCAACCACGCCGGGAGTGGCCAGCGTATTAGGATTGCCGGAATCGCAGCGAGTGCCGCCGGATAAAGCCGCGGACATGCCGAAGATTCCCACAACGCCGCTTTCGTACGGAGACGCACAGCCGATCCTGCAGAATTTGGGCGGGCCGGAAACGCCGCGCGATTGGCAGGGCGCGCTGCCGTTTACTTATCACGTTGGGCCGGGGCCGGTGCGGGTGAAGATGCATTTGAAGCAGGATTATCGCTACTGGACGATTTGGGATGTGATCGGAAAAATTCAGGGAACGAAGTATCCGGATGAGTTGGTGGTGCTGGGGAACCATCGCGACGCTTGGGTGTATGGAGCGGTTGATCCGAACAGCGGCACCGCCGCGATGCTGGAGAGCGTGCATGGAATATCAGAGCTGCTGAAACACGGCTGGCGGCCTGAGCGCACCATCATATTTGCGTCATGGGATGCAGAGGAAGAAGGTTTGATTGGTTCAACAGAGTGGGCGGAGGAGCACGAGAAAGATCTGTCTCACGCGGCTGCTTATTTCAACCTGGATGTCGCGGTCACCGGCCCTAACTTTGGCGCGTCAGCCGTGCCCAGCCTCAAAGGCTTTATGCGCGATGTAACCAAAGTCGTACCCAGCCCCAAAGGAGGCCTGCTTTATGACGTTTGGAAAGAGCAGCGCAGAAACCAGCCCGGCCGCGACACTGGACGAGGCCGCTCTCCTAACGCTCGCGTTGAGAATGATGTCCCTGTCGGCGATCTCGGCAGCGGATCAGACTACAGCGCTTTCATCCAGCACCTGGGCATTCCATCCGCCGATATGACTTCCAGCGGATCGTACGGTGTCTACCATTCCGCGTTTGACAATTTCACTTGGTTCAAGAAATTTGCCGATCCAACTTTTGTATATGAGCAGGAGATGGCCCGCGTCTTCGGCATTCAGGCGCTGCACATGGCCTCGGCTGACGTCTTGCCTTACGACTACGAACTTTATGGCCGGGAGATTGGCGCTTACATTGAGAACTCGCAGGAGAAAGCGCGACTCATGCTCGGGGCCAGCGCGCCCGACTTCACTCCGGCGGCCAACGCAGCCACGCGTTTCATGAACGCTGGCGCCAAAGTGCTGGCTATCCAGAAAAATCCGCCACAGGATGTCACAAAGCTGAACGAGACGCTCATTGCCACTGAGCGCGCGCTGCTTACGCCGCAAGGATTGCCGAATCGTCCCTGGTTCAAGCACGCGATCTACGCTCCAGGCCAGTACACCGGCTATGCTGCAGTGGTCATCCCCGGTGTGAATGAGGCGATCGATGCGAAGAATGCCCAACTAACGACTGAGCAATTACAGGTACTGACAGAGGCGCTCAATCGCGCTGCGACGGAGTTGGAAGCTTATAAGTGAACGCCCAGGATTAAAAGAAATCTATATCAGGCTACTGTGAAATGTGCGGTAGCCAATCCCATTTGCCTGAGTTCAGCCGCGTCAGCGTGACGGTCTGTTGTTTGCCACTGTCGAGCTTCGCCACTGCCTGCAGCCTGCCCTGGGAGTCCCAGTGCGCGTCTGCAAACTCCGCAATCACGCTTTTTCCGTCCGCCGCAATAAAGCCGTTGTAGCCTTTCCACAATAGACGGCCATTGCGGGAATATAGCTTGATGGTTTCGCCATCCTGGCCATCTGGTTGCTCATAGGCAAGGTAGTACCGCGCGTCCTTTGAGAACAAAACCTTTTGTCCTCCAGGCAGGACCGCGCCAGTTGCGTCGTCAACCAGAACTCCGGTAAAAAGTGCGTCATCGCTTTTAATAAGCATGTGTAATTTCAAAGTGCTGTTGTAACCGCAATAGGTCCACTTAAGACCATCCAGTGGCTCATCATAGGGCGGTTTGTCCTTGAAGATGCGTTTGCCGTGCGACCATCCAATTTCGAGAGTATGTTTCCCCAGCCTTCTCACACCGTGTGGCGACTGTTTGGTTCTGTCAGTCTCCTGCTGGGTCCTCGGTTGAACAAATTCCTCGTCCTTGCTTGCAGGACGCGCGGATGACACAGAACACTCTAAAGTTTGTTGGCAACGGGCGTCCGTATTTGCGGCAGCAACCACAATCAGCACTGAGAGCAGACAGAAAATGCTTTTCATTGTTCAAGTATTGGCTAGCCAATGCTTGAAGTCCATATTACTTTTAGCGCATGTCCATTTAGCTCAGCGCCTTGCTCAGCTCCGCCGGATCTTCAATCGGAGGCTGGCAGGCAAACCCGCTGCACACCACAGCAACGGTCTTTCCTTCTTTGATCGCCGGAAGATTAGGAATAGTTTCCGCCAGCGCCGCCGGAAGCTTTTGCGGCACAATTTCGCCTTCAGGCAAATGCAAAACAGACTTGTTCAATGAAAGCTGCTTGAGCGCGGCAGATTCAAGCTGGTCCGCCTGCTCTCCGGTGCCGGCAATCACCACTTGTGTATGCGGATGGAGATACATATCCAGCGCCAGAGCATAAGCCCCGGCAAAAAGCCCGTAATGCGATGCGATCCCGGCAAACGCTTTGAGCGTGCCTTCTGCCATCGTTCGGTAACGAGAGTCATTCGTGTAGGCATGAAGCCGCAACAGCGCTATGGCTGCAGAAGGATTTCCCGCCGGTGTAGGTGAATCCTGCAAAGGCTTGCGCCGCGCGGCCAGAGCGCCCAGCACCAGACCGTCGCCAACCTCAGGGCCGCTGGCCATGTCAAAGAAGCCGCCTTCGCGCGGATCATGAAAGCGCGCGATCATCACGTCTGCAATTTTCTCGGCAAAATGGAAATAGCTCAGGTCTGTCGTAGCTTCGTACGCATCAAGGCAGGCAAGAACCGTGAAAGCATAATCATCCAGTACGCCAGCCACGCCGCGTTTACCCGCCTGTGGATCAGAGTAGGCAATCACGTGCTGCAATCCTGATTTGCCGTCCCAGGCTTGTGAAAGAATTCTATCCAACGATCGCAGCGCAAACCGCCTTGCTCTTTCCAGCTTTAGCACCCGCGCGGCTTGCAGATAAGCGGAGATGCCCAGCGCATTCCAGCTTACGTAAACAGTTTTATCAATAAAAGGTGTCGGCCGCTGCAATCGCGCAGCATACATCTTCTTCTTTGCTGAATCCAGCAGGGCCTGCACATCGGCCACGGGCTTCTTCAACCGCTCCGCAATCTCTTCCACGCTCGCCCGCAGATACAGCACGTTCTTAGCAGGATTGTGGTGCATCTCGCCGACTTCGCCAATGTCGTAATGCAGCATGGCCGCTTGCAGTTCATCGCTGCTCAGCACAGCTTCGGCTTCATCCAGCGTCCAGGTGAAATAGTCGCCATCATCTTCCAAAGAGATATCGGCGTCTTGCGAAGCATAATATCCTCCGTGCTCCTGGTCGGTCAGCCACTCGTCCATCCAGCGAATCATGTCGCGCGCTACGAATGCAAAAAATTCATCCCCGGTGAGCTGATAGCCGTGAATGTAGTTCTTCAGCAGCTCAGAGTTGTCATACAGCATCTTCTCAAAGTGCGGCACAACCCAATGCTCATCCACCGAGTAACGGTGGAACCCGCCGGCAAGCTGGTCGTAAACGCCGCCTTCCGCCATCTTTGTAAGTGTCGTGGTCACAATGTTGAGCAACTGTTCGTTCCTAGTTTCAACGCATCGTTGCATCAGCAAATCCATAGCGCTGGGATGAGGAAACTTCGGCGATGACCCAAAGCCTCCATGCTCGGGATCAAAGAGCTTCACTGCTGATTCCACCATGCTGTCAATCAGCTCGGGCTTTAACGATCCTGATTTGCCTTCAAATCCTTCCGCGCGACTAATGGCGTCCATCACGCTCTCTGCCGATTCCAGCACCTCGCCATGCTTTTCCTTAAAGGCCTGGGCCAGCGTCAGCAAAACGCGCTGGAAACTGGGACGGCCTTGGTAGTCCTGTGGCGGGAAATATGTCCCAGCGTAAAACGGCTTCCCTTCCGGCGTAAGAAATGCGGTAAGCGGCCAACCGCCTTGCCCGCTGATCGCCTGCACTGCAGTCTGGTAGCGGCTGTCAACGTCAGGCCGCTCGTCGCGATCAACCTTAATGGCAACAAAATGCTGGTTGATGATGGCGGCGATTTCAGGGCTCTCGTATGACTCGCGGTCCATCACATGGCACCAGTGGCACCAGACCGCGCCAATATCCAGCAGGATTGGTTTGTTCTCACGCTTCGCGGTCTCAAACGCCTCCGCCCCCCACTCATGCCAGTGGATGGGCTGGTGCATGGCTGAGCGCAGATAAGAAGAAGCGGCATTAGAAAGAGAGTTGCTGGCGACGTCGGGCATCCTTCTAGTTTATCTTTTTATTCAACAGCGCGGATAATTGGGCCAAGCGCAAGCAGATCCTATTGCTAATGAAGGCGATTGATTTGCGGGAACGCCTGTCACAGAACATCTATCCTGCCCCATGAATGTGAGTGTAAGATTTCGCAATTATGCCCCGTGCTTTCACTGCGTCCATCTTCTTGACATTGATGTTTGTTGCACCAGCTTTCGCACAACAACCTGATCCCTGCGCCAAGCAGGACTCGAATGCCGCAATGCGGAACTGTTACTCAAAGGAAAAGTCTGCAGTCGACGCTGAGATAAATTCTTTGGTAGCAAAGATCGTGGCCGACTTCCGGAGCGGTGCGAAAGAATTCTCTGGCGAGGGTCACGATGTGGTTGCTCAATGTTTATTGAGGGGAGCTTCTAACGTCGAGCAGTCTCAAGCAGCGTGGAAGAAGTATCGACAATTACATTGCGGCGCGCTTGCCGACAGCTACACGACTGGTTCAGGAGCCGGGACAGCCTACGAGGAATGTGCCTTTCGTGTTGGCACAGAGCGCCTGAAAGAACTAAAGGTCTCATTTTTCCTGGGAAGAAGGCCGCCGCATGCCCACTAACTGTTATGGCCATCTGTCCATGGGAATCTCACAGCGCTGGATGTGGTTTTTTAAGTGTACCGTTTTATGGAGAACCCTGTCTGTTGGGGGCAAAGTGAAGTATGATGAATCCGTTCGAGGTTCGCCTGTGTCCAGCACAACATCAATTTCGGTAAGCGAATACCTCAATAGCAGCTATAGCCCGGATCGGGACTTTGTAGATGGACGGATTGAGGAACGTAATTTAGGTGGGCATGATCATGCGGCTGTACAGGCAGCTCTGATCCTCTGGTTTGGCCAGCATCAGGACGAATGGTATATTGAGGTCCTTCCCGAACAACGAATTCGGATCTCATCAACGGAGTATAGTGTGCCGGATATTTGTCTGGTTTCGCTCGATGAGCCTGTGGAACAGATACTCACCAAGCCGCCGCTAGCCTGCATTGAAATCCTTTCGCCAGAGGATACGCTCCGTCGCATGCAGGAACGCGTGACTGACTATCGCGACTTTGGCGTGCCGAACATCTGGGTTCTTGATCCTGCTACCCAGAAAGGCTACGACTGCACATCTTCTGGCTTTCTTGAGGCGACCGAGTTTGCTGTTACGGGCACATCCATTCGGCTGGTGCTCTCAGAGCTTTTTGCGAAGATCAGACGTTAGGCTTGCTTCTGCAAACGTCCATGCGTATCGCCATCCTCTCTGATATCCACGGAAATCTCACGGCGCTTGATGCCGTGCTGTCCGATCTGCGCCGGCAAAAACCGGGCGTAGTTTTTCACGGTGGCGATCTGCCTTACGGCGGGTGTAATCCATGTGAGGTGGTTGACTGCATCACTCAGGAAGGCTGGCAGGGAGTTCTGGGCAATACCGATGAAATGCTCTGGAACACCGCCGTGCGCTCAGCCCTTGAAGCCTCCGCGCCCAAGCTGAAACCATTGTTCAAGGTGTTGTTCGATCGCTGCTCCCCAGTCACGCGACAGATGATCGGCGAGCAACGCATGCAATGGCTGCAGCGCCTTCCTACAAAACTTCGCTTTGGAATTGAAAACCATCAAGAGCTTGCGCTGCTCCATGCCAGCCCTGGCAATCTCTGGCGTGCGCCCATGGATACCGCTGACGACGCCGAACTGGAAAGTACCTATAAAAACCTGAACGCATAAAAACCTGAACGCAGCAATCGTGGTTTACTGCCACCTTCATCGCCCATTCATCCGCAAGATAAACGCAGGCTCAATGACCATCTGCAACTCCGGCAGCGTAGGCTCACCTTATGATGGGGATCCTCGCAGCTCTTATCTACTGATCGAGAACGGAGTGCCGTCTATTCGTCGAGTGGAATATGACGTGGAAAAAGAAGTCAGCCGCCTGCTGGCGTCAGACTATCCGCTCAAAGAATGGCTCGCAGAGATGCGCCGACGAGGAAGCTATGTGCCGCCGCCGGAAAAGAATGGCTGAGTGCTCGCTATCCCCGCAGCTCCGCCTCTTCCTTTTTCAGCTTTGCCAGTTTGCTCGCAAGATACAGCAGATAGCTTATATAAATCGTCCACACGGCAATGTAGCCGGCCACCATGTAGTGGTGCTGCACCATCTTTTCGTGCAGAAGTTTTTCATCCTGAAAGAAAAAAAGCGCGACCGGCGCAATCATTGCCAGGCTGGTGGTCTGCGCGGCTTTCTGGATATGCAGATGATTGATCTTCTGGCTGGTCCGCTCCAGCTCATACCGGAACCACGCAATCATCAGTGCAAACATGGTAAAGGCCAGCATGTTCCACAGCAGCACCTTTTGCATCTCCGGGTTCAGGTTCGGCGTGCCGATCATCGGCTGCGGGTGGTTGGTGCGGAACCAGCGGTTTGACATGTACACAATCGGCATGTCGAGCGCGGCAAGAATCGCCAGCGAGGCTGCCAGCACCGAGGTTGATCCAGTTTCAGAAGACCGGCGCAGCACCAGATAGCTCATATAAAGCAGCCATAAAATCAAACTGGTGGTCAGGCGCGCGTCCCACACCCAGAATGTGCCCCAGGCATAACGCGCCCAGATGGGGCCGCTGATCAATACCACGCCAAAGAAGACTACGCCGACCTCAGCTCCGGTGACAGCCAAAGCATCGGCAACCGGGCTGCGCTTCCACAGATACCACAACGATGCGACAAAATTTCCCCAAAACAAGATTGATGCCGCCGTGGCTGCGGGCACGTGGTAATAGAAAATTCGTTGCGCATCACCCATGGTCGCTTCCGGAGGAGCAACTTCAAGCGCCTGGTATGTTCCCCAGGCCAGGAGCCCAAGGGTAATCAGCAGGAAAAAAAAGTAGATTTTAGATTTCATTCTGCGTTCAACACCGTTTCAAAAAGCAGGAAGCATGCGGCGGTAAAGACCACGCAAAATCCTGCCAGGAATTTCATCTGCACTGCAGGTGAGCCTTCCCCTGTAAGTACTTGAGTTGTGCCTGCCACCATGGTGACAACCGCGGGGATGGAAATCGGGAGCAGCAGCAGCGGCAGCATCAGTTCTCGGTTGCGCGTGCGCAGTGACATGGCGGCAAAAAACGTTCCATTCACAACCAGCGCCCACGTGCCCAGCAGCGCAATCACCACCAGCTGCCATAGCGGCCCTACTGAATTTAAATTGTAAAAGAGCACAAACAGCGGTGCCATCAGGCATTCCAGCAGAACCACAAAAATAAAGTTACCTAGGCATTTGCCCAGAAAGAGCGCTTCTGCCGGCGCAGGAGAGACCCGGTAGGCATCCAGCACGCCGTTTTTCAATTCGCGTGCCCAGGATTGGTTCAGCGCCATGATGGTGGAAAAAAGAAATGCGGTCCACACCAGCCCGCCTGCTATTTTGCGCGATTCTTCTGCCGTAGGATTGAAGGCAAAACTGAAAATCACCACCACCAGAAGCGAGAAGAAGAGCATGGAGTTCAGAACATCGCGTGAGCGCCACTCCAGGCGCAGGTCCTTGGCCACGTTCACCCACATCAGCCTGGTGATCGAGATGCTTTTACGCGGAGCCTCAGGCGCGATGCTCTTTGTGGTAGCGGCCCTCATGCTTTCGCTCCCGGCATCGGCCCGCGATCGATTAATTGTCCATGCGAAAGCATGATGTATTCATCCGCCAGCTCTGCCAGCAACCCGATCTGGTGTGTGACCAGCAGAATCGTGTTTCCGGCGCTGCGCATTCCCGCCAGCAGCTTGGCAATCTGCAAAGCAGACTCGGGATCGACGTTGGAAAAAGGCTCGTCCAGCAGCAACAATCGCGGCGAATGAAAAATAGCTCGCGCCAATGACAATCGCTGGCGCATCCCCTGTGAATACTGCCCAACGCGGCGTGAGAGCTTGGGATCGAGGCCTACTCGCTGCATGGCCTCAGCAAAAGGCGCGTCAGAGTCCATTCCGTAGAGTCGTCCAAAGAAGCGCAGGTTCTCCATGCCGTCAAGTTCGTCATAGAGCAGCGGCGCGTGGGCCATATAGCCCACCTGGTGCAAAGCTTTTTTGTTGGGTGCGCCAAAAATCTGGATGCTGCCTTCCGTCGGCTCATTCAGGCCGGCGATCATGCGCAGCAGCGTTGACTTGCCTGCGCCGTTTTCACCGCGCAACACGTAGAACCGCCCTGCCTGCAGCTCAAGCGAGACTTTTCTTACCGCAGCGGTACGGCCATAAATTTTTGAGACATTTTCCGTGCGGACCGGGAGCGCGTCAATAGTCAGCGGTGGAACCTCAGTAACTCTTGCTCGCCGCGTTGCCAGACGACTTCTGCTGGGTCTGGGCTTTCTCCATGCTCTCGTACTTTGAGGCGCATTTGGCCTGGACCTCTGTGGCTTCAAACGTGCCGTCGCGGTCAAGCTTACCCAAAACCAGGGCTTGCGCGTGGTCTTTAAAAGTATCGGGCGGAGGCTCGCTTCCTTTGTAGCTAACAGGCATCAACAGTTTGCCGCCTTCACTGTCCTGAATCACAAAATCGGCTTGCGGGCCTTTGCGTTTGATGGAACCAGGTAGAACGATGCCCTCTACGCGCAGAGTGCGGGTGTAAGCATTATCTCCCATGGTATGCAGCTCACTGAGCTTCACGTAATAACTCTTGCTCTCCTGCACGCCAGTGTAGGCAAGATAGCCCAGAGCCGTCACAATGAGCGCAACTGCAATCCCGAACCGGACAATTTTTTTGGTTTCCAGCGGCATACCTCTTTAAAGGTTATCCCCGCTTTGCAGGCGGGTCAAGAGGACTTCTTGCAATGCGTGACCTTGGTCACACGTCCTTTCTATGGCAGGTATAATAAAGAGTTGCCGATCTTAAAGGGGAAGCTCATGAGCACACTCCAGAGCACCGCGCCAACCGAATCCAGCCAGCAGATCAAACCTCGCGAAGAGTGGATCACCCGCCGCCGCGAACATGCCGCTCGCACCGGCGATGAAAACGTCTCCCAAATGCACTTTGCCCGCAAGGGCCTGATTACAGAAGAGATGCTCTATGTCGCTGACCGCGAGAAGCTTCCGCCTACGCTGGTGCGCGATGAAATAGCCGTCGGTCGAATGATTATCCCGGCCAATATTAACCATCCAGAGCTGGAACCCATGGCCATTGGCGTGGCTTCTTTGTGCAAGATCAACGCCAATATTGGCAACTCCGCTATCACTTCAAACGTGGATGAAGAGCTCAAAAAGCTGCATACGGCAGTCCATTTTGGCGCCGATACGGTGATGGACCTCTCTACCGGCGGCGGAATTCGCGAAATCCGAGACGCCATCTTGCGCCATTCGCCGGTGCCCATTGGCACCGTGCCGATCTACGAAGCCGTCTCACGCGTGAAGCGCATTGAAGACCTCAACGCCGACCTGATGCTTGAAGTCATAGAAGAACAGGCGCAGCAAGGCGTCGACTACATGACGATCCACGCCGGCGTGCTTGTGCAGTACCTTCCGTTGATCTCCAAACGCATCACGGGCATCGTGAGCCGTGGCGGCGCGATCCTGGCGCAGTGGATGGCCCACCACCACAAACAGAACTTCCTCTACGAACGCTTTGACGACATCAGCAAGATAATGAAAAAGTATGACGTCTCTTACTCGCTTGGTGACGGCCTGCGCCCCGGCTGCATTGCGGATGCCAGCGATGAAGCCCAGTTCTCCGAGCTGCGCACTCTGGGCGAGCTCACCAGCAAAGCCTGGGGGCACGACGTACAGGTCATGATTGAAGGCCCTGGCCACGTACCGCTCGATAAGATCAAGGAGCAAGTGGATAAGGAAGTTGAGTGGTGCCACGGCGCTCCGTTTTATACGTTGGGTCCGCTCGTCACCGATATCGCTCCCGGCTACGATCACATCACTTCAGCCATTGGCGCGGCGATGATTGGCTGGCATGGCGCTTCCATGCTCTGCTACGTCACGCCCAAAGAGCACCTCGGTCTGCCCAACGAAAAAGACGTAAAAGACGGAATCATCGCTTACAAGATCGCAGCGCACGCGGCGGATGTTGCCCGCCATCGCCCCGGAGCGCAGGACCGCGACAACGCTCTCAGCTATGCCCGCTATACCTTCGATTGGGAAAAGCAGTTTGCTCTCTCGCTCGATCCTGAGACCGCACGTTCCATGCACGACGAAACGCTGGCTGACGACTACTACAAAGAGGCCAAGTTCTGCTCCATGTGCGGGCCAAAGTTCTGCTCTATGAACTACTCGCAAAAAGTGGATGAGTTCAACAAGCAGGTTTACGGGATTGAGAAGACTGACTACTCGCAGTTAGTGGAAAAGATCACCGTAGGAAAATAGCTTCTGATCATGCCCGAGTGGGCGACAAGGAGCTGAAATGGCTGTTTGTACATCATGCGGCAGGGAAGCAGACGAGGCCTCAAAATTCTGCACAAGTTGCGGACAGCCGCTGGCCAAAGCAGCGCCGGCGTTGGCGCCGATTTCTCCGGCGAGAACATGCCCATCCTGTAGCGCGCCTGTTAAGCCGTCGTCTGCATTTTGTATCAGCTGCGGCCAGAGATTGTCCGCGAAGATAAGCCCACCGGCGAACGCCGCTCCTGCAGTTGCTCCGGTAAGCACTGCGCCTGCCGCTGTGCCGTCGCCACCACCAACGTATCAAACGCCACCGCAACCCAACGAACCTTCGTATTCAAATTCTACGTATCAACAGCCGCAGCAGCCGGGCGGCAGAAAATTCGGATTGGTGGTCCTGGTGCTGCTGTTGGTGATCGCTGCAGCCGGCTTCGGCGCGTGGTATTTCTGGGGCGTGCAGACGATTGTGGTTTGCAGCCCGCCGGACGTCAGGGTCTTTCTTGACGAGAAGGAAATTACACCTGCCTCGTACGGCCGTTACGTGATTCCGCATCTCTCGCGCAAGCCGCACCTGCTGAAGGTCCAACGCCCGGGTTTTGCGGATACGATCCAGCGGCTCGATTTTCCGCTGAGCTCATCGCGGGAATGGGTAAACGTGAAGCTGGTTCCCAGCACACGAAGGCCGCGCTAGCGTGCGCTCACTGCGTATCCAGATCAGAGAAATGCTTCAGCCCAGCTTGCTGGCCAGATTGTTTTGGCTTCTGCGTGGGCACAGGCCGCTGGAAGTGCCGGACAACCACGTCATCCCCAATATCTTCTTCGCCCTGCTGTGCCGCAATGCGCCGCGCTTGATCAACTTTCGGCGAAGGCTTGTCCTGGGCCGCAGGTTGAGGCTGGCTCGCAGCCGCAGTAGTTGTTGCCGTCTGCGGCGCTTTGCTCCCAGGCATCGGTTTTGAAGGACCGCCGGTTTTTACCGTCACACCGCCGGTCTGTACTGTTACGCCGCCACTAGGTGCGGCTGCGTTGTTGCTCATAGATTGCGTTGCGGGCTTAGCCAGGGGCGTGCGCGAATACGACGATCCCAGCACGACTCCGATGATGATGAACACGCTCGCAGCCGCTGCTCCGGCCATCACCGCCCGCAGTTGTGGCGACAGTGGCTGACGGTGTTTTTTCGACATGACGGCGATGGCAGCGTTCCACCATGTCTCTGTGAAAGAAGGCCGCGGACGAGCTGCCGGACTGGATGAAGCTGCGCGGCTCTCTTCGCGCGTAATTTCTTCGCGCAGGATTTGCTCTTGCTGCCTCTCTTCAGGCAGGCTTTGTTCGTGCAAACCAGAATCCCGCTGCCGCACCAGTTCAATCAACCGTGCTGAAGCGGCTTCACGCGCAGCTTCCAGTTCAAGAGCGCGTTGTTGTGCTTCTGCGCGCCGTTGTTCCAGATCAAGCAGGCGCGCCTCATGGGCGGCTCGCGCTTCCGCGGAGTGTATCTGTATCTTCTTTTGTAATTCCTCTGACTGATCACGGAATGACGCTACCGCTGATCTGGCAATTGCCCTGGCATTGGACATTGCCCTGGCGGTAAGGCTTGCTCCACGCTGCCAGATGCTGGGCTGGGCGGGTTTGGCAGGCGGCCTCTCCGGCAACGTCGCAGGCTGTACGATTTCGTGTTCCGGGGCATTCTCAAGCCGCAGAGCTTCGTGTTCGATTTCCGCATAAACATGCGGTGTGCCAAATGGCGTTAGCTGCGCAAGGTAAGGAACAGGATCAGCCGGTTTGGCTATTTCAGAGAGTATGGCTGGCTGGGCGGATGTTTCATCCGCAAACGCCACTGGAGGAAGCGGCTCGCGCTCCATCACCGGGATTTCAATTTCAGAGGGCGCCAGCTCTTCTGTCGGCAGCTCCGTGGAGGTAGCAAAAGCAGCTTCAAATTCGCGCTCAGGATCGCGCTGCACGGCTGGAGCTTCACGCTCCTGCACGGCCACTGGTGCTTCAGGGACAATGGAATTTTCAAGAGGAGCAACGGCCGTGGCCGGCATTGCAGCCTGTATCACACCGGGAGCTACGGCAATATCTGCCTGGAATTCGTCAGCCAGGCCGGCGGCGCGCTCCAGCACATCCGCCCGTTCGCAGAGTTCAAATTCAATTTCCAGGTCGGCGGGGGCAAGATCAAGCTGGTCAGGGCTGGCCACCTCTACCGTATAGCCTTGTTGCTGCAATTGGCTGGAAAGCGCGGCTGTGCGCTCCGGATGGTTGGTAAATATTCGAGCCAGTGGCATGGGGGAGCCACCTCCCATAAATTTTGACTCTGGTGTGCCCGGAAGACACTCCGCTGCACGGTTACATAGTACAGCAGTGGCGTAAGGAATTAGACGCAAATCGTGGGCCAGGGGCTGTCTGGCGGTTGACTCTTTCAGTTCGCTTCGGCAAAGTCCATGCCGTCTGCAAACTGCAGGCCGGCAATCTGCCGCGCGTGAAACTGTACTTCCAGATAAGCCGTCATGATCGCAATATGGATCGACTCACGTTGCGCTGCGCTGGTGCATTCCGTACGAATGCGGTCAAGTTCCAGATACCGGTCATGTGCCAGAACGAATTTGTTCACGACTGTGTTCATAGTTTCTTCATTGTTCTAGCCGTGGGCAAAACCGCGAATCGCGCAAAGACCTTAGAACACTACTTAGTATCCCGTAACTCGGTAACGTTACTGTAATAACGTTACTCGGCGGCTTTTAAGCGGGTTTCGCGGCTTAATGACTGCTTTTTTCAATTGTTCAGAGTAGCTGCTTGAGCAGCTTGGCCTGGCGGGCGAAGTTTAGCTAGGATTCCGAGTAGATGGTTTCTTCCGCTGCGTCAGTGTAGCTTTCAAAGAAAATCTTGTAGCCGTCAGGATCTGTCATGGAGGTGACCCACATGCTGTTCCCAACAAAAGGCCTTGTTGTCTGAATGCCGCGCGCAATCTCTTCGCGATAAATGGCCAGAGCATCCTTGCAAATGAAATAAACTGAGACGCCAACTCCCACTTTGCCTTCCGGCTTCCAGGAATCGTGCCCTTCCGTGCGATACTCCTGCAGCATCAGTGCCGCACCGCCATGCTTCAACCAGCACCAGCGTAGCTTGCCTTCTTCAATCCATCGATTGGTTATCTCAAACCCCAACCCATTAATGTAAAAACGGATGGATTTCCTCAATATTTTTGACGTTAAAGAAAGGAACCGCCTGCTGGACGTTGGTCTCGGCCTGTCCCTGAGATTCCATATTCGATCCGATCCGGTTGGAATAGCAGCAATTTAGCTTTTTTGGTTTGACCCAATCTGTTTGCACGACCAGCTTTTGCTAATTGCTAATGGCTAACAGCTAATTGCTCGAATACGCCTCATCCAGCAGCTCAATCACGTGCTTTACCGGCATCTGCAGCCCGCGCTCCTGCACTCCGGCGCGCAACTGGATCATGCAGCCCACGTTGGCGGTGGCCAGCATGTCAGAGGAAACAGAAGTCACGTCTTCCATCTTCCGCTCCAGGATTTTCATGGAGAGTTCGTTCTGCGCCACGTTATAGACTCCAGCGCTGCCGCAGCACTGGTCAGAGTGGGGCAGCTCCACCAGCTCACAGCCAATCGCGGTCAGCAGCTCTCGCGGCTGCGTGCGGATGCGTTGCGCATTGGCCAGATGGCACGGGTCCTGGTACGCCACTTTTTGGCCGATCTTCTTCTTCGGCGCCCTCAAGCCGATCCCCGCCAGATACTCGGTCACATCTTTCATCTTGGCTTTAAATTCCTTCGCGCGGCTAAGGTAGGCCGGATCATTTTCCAGCAGGTCGTCATACTCCTTCATGTTTGATCCGCAGCCGGCGGCGTTGGTCACAATCGCGTCGTAGTCGCCGCCCAGGAATATGTCGATGTTGTGCCGCGCCAGCTCCCGCGCCTCATCGCGCATGCCGGCGTGGGCGTGCAGCGCGCCGCAGCAGCCCTGCCCCGCAGGGATATGGACTGCGATCCCATTCTGCGTGAGTACATTCACGGTCGCGCGGTTCAAGTGGGAAAAAGCCACGTTATTGATGCATCCGGCAACAAAGGCGACCTGGCCGCGCTTCTGGCCCACCGCAGGAAAGACCTTGCCAATCTCGCCAAAGAAAAATTCCTGGTCAATCTGCGGGGAAAGCTTATCCAGATCGGCCACGCGCAATAGCTTCAGCAAGCCGGATTTCCTTACCAGCGTCTGCATGCCCGATCGCTGATAAAACCGCATCAGTCCGGCCACACGCCGCAACGTGTTGAAATTGGGAATTACCTTCTTATAGAAGAAGCCGCGCAACGTGCGTTGAAGCCACGGCCGTTTGTATCCCTGCTCGATCTGCGCGCGCGCCCGCTCCACAATGCGGCCATACTTCACGCCAGAAGGGCAGGCGATCTCACAGGCCACGCAGCCCAGGCAGCGATCAATGTGGGTGGCAAACGTCTCGCCCAACTCCATCTTGCCTTCATTGACCTGCAGCACCTGGTAGATGCGACCGCGTGGAGAATCCATCTCATTGCTCAGGACCTTGTACGTGGGGCAGTGGTTCAGGCAAAGCCCGCAATGCACGCAGGTGGAAAGCAGCTCCCAGCTTGGCCGGTCTTTGGCCAATGCAGGATTTGCCAGCGGGGTTTGTGCTTGCGCGTCAATCGTAGTGATCTCAGACAATGAATCTACCTCTGTTCAAAATATTCTTGGGATCAATGGCCCGTTTTACCGCGCGCATCATGTTCACGTCAGTCGGGGTGGTGCCCCAGACGTCAAAATGCAGCTTGGCTTCCACCGGGCACTGCGCGACTTCAGCCGAAGAACCCGGCGGCAGCATTCCGCGAAACGCCGAAACGCAGTTGGCATACTGCATGGCAGAAGGCGGATCAACCGATAGCGGCATCAATGCCAGCACCAGGTGTCCCGTGGCGGCGCGGCCTACGGCGGCGGGAATCAGGTTGTAATCCGGCGCAACCCGCTCCAGCGCCTGCAGTGCAGGTTCCACGCCCTGGATCGTCAAATGCGTATAGATGACCATCGCATTCCTGTGCCGCGCCAGCACGCTCTGCTCGAAATGCGATATCCAACTCCAATACCGCTCTTCCTCAGCGCCTTCCAGCGTATGCGCAACCGCTGAGCCTAGCTCGCGGACATATCGTGCCAGCACGTTATCGCTGCCGGCCGCCCGCAACGCAATCTGCCATTCGATTGCCGGCAAAGATAATGGTTGTTCCGGTGCGTAATCGTCAGGATCGTGCACCGGGCCGGGATCGCTCAAATATTCCGGCGCGCGGGGAGAGATGATCTCCATGCACATCGGCGTCAGCGGCGATTGGAAGATAAATGTCCGGAACTTGATGGCTTCTTCCAGCGATCCAAAGGAGCAAACGAACGTCCGCATTTGCCGCGGGCGGGGAAAGACCTTGAAGTTTGCTCGCGTAATCACCGCCAGCGATCCATAGCTGCCGATCAGCAGCTTCATCAGGTCATAACCCGCAACGTTTTTCACCACCCTGCCGCCGCCTTTGACTACCTTGCCGTCCGTAGTGACAAACTGAATGCCGATGCAGAAATCGCGCATGTGGCCAAAGGTTGATTTGATCGGCCCGGAAGCCCCGGTGGCCAGCAAGCCGCCGATGGTCGCGCGATCTAAATTCGCGGCATCGCAGGGCACCCATTGATGGTGCTCGTGCAACGTGCGCTGCATCTCCGCAAAGGGCATGCCTGCGGCGACGGAGACCGTGAGATCGCCGGGATCATACTGCTCGATTTGGTTCATGCGCGTGGTGCTGAGCAGGATATCCACCCGCTCCGGAACGCCGCCAATCTGCTGTTTGGTAAGCCCGCCCCCAGGCGCAACCACCAAGCCGCGATCGTTGGCCAGCCGCAGCACCGCGCCAACTTCTTCCGGCGAAGCCGGAGAAACCACCGCAGCCGGAGCCACGCCGTTGATGTTGAAGCCATCAGAACCGGATCGCGAAACATGATCGCCTCCGGCAATGGCCGACAACTCGCGATCAAGTGAAGCTGGGCTGCTCAGGGCACTCATATTGGCATTCTTCCTGCAGAGACTTCGGCCACCGGCTCAACTTTCGCTTTGGGCAGAGGACCGGTGATCTCACGGCAGAAGTGCAGGTCCGGGATAACTTTTTGCGGGTTCAGGATTGACTCTGGATTGAACGCGTTGCGCAGCCGCACCATAACTTCCAGATCATCTTCAGTGAACATGGCGGTCATCAGGCCCATTTTTTCCATGCCCACGCCATGCTCGCCGGTGATGGAGCCGCCAAAACTCAGGCAGCAAGCCATAATCTCTTTTGCCGCCTTCTTACTATTCTCCGTCTGTTTGGGATCGCGGCCATCAAAGAGGATCAGCGGATGAAGGTTTCCATCACCAGCGTGAAAGACGTTGCCAATGATCAGCCCATACTTCTTGCTGATGCGCTCAATCTCCGCCAGCGTGTATGGAACCTTGGTCCGCGGGATCACTCCATCCTGAGTGTAATAAGAAGGTGTCACGCGTCCCACCGCGCCGAAAGCCGTCTTGCGCCCCAACCATAAAAGCTGGCGTTGCTTCTCGTCCTTGGCGTGCCGGACCTCGCGCGCTTTCTGCTGCATGCAGACGGCGCTCACAGCTTGCGCCTGCTCCTCCACCGCTTCCTTCATTCCTTCCAACTCAATCAGCAGCACAGCCGCCGCGTCTTCCGGATATCCGGCATGAACGTTGGCTTCAACACAGCGCACCATCCAGCCATCGAGCATTTCCAACGCCGCCGGCGTAACGCCGCTCTGGGTAATCGCCACAACCGTATTGGCCGCGTCTTCCACCGTGTTGTAAATCCCCAGCAGCGTAGTTACATGCTCAGGAAGCTTGGTGAGCTTGACCGTAATTTTGGTCACCACGCCCATGGTGCCTTCTGATCCCACAAAAAAGCCGGTCAGGTCCAGCCCGGTTGAATCCTGCGCCTTGCCGCCGAATTCAACGATCTTGCCGCTGGGCAGCACGATCTCCAGCCCGGTCACGTGGTTCACCGTAACCCCAAGCGCCAGAGTGTGCGGCCCGCCTGAATTCTCAGATACGTTGCCGCCAATCGTGCACGCCTTCTGGCTTGAAGGGTCAGGCGCATAGTAGTAGCCATATTTCGCCGTGGCGTTGCTCAGTTCCAGATTCACTACGCCTGGCTGGACCACGGCGCGCTGGTTCGGTACATCGATCTCCAGAATCTTGTTCATCCGCGCCAGGGAGAGCACAATCGCTTCTCGCCGCGCGATAGCGCCACCGCTCAGTCCCGTTCCCGCGCCGCGCGGCACCACGGGAATCTTTTTCTCGCTGGCCAGCCGCATGATCTGCGAGACCTGCTGCGCGTTCTGAGCAAACACAACTGCTCCAGGCCGGTGCTTGTCCACGCCCGCGTCATATTCATAGAGCATGAGCTCTTCCGGACGGTCGAGCACTGCATCTTTTCCTGCAATTTTCCTGAGTTGGCGAATAATGGAGGAGTCCATAGATAATTCAGTTCCACACTTCTCGAATCCCCTAAATTGTAAACCTTGCACATAAACCGCGGGAATTGAATACTCCTGAGCTTCTGCCGAATGTCTCTGTCCTAAAAAAGGGAAGATACTGCATTCGCCGTTAATGATAAATGAGCATGGGCCTTCGGCCCGCGAGGGGGATAGATGGGAATATTTTTTACGTCAGACCGTCCAGTAGCGCCGGCCTTACAAGCTGAAATTGCAGATGCGCTTGCCACTGATCCCAAAACACTGGGAGATGCGGCGCAAATATCACTACACGCTGCGGCAAGAACTCATGCGGTCACTCGGGCAACAGCTCCGAAATTTAACGTTAGGAACTTTATAGGCGCGCTGCTGATCTCAGCGGCCCTCTTGATTACCGCGATCTGCATTGACAAATCACATCCAGATATCGCGAAGACCCTGATGACTTCTTTTACTTCGTTTAGTGGGATCGTATTGGGTCTATTGGGTGGTGAAGCCCAAAAATCTTCTACCTAAGGACTGCCTCGTAACAGGGGGTTTACAGCCCCAGCGTTACCAGTGCCCTCCGGTGATAGGCCATCATCGCCATCCGATAATAGCGACTGTGGGAGCGGGCAAAACCCTGAAGGCGGCGGCCAATCTCACGCAGATAACTCCGACTTTCTCTCGTAGCCGTTTTCACCAGGCCCGCATCTGCGCAATACCAGAGATCGTGCGCTGAGGCATCCAGCCCCAACCGTTCAATCGTTTTGCAGATCTCGCATTTCATGGCCTTCTCGCTCTGCTAGGTAGGAACCCTTAAACGTAAAAAGAGTTGTGCAGCTCTGGATTCTTTCTCTTTGCATCTTTGATTCCTTAACAAAACAAAATCCTCTCTTGTTTCTGAGAGACTCTGCTAAAGCGTATGCCGTAGCAGAATTAAGGTTGAACTGTAGATTCTCCGGGCTTGTAGGTTTCAAAATGAAATTCGCCGTCTCATGAGCGCTGGCCTTAGAATCCATACACATTTGGACGATGTCTTTATGTGGAAGATGTCTTTGGCTTGATCTTGTATAACGTTCTCTCAGGTCGATAATTCAGCCACAACAATGGATCTTCTCAGTCCTAAATGAAGCAGCAATTTGACGTGATTATTCTTGGCAGCGGCGCAGCCGGGCTTATGTGCGCGATTGAAGCCAGCAAGCGCGGACGGCGTGTGGCCGTGCTGGAGCGCGCTGAGCGAATCGGCAAGAAGATCCTCATTTCCGGCGGCGGACGCTGCAACTTCACCAACCTGCATTGCCGACCGGAGAACTTCATCTCCGCCAATCCGCACTTCGCCAAATCGGCGCTGGCGCGCTATACGCCCGCGGATTTCATCGCCCTGGTGGAGAAGCACGGCATTGCCTACCACGAAAAAACACTTGGCCAATTATTCTGTGACGGTTTGTCCCGGCAGATTGTGGCCATGCTGGAAGAAGAGTGCCGCCGATCCGACGCACAAATTCTCACCAATATAAAGGTGGAGCGAGTATCGCGTGAGAGTGAGTTTGTCCTGCAAGCGAGTGGAGGAAGCTTTCAGTCTTCTTCTCTGGTTATCGCTACCGGCGGTTTGTCCATTCCCAAGATGGGCGCAACTTCTTTTGGCTATGATCTGGCCCAGCAGTTTGGTTTAAAAATCGTTAGCGCCCGGCCAGCGTTAGTACCGTTCATCCTGAACCATGAAGACCAGCAAAATTACTGCGATCTTGCCGGAGTGTCTGCCGATGTGGTCGCCTCATGCAATGGGCAGAGCTTTCGCGAGAAGATGCTGATCACGCATCGAGGTTTGAGCGGGCCGGCGATCCTGCAGATTTCGTCGTACTGGAAGCCGGGCACGCCCATTACTCTGGATCTGGCGCCGGAGCAGCAGTTAACTGGACCCTTGCATGAGCCTAACGCGCGCCGTGATCTGGCCGCTGCCAAGAACAGCTTTCGCGCCGCGCTGCCGCATCGCTTTGCTGATCGCTGGCTTGATCTTCATCCGCCGGAGGGCTGGAGCAACCACGCTCTCAATGAGCTTGAGCATCGCACTCATCATTGGCAGATTGTTCCTGCTGCTACTGAGGGATTCGCCAAAGCCGAAGTAACCGCAGGCGGCGTAGACACGAACGAGCTTTCAGCCAAGACCATGGAAAGCCGCAAAGTACCAGGACTGTACTTTATCGGTGAAGTAGTGGACGTTACCGGCCATCTTGGCGGATTCAATTTTCAGTGGGCCTGGGCGTCAGGATATTGTGCTGGGCAGACCGTTTAGAAATCGGCTGAAGAAGTGATTTGCAGTGATCTGATTGACCGCTCCGAAAATTGCTGGCTAGCGGTCAATCCCCCGATCACATTTACGCAGTGAATATCCCCACATGGACCAAAAACGTTGCCGGAGATTATATCCGGCAATTTACGATTGCCAAGAGAAAAATTAAGAACTGTAAAGACCTAATAGAGAATAACTGGGATTTTTGCGTAATAGGCTTTATCTCTAATAGCTCATAACTGGCGGAAGCCTAAGAACAGAGGGCTTGTCTCGTCTTCTATCTTAAAATTATGTAATGGAGCAGTCATGAAGATCGGAATTTTAGGAGCGGGGAACATTGGAGCTACGGCAGCGCGGTTGTTTATCGCCGCCGGACATGAAATCGCTGTAAGCAACTCACGCGGACCCGAGTCGCTCAAAGACCTGGCGCGAGAGCTGGGCAGCCGAGCACAGGCGATGACCATTGATGACGCAGCACGCTTTGGCGAAGTGGTGCTGCTGGCGGTTCCATGGCGCGCGCCGGAGGCCCTGCCGCATCCTGATCTGCTGCGCGGCAAAATCGTGATTGATGCCATGAATCCTTACCGGCCTGATGGCGGTTTTTACGACCTTGGCGGCTCCACTTCTTCTGAAGAGGTGCTCAAGCGCATTCCCGGTGCGCGATTGGTCAAGGCTTTCAATACCATTTATTACGTCCACCTCGCAGGGCGCGGTCGCAAGGATCTGCCAACCGATGAGCGCCACACGATCTATGTCGCCGGAGACGATGCGGAAGCCAAGCAGGTAATCTCACGGTTGATTGAGGAGATCGGCTTTGCCGCCATCGATACCGGATCGTTGCGCGAAGGCGGACGCATGCAGCAACCAGATTCTCCAATCTATAACCAGACCTATAACGGGCGCGAAGCCCGCGAGTTTTTAGCCAAACTTAAGCAGCCGCAATAAGCCATGTTCCTCAAACGTACTGCTTTGTAGAAGGACCAGCACTAAGTTATCCGCTAAGCGGATTTTAAGGTGAATGAGCAACTTACGTTTCCAAAAGCGCTGCTAAAATTCATTTTACGAGCTTCGAAAATCTTCTATCAGATGCTTGTTTGCCGCATAGAGGTAGGTTTGGTCGGGTGTAGAAGTGCGTTTTGAGAAGGCAAAAAAGCTGTACCGTCCATTGCTGCAACTGGCCCGCCCTTACTGGCCGCATCTGGCCGGGATCATTTTGCTGAGCATGATTGCAGCGCCCATCGCTCTGCTCCTGGCATTCCCGCTCAAGATCGTGGTGGATAACGTAATCGGGAGCCAGCCACTGCCGCACATGCTTCGGGCTTTCCTGCCGGCTGGATACCAAACGGCAAAAGGACCTGAGCTGCTGCTGGCTGTGGGTTTGCTCCTGGGGCTGAGCCTGGTCATGAATCTGCAGGCATTCGCGTCATGGCTGCTGCAGACCTACACGGGAGAAAAACTGGTCCTCGATTTTCGCACCCTGCTTTTCTGGCACGTCCAGCGAATGGACCTTATGTTTCACGATCGCCGGGGAACCAATGAGGTCTCCTATCGTATTCAGCATGACGCTCCGGCCATCCAGTACATTTTTTTGCAGGGCATGGTCCCGGTGCTCAGCTCGTCTCTCAGCTTTTTTGCGCTGCTTTACGTAACCATGCGGATCGATTGGCTCATGGCGCTCATTGCAGTGGCGGTGTCTCCGCTGCTTTTTGTGCTGGCGCGCAAGTCCGGGCGCAGGGCGCGCGCCGGTTGGGACGGAATCAAAAAGCTTGATAGTTCAGCCATGCTTGTACTGTATGAGGCCCTTTCTTCCATTCGTGTGGTGAAGGCATTTGGACAAGAGCAGTTTGAAGATGAACGCTTCAAAATGCGCTCGCGCCAGCGCATGGTGGAGCAGGTAAAAGTTGCATCAGCACAGGCGGCCTACCACGTGTTGATTGCCAGCACAATTGCTGCTGGGACCGCGGCAGCTCTGTGGGTGGGCGCTCATCACGTCTCATCAGGCGCTCTGACCCTCGGCGATCTGCTGCTGATTATGGCCTACATGGGACAGTTATATGAGCCGCTCAGAACCATCAGCAGCAAGCTGCCTGAGTTGCAATCGTGGATTGTGAGCGTGCAGCGCGCGCTGGCGCTGGTGGAAGAAGCGCCGGAGCTGATAGAAGAGAGTCCTGCGGTCCCACTGGAACATGCCCAGGGACACGTTAGTTTTTGCGACGTTACATTTGAATATCCATCTTCAGGCCGCGCGCTGGAGCAGGTTTCATTTGATATTCCGGTTGGAATGCGCGTAGGAATTATTGGCGCTAGTGGATCGGGCAAGAGCACGCTGGTCAATCTCCTTACCCGCTTCTATGATCCCACCAGCGGGCAGATTCTGCTTGATGGGCACGACCTGCGCTCTTATCGCCTGAAAGATCTGCGCCGGCAATTCTCCATTCTGCAACAGGAAGCCGTAGTTTTTTCGGCCACCGTAGCGGAGAACATCGCTTATGCGCGTCCTGAGGCCAGCCGTGAAGAGATCATTGAAGCGGCCCGCGCCGCCATGGCGCATGATTTCATCATGGCGCTTCCCCGCGGCTATGACACGCTGATTGGCGAAGGCCAATGCCGGCTCTCCGGCGGTCAGAGGCAGCGGCTTGCGATTGCGCGCGCTTTTTTAAAGGGCGCGCCCGTGCTGATCTTTGACGAGCCTACCAGCGCGGTCGATATCCACACCGAGCGAGGAATTATGGAGGCCACAGAAGGATTGGTGCGGGGCCGCACCACATTTATCATTGCTCATCGGCTCAGCACGATAAGAAACTGTGATCTGTTGCTGGTCCTGAAGCAGGGGAAATTGCAAGCCGCCACCTCGGATTTCGAATGTGCGGTTAAATTGCTGATGGACGCGCCGGAGCTGTCCGCTGCAGCTGCGGGCTCGGCTGGCAGTGAAACAGTGCAACAATTCCAATAAATTTACTCGGAAAATTACTGCTCAAAATGCATGCCAATAAATCCCGATTGGGTCTCACCAGAGTCTTGCAAATTTTCTTCTTGTTGATCGTGCCGCTCCTCACGCTCCCTGCCCAGGAAGAAGGCAAACAGGTTTCAGTGAGTGAAGCTGTTGTGCATGCTCTGCAGCAGAGCCAACTAACGATCGCCGGTGGCACGCCATTTCATTTGCATGCCCACATTGCTGCCACGGATAAATCTCATCCAGAGTATGCGGCTGACGTGGAAGAATATTGGATATCGCCAGAGAAGTGGCGGCGCACCATCAAGTCTTCCGGCTTTTCCCAAACCCTGGTGACAAATGGCAATGAGGTTTCTGAAACCCTCACCGGAGACTACTATCCTTTTTGGCTGCATGACTTGGTGACTGCCCTTTTTGATCCTTTACCCATGGCAGAACAACTCAAGCACATGAACGGGCAAGTGGAGATTCCAGAAGATTCCACCCAATCAAACTCATGCCTGAATATGCAATCGCGGGTTGGCATCGCTCCGGTACAAAACATGGTGGGGTATGCGTTTTGCTTTGGCGGCAAGCTGGGCTTGCTTCATGCTGCAATCACCCCGGGTTATCACGCACAATTTTCAGATTATCAGCCTTTCAAAAAAAAGCTGGTAGCAAGGACTATTACCGCTGACTTCGCGCCTGGGCTTACGCTCTTCGCCAAGATTACCGAACTCACGGAAATTGCCAATCCAGATGAGCAACTGTTTGCAATCAATAAGGCAACGCCCACAACCGAACAGATAAAAAGCAGCCAGGTAGGTGAGGGTTCAGCGCGTGTGCTGGCGCTGAACACGCCGGAAATCGTTTGGCCTACCCTGCGTGAAGGTAAAACCGCTGGAGTGCTCAGCTTGTACATCTCCACTGATAGAAACGGGCACGTGCGCGAGGCGTGGCCCTTAGGTTCTGCCGACCCGCAATTGAGTGAAGCGGCGCGCCAGCAGGTGCTGAGCTGGCAATACAAGCCTTACATGAACAACGGCGCATCACAGATGGAAGCTGTGCTGACATTTGCATTCAATACCAAAATTGAAAATCCCATAGCGGTACTCACCAACACTCAGGCGCGCAAGCTGGCAATACGGACCCAGGAACCGGTGATCGCAGCGGGAAAAGCCAGGGCTGGGACTAAATTCACTTTGCGGGCATCTGTGGATGAAACTGGCAAGGTTCAAAGCGTCCTGAATCTAAACAATACGCCGCCGCCGCTGTACTCTGCGGGAGCAGCGGCTCTAAAAAAGTGGCGCTTTCGTCCTTATTTGAATCAAGGCAAGTCTGACCGCTTCTATGCCGATATAAGTTTTCTTGTCAGATAGTTAGAAGCTTTAGTGCAAAGAAATGTAAAGCCTTATCACTGTTCCAAATTGAACTCGGACATTTCCTGCAGCACTCTTAAAAGCTTTTAACGGTGCTGAAAATCGGATAATATTGCACTCGTGTCAACTCCGTTCAAATGCGCAATCGCATTCGCGGTAATGGTCGGCATCCTTTATGTGCTGATCTCGCCTTTGCCGGAGATGGACGCAGCTTTTTCAGGAAAGTCTCCTCTCAGCTTCTTTATCTTCGTAACCTACGCTTTTTTAGGTCTGTTTTTTCTCTCGCTTTTTGTGCATTTTCGTCCTACTCACATTGCAGCCACTTTTCATGGTGAAGTACTTGATCTGATCTGTGTGCGGCTTTGTTAGTTTCTTTTTGACTTGGTGCAACTTCTCATACGCTTCCTGTGGGCAACCTATGATGCCTTGATTCATTCAAGCTCTAGAAGCCAGCATGGCGTGGAATTTGCGTTGACAGCCAGCCAAAAGGAATTATGAGGACCAGAGAAGTCATTCAGGCCTGGAAGAGCATCCTGAGCGGCAGACGGCCATCTCTTGCGATTGAAATTACGCGAGAGTGCCCGTTGCGTTGTCCTGGATGCTATGCCTATGAAGAAGGGCATGTAAGCGGTATGAACCTGCGGCAGCTTCATGACAAGCGCGGCGACGAGCTGGTGCAAGGCGTGCTCTCCCTTGTGGATGAGTATCGTCCTTTGCATCTCTCCATCGTCGGCGGCGATCCTCTAGTTCGCCACCGTGAGGTCACACGCCTGCTGCCCGAACTCGACGCCCGCGGCGTTCACGTGCAGATCGTCACCAGCGCTTTTCGCCCCATCCCGGAAGAGTGGTCTCGGTTTGATCGCCTGAACATCGTGGTCTCAATTGACGGGTTACAGCCCGAGCACGATGCGCGGCGCAAGCCCGCGACGTATACCCGCATTCTTGAGAGCATTCGCGACCGCCATGTCACGATCCACTGCACCATTACCAGCCAGATGATGAAACGTCCTGGCTACCTGCAGGACTTTATTGCGTTCTGGAGCAACCGGCCGGAGATCAAAAAAATATGGATGAGCATGTTCACACCGCAGATCGGCGCAACAGACCCTGAAATTCTCTCCCGCAAAGAACGCGCGGAAGCGGTGGAAGAGTTGATGCGCCTGCGCCATCTCTATCCCAAGCTCGATATGCCGGAGGGCGTGCTCCAGGAATTTCTTCATCCTCCGGCTTCGCCAGAAGCTTGTATTTTTGCCCAGACCACGCAAACCATCTCTGCCGATCTCAAGAGCAGGATCACGCCATGCCAATTTGGCGGTAATCCAGACTGCTCCCAGTGCGGGTGTATTGCTTCCATGGGGCTGGCCGCCGTGGGAAATCACAAAGTGGGCCTGGGCGTTACTGCAGGCCAGATTTATCGCGCGTCAACATCAATGAGCAAGGCGGTCAGAAGATTGAAACGAACCGCATAGGACCATTATTGAGGTGTAAGTCATGAGCTACCTGAATGAATTGATTAAAAAGACGGCCGCAACCATGCCTTTTGTGGGCAAGGCCGCGGGTAAAGAACGCACGTTGCGGGAAGAGCTTGTAAGCTTCGGCAAAATGCTTCATGCGCAAGGCTTCGTTGCCGCTACTGATGGCAATCTCTCCGTCCGGCTTGATTCAAGCCGCGTCCTGGTTACACCTACAGGCTTCAGCAAGGGCATGATGCGCCAGGAAGACATGGTCATTGTTGACCTTCATGGCAAAAAGCTCAGCGGCTTTTATAACCCCTCCAGTGAAATTGCCATGCACCTCACTATCTATCGTATGCGCCCTGACGTGGGCGCCGTTGTGCACGCTCATCCTTGTACTGCTACCGGTTTTGCCTCCGCCGGAATCGCCCTGGACGAACCTTTGTGTTCTGAAGTTGTAATTACTCTGGGCGCAGTTCCGCTTGCGCCATACGCCACCACCGGAACCATGGAGCTGAGCGATTCGCTCCGCCCCTTCATTCCTTTTCATGATGCAATCCTCATGGCCAATCATGGCGTAGTTGCTTACGGTGAAGACCTCCCCCGTGCCTATATGAGAATGGAAGCTGTGGAGCACTACGCCAAGATCGTCCTGGCCACCCGGCAACTTGGCTCTGCCCGTTCGCTCAACAGCCGCGAATTGGAAAAGCTGGTCGCTGTAAGAACGCAATACGTAAAGAACGGGCACTAGCAAGCTCGAAGAATCCAAGCGTGTGAAGTTTTGCGCTAGCTTCCAATAGACGGGAATTGGTTACAATTGTTGGTCACAAATGCCTTCTCTTGTTTCCCGCCGTCGCTTTATCGCTCTAGCCTCTGCTGCCATCACCATGCGACATGGGTTTGCTGCAGATAAAATACTTCCCGTGCCTACCGATCTCGACCACATTCTTCTTGGCGTCAATGATCTTGATCGCGGTATTTCCTGGGTAGAAGAGCGTAGTGGCGTGCGCGCTGCTTTTGGCGGCGTTCATCCTGGACGCGGCACCCGCAATGCTCTGCTTTCGCTTGGTCCACGCCGCTACTTAGAGATCATTGCACCCGATCCTGCGCATCTCTCTTCTTCCAGCCACGCGGAATCCATGGGCGATCAACTGAAGGTACTGACCAAACCGCGCTTGATCGGCTGGGCTGCGCACACCGCGAACCTCATCGACGTGGTGAAGAAGGCCGCTGCCGGAGACATCGCCATCCAAAATCCGCGCGACGGCTCACGCGCCCGCCCAGACGGCAAGGTCCTGCTCTGGAAGTCAGCCGCACTGAAAGCTGATTTTGACGGCGTGCTTCCCTTCTTCATCGAATGGAGCGCCGACTCCGTTCATCCTTCGCAGGACGCGCCTACAGGATGCGCCCTGGAGCACTTTTTCATCGAATCCCCGTCTGAGAAGGATGTGCGGGAGGTTGCAGGAAAGCTCGGACTCGATGTCGAAGTCAAATCTGGTAAAAAGCCGCTCCTGCGTGCCCGCATCGCTGGCAAGAAGGGCGAGTTCGAGCTTAGCTGAAGTCTTGCTGAAATCTGTCAATTTATGAAATCGGGCACTGCACGTCCTAGAGAAGAACCCGGTAGAGATGAAGCAGCGCATCTCTACCAGGATTGGATCTATGTTACGGTTTCGGAGTCGGACTAGGCTGCGCTTGTGGTCTTTCTTCCGGTGACCGGGGCCGCTGCGGACGATCAGCCGCTGCCGGGTTTGTTACAGGAGAAGCCGGAGCGGCGTTCTCGTCCTCAATCGGTGGTGGTGGAGGCAGCTCTTTCTCAATCGGCTTGCGCGGGAACATCTGGTCACGCTGAGCCGCCATATAAACAAATGATGCTACAATCACGGCCATTTGCTTCAGGTCTTCCGGTTGCAGACGGTCATAAACATCCATGTTTGAGTGGTGTGTGCGCGTGTCATATTCCACGGGATCTTGAATGAACTGGAACCCGGGAATGCCGACCGCGTCAAACGAAAGATGGTCTGTGCCGCCGGTGTTGCGCATGGTGAGCGTATCCATTCCCAGGTCATGGAAGGGCTTCATCCAGGCTTCAAAAATCGGCTGCACCATAGCGTTTTCCTGCATGTACACGCCGCGAATCTTGCCTGTACCATTGTCGACGTTGAAATATACGGAGACCTTCGCCTGTTCCGGCTTGATGGTCATGGGCCCCAGCGTGCGGTTGCGGACAGAAGGATCGCCTTTGCGTTCCGGATCTTTGGATGGCGGACGCGAGCCGAAGTGGTGCTCAACATACCACTCTGAGCCGAGAAGGCCTTCTTCTTCTCCGGTCCAGAGGCCGATGCGGATGGTGCGGCGCGGCTTGATGTCGAGCGCCTTGAGGATGCGCACTGCCTCCATCATCACAATGGTGCCTGCGCCATTGTCTGTTGCGCCCGTGCCGGTGTGCCAGGAATCAAGGTGCGCGCCCAGCATCACCACTTCATCTTTCTTATCGGTGCCCGGGATCTCTGCGATGGTGTCATTCTGGTTCATTGAATCCGGGCCATCGTAAAAGGTGTTTTTCACGTTCAGCTCCAGTTCAACGTCTTTCTTGGCCGCCAGAATGCGCGCAATGCGGGTCCAGTGCTCAGTGGCCAGCGTGATTTGCGGAGTGCCCACAGTCTGGCCCTCTTTGTAAGAGCCGCCCTGCTGGACAAACACTGTACCGCCGCCAATTGCGCCGCGGCTGTGGTCAATTACGGCCAGAACTTTTTCTTCTTCGTAAAATTTGTTGAGCTGGCGCTGGAAGCGCGCACGCAGTTGAAATTCACGAATGCGGGGATCGTTGCGCTCGCCGGGAATCTGATAGTTCTCAATATCCGCCAGTGATTTGTCTGTGTACCGCTCTGAAAGCGGCTCAACGGAAGGCTTGATCTCCGGATCGTCGCCCGCAAGCACAATCTTTCCTGCCAGCTTGCCGCGATACTTTGCCAGGTCCTGCGGCCCGCGAATGTTGACCCTCACTACCTCGCCTTTGACGGTGCCGTCCGTTCCCGGCGTCCAAGCCTTTGGATAAGCAATGAGCGTGGAGATATCCGGGGAGACCATGCGCACGTTGCAATATTCATTGGACCAGCCGCGGCCAAAAGGCCCCCAGGGCTCAAGATGAGCATTCACCAGGCCAAATTCCTTTAACTCGTCGCGCGTCCATTCGTTCGCTTTTTTCACATTGGGTGAGCCGGTCAGGCGCTGGCCAATCTGGTCCATCAGTCCGCTGGCAATCTCCATGATCTTTGAATTATGAAAACCTTCGTTGCGGATCTTGCCGATCATTTCCAGATCAGCCTTCTCTTGCGCGCTGCAATATAGAGCGCCGGCCAGAGTGACAATCGCGAAACACGAAATCAGACGCTTTAAGCTGGGCATTTTTTCTCCTTGGTGGATTTAAGCAGACTGCGGGCAGAGCAGTTTATATGCGGAGAGCAGCAGGGTCAAACAATAGGTTGTGAAGATTTGTTTAGGTTGAACCTGGTGATTGGACAGAAGCCCACAATATCGGACCGGGATATTTGGTAGTGGGCGCTTTCTATTTTGCCAACTGAGGTTCATCGCCACACGATGAAGCTCCGCCAAAGCCCACGCAGTCCTTTTTGTCCTGAGATCACTGGGCAATTCTTGATCGGCCAACACGAAACAGGGAGATCATAAAGCCGCAAATCGCTCCCAAAATGGCTACCGGGACCGCGGCTTTGTAAGCCAGTGTCATATCCGGCAGGGTGTGGCTTGCTTCTCTAAAGACCAATAGGGCGATGCACAGGAAGGCAACCGAGAGAAAGAAAGTAATCACGCCGGAAAAGAGGCCAATTCCGGCACTTAAAAAGAATTTCTTCATAAGGACCACATAGGGATTGGATAAATCCGCCGTACGTTAGAATAATAACGTGAGTCAGGCAGTCAATGCACAACTCCGGAGCGTCCATGACATCATTCGCGAAGCGCGGGTGAACCAGGCGCCCAACGGCATCTGCTATACCACCGCCGGCGAGATCATGCTTCCCTCGGATGATCTGGAGCGGATTGTGGGCGCGGTGCCCCGCACTATTGCTGCCGCGCTGGATCGCAAGGCCTTCTACTTTGTGCCGCTTGCCATTGGCGATGGCGACAAGACTCTGGTGGCCGAGCGCTTTGATGGCCCTCCAATGGAAGGCGCACTTTGCCACCGCAACATTGATTCCGGTAACGCTCAATGCGTTTTCATCTCTACACGGCTGCTGGAAGAGCGCTTTGCTATTGCTTTTGAGTTCTATATCAACGTGGGCCACGCGTTTGTAGATAAGGCCGGTATTTCCCCCGAATTTGCAGAGCTGGCGTGGGCTCAGGCAGTGAAGAACGTCCGTGGAGAAACCAGCTTTGACGCCCATGAGTTTCGCAAGCAGGTACAGTCATTGAGCGCGGGCCGGGTGGACGAAAAGATTAAATCTGACTATCTGGCAGCGACGTTCTCTGATTCAATTGCCATTTATCTGCTCTCGCTTTGCCTCGATGTGGATTATTACGAGCTGCGTGAGCGCGAATATCCGCTGCTGGCCCCCTCAGCTCTGGCTGAACGCCTGAAAAAGATCGCGGAACTCTTCCCGCCAAATCCGGGCTTTCAGTTTGATGTTCGATATCGGCGTAAAAGCTAGACCACTTTCTCTTTAACGATCGATACCTTTGTTTGCTAAAGTTATTTTTCAAGGAGCCTGACAATGAGCGACGATCTTGATCAACTACTCGAAGCTGCAAAAAAGTCAGAATTTACAGCCGCTCAACAGGAGGAACAACGCCGCAGCTTTGCCTATGGAAATACCAAGATTGAAAACCCAAGAATAACAAGACAAACCATTGACGAAGAGGCCGATCTTCTGGAGAGAAACTCTGAATGAGCCCGGAAGAAGAGCGTCACAGTAAGGCGTTTGACGCTGAACTGATTTCTGACCCGGATGAAAAAGCTAAAAGAGAAGCTCGCAACGGCCTAAAGCAGTTCGATTTTGTTATTGAAGCAATAGAGCACTGGTTAAACTCGGGCCGTACCTTCAGGCTTCGTCCTTCTTTGATTCTTCAGTTAAACCGAATTGCGCTGGACGGAATAAGCGCTTATGCAGGGAATTACCGGCCCTCCGAGATAAGAATCGAAGGAAGCAAGCACCAGCCTGTTGGAGCCTATCTGATTCCTGAAAGGATCGAAGAGCTTTGCGATTATGTCAACGAGAACTGAGAAAATCTGCCATTCATCTCGCAGCCTACGTAATATGGCGATTAAATTGGATTCATCCATTCGCTGATGGCAATGGACGCACATCAAGAGCTTTGTCCTATTTGGTTCTCTGTACACGTTTGGGAGAGAGACTCCCTGGAACCGTTACCATACCGGACCAAAATATCGCGCAACAAGTCACCGTATTATGTAGCCCTTGAAGCAGCTGATATGGCTTTTGCCAACGGACAAATTGATGTCGACGAGTTGGAAAGGCTTTTAAAGAGTCTGATTGCGAATCAGTTAGCATCGGTTTTAAAAGCTGCTAGCGAGACTGGAAGGCGGCCCTAGCAATGATCGCACACCTTCGTGGCAAATTGATCTCCAAGCACCCGAACCAGGCCATCGTAGAGGCTGGCGGCGTGGGTTATGACGTCACTATCAGCGTTCCTACATTCTCTGAGCTGCCGGCGTTGAATGCTGAGGTTTCTTTCTTTATCTATACTCATGTGCGGGAAGATGCCTTAGCGCTGTTTGGCTTTCTGCGGGTCCAGGAGAAACAGCTTTTTGAAAAACTGCTGAGCGTAAGCGGGATTGGGCCAAAACTGGCCATCACCATCCTGAGCGGCATGTCGGCAGATGCGATGGTGGCAGCCATTAAAGGCAACAATGTTGCGGCGCTGACGCGCATTCCCGGAATCGGCAAGAAGACGGCTGAGCGCATGGTTCTGGAACTGCGCGATAAGCTCGATGCATTCGGCATCGCGGCTGAAACGGCGCCTGCAGTTTCACCCGTGGAAGAGGACGTTATCTCCGCGCTCGTCAACCTGGGCTACCAGCGCGGAATGGCAGAGAAAGCGCTGGCGCGGCTGGGCAACGTCTCATCTGAGAGTTTTGACAGTCTTTTTCGCAAGGCCATGGCGGCATTGGCAAAGTAAGAACCCGGGCTTTTGCCGGACATTGATCCAGCCCAAAGCCGGTTACACTTGGGTTGAATATGCGCAGGCTGCAGCAAACCGTAATCTTTTGTGCGCTTCTGTCGCTCTCTCTTCATGCAGCCGATCAAAAAACACAAACTTATTACGTTAAACCTGACCAGACTGTTGATCTCGCCTCTGATGTAAAGCTGGTCACCGCAAAGCAGGACTGCGAAAACTGGGCGCTGGCCGCGGGTGTAGAGACCATGCTGGCAAAACAGAACGTAGCGTTAGACCAAAACTTTTGGGTCATGCGTATGAGCGGCGGTGAACTCTGCCTGGACAAGCTGCCGAGCATGGAAACGCTGACCCAGGCAGTGAACAGAGAATTTGTGCTGGATGATGGGCGTCATGTACGGCTTGAGTCGCGCTTTGTTCCCGGCGCACCGGTGAACGTTGATGCGGTGATTGCCAGCTTGAGGCAGCAGCAGGTTTCTCTGCTCCTGTGGCAAGGGCATCCTTACTACCTGACCGGCATAACCTATGACGAACACATAGGCGCTGATGGCACTCGCTACTTTACTGTGAAGGAATTACGCCTGGCCAACACCTATGCCAAACAACCGGGAGCCTCATTTCAAAAGGGCCGCGATGATCCTGATGATATTGGGGGAATTTTAAGCGTGGCTGTTCTGACGCGGTAATTGGTTGGGATTTAGTCCGCTATTTTCCAATACAAAAGCTGCTGAAGATCAAGTTCAGGATATCGTCAGTGGTCGTCTCGCCCGTGATGGCATCCAGAGGTCGCAGCGCTCCATAGAGATCGAGCATAATCATCTCGTGCGGAATCTTGTGCTCCACGGCGCGTGTGGCTGCTTCCAGGCCGTTGAGCGATTCTTCCACCAGGCGCTGATGGCGAACGTTGGTAAGAAAACCCGTCTCTTGCTCTCCACCGGAGCGTCCAGAAACTTCTTCCAAAATCGCCTGGCGTAGTGCGTCAATGCCCTCGCCCGTGATCGCCGAAGTCTTATACGTTTTAGGAGATTCCCTAAGGATCTTAACGCTATCGGGAGCAAGGTCTGTTTTATTGGCGACGGCCAGCCCCCGGCCGTTCACGCAGATTCGCAGAAGCTCCTTGTCTTCTGAAGAGATTTCCTGTGTGCTATCGAGCACCACCAGAACCAGATCGGCCTCGCTCAACGCTTCGTACGATTTGCGGATACCGATGCTCTCAGCTTCGTCTGTTGAGTGCCGGATTCCGGCAGTATCGATCAGCTTAATGGGAATGCCGCCGAGCGAGACAGTTTCAGTAACCAGGTCGCGCGTAGTGCCGGGCGTTGCGGTCACAATCGCGCGCTCACGCTCCACCAGCTGGTTAAACAGGCTTGACTTGCCAACGTTCGGACGGCCAACAATCGCGAGAGTCAAACCTTCATGCACGATCTTGCCGTAAGCAAAAGACGCGCGCAGTTGCTCCAGCGGTGCTTGCACTTCGTTGATGCGCGAGACGATTTCTTCCGACGGAAGCACGGCCACATCATCTTCAGCAAAGTCGATTCCGGCTTCCATGACCGCGATCAGCTCTACCAACTTCTTCTTGATTGGCTGAAGGCGTTTGGAAAGCGCACCTTCAAGCTGCTGGGCCGCAACTTTGGCCTGATACAGCGTCTGCGACTCAATCAGATCGCGAACCGCTTCTGCCTGCGTGAGATCAATGCGGCCATTCAGGAAGGCGCGCATGGTGAATTCGCCGGGCTCGGCCAGGCGCACGCCGCGAGAGATGGCAAGCTCAACAATGTGGCGCAAAACCACCGGCGCTCCGTGAGCAGAGATCTCAACCACATCATCGGCGGTGTAAGAGTGTGGCTTGGCAAAGTAGGTGACCACGGCTTCATCAATGCGCTCGCCGCTCGCTGGCTCAACTACTTCACCAAAAATCGCGCGGCCGGCTGCGAGTTCATGCTTCAGCTGCAACATGGAGCATGCGATTGCCCGCGCTTCAGGGCCGGCGAGCCGCACCACTCCAATGCCGCCGCGTCCGGGCGGTGTGGCAATGGCAACGATGGTGTCGTCGAGAAAAACAGCCATTAGCTTTTAGCCATTAGCCTTTTCTGCAATCCCAACCCTGAGCGAAGCGAATGGGGAGAGATCCATATAATTACGCTGTTCTCATTGGACTGCGCTTGCACAAACTGCCAGGAAAATCATGGGCTTTCACATTCCCGCAACGATAGCGATCCTTCACCTGCTCCATTGCGATTCCAAGATTACGAACCATTGTGGTCGCAGGTTCGGGATTTTCATAAGCAGCTAACAACTATTTTCCTCTTTCCAGCTTGGCCCAGTGTTCTTCCAGCCGCTCATAAATATGATCGACTTTACGATGGAGATGCGCCACTTCCAGTTCGGCTTTCAGGTTGACGTCATAATCCAGATCGGATTTCAGCCGGTCTTTAGCGGCTTGGCGGTTCTGCGACATCATGATTACCGGCGCCTGCACAGAAGCGATCATCGATAAAAACAAGTTCAAGAGGATATACGGATACGGGTCAAAGTGCTTGGCCAGCAACGCGCTGGAATTGAGAATGACCCATATTGCCAGAATTACGCCGAAGATAATAATGAAAGTCCACGAACCGCCGAATGACGCTACTTTATCCGCGACGCGCTGGCCAAAGGTCAGCAATTCCTGTTCTTCCACGTTGGGATTGCGGGAGACCTGGGTGCGCAGCAGCTCATCCGTGGCGCGAAGGCGGCGGCCAATCACGGTGAGCACGTCCATGGCGGCGTGAGGATGCTTATCGATGAAATCGAGCAGGCGCTCACGATCCAGAACGAGCATCTGCGTATCTTCCCGCGCGACCGCTGTGGCTGTTCTGGGGCCGCCATCGAGAAAAGAAAGCTCGCCAATCACGTCGCCCTGCTCAATTTCCGAGAGGACAAGCTTCTCGCCCTCAATGCTTTCGACAAAAAGCTCAACCCGCCCGGTGCGGAGAATAAAGAGCTCGCCGCCGTGATCGCCATAATGAAAAACGGTTTCGTCCTGTTTGAATTCGCGGCTGCTCATCATCTGCGCCAGCGCTTCGCGCTCTTCATCATCCAGCAGGCCAAAAATGGGGACTTCTCCAATCATGGCTACAGTCGTCGACATAAAAATCCTTCCCGGACAGAAGTGGTATCAGTTCCAGCACATGATAGCTGAAGTTTGGCTTTTGGCTTTTGGTTCTTGGCTTTTGGCTCAGGGAAACCATACCACTGATGACCCTGATTGAACTGATCTATGCAGATTGAAAACCTCGGGCAAACAAGGCCGGCAAGGTTGACTTCGCGTGAAACTCAGAGTCTAAGCAAAGGACGGATAGACCGGATGCTCCAGGCTTGGGATGCGATGCGGTCGGATGTCGCTTCCATCTACTCGAAAGGACAAAATTGCATGAAGAACTGGATGTTGTGGTTGGTCTTGTTTTTCTCCGTGGGCGCCGTGGCGCAACAAAGCGGGACGCAAAAGGCGCCTGCTGATCTTAGGAAGTTTCTGCTGACGCAACTGCAGGAAACCCATAACCAGAAGAACTGGTTTGTTTCTGAGAAAGAAGCGGTCGCCGACCTGACGCCGGAACAGGCGGCCTGGTCCGATGGAAAGAACCATTCCGTGGGCCAACTGCTCCAGCACCTGAACTTCTGGAACTCCACCAACCTTGCGGCTTTCAAAGGCCAGCATCCGCCGGGACCGGAGGGCAACGACAACAGCAACACCTTCAAGTTTGAGCCCAAACAGTGGGACGCCGCGCTCAAGCAGTTCGACAGCGTGATGAATGAATGGGAGCAGACGGTAGAAAAAGCGAATGACGCGGCCCTGGCGAGGCTTGCTCCGCTGGTTGCTCGCATAGCGGAGCACAACGCCTACCACATTGGAGAGATGATCGCGGTGCGCAAGGGGCACGGAATGTGGAATCCAGATTTGGGGGTGAAATGAGCTGGCGGCATCGCCAGCGCGAGAGGAAGCTTAACGGTAGCTCGCCGTTCAGATCGATGGTGAATGAGAGGTCGGGAAAGAGGATCGGATCTCGACCGGGAGGAGGTTTTCTCAGCGCGGCACATGACATGTGTCGCCCTAACCGCTAACGGGGCTTTGTTTTTCTTTTCGGGCTCACCAGACCTGACGGTCTGGGCTCAATCATTTCCGCACCTTCAGGGCTTCAATCACTGCGCCAAAAAGCCAAGAGCTAGTGGCCAAGCGCTGATTTACCGCCGCGCCGGGCGAGCAGGCTTATAGTCCTTGGGATAGAGAACAACGTAGCGGCGGCCGCCTTCGCCTTCACTCTGCGTTGTGAGCGTGCCGTGATCGCGGAAAGCCAAGTGGATCAACCGGCGCTCGCGCGAAGACATGGGCGCGAAAGAGTAAGGCATTCCGGTCTTGATCACACGTTCGGCGGCTACCTGGGCCGCAAGCTTCAATTCC